>NZ_BONQ01000162.1 GCF_016862795.1 Dactylosporangium siamense | reverse complement strand
CGTTGGGCGAGGGCGGTCGGGTGCGGGTGGGCGGTGGTGCCGTGGCCGGCGGTCGCGGTGCGCGGGTCCGGGTTGGCGTCGCGGGCGACGGCGGGCGGGGCGGGGTGGTCGTGTGATCCGGGTGATGATCGCCGATGACCAAGCGCTGCTGCGGGGCAGCTTCCGGGTGCTGGTCGACCTGAGCGAGGACTGCACGACCGTTGCCGAGGCGGGCAACGGCGTCGAGGCGGTGGCGCTTGCCGGCGCGCATCGGCCCGATGTCGTGCTGATGGACGTCCGCATGCCGCTGATGGACGGGATCGAGGCGACCCGGCGCATCTGCGCGGACCCGGCGACGGCTGCCACGCGGGTGCTGATCCTGACCACGTTCGACCTCGACGAGTATGTCTACGGGGCGTTGCGGGCCGGGGCGAGCGGGTTCCTGCTCAAGGACACCCCGCCGACGGAGCTGCTCACCGCGATCCGGGTCGTCGCCGCGGGCGACGGGCTGCTCGCGCCGTCGGTGACGCGGCGGCTGATCGGCGAGTTCGCGCGGCGGCCCGCGACGGCGACGCCGCTGCACCGGCGGCTGGACGGGATCACCGGACGGGAGCGGGAGGTCCTGACGCTGATCGCGCGGGGATCGTCCAATGTGGAGATCGCCGGGCAGCTGAATCTGAGCCTCGCCACCGTCAAGACACACGTCAGCCGGCTGCTGGCGAAGCTGGAGGTGAGGGACCGCGCGCAGCTGGTCATCGTCGCGTACGAGACGGGCCTCGTGACCGTCGCCTAACCGGCGGAACGGGGGACGGCACGGTGGGTTACGGCACGGCGGTGAAGAACTCGTAGGCGATGCCGTCCGGGTCGAGGATGTAGACGCCGCGGCCGCCGCCGAGGTGGTTGATCTGGTGGTCGATCAGGCGCGGTGCCGAGCCCCACGACAGGCCGGACCGTTCGGCGAACGCGAGCGCCGCGTCGAAGACGCCGTCGTCGACGAGGAACGCGTAGTGGCCCGGTCGTGCGCCGGAGCGGTCGTCGAAGTCGAGGGTGAGGTCGTCGTTGACCCGCACCGGCGCGAAGGGACCGGCCGGTGCGCCCACTTCGAGGCCGAGCAGCCCGGCCAGCAGCCGCGCACCTCGGTGGCGATCGGCGACCGGGACGACGGTGTGGTTGAGGACGATCATCGTGGGGTCCCTTCGGCAGTGGCGAGTCGGACGAGGTACTCGGCGAAGCGGCGGGCGTCGCGGGCCGGCCAGTCCGCGACCATGCGGGCGAACGTCTGCTCCTGCCACGCCCGGGCGGCGGCGAGCAGGTCCGAGCCGGCCGGGGTAAGGTCCAGTTCGGTGCGCCGCGCGTCCTGCGTCGACACCGTCTTCGTGACGAGGCCCGCGGCGACCGAGGCGGCGAGCATCCGGCTGGCGTTGGACCGGTCCAGCCCGAGCTCCACCGCGACCGCGCCGATCTGTGCGGGCCGGCCGGAGGCGTCGATCGCCTCCAGGACCAGGATGTGCGCGACGTCGCCTTCGCCCTGGGTGATCCCCGCCGCCCACCGCCGCGACCAGAACCGCACCAGCCGGAACAGTGCCGGCCCACCACCAAAATCCGTGTGCATCGCACAGATATTACGTGCGAAACGCACGCATTGGCAACCCTGAGAGGATCGCGCGGCATGAGACCCACGTGGCAGGACCTGCCCGCCGAAGTTCGCCGGGCCGTCGAGGAGGTCATCGGCGGACCCGTCGCCCGTGCGGAGAGCTGCCCGGGCGGCTTCTCGCCCGGCTTCGCCTCGCGGCTCACCCGCACCGACGGCGAGCGCCGCTTCGTGAAGGCGATCGACGCCGGCACGTGGCCGCACGAGGTCGACGCCTACCGGACCGAGGCGGAGGTCGGCGCCGCGCTGCCGGACAGCGTGCCGGCGCCGCGTTGGCAGGGTGGGTACGACGACGGCCGCTGGTGCGTGCTCACCTTCGAGGACGTCGACGGTGCCGCTCCGGGCCCGACGCCCACCGACATCCGGCGGGTGGTGGAGGCCATCGCGAACCTGGCCATCCCGTCGCCCATCAGGCTTCCGGCCGAGCATCCCCGCCTCGGCGGCTGGGCCGACCTCGCCACGGATCCGACCCGCGTGGCCGGGCTGCGGCGGCTCGCGCCGTGGGCGGCCGACGACCTGCCGTGCCTCATCGAGCTGGAGCGCGACGGCATCGAAGCCGCCCGCGGGAACGCGCTGGTGCACGGCGACCTGTACCCCCACAACATCCTGCTGACCGCGGCGCGGGTGGTGTTCGTCGACTGGCCGCACGCCCGACTCGGCTCGCCGGTCATCGACCTGGTCGCGTTCCTGTCCAGCGTCGCTGCCGACGGTGTCGATCCGGAGCCGTACGTGCCCACCGGCGGCGCCGTCATCTCCAGCGTCGCCGCCGACGGTGTCGACCCGGAGCCGTACGTGCCCACCGGCGGCGCCGTCACCGGGGTCCTGGCCGCCCACGCGGGTTTCCTGCTCGCCGGTGGGCTGGCGGCCGGCCGTACGCCGATCACCGAGGCCAAACTCCGCCTCGGCCGCGGTGCGCTCGCCTGGCTGGAGACCCGGTTGTAAGTTTCACCCGGCGTCACCAGGTAGCGACGCTGCACGGTGGCGAACCACACCGCGTCGGGCTCGCGTCACTCTACGCTGCCGGGCATGTTCACACGGGTACTGGTGATGCTGGCGCTCGTGCCGGCGGCGGTGGTCATGGCCGAGCCGGCGCACGCGCACGCCCGGCCGGCCAACGGGTTCTCGCGGCAGGGTCCCTGGAACACCAAGCTGCCGCGGCACGTGCCGCTCGCGGCCAACTCCGCCGCCGTCGTGGAGAACATCCGCCTCGACAAGGTGAACAACTACGGCTCGTGGGCGGTGAACACCGACGAGTACTCCACCCCGATCTTCACCGTCGGCCGGGACACCCCGACGCAGCGGTGGACGTTTTCGGACTGTCTCAACCTGCCGGAGCTGGCGCCCGTCATCGCGGACAGTCTCGCCGCCGTGCCGACCCCGGCGGACCTGATCGTGTCGAAGGGCACCGACGCCCAGGTCACCATCTACCAGCCGGCGACCGACACGTACTGGGACTTCTGGCGCGCCGAGAAGGACGCCGCCGGGCACTGGTCGGCGTGCTGGGGCGGGAAGATCGAGCACTACTCCCGCAACCCCGGCATCTTCGCCAACCCGCTCGGCGCGACCGCGACCGGCCTGCCGATGGGCGCGTTCACCATCCGCATCGACGAGCTGCGCCGGGGCAGGATCGACCACGCGGTCAACATCGCGACCGTCCGCACCCGCAAGGACTGCGACTCGTGGCCGGCGACCCGCAACGACGGCAACACCGAGGGCGCCGACATCGCCTGCGAGGGCCAACGCTTCCGGCTCGACCCGGCGTTCGACGTCAGCGTGCTGCGCAGCCCGGCCGCTCGCACGATCGCCCGCGCCATGCAGGAGTACGGCCTGATCATGACCGACAAGGCCGGCGCGCTCGTCACCTACGCCGAGGACCCGCGCCCGTCCATGGCGGCCAACGGCGGCGTCGACCCGTACTTCGCGCTCATGGACCCCGACGACATCGTGCCCGACGGCGTCGAGAAGTACCTCATCCTCGGCGAGATCCCGGTCGAGCGGCTGCAGGCACTGCCATACGACTACGGCCGCCCCTGCTGACAATTGCGAGCCGGGCGGCGATACGTCATCATCACCGCATGATGATCAACCGGAAGGGCGGCCTCCGCCCGGCTCGATGAGCCCGCACGGGTGGCACCTGCCACCGGCCGAGGACGAGAGCCCGCACGACAAGAGCCCGCACGACAAGAGCCTGCACGACAAGAACCCCACCTACCTCGCACACGCACGAGCCCTCGCGGCCCTGCACGGTCCCGGCCCGTGGCCGGACGGCGGCACACCGCTGCCGGACCAACGGCCGCGAACAGCAGCACCGCTGATCTCCGACGCCGTGCTCGACGGCATCCGCACCCAGCACATGGCCCCGAGCAGGCAGCCGACCGCCCTGCCGGACCTCGTCGAGACGCTCGTGCGGCAGCAGCCGACGACGGCCGCACTGCGGCGATTGCGCGACGCGGCGACCGCCGGCTCACCGCTGTCCAGCGCCGACGAGCTCGTCGCGCAGGTCCGCGACCGTGACCTGCCCACCGCGCGGGTGCGCGAGCTCGCCCTGCGCCTCGCCGAACACGGCACCAGCCGGGGAGAGGTCGCCACCGGCATCGTCCTGCTCGGCGCCAGCGGGGACCGGCGCGACCGCGACCTGTTGCTGCTGCTCGGCGCGCTGGACGACCTGACCCTCTTCGCCGCCGTCGCGCTGCTGCGCACGCAGCCCGACCCGGAGCGGGCCGTGTTCGACCTGGCGCGGAGGGTCGACGGCTGGGGCCGCATCCACGTCGTGGAGCGGCTCCGCGGCACCGGCGACCCCGAGATCAAGGCGTGGCTGCTGCGCGGCGGGTACCGCAACAGCATCATGGACGAGTACCTCGCCCACCTCGCGGCCACCACCGGCGGCCTGCTCGACGCGCTGGCCCCGGACACGATCGACGACGAGCTGCTCCTCGGCGCCGGCGGCATCCTGCACGCCCTGTGCTGGGGCGGCCCGGCGGCGGACATCACGCACTACCCGGACGGTCCGCGGGTCATCGACCGCTACCTCACCCACGCCGGCAACCGTCCGCCCGACCTCGTGCGGATCGCGATCGTCGGCACCCTGCACGACTTCATCGACGAGGGGGCGCTGCGCCCGACCGGGGGAGGGCCACGGGCGGAGGCCATGAACTGTTCCACCGCGGAACGGCTCCGGCTCGTCGACGTGTGCGACGCGCTGACCGCCCGGCCCGCCTGGCGGGACCTCGTCAAGGACGCGTTGCGCGCCGGCGACCGGCGCGCGATCTGGGCGGCCGAGCGGCTGCGCCTCCCGCTGGACGAGATGCTCCGCGACCAGCTTCGCGGCGACCCCTACGACAGCCACCTGTGGTTCTCGTTCGTCGACGGCACCGATGACATCGACGGCCTGCTCGAGTTCGCGGCGGGGATCCTCCCGCTGCGCGACCTCGCCACCGGACCCGGTCTCGACCTCGGCGCCGGCAGCGGTGGGCCCGAGGGTGCGCTCGACATCATCGTCAGCCGCCTCGACGAGCATCCCGGCAAGGGCTGGCCGCTGATCGAGGCGGCCCTGGCGAACGCGACGATCCGCAACCGCTACGGGGCCGTGCGGGCGCTCGGCGCCTGGCCCGCCGGGACGCCGGCCGCGGTGGCGGCGCTGCGGCGCGCGGCGGACGTCGAACCGGACCCCGAGATCCGTGGCCGGATGCGTGCGCTGCTGCGGAAGTGGCGGATGTAACGGTGGTTCAGCGGGGCTGGCCGAGGAAGGCCCGCCCCGCCTGCCGCTCGCGCTCGGCGGTCAGGAACGCGGCGAGCTCGGCCCGCTGCTCGTCGGTCATGGCGTCCTTCGGGACCGTGAACGACTGCGCCCGGCCGACCATCAGGTACCAGGCCTCCGGGGTCTCGACGATGCTGTCGATGCCGGCCCACCGGAACCGGGACTCGGCGAGAGGGAAGACGACGGTCAGCCACTCGTCGGTGATCGTCATCTGGCAGCCGTCCTTGATGATGCGCGACTGCATGCTCGTCGTGCGGGCCGCCGTGAACGGCCCGAGGACGGTCATGAACAGCACGCCGGCGACGGCGAGGAGCATGCCGAACAGCACCAAGTCGCTGAGCGTGAGCAGGACCAAGCTCATCGCGACGATGACCCCGCCCAGGACGCGGAGGATCCGGATCTGCGGCCGCAGCACGAGGGTGATCGTGCGGCGCAGCCGGGCCTCGTCGTACGGCACCCACATGCTGATCTGCATCGGCGCATGCTAAGGGGTACGGTAGCGGCACGTCACGCGGGGGAGGCGGCGGTGGGGAGACGATGGCTGCTGCCGGTGGTCGGAGCTGCGGTGCCGGCGGCCGGGGCGGTGGCACTCTGCGCCTTCAATCCGGCGACCGGGCCGGGCTACGACGGTGTGCTGAGCGCGCTGAACCCACTGGCGATGGCCAGCTGCTGCGGCGCGGTCGTGCTGCTGATCGCGGCGCCGGTCACGTTCTGGTACCTGCACCAGAACGCCACCGATGAGGCGGTGGCCAAGGACGCTGACGAAGCACGGTAGCTGAGCTGAGGTCATACGATCACCTGCATGGCCGTCATTACGGGGGACCGCAGGACCTTCCACCAGCTGCTGATCAACACGCTGCTGGTGTCGGTCGTCAACTACACGGTCTGGTTCGCGATCACGTTCTACGTGTACCTGGAGACCCGCTCCGTGTTCGCGACCGGGGTCGTGTCGGGCATCTTCCTGGTGATGACGGCCGTGACCGGCATCTGGTTCGGCAGCCTCGTCGACCACCACTCGAAGACCGCGATGATGCAGGTGTCCGCGACCGCGTCGTTTCTCCTGTACGCGGCCGCGTTCGGTGTCTACCAGATCACGCCGCGGGAGGAGTTCACGGATCCGGCGAGCGTGCCGCTGTGGGCGCTGATCGTGCTGCTCATGGTCGGCGTCATCGTCGGCAACATCCGCACCATCGCCCTGCCGACGCTGGTCACCGTCCTCATCGAGGAGGACAGCAGGGACAAGGCCAACGGCCTGGTCGGCACGACCTCGGGGGTGTCGTTCCTGGTCACGTCGGTGATCAGCGGCTTCCTCGTGGCCATCGGCGGGATGTTCTGGGTCCTGGTCATGGCCCTCGCCGTGCTGGCGGCCGCCGTGGTGCACCTGTCGTTCGTCCGGGTGATCCCCGCCGCCGTCCAGGCCGCGGCATCGTCCGGGGACGAACCCCCGAAGCGCACCGTCGATCTTCGAGGCACGGTCGGTGTGGTACGGGAGGTGCCGGGCCTGACGGCACTCATCCTGTTCTCCACCTTCAACAACTTCCTCGGCGGCGTGTACATGGCGCTCATGGACGCCTACGGGCTGTCGCTGGTCAGCGTGCAGACGTGGGGCCTGCTGTGGGGCGCGCTCAGCGCCGGTCTCATCGTCGGTGGTCTGTGCGTCTCCCGGACCGGCCTGAGCAGCAACCCCGTCCGGCTGCTCCTCCTCGTCAACGTCGTGCTGTGGACCGTCACCGTGCTGTTCCCGCTGCGCTCCTCGATCGTCCTGCTCGGCGCCGGCATGCTCATCTACATGGTGCTGGTGCCCTACGCCGAGGCCGCCGAGCAGACCATCCTGCAGAAGGTCGTGCCGTATGAGCGGCAGGGCCGCGTGTTCGGTTTCGCGCAGAGTGTCGAGCAGGCCGCGTCGCCGCTGACCGCGTTCCTGATCGCGCCGATCGCCCAGTTCGTCTTCATCCCGCTCATGACCGACGGCGCCGGCGCCCGCGCGATCGGCGGCTGGTTCGGCACCGGCGCCGACCGCGGCCTGGCACTCGTCTTCGTGCTCACCGGCGTCGTCGGCCTGATCGCCAGCGTGCTCGCGTTGCGCAGCGGCCCGTACCGCCGCCTCAGCCACCACTTCAGGACCGCCGCGGCCCCGAAAACCGCCGCCGAAACCGCCGACCTGGCCGCCGACGAAGACGCCGACGTGGCCGGGCCGCGCTAGGGCGGGTTATGGGCACCGGCGGGTAAATCCGTTGCCTGGCAACGGCTCCGGTGCTGCACTGGGGGCCGGAGGTGGATGGTGCATCGTCATCAGCGGCCGGCGGGCGCCGGTCATGTCGGGGACCGCGTGAAGCTGCACCGCAGGGCGGTGCGGTGTGACGGGCGCGAGTTCACCGTCATCACGCTGCGGCCGGACACCGACTGCCGGTTCAGCACCAACTTCCACCACGACACGTGGCACATCCTCAGCGACTGGCGCGGGGCGCGGCTGCTGGGCCGGCTGCTGTGGGGACTGGCGTACCAGCGCCGCCCCGGCACCCTGATCCTCATCGACCGGCCGCACCTCGGTCCGAACCCGTTCGACGGCCGGCCGGGCGACCCGATCGTGCTCGTGCCGTCGGACCTCACCGCGCTGAGCGTGCGGACGGCGCAGGCGCTACGGCGCCGGCTGCCGCTGCGGGGTGCGCCGGACGGCACCGTCCGGTGGCAGACCCATGGGCTCGATCCCGTTATGGCGCAACGGATTCCGTGGTATGAGCGGCCGCCCGGCGTCAAGCATGCGCCGATCGTGCCGGTGCGGGGGCCGCAGCCGAAGATCGACCGGCTGGGCGGGCTGCTGATGTTCGCCGCGTCGGCGCACGATCTGCGCGGCTACGCGCCGGACGTCCACGAGCTGGGCCGGTATGCGTTCCGCGGCATGGACTACACCGAGGTCGAGTCCCCGGACGGTGAGGTGCAGGTCTTCAACGACTTCCGGCACCGGGTGTCCGCCGCCACCGCCGCTCGGCGGGAGCTGCGGGCCGAGGGCGTCGCCGGGCCGGGCTTCGACGAGCTGGTCTGGGACCGGGGGACCGACGTCCGCCGCCGGGCGCTGCGCCCGATCGCGGCCGAGACCGGGGCTTGACGGCCGGTAGCAGACTCGGACCATGCCCGATGAGGAGGCACCCGAGGACAAGACGCCCGCCGCGCCGCGGAAGCGCTGGGGGTGGCGCAAGCTCGTGCGCCGCCTCGCGATCCTCGCCGTGGCCGGCGTGCTCGGCGTGGTCCTGCTGGTCGCCGGCAGCGTGATCTGGGTGCGCTCCGGCGCCGACGGCCACCTCTACACCGAGCAGACGGTGCCCGAGGCGCCGGTCGCCCTGGTGCTCGGCGCGCAGGTGTACGAGGGTGGCACGCCGTCGCCGTTCCTCGAGGCCCGCCTGGCCCTGGCCCGCCGGCTCCTGGAAACCGGCAAGGTGAAGGTGCTGCTGGTCTCCGGCGACAACATGCACCACGACTACGACGAGCCGACCGCGATGCGCGCCTGGCTGATGGACCACGGCGTGCCCGAGCGCAGGATCGTGCGGGACTACGCCGGCTTCGACACGTACGACTCGTGCTCGCGCGCCAAGCGCGTCTTCGGCGTCAGCAAGGTGACCGTGGTGACGCAGTCCTACCACATCGCCCGCGCCGTCATGCTCTGCCGCCGGGTCGGCCTGGACGCGACCGGGGTCGGCGACGACAGCGTCAGCCGGTTCAAGGGCCCATGGCGCAGCAACGCCCGGCGCGAGTACCCCGCCTCCGTCAAGGTCGTCTACGACGTCGTGTCCGGCCGGGATCCGGTGTACCTCGGGCAGCACGAGACCGGCGTCGAGGACGCGCTGCGCGACGGCTGAAACTCCTGCTCAACCTGCGCCGGCCCCGCCTCCGGCGGTGGGTGGAAGGCGCCTGCTCATCTGGCGGTGCTGAGCTCGGCTCCGGTCAGGGGGTCGTACCGGTGCTCGACGGTCGCGCCGCCGCCTTCGACGCGCAGGACGCCGTCGCGGACGAGGTCGTCGGTGGTGAACATGCGCCAGCTCGCGCCGCCCCGCCGGACCTCGACCGGGCCGGTGTAGTCGCCGGTCGCCGAGGTGATGCTGTACGCCGGGCCGGACGGAGGGATCACGTCGAGCCCGCCGTCGGCGCGGATGACCGTGGTCAGGACGAGGGTTCCGGCGCCGTCCCGGATCGGCGCCGGCTGCCCCGCGGAGAACCTGGACCGGCCCTGCCCGGTGACGTCCTGCCCGTTGTAGAACGTGCGGCCCCGCTCGTCGACCCAGAAGTGCGGCACCGTCGCCGGGGTGGCCCGCGTCGTCGCGCCCGGGTAGTACGACAGGTGCCAGTGCGGCGGGTTGTCCTGGTGCAGCGGGTTGTTCGTCTCGAAGCCCTCCAGGGCGAAGAAGTGCCCGCGCCGGCGCGCCTCGGCGGCGGCCCCCGAGTCGCGCAGGATCTCGTCGCAGGCGGCCAGGTAGGTGACCACGGCGTGCACCTCGCCGGCCGGCCAGGCCCGGGTCGCCCAGTAGCCGGCCGCGCGGTCCGGGTGGTTGTGGGCGGCGAGCCAGAGGATCCCGCTGCCGGCGTCGGACAGCCGGCTCCACACCTGGATCGTCGGTGACTCCGCGAGCGGCGAGGCACCGGCGACCGGCAGGTCGACCGCGACCGTGCCCGCGGTGCCGTCCGGAGAGGTCAGCGGCAGCCGGCGGTCACCGGCGATCACGGCCCGGACCGCCTGCCCGGGCCAGCGCACCACCACCGGGACGCCGCCGCTCACCGGCCCCTGCACGAACGCGGTGAACTCGGCGCGGCTGGCCACCTGGTACTGCGGCCCGGCCAGCAACGAGTAGCCGGCCGGCACCGTGATCTCGGGCCGCTCCGGCGTGCCGGCCGTGGCCCGGACGACCCGGATCGCCGCGTACGCCGGCCCGGTGGCGTCCGCGTGAGCCTTTGCTATCGGCCGCCCGCTTGCGATCGTCAGCGCGCCGGCGGCGAGGCCGAGCAGGACGGTTCGACGGGTGCGCATCAGGCGTCCTCACTCGGTCCAGACCCCGATGATCATCGGTCCGGTGAGCGTATCCCGGCGGTGGGCCCGGCGGCGGCGCTTCCGCTCACCCGAGGGTGGTGCCGCCCTCGCGGTCCCGTGCCGAGAGCACGGTGTGCGGACCCAGCCCGAGCAGCGCGGCCGTCGTGGGACAGCCGGTGGAGGCGCACTCGCGCGGGTGCGCCAGGTAGGTCGCGTAGTCGATCGGCACGACGGTGACGGCGAGCGGCCGCAGTGGGCCGCGGGCCCAGTACCGCTCGGTGCCGGCCACCCGTTTCAGGGCCCGCTCGAGGCTGGGCGTGAACTGGGTGAGGTCGTGGCACACCAGCACCGGCCCGTAACCGGGCCAGTCGAGGCGCACCGCGAAGCCGTCCCCGCGGGCAGGGAGCCGCAGCAGCGTGCGGACGATGTCGGTGAGGCGTTCGAGTGGCATCGGCACCAACCCTTCCCAAGCACCAACGACCTACACCCGCGTAGGTTCTTCGAACATATGTTCGAAGAACCTACCATGGACACCGGAGCGGCAGGCCGCGAAACCACGGCCGTCACTGCGGGGCTCATACACCGGGGATGATGCGGCGCCCGCCGGGGCGGCCGACGATCGGCAGGTGCCGACCCGCCAGCCGCCGGACGTTGCGCGGGCGATGATCCTGCCCCTCGCCCTGGCCCAGTTCATCTGCAGCTACGCCGGCACGGCGATGAACGTCGCCATCGCACCCATGGCCCGCGACCTGCACACCACGGTCTTCGGCGTACAGACGGCCATCACGCTGTTCACGCTCACCATGGCGGCCCTGATGATTCCGGGCAGCAAGCTCACCGACGTGTGGGGGCGCAAGCGGTGCCTGGTGGCCGGGCTGGTGCTGTACGGCACCGGCGCGCTGCTCGCCGCGGTCGCTCCCGGCCTCGGCGTCATGATCGTCGGCAACGCGCTGCTGGAGGGCGTCGGCTCGGCGCTCATGATCCCGCCGATCTACATCCTCGTCACGGTGATGTCCCCGGACCTGGCCACCCGCGCGAAGTACTTCGGCATCGTCAGCGGCGCCGGCGCGCTCGGCGCCGCCACCGGCCCGCTCATCGGCGGGGTGATCACCAGCCTGCTCAGCTGGCGGGCGTCGTTCCTGCTGCAGGTCCTCGTCATCGCCTGGATCATCGTGCTGGTCCGCCGCCTGCCCGACCCCGCCGACGCCGGGCCGTCCCCGCGCTTCGACGTGACCGGCGCCCTGCTGTCCGCCGCCGGTCTGCTGCTCGTCGTGCTCGGCGTGCTGCAGTCCACCACCTACGGCTGGGGCGCCGCGCGGACCGACTTCGCCGTCGCCGGGCACGTCGTCATCGAACAGGGCGGCATCTCCCCGGTCTGGCTCTCGCTCGCCCTGGGCGCGCTGATGCTGGCCGCCTTCGCGCTGCACCTGCGCCGCACCGAACGCCGCGGCCGCGAGCCGCTGCTGCACCTGCGCCTGTTCGGCAACCGGGCCGCGAACCTCGGCCTCGGCACGCAGGCGGTCCAGTGGCTGGTCATGCAGGGCACGTTCTTCGTCACCGCCGTCTACCTGCAGGACGCCCGCGGCTACGACGCCGTCATGACCGGCCTCGTGCTCACCCCCGCCACCGCCGGCATCCTCGTCTCCTCGGCCGCCGCGGGCCGCTTCGCCCGCCGCCGCAGCCAGCGCACCCTGATCGTCGCCGGCTTCGTCCTGACCGTCGCCGGCATGGCCCTGCTGCTCGCCCTGGTGCACGGCGGGCCCGGCGTCGCGCGCACCGTGCCGGGCCTGCTGCTCGCCGGCCTGGGCCTCGGCACCATGCTGACCGCCTCGGTGAACCTGGTGCAGTCCGCATTCCCCGACCGCGACCAGAGCGACATCTCCGGCCTGTCCCGCGCCGTGTCCAACCTCGGCTCGTCACTGGGCACCGCCCTGGCCGGCTCGGTGATCGTGTCCGCCACCTATCCGGGCGGCCGTCCGTACGCCGCGTCACTGGTGGTCCTGGTCGTCGTGGCGGTGACCGGCCTGATCCTGGCCGTCCTCCTGCCCCGCACCCCGCTCCCGGAACCGCGGGACGCGGCCGCCGCAGTGACAGATTCACCACAGGAATGATTCGCCCGGTGAAGTATCTGAGCGGCTATCGTGACTGCGTGATCCGGATCGCGCACCGTGCGGGCAATACGCTGGCGGACCTGCGGGACGCTCTCGACGCCGGCGTCGACCTGGTCGAGGCCGATGTCAGGCTGTACCGGGGCGCGCTGGAGATGCGGCACGCCAAGGCGCTCGGGCGGCGGCTGCTGTGGGAGCCGTGGCGCGACGTCACCCGGCGGCGCGACGTGCCGGTGCCGCTGCTGGCGGAGATCCTCACCACAGCGGCCGGGGACTCGCGGCTGATGCTCGACCTCAAGGGGCCGTGGCAGGCCGTCGCGCCGCGGACGGCGGAGGTGCTGCGGGAGGTGGCGCCGGGCGTGCCGGTGACCGTGTGCACGCGCGACTGGGGGATGCTGGCCGCGTTCGAGGACCAGCCGCACATCCGGCGGGTCTACTCGGCGGGCAGCCGGCGCCAGCTCGAGCAGGTGCGGCAGCTGGTCAAGCGCCAGCGGGTCGACGGGTTGTCGATCCGGCTGAGCCTGCTCACCGCGGCCGTCGTCGCCGAGCTGCACCAGAATACGGACCTCATCATGGCCTGGTCGGTGGACACCGAGGCGGAGCTGGCGCAGGCCCGCGCGGTGGGAGTGTCCGGCATCATCAGCAAGAACCTGCCGCTGCTGCGGAGCCTCACGCCCGCCTGACCGCGGTGCCTCACGCCCGCGTGTCTGCGGAACGCCCGCCTGACTGCGGTGCCTCACGCCCGCGTGTCTGCGGAACGCCCGCGTGGCTGCGGGCGTCACGCCCGCGTGAGGAAGGCCCGGGCCTCCAGGACCAGCGGCAGGCAGTCCCGCGCCGGGACCCGGACCCACTCGCGCATCGGGCGGCCCGGGCGCGGGGAGCACGGCAGGCCCGCACCGGAGGCGATCAGCTCGGCCACCCGCGCTGCCGGAAGCTTCACGATCACGTCGTCGCCGGAGGCGAAGGCGTAGAACCGGCCGCCCGTCCGCAGGCCCGGGGAGCGCAGCATCCGGCCCTCCTCGTCGTCCGGGAACAGCTCCAGCAGGGGCGAGAAGTCGAACATGTCAGACCAGCTCCCTCAGCTCGGCGAGGCGTCGCGTGCGGTGGCGGCGCTCCGGGTCGGTGGCCGGGCCGTCGAGCGACGCGGTGAGCGCGGCGACGGCCTCGGCGTAGCGGCCGGCGCGGGCGAGCAGGTCGGCCCGGACCGCGTGCCAGCGTGGCGACGGCGGCAGGCCGGCGAGCAGCGCGAGACCGGCGTCGGTGCCGGCCGCCTCCGCCACCGCGACGGCGCGGGCCAGACCGGCCGCCGGGCTCGGGGCGACGGACATGAGCAGGTCGTACAGCCGGACGATCTCCGGCCAGTCGGTGCCGTCGTAGGAGGCGGCGCGGGCGTGCTCCGCGGCGATGGCGGCCTGTAGCTGATACGCGTCCGCGCGCCGGGACGAGGCGTGCAGGGAGGCGTTGAGCAGCGCGATCCCGCGGGCGATCGCCGCGCCGGACCAGTGGCTGCGGTCCTGGCGGTCCAGGGTGACGACCTCGCCGGTAGCGGACAGGCGGGCCGGGCGGCGGGCCTCGGTGAGCAGGAGCAGCGCGAGGACCGCGGCCGGGGTCGGCTGGTCGGGGAGCAGACCGTGCAGGAGCTCGGCGAGCCGGACCGCTTCGGCGCACGCGTCGACGTCGACGGCCGAGCCGCCACCGACCGGGGCGTGGCCGGCGGTGTAGAGGCTGTGGATGACGGCGCAGACGGCCGGCAGCCGGTCGGGGAGCTCGTCCGGCGGCGGCACCCGGTACGGGATGCGCGCCGCCGCGATCTTCTGCCTGGCCCTGGTGAGGCGCTTCTCCGTGGCGGCCTCCGTGGTGAGCAGGACGCCGGCGATCTGCGCGGGGGACAGGCCGCACAGGGTGCGCAGCGCGAGGGCGACCTGGGTCGGGGGCGACAGGGTCGGGTGGCAGCAGGTGAAGATGAGGCGCAGCAGGTCGTCGTGGACCACGGCGTCGGAGGGCAGGTCGGAGCGAGCGAGGTCGATCATCCGGCCGCCCTCCTCCTCCTTGCCGCGGCGGGCCTGCTCGCGGCGCAGGATGTCGATGGCCTTGCGCCGGGCGGTGACGGTGAGCCAGGCGCGCGGCTGCGGCGGCACCCCGGACACCGGCCAGGCGGCGAGCGCCGAGACGACCGCTTCCTGGACGGCGTCCTCCGCGATCTGCACGTCGCCGACGGTCCGGATCAGGGTCGCGAGGATCCGCGCCCCCTCGACCCGGATCGTCTCGGCGACCGCCTCAACCGTCACTCGGTGCCCCCTCGACCCGGATCGTCTCGGCGACCGCCTCAACCGTCACTCCGTGCCCCCTTGACCCGGACCGTCTCGGCGACCGCCTCAACCGTCACTTGGCCACGATGACCGGCCGGACCTCGACGGCCCCGCCCCACGCCGCCGGGATCTCGGCGGCGACCGCGACCGCCTCGTCCAGGTCGGCGGCCTCGATCAGGTAGTAGCCGGTCAGGGCCTCCTTGGTCTCGGCGTAGGGGCCGTCGGTCGTGACGACGCGACCGCCGCGGGCGCCCTCGACCCGGACCACCGTGGCGGTGGCGGTGGGGTGCAGCACCGCGCTGGCGCGGAGGCTGCCGGCGTGGTCGACCGCGAACCGGCGATACTCGGCCAGCTCGGCGGCCTGCTCGGGCGCCCACCAGTCGACGTCGGCGGTGTAGGTCAGGGCGAGATACTGCGGCATCGGACCGCTCCTTCCGCGGGACCGGGGTGGCCCCTCAACCTTGGAACGAACAGGAGTCTCTGGAAAGGACATGTCAGCGCGGCCGGGTCAGGCCGAGGTCGTAGGCGAAGATGACGGCCTGGATCCGGTCGCGGGCGCCGACCTTCGCCAGGACCCGCCCGACGTGCGTCTTGACCGTCGACTCGGACAGCACGAGCCGCTCGGCGATCTCCCCGTTGGTCCAGCCGTGCCCGATCGCGACGAGGATCTCCCGCTCCCGCTCGGTGAGCGATGCCAGGCGCGGATCATCGACGGGCGACGAGCCGAGGTGGGGCGCGAACGCGTCGAGGAGCCGGCGGGTGAGCGCGGGCGCGATGACCGCGTCACCCGCGGCGACCGCCCGGATGCCGGCCAGGAGCTCCTCCGGGTGGGCGTCCTTGAGCAGGAAGCCGCTGGCCCCGGCCCGCAGCGCCGCGTGCGCGTATTCGTCGAGGTCGAATGTGGTGAGCATGAGGATGCGGGAGCGGCCGCCGGCCTCCACGATCCGCCGGGTCGCCTCGATGCCGTCCATGCCGGGCATCCGCACGTCCATCAGCACCACGTCGGGACGCAGGTCGGTGGTGCGGCGCACCGCCTCGGCGCCGTTGCCGGCCTCGCCGACGACGTCGGTGTCCGGGTTGCTCTCCAGCAGCATGCGGAAGCCCAGCCGCTGCAGTGGCTGGTCGTCCACGATGAGCACGGTGATCATGCGTCGTCGCTTTCCACGGTTGGGCGCAGGTCCAGGTCGGCCTCGACGCTCCATCCTCCCCCCGGTGCGGGTCCGGCGGTCACGGTCCCGCCGTACATCGCGGCGCGCTCCCGCATCCCGATCAGGCCGTGGCCGGGCTCGCCATACGTCTGGGGCGCCCCGTTGTCGCGGACGGCGATCCGCAGCCGGTCGCCGTCGACCAACAGGTCCAGGCGCACCGAGGTGTCCGGGCCGGCGTGCTTGAGCGTGTTGGTGAGCGCCTCCTGCACGATCCGGTAGGCGGCCAGCTGGACCCCGGCGTCGAGCGCGTCGAGGTCACCGCTGCTGCGGTATTCGACCCGGGGCCCGGCGGCACGCACCCGCCGGCACAGCGGGTCGAGGTCGGCCAGGCCGGGCTGCGGGCTCAGGTCGGGCTCGTCGGCCTGCTCCCGCAGCACGCCGAGCATGCGGCGCAGCTCGGCCAGGGACCGGCGGCCGGTGTCGCCGATCAGCTGGAGCGCCTCCTTGCTGCGCGCGGGCGCGGTGTCGGCGGCATACGCACCGCCGTCGGCGAGCGTGACGATCACCGACAGGCTGTGCCCGACGATGTCGTGCATCTCGCGGGCGACGCGGGTGCGCTCGGTGGCCGCGGCGAGCCGGCTGCGCTGGTCGCGCTCGATCTCCAGCTGCACGGCCCGCTCCCGCAGCGTGGCCAGCTGCGCGCGGCGCAGCCGGATCGCGAGGCCGAGGGCCACGGCGGCGGTGCCGAAGACGGCGAGGCCGAACATGGCGTCCCAGGTCCCGATCGCGTCCGCCAGCCGGGCCACGACCAGCACGTATGCCACGAGCAGGGTCGGCGCGGCCCACGGCAGGCGGCGCAGCGAGCAGTGCAGCACGAGGTTGTACAACGCGACCAGCACCGCGACGTCGGCCCGGAACATGATGCCCGCGGCCCACTGGACGATGAAGACCACCAGCACGGCATGGAACGCGAGGAACGGCGACCGGCGCCGCCAGTACAGCGGAACCAGCAGCGCGGCCTGCAGCAGCAGCATCTGCGGTGCGGGGAGATCGGTCCACGAGATCGGCGGGCCGTCACCGTCGTGCCGGTCGCCGATGTCGGGGGCACCGAACGCCAGGAACAGCAGCAGCACGCCGCCGGCGTCCAGCACCCAGCGGTGCCGCGCGTCCCACTGCCGCACGCGGTGGGTGAGGCGCAGCACCGTGGTCGCCCACGGGTGCCCGACGTCCTGGATGCTCACGGGTCCATTCTCCCGACACCCACCGACAAAAACGCCTCGATGATCAGGCGTCGGCGCGCTTGAGCCGCAACGCCGCGCCGCCGAGCGCGAGCGCCGTCCAGCCCAGCAGGACCAGCAGCCCGGCGCCCGCCGACAGCGTGCCCGGCGTGTGGTGCAGCGCGAAGATCGACTCGCCGGCGTTGCCCGGCAGGTACGGCGTGACCTCGGTCCGCCACGCCTTCGGCAGCAGCGACATCAGGCCCGGCACCAGCAGGAACGCGCCCACCAGCGCGGAGATGCCGCCGGCGGAGGAGCGCAGCAGCGCGCCGAGCGCGACCCCGATGACCCCGACCAGGCCCAGGTACAGCCCGACCCCGAGCAGGCTCACCACGACCCCGTTGGCAGAGAAGCTCATCCCGGCGTCGGTGCCGGACAGCAGGCCGCTGCTGATCGCGAAGGCGACGAACACGCCGACGGCGCCGACGGCGAAGGCGACCGCGCCGTACACGGCGGCCTTGGCCCACAGCACCGGCAGCCGGCGCGGGACGGCCGCGAGCGTGGAGCGGATCATGCCGGTGGTGTACTCGCCGGAGGTCGTCAGGACGCCGAGGACGCCGAGCGCGATCAGCGCGAACGGCACCCCGAACAGGGCGAGGCTGTGCGCGGTCGCGCCGACGAAGTCCTCGTCGACCGGCTTGCCCGAGGACGTGCTGGACTTGAACTGCAGCGTGGCGATCGTGCCGATCGCGAGCAGGAGCAGCAGCCCGATCCCGAGGGTGATCCAGGTCGAGCGCAGCGACCACAGCTTCGCCCACTCGGCGCGGGCGACCCGCCGGCCGGTGACCTTGAGCGGAGCCGCCGCGACGGCCTTCGGTGCGACAAGTGTGGCGGTCATGCGGCTGCCCTCACGGTGGTGTGGTACTCGACGTCGTCCTTGGTCAGTTCCATGAAGGCCTCCTCGAGGGAGACCGCCTTGCCGGTGAGCTCGTAGAGGGCGATGCCGTGCGCGGCGGCCCTGATCCCGATCTCGCGGGCCGGCAGCCCGGTCACCTGCAGCTGCTCCGACCCGGGCCGGCCGGTGATGCCGACGCCGGGCCCGGCCAGGACCTGGCGCAGGCGACCCGGGTCGGCGCTGGCGACGACGACGGTGTCGCCGCCGGCGTCGCGGACGAGGTCCTGCACGGTGGTGTCGGCGAGGACCCGGCCGCGGCCGACGATGATCAGGTGGTCCGCGACGAGGGCCATCTCGCTCATCAGGTGCGAGGACAGGAAGACGGTGCGTCCCTCGGCGGCCAGCCCGGTCAGCAGCTGCCGGATCCACAGGACACCCTCGGGGTCCAGGCCGTTCACGGGCTCGTCGAGCATGACCGTCTGCGGGTCGCCGAGCAGCGCCGCGGCGATGCCGAGCCGCTGGCCCATGCCGAGGGAGAACGCGCCGGCCCGCTTGCGGGCCACCGGCTGCAGGCCGGTCAGCTCGATCACCTCCGACACCCGGGCACGGGAGATGCCGTGCGTGTGGGCGAGGACCATCAGGTGGTCGAACGCGGACCGCCCGGGGTGGATCGAGCGGGCCTCCAGCAGCGCGCCGACCTCGCGCAGGGGCGCGGTGTGCCGGGCGTACCGGCGGCCGTTGACCGTCACCGAACCGGACGTCGGCGCGTCCAGGCCGACGATCATCCGCATCGTGGTGGACTTGCCGGCGCCGTTCGGCCCCAGGAACCCCGTCACCGCGCCGGGCCGGACCGTGAAGTCCACGCCGGCCACGGCTGTCTTGTCGCCGTACCGCTTCGTCAACCGCCGCGCTTCGATCATCAACGCCCCCAAGTACTCGAAGAACCGTGCGCCTTGAACGCTAGGCACGCGACCGGGGTATTCCGTGGTACCGCGGTCCGATCTCCGACCAGGTGAGTGGTACCGCGGTACCAGACCGCTTTTGGCAGAAAGTTCGAAGGTGATTCCCAGAAATCGCGGTTACGTTGAGGTCATGCGCCCGATCGGGAGGCCCCCGGAGGCACCACGAGACCTGCAGGTCGAGTTCGAACCCCAAGGCGACGTGCTGGCGCACGGCGACGACCCGCCCAGGCCGCCACGTCAATGGCCCAGGCTGCCGCAGTGGTCGGCGCCCCGGCGCGGCGTGCTGCTCGGCGTCGCGGTGGTCCTCGCTCTGCTGCTGACCGCGTTCATCGCCTTCCAGGCCGGCTCCAACGGCTCCGATCCCGCCGCCGCGCGGCCGTCGGCGTCGCCGTCGCCGTCCGCGTCGGGACCGCCGACGATCGCGCAGATCTACGCGTCCGTGGCGCCGTCGGTCGTCACCATCCAGGCCCTCGACGGCGACAAGGTCACCGCGACCGGCACCGGCGTCGTCGCCAGCGCCGAAGGGATCATCCTGACCGCCAACCACGTGATCGCGGGCGCCGGCGGCATCCGGGTCGTGTTCGCCGACGGCACCCAGGCCACGGCGAAGGTCGCCCAGGCCGACCCGGCGATGGACATCGCCGCGCTCGCCCCCGAGACGCTGCCCGACGTGCTCGTGCCCGCCGTCCTCGGCAACTCCGGCCGGCTCGCCGTCGGCAACACCGTGGTCGCCGTCGGCAACCAGCTCGGGCTCACCAGCAGCGCGACCGCCGGCGTCATCTCCGGCCTGGACCGCACCGCGACGAACCCCGACGGCACCAAGCTCACCGGCCTCATCCAGTTCGACGCCGCGGTGAACCCCGGCAGCTCCGGCGGGCCGCTCGTCAACGCCAAGGGCGAGACGATCGCGATCGTCGTGGCCCTGGCCAACCCGACGTCCGCCGGCACGTTCGTCGGCGTGGGCTTCGCCGTCCCGATCGGCGCCGCCCTCGGCGCGGGCGGCGGAGACCAGGCACCACAGCAGTGAACACCCGCTCGCAGACGTAAGGACGATACGTGGACACATCATCCGAAAAGGGCATCACGGGCGCCGTCGAACAGGTCCTGTACGAGGTCAAGAAGACCATCGTCGGCCAGGACGCGCTGCTGGAACGGCTCATGGTCGCGCTGCTGTCCCGCGGGCACATCCTCGTCGAGGGCGTCCCCGGCCTGGCGAAGACCCTGGCCGTGAAGGCCCTCGCGGCGGCCATCGGCGGGCAGTTCCACCGCGTCCAGTTCACGCCCGACCTGGTGCCGGCCGACATCGTCGGCACCCGCGTCTACCACCAGCTCAGCGGTGAGTTCCAGGTGTCGCTCGGGCCGGTCTTCACCAACCTGCTGCTGGCCGACGAGATCAACCGGGCCCCGGCGAAGGTGCAGAGCGCGCTGCTGGAGGTCATGCAGGAGCAGCAGGTGACCATCGGCCGGGAGACGCACCACATCCCGCGGCCGTTCCTGGTGATGGCCACCCAGAACCCGATCGAGTCCGAGGGCACGTATCCGCTGCCCGAGGCGCAGGTCGACCGGTTCATGATGAAGGTCGTCGTCGGCTACCCCAGCTCGACGGAGGAGTTCGTCATCGTCGAGCGGGCCATCTCCCCGCTGCCGCTGCTGCAGGCGATCGTCGACCCGTCCCGGTTGATCGAGATGCAGGGCCAGGTCGAGCAGGTCTACGTCGACCCGTCGCTGATCGAGTACTCCGTCCGCCTCGCCAACGCGACCCGCCGGCCGGAGGAGGTCGGGCAGGGCGACCTCGCCCGGTACATCAGCTTCGGCGCCAGCCCCCGCGCCTCGATCAACCTGGTCCTCGCCGCGCGGGCCCTCGCGTTCATCCGCGGCCGCGACTACGTCATCCCGCGCGACCTCACCGAGCTCGCCCTCGACGTGTTCCGGCACCGGCTGGTCCTGTCCTACGAGGCGCTGTCCGACGACGTCACCGCCGACACGATCCTCACCCGGGTCCTGGCGGCGTTGCCGGTGCCGGTCCCGGTCAGCAGCGGAAGCCGCTGACAATGGCGAGCGCACCCGACCGGCTGCTGCGGCGCCTGGAGTGGCAGGTGATCCGCCGGCTCGACGGCCAGCTGCAGGGCGCCTACCGCACCGTGTTCCGCGGCAGTGGCATCGACTTCGCCGACCTGCGGGAGTACACGCACGAGGACGACGTGCGCCACATCGACTGGAACGTGACCGCGCGCCTGGACGAGCCGTACGTGCGGCAGTACACCGAGGACCGCGAGCTCACCGCGTGGCTGGTGCTGGACCTGTCGGCGTCGATGCGGTTCGGCGGCGCCGCCGACGACGGCCGCGGCAAGGACGGCGTGCTGACCGAGCTCGCCGTGTGCCTGGCCCGGCTGTTCACGCAGGGCGGCAACCGGCTGGGCGCGATCCTGTACGACAACGGCCTCCAGCGGGTCGTCCCGGCCCGCACCGGCCGGACCCACGTGCTGCGCCTCGCCCACGAGATCGGCAAGGCGACCGACGAGCTGGCGCACCGGAAGGACACATCGGTCGGCGTGGCCACCGACGTCGACGGGATGCTGCGCCTCGCCGCCTCCCAGGCCCGCCGCAGGTCCCTGGTCTTCGTCATCTCCGACTTCCTCAGCGGCGACACCGTCAACTGGGAGGACTCGCTGTCGCGGCTCACCCACCGGCACGAGGTCGTCGCGATCCGGGTCGTCGACCCGATGGAGCTGGACCTGCCCGACCTCGGGCTGGTCCTGGTCGAGGACGCCGAGACCGGCGAGCAGGTCCTTGTCGACACCAGCGACCCGATGTTCCAGCAGCGGCTGCGGGAAGAGGTCGACGTCCGCGAGGGCGCTGTCGCGGCCGCGATGCGCCGGTCCCGGGTCACGTCGCACCGGATCTCCACCGACCAGGACCCGCTGCTCGCCCTCGTCGAGATGGTGCGCTGGTCGAAACGGCGGCGGGCATGAGCAGACCGCAGCGCAGCGGAGGCCTGCGAATCATGGATGCAGGGCGGCGCCGGAGCGCAGCGGAGGTGACGGCATGAGCTTTCAGCATCCGACCCTGCTGGTCGTCGGAGTGGTCGTGGCGATCGCCCTCGCGGTGGGGTACTGGTGGCTGCAACGGCAGCGGACCCGGGCCCTGGCCGCCGCCGGCCTCGCGACGCACCGGGACGGGTTCCGGCGGCACCTGCCGCCCGTGTTGTTCCTGGCCGCGCTGACCCTGCTGCTGCTGTCCACCGCCCGGCCCCAGGCGGACCTCCCGGTCGCCCGCGCCGCCGGCACCGTCATCCTCGCCTTCGACGTGTCCAACAGCATGGCCGCCAAGGACGTCGCGCCGTCCAGGCTCGCCGCGGCCCAGCAGGCCGCGATCGAGTTCGCCGAGGCGCAACCGGACAGCGTCAGCATCGGCGTGGTCGCGTTCGACCAGGGCGCGCTCACCACCCAGCAACCGTCGGAGGACCACGCCGCGACGGTCGCCGCGATCAAACGGCTCCAGATCAACGGCGGCACGTCACTCGGCCAGGCGATCCTCGCCTCGCTGACCGTCATCGCCGGCAAACCGGCGCAGCTGCCCGAGGAGGGGCAGCCGGCCGTGGACCTCGGGTACTGGGGCAACGCCACGATCGTGCTCCTGTCCGACGGCGAGGACACCGGCGGGCCCGACGCCGTGGCCGCCGCCCAGCTCGCCGCCAAGGCCGGCGTGCACATCGAGACCGTCGGTGTCGGCACCGTCGACGGCGCCACCGTCGAGGTCGACGGCTTCCAGGTCGCGACGTCGCTGGACGAGGAGCTGCTGACCGAGGTCGCGCAGACCACGACCGGCTCGTATCACCGCGCCGAGAACGCCCAGGCCCTCCACGACGTGTACGAGCAGCTGGACCTGCGGCTCACCACCCAGGTGAAGCCGGTCGAGCTGACCGGTGCCGCCGCCGTGATCGCCGTGCTGCTGCTGACCATCGGAGGCATACTGATGACCACCTGGTTCGGACGGATCGTCTGATGTCACTGCACTGGCCGTGGGCCCTCGTCGCGCTGCTGGCGTTTCCGTTGCTGCTCGCCGTGCGCTGGTGGACGCGCCGCCGCAAGCGCCGCGCCGCGGTCCGGCTGCCGAGCGTCGCGCTGATCCGGGCGGCCCTGCCGGGTCGCACCTCGTGGAAGCGCCGCATCCCGCTGTGGCTGTTCGCCGCCGGGCTGCTCGTCACCGGCACCGCCGCGGCCCGCCCGGAGGCGTCGGTGGTCGTGCCCGACAGCGCCGCGACGATCATCCTGGCGATGGACGTGTCCGGTTCGATGTGCTCCACCGACGTGTCCCCGAACCGGCTGACGGCCGCGCAGAAGGCGGCCCGCGAGTTCATCAAGGACCACGACGGCAACCAGAAGATCGGTCTGGTCGCGTTCTCCGGCATCGCGGGCCTGGTCGTACCCCCGACAACCGACACAAAACAGCTCCTGGACGCGATCGATGCCCTGCGGACGTCCCGCGGCACCGCGATCGGCCTGGCCATCCTCGCCTCCATCGATGCGATCGCCGAGATCAACCCCGACGTCCCGCCGACCGGCGTCGAGGTGCCCGACGACGGCACCACCACCGGCGACTACGAGCCCGACACGATCGTCGTGCTCACCGACGGCCGCAACACCGACGGCGTCGACCCGATGACGGCCGCAGCCGCCGCCGAGGCCCGCCGCCTGCGGGTCTACACGATCGGCTTCGGCACCGCGAACCCGTCCCCGATGGTCTGCTCCAGCGACCAGATCAGCGGCGGCACCCAGTTCCGCGGCGGCCCCGGCGGCCAGTTCGGCGGCCGTGGCCGGTTCCAGGACATGGACGAGGGCACCCTGACCAGGGTCGCCGAGACCACCGGCGGCAAGTACTTCAAGGCCGAGGACGCCGAGTCGCTCGGCGACGTGCTGCGCGACCTGCCCAGCCAGGTCACCCTGCAGCGCAAGAAGACCGAGCTGACCTCGTGGTTCGCCCTGGCGGGTGCGGCGTTGGTACTGCTGGCCGTCGGTCTCGCCCAGTGGTGGAACCGGACCCGGCTCCCCGCCCGCCCTCGCCCTGCCCCGCGATAGGAGTACGCTCCGCCACCGTGCCCCGTCGTCACCTCAGGCCCCGCCGCTGGGCGCCGCCGCGCGCGGTTCCGGATCCCGGCCCGACCGCTCCGCTGGTGGTCGCCCGCCTGCTGCGCACCGGCGGGCACGGCCCCGAGGACGTCATGTTCGACGCCCACGGCTACGTGGTCACCGGCACCGGCGACGGGCGGATCCTCCGCCTCGGCCCCGGCGGCAGCCAGACGGTTGCCGGCGACACCGGCGGGCGCCCCCTGGGCGTGCAGCCGTGCGCCGACGGCGGTGTCCTGGTCTGCGACCACGACCGCGGCCTGCTGCGGGTGGCACCCGACGGCACCGTCGAGGTCCTCGTCGACGAGGTCGACGGGGCGCCGCTCACCTTCGCCAGCAACGTGGTCGAGGCGGCCGACGGCACGATCTGGTTCACCACGTCGACCAGCCGGTGGAGCCTCGAACACCACCTGGGCGACATGTTCGAGCACACCTGCACCGGCCGCCTGATCCGCCGCGACCCCGACGGCACCGTCACCACCGTCCTGCGCGACCTCAAGTTCGCCAACGGCCTGGTCCTGGCCCCCGACGGCTCGCACCTGCTGTTCGCGGAGACCTCCGGATACCGGATCTCGCGCTACTGGCCGGACGGGCGCGTCGAGCCCTTCGCGGAGAACCTGCCGGGCTTCCCGGACAACATGAGCCTCGGCAGCGACGGGCTGCTGTGGGTCGCGATCGCCGCACCCCGCAACGCGCTGCTGGACCGGCTCCTGCCACTGCCCGGCCTCCTGCGGCTCCTGGTCTGGAACCTGCCCGCCGCGCTGCGCCCCAAGGCGACCCCGATCGCCTGGGTCATGGCGTTCGACCTGGACGGCCGCCTGGTCCACGACCTGCGCACCAGCGACGGCTCCTACGGTTTCGTCACCTCGGTCGCCGAACACGCCGGCACCGTGGTCGTCGGCAGCCTCACCCGCGACGACGTCGCCGTCCTGGAGCCCCCGGCCCGGTAACCACGTCGAGGCGGCCTCAGCGCAGGATGAGGCGGATGCCGGCGTCGAAGGCGTGTCGCGGGGTGAGGCCCTGCCCGGTGAACTCGGTGAGGGCCCGGGCGATGGTCGGGAACCGGGCGGCGAAGGCCGCGGCGGTGGCCGGGTCCATCCGGGCCGCGCCGGTGGACTCCTGCTCCTCGATGACCCGGCCGTAGGTGAAGTGCAGCGCGGTGAAGACCCGGCCGGCGGCGTCGGCGAGGGGCAGGCCCGACGCGACCGCCCCGGCCAGCGCCGTCTCGGCGAGGTTGCCGAGGGTCTGGGTGTGCTGGGGACGGGCGCCGGTGACCACGCGGGCGCCGTCGGGGTAGGCGAGCATCGCGTCGCGCAGCCGGTGCAGCAGGTCGGCGAACCACTCGGGCCACGGCCGGGTGCCGTCATACAAGGGTAGGTCGGCGAGCCGTTCGGTGAGGATCGCCTCGGCCACCGCCTCGAGCAGTTCCTGCTTGCCGGCGAAGCGCCAGTAGATGGCCGGTGCCTTGACGTTCAGCCGGGCCGTCAGCTTGCGGAAGGTGACGCCGTCCAGACCCTCCTCGCGCAGCAGCTGCACGGCGGCCTGCGTGATCGTCGTGGTGTCCAGTGCCATAGCTGTTGACTCTATAACGCCGTTACAGCTAGCCTGGCTCAGGTTCCTATAACGCCGTTACAGCGACTGGAGGACGTCATGTACCAACCCCTCGTCGACGCCATGCAGGACTACCTGGACGCCGGTGCCGCCATGGACCTCGACCGGCTCGGCGCCTGCTACGACACCGAGTTCCAGAACCTGCGCATCGACCTCGCGGGGCAGGTCGTGCCGATCACGAAGGACCAGTTCATGGACCGCTTCGGCGACATGAAGGCGCGCGGCCTGGCGCTGGAACCGGCCGACGACGCCACCTTCCCGGCCACCACGACCTTCGGCGACTTCGGGACGATCGTCATGCGCCGCCTCAAGGACGACCGGCCCGTGCTCTACGCCTTCGTCTGGCGCATGGTCGACGGCCGGCCCACCACCATCCTGCGCGAGTTCACGTTCGAGCACGACCTCACGGGCCTGCTCCGGCTGATGCAGGGGGCACCGCAGTAGGTCAGCCGTGCTGGACCCGCTGGACGTCGCCGGCCCACCAGTCGCCGGTGATGCCGGCGGCGAGCGCCACGTCGCGGGCGGTGGTGTACGCGGCGAGCGCAGCGTCGCGATCGCCGAGCGCCTCCCGGGCCCGGCCGAGCGAGCCGAACAGCGCGTTGGCGCGGAAGAACCGCTCCCGGTCCTTGCCGTCCTGCGCCGTGGTGGGGGTGGTGTCCGCCGCGCCCGGCCCGGCCACCCGCACCGCCGCCTCGCACAGCTCCCGTGCGCGGGTGCGCAGCGCCGGAGCCGCGTCGTCGCCGGGCGTGAAGGCCCGCTGTTTCAGCAGTCGCTCGATCCCTTTTCGTGCGGTGTCGCGGCCGTACCGGCGAACCTGCTCGACGAGCCACAGATCCTCACCGGCGGCTCGCAACGCCGTGGCCTCCGCGGCCCGGGCTAGGCCAACCGAGCGCCTGGCGTCGAGGCTGCCCGCGAACCGGACATCGCTCCAGTACGGCCCACTCCGGTTCCGCTTCGCGTCCGGCGCGTGGATGGTCCGCTCGACCAGGGCCCAGTCATCCCCGGCGGCGGGGTCGCCGGTCGCCAGCCGGCACTCGTAGCGGGCCGCGGCCAGTTCGGCCACCCGGACGTCGCCGTCGATGCAGGCGGTCAGCCATGGGATCGCCTCGGCGTACGCCCGCTGACGCGCCAACGCCAACCCCATGTCCTCGGCCCCGCCGAGCGCCACCATGCCGGCGGCGTCCGGATCGGTGGTCCGCGCGAGCAGGAACCGGAGCGCGCCGTCGTGCTTGAGCCCTTCCGACCACATCCACTCGCCGATCGCGTGCGCGGTCAGATGGGCCAGGGCCAGCCGGTCGTGCGGGTCGGTCACGTCGGTGCCGGCCTGCAGCGCCTTGACCGTGATGCTCGCGTTCCAGGACTTCCGGCCGGCGATCCGCTCCACGACCGGGCTGCGGCGCTGCACCTCCGCCAGCAACGACACCGGAACCTCGTGGTGGCCGGTGTACTCCTCGGCGCTGGTCCACGGCGGGACTCCCCAGTCACCGTCGGTTGCGGCCAGCAGCCGGTGGACCAGCACCGACTCGGTCACCTCGCCCGCCTCCTCCAGGCAGGCCGCGGCGGCCCGGAGCGCCTCGGCGTGGTCCTCGTCGAACTGTTGCCAGTCGCGCCCCTCGTTGCCTTCGCGGATCAGCGAGGGGATGACGACCGGCGGCGGCAGCACCGCGGCCCAGAACCGGTGCGCCAGCAGCGCATACGCGGACAGCCGCCCGACCACCCGCCGCTCGCCCCCGTCGACCGCGACCGTGAGCTCGAGATCCGGGCCGTCGACCTCGGCCCGGAACGCCGGGACCGGCTGCGACACCCCGAGCCAGAACTCGGCGTACCCGGCGAACACCGTCGACAGACT
The DNA here is from genome assembly GCF_016862795.1 of Dactylosporangium siamense. Lineage (GTDB taxonomy): Bacteria > Actinomycetota > Actinomycetes > Mycobacteriales > Micromonosporaceae > Dactylosporangium > Dactylosporangium siamense. The sequence continues at coordinate 35,461 of NZ_BONQ01000162.1, read as the reverse complement.
CCCCACCAGATCGGACATGCGCCGCACCATACCCAGTGCACGCGACCGCGCGGATCGCCCGAGGCGGTGCGCGTTCCGGACATGTTGAATGTCCGCAGGCAGGCGAGCCGGTGTTGTAGGCGCCGATCGCGCCGGCGTCGCCGGGCTTGACGGCGTGACACGGGTCGGCGGTCTGGCTAGGCTCCGGTCCGTGCGCGTGATGATCCATGACGAGACCGCCGCAGGGCGTGTCGTCGGCGCTCTGGAGCTGGACGTCGCCGGCCCGGTGCGGCTGCGTGAGCTGATCCGGTTGCGGGTGCGGGAGGAGGTCGCGCGGTACAACGCGCGGCCGGTCGAACGTTTCCACGGCCTCGTCCGGCCGACCGCCGCCGAGGCGGACCTCAACGGCTACCTCATGCCGGCGCCGGCGCGGATCGACTGGGAGCAGCAGGCCGACGCGGCGGTGACGGCATTCGGCCGCAACGCGTTCTTCGTGCTGGTCGGCGACCGGCAGGTCGAGGACCTCGACGAGGAGCTGACCCTCGACGAGGCCTCGCGCGTGGCATTCATCCGCCTGGTCCAGCTGGTCGGCGGATGACCGTCGAGACCCTTGACACGCACCGGGCGCGGGCCGCGGTCGTGCTCCCGGCCGCCATCGGGTTCAACGAGCATGCCGTCGAGCGGTTCCTTCGCCGCGACCTGCCGGACCTGGACGATGCGCAGATCCGCTCGGTCACCGTCGCGCTCGCCGAGCGGGCCGCGGCCTACGTCGGCTGGGGATGGCACGCCGCCCGGCTCTTCCCGGCCCTGGCGAACCGCCGTCCGGCATGGACCGCAACCGACGCCGAGCTGCTGTTCGACCTCGCGCACCGGGCGCCGGAGGGCACGCTGGTGACCGTGCTGCGCATCGCCACCGGTGCCGCGGAAACCTTGGACCTGGCCGGCCGGACCGGGCTCGTCGAGCGCTTCCGGGACGCGCAGAAGCTGGTCGAGGCGCCGTCCTGGCACGAGGCGGGCGAACGCGCGAACCTGCTGCGGCGGCTGGCCCGGCTCGCGGACAATGCCGCCGACGGGGCGGCCGCCTGGGCCGGGCGGATCCGGATCGGGGACGGCTGGAGCCGGGCGGTGGTCGAGCACCTGCGCACGGCGCCGGCGGGCGTGGACGCACTCGGCCCGCTGCTCGACCACGCGCTGACCCTGACGTCCGGCCCGCGGCCGACGAAGGTCTGGCTGCGCCGGACGGGCGAGCTGCTGGACGGCCGGCCGGAGCTCGTCGGCCTGGTCCGTGACCTGCTCGACCTCGCCCACGCAGCCCCGCCCGCCGTGGTCGCGTTCTGGCACGGGGACTTCCGCCTGCGGGTCGGCCCGGACAACGGTGACGTGCTGCGGGGGCTGCTGTGGACGGCGCAGGTGTCCGGCGAACCGTGGCTGGTGCCGCTCGCGCTGGCACTGGAGCCGACGCTGCACGAGCCGAAGCCGCTCAACGCCTGCTACGCGGTGCTCGGCCGGCGCGCCGATGACGCCGCGATCGCCGCGCTCGTGCGGATGCAGCGCCGCACCCGGCACCGCGGGAAGCTCAAGCAGATCGCCGCCGCCCTCGACGAGGCCGCGGCCGGCGCCGGCGTCAGCCGTTCGGAGCTGACCGAGCTGACCGTCCCCGACTGCGGGCTCGACGAGCACCGGCAGCGGCGCATCGGCACCGCCGTGGTCTCCGTCGACGCAGGCAACGGACCGGCCCGGGTCCGGGTGGCGTGGGAGCACGGCGGCACGACCACGACGAAACCGCCGGCGGACGTCGACGCCGAGCTGGCCGCCGAGGTGCGCCGGGCCACCACCGACCTGAAGAAGACCCTCGCCGACGAGCGGCAGCGCCTCGAGGACCTGCTGGTCGAGGACCGCGACTGGCCGCTCGAAACCTGGCGGGAGCGTTACCTCGAGCACCCCGTCACCGGCGCCCTCGCCGACCGTCTGCTGTGGACGGTGGATGAGAACGGCCGGAGGTTCGCTGGACTGCCCACTGTGGACGGACGGTTCATCCTCGCCGATGGTGGGACGGTCGAACCCGGCCCCGGGGCGCGGATCCGGCTCTGGCATCCGGTGGACGCCGACCCGGAGGAGGTGCGGGCCTGGCGTGCGCACATCCTCGACAACGAGCTGACCCAGCCGTTCAAGCAGGCCTTCCGGGAGGTGTACCTGCTGACCCCGGCCGAGGAGGAGACCCGCGTCTACTCGAACCGCTTCGCCGCGCACATCCTGCGGTACCAGCAGGCCTACGCGCTGATGAAGGAGCGCCGGTGGGGCAGCAACTACCTGGGCGACTGGAATGACGGCTGGTCCGGTGAGGCGAAACGGGAGTTCCCGGCCGCGGGACTGACGGCCGTGTTCCACCACGACCAGGCCACCGACGACGGCCGCGGCCCCGTGCAGTTCTGCGCCACCGACCGGGTCCGCTTCGAGCTGGGCCGCGGCCGGGCGCGGCAGGACGTTCCGCTCGCGGAGGTGCCGGCGCGGGTCTTCGCCGAGGCGATGCGCGACGTCGACCTCTTCGTCGGGGTCACCTCCATCGCCACCGACCCCACCTGGGCCGACCGCGGCGACGAGCCGCGGTTCGACTACTGGCGGTCGTTCGCGTTCGGTGACCTGACGGCCAACGGCCAGGTGCGCCGGCAGGTCCTCGAGCACCTGCTGCCGAAGCTGAAGATCCGCGACCGGGCCCGGCTCGACGGCCACTATCTGGTGGTGGAGGGCCGGCTGCACACGTATCGCATCCACATCGGCAGCGGCAACATCCTGATGTCGCCCAACGACCGCTACCTGTGCATCGTGCCGACCGGCGCCGGCAAGCCCACGGGCGTGCGCTTCCTGCCGTTCGAGGGCGACGCCATGCTGTCGATCGTGCTGTCCAAGGCCCTGCTGCTGGCGGACGACCACAAGATCAAGGACCCGTCGATCCTCCGCCAGCTCGGTCAGCCGGGCCGCGGGTAGACGCCGGTCGCATACTGGACGCATGGATGCAGTGGTTGTCCGGCGTGCGGTGATCGCGGACGCCCGGGCGGTCGCCGACGTGCTCATCGGCTCCCGTCGAGCGGCCGGCGAGGCCATCCCCGCCGCGGTCCACATGGATGCCGAGGTGCGGGAGTGGGTCCGCACCGTCGTCGTTCCCGGGCGGGAGGTGTGGCTGGCGGAGGACGCCGACGGCCGGCCGCTGGGGGTGCTGGTCCTGCACGGGGACTGGGTGGACCAGCTCTACGTCGAGGCGGACGTCACCGGCAGGGGGCTGGGGTCCCGCCTCATCCAGCTCGCGAAGTCGCGGCGGCCGGACGGGCTCCAGCTGTGGACGTTCGCGACGAACACCGGCGCGCAGAGGTTCTACCTTCGCCACGGCTTCACCGTGGTCGAAACGACCGACGGGTCCGGCAACGAGGAGAAGGCCCCCGACATCCGGTTCGCCTGGACAGCGCCGTAGTCGCTACGCCTCGTCCGGGCGGCTGCTGGTGTTGTACGCGTGCTTGGCGGCGACCACGGCAGCCTGGAGGTGCTCGGGGTCGACGCCGTGCACGTTGAGCGGCGGGTGCAGGCGCTGGACCAGCGCCGCCTCGATGGTTTCCGGCTCCGGGTCCTCCGCCCAGGTCAGGCGCAGGTGCGCGTGCATCCACGCGGTCAGCCGCGTCTCGTCCTCAGGGACCAGGACGACGCGATCGGTCCAGATCGTCCGGTACCCCTCGGCGACGAGCAGCCCGGCCAGCGTGCGGCGCAGCGTCGAGCTGCCCGACCGCCGCAGATGGTTGCGCAGGATCCGGCCCCGCAGGCTGGTCGCCCGGCCCAGATACAGCATCCGCACCGACGGGTCGCTGCCGTTCGGCGGCCCGGCGAGGTCGGGAAACGTCGAAGGAGCGGCCCACCAGGCGTAGACACCACCGCCACGGCTGAGTCGCTTGCCGGCGGCACGGAGATCGAGCGGCATGCCGGAGAGCAGCCGCAGGGCCTCCTCGACCCGGGCTCCGTTGGTGGGGACGTCGTCGGGTCGCGTTCCGGGACTGGTCATCGGGACCATCGTAGGCGTCCCGGGTCGTCAGCCGGCCGGGCGGGCGTAGACCTCGCGGGGGATGGTGTAGGCGAGGTCGACGGCGGTCTCCACGGCCTCGTCCAGATCCAGCAGGCCGCCGGCGACGAGACCGGCGAGGTGGCCGGCGTCGATGCGGCGGGCCAGGTCGTGCCGGGCCGGGATGGAGGCGAAGGCCCGGGTGTCGTCGACGAAGCCGGCGGTGTTGTAGAAGCCGGCCGTCTCGGTCACCGCGGCGCGGAACCGGCGCAGGCCGTCCGGGCTGTCCAGGAACCACCACGGCGCGCCGAGGCGCACGGCCGGGTAGACGCCGGCGAGGGGGGCCAGCTCGCGAGTGTGGACGGTCTCGTCGACGGTGAACAGGATCAGTCGCAGCGCGGGGTGGCGGCCGAAGGACTGCAGCAGCGGGCGCAGCGAGCGGGTGAACTCGACGGCGACGGGGATGTCGAAGCCGCGGTCCGGGCCATAGCGCCGGTGCGCCTCGTCGTTGTGGTCGCGCAGGACGCCCGGGTGCAGTTGCATGACGAGCCCGTCCTCGCAGGACATGGCGGCCATCTGAAACAGCATGTGCCCGGCGAACGCGGCCGCGTCCGCGGGCGTGACCTGCCCGGCGAGGGCGGCGGCGTAGACGCGGCGGGCCTCGGCGTCGCTGAGCGGGGTGGTGTCGGCGGACTCGTGGCCGTGGTCGGTGGCGAGGGCGCCGGCGGCGATGAACGCCTGCCGGCGGGCCCGCAGCGCGGTCAGGTAGCCGTCGTAGTCGTCGGTGGCGACGTCGGCGCGTTTCGCGAGGGCGGCCACGTCGGCGATCCAGGACGGCCGGGCGAGGTGCACGAGGGCGTCGGGGCGGAACGTGGGGATGACCCGGGATCCCCAGCCGTCGGCGGCCAGGCGGGCGTGGGCGTCGAGGTCATCGAGGGGTGAGTCGGTGGTGGCGAGGACCTCGATGCCGAAGCGTTCGAACAGGGCGCGGGGGCGGAACGCCGGCTCGGCGAGGCGCGCGGTCAGCTCGTCGTAGAGCTGGTCGGCGGTCGCCTCGGACGGTGCGGTGTCCACGCCGAACACGTCGACCAGTTCGTGGGTCAGCCAGTATCGCGACGGGGTGCCGCGGAAGAGCCGCCAGTTGGCGCAGAACGTCCGCCAGATCGCCCGCGAGTCCGGGTCGGGGGTGCCGACGCCCAGCGCCTCCAGCGGTACACCGGCCGCATGGATCAACCGGGTCACGTAGTGGTCCGGGGTGATGAGCATGCCGGCCGGGTCGCCGAACGGGGTGTCGTCGGCCAGCAGCGCCGCGTCGACGTGCCCGTGCATGCAGAGCAGCGGCAGCGAGCGGGTCTGCGCGTAGACGGTGCGGGCGAGCTCCCGGGTCGCGGGGTCCGGTGGCAGGGCGCGGTCGGGGTCGAGGTGGAGCTGCGGCACCGTGTTGGCTCCTGTCGCGAGTGAATCCCACAAACGTTCTCATCACTGTGTGCCGACATCAGCGGGGCGTCAAGAGCGAGATCGAGGAATCTCTTGACATCGACCTACAAACGATTTCATGCTTGCCGACACCACCCCAGGACAGGGAGCGTGCTCGATGCCGGTGACGATCAAGGACGTGGCCCGTGTGGCCGGCGTGTCGCCGTCGACGGTGAGCCGCGCCCTGACCACCCCCGCACTCGTCCAGGCCGAGACCAGGGCCAGGGTCGAGCGGGCGGCCGCCGAGCTGGGCTACCAGCCCAACCGGGCGGCCCGCGGCCTGATCACGGGCCGCACCGGCAACATCGGGCTGATCGTGCCCGACCTCACCAACCCGTTCTTCCCGGGGGTCGTCAAGGGCGTGCAGAGCCGCGCCCGCGAATCGGACTTCTCGGTCTTCCTCGCCGACACCGACGAGGACCCGACCGCGGAGGCCGGCCTGGTCCGGGCGCTGAGCAAGCAGGTCGACGGCATCGTGCTCTGCTCACCCCGGATGACGGAGGAGGACCTGCGCTCGGTCATCGGCGAGACGCCGGTCGTCATGCTCAACCGCCGGGTCGGCCAGATCCCGGCCATCACCATCGACAACGTCGACGGCATCCGGCAGGCCGTCGCGCACCTCGCGGCGCTCGGCCACCGGCGCATCGCCTACGTCGCCGGGCCCCGGCTGTCGTGGTCCAACAAGGAACGGGCGCGGGCGCTGCGCACCACCACCAACGCCGCCGGCATCGACCTGATCGAGATCGGCAACTTCGCGCCGCAGTTCGCCGGCGGTGTCGCGGCCGCGGACCTGGTGCTCGCCGCCGGGGTCACCGCCGTCATCGCATACAACGACCTCGTCGCGCTCGGCCTGCTCAACTGGTTCGCTACCCGGGGCGTCAAGGTGCCCGAGGCGATCAGCGTGATGGGCTTCGACGACATCGTGCTCTCCCAGATGGTCAGCCCCTCGCTGACCACCGTCGCCCAACCGCAGGAGCAGATCGGTCGCGCCGGCGTCGACATGCTGTTGCAGCTGCTGGAGGACCCGGACCGTGCGGCCGCCGCGCGGCGCGAGCTCCCCTCGCAGCTCATGGTGCGCCACTCCACCGGACGCGCGCCGTCCAACTGAGATCTGAGCATGACCAGAAGGGAATCCGCCATGTCCCTCACCCGAAGGCACTTCACCGCGACCGCGTCCTTGCTCGCCCTCTCCCTGGTCGCCGGCTGCGGCGCCCCGACGAAGTCGACCCCGGCCCCGGCCAGCAGCGGTGACCTGCCGCTGAAGCCGGCGTCGGCGGTGACCCTGAACATCCTCGACGTCGCCGGCAACCTGCAGCTCACCCAGGGCATGATCGACGAGTTCGTGGCCGCGCACGCCGACACGATCAGCAAGGTCACCTACTCCAAGGCGACCGCGCCGGAGCTCGCGCCGAAGGTCAAGGCGCAGCAGAACGCCGGGCGGGTCGACATCGACCTCGTGCTCACCGGCGTGGACGGCCTGGCCGCCGGCGTCGACCAGGGACTCTGGCAGCCGTTGCTCCCGACGTACGCGTCGCGCCTGCCCGGCATGAAGGACTACCTGCCCGGCGCCGCCGCGATGCAGAAGCTGGCCGGCGACTTCGGGGTCACCGTCACCTACTACCCGTCCGGGCCGCTGATCGAGTACCTGCCGGCGAAGGTCGCGAACCCGCCGAAGAGCGCGCAGGAACTGCTGGACTTCGCGAAGGCCAACCCGAACACCGTGCAGTACGCCCGGCCGGCGAACTCCGGTCCCGGCCGCACGTTCCTGATGGGCCTGCCGTATCTGCTCGGTGACAAGGACCCGAAGGACCCGATCAACGGCTGGGAGAAGACCTGGGCGTACCTGACGGAGCTGAACAAGTACGTCGAGTTCTACCCGTCCTCCACGAGCGAGACGATGAAGTCCCTGGCGAACGGTTCGGCGAAGATCATCGCGTCGACGACCGGTTGGGACATCAACCCGCGGGTGCTCGGCCAGGTGCCGAAGGAGGCGAAGATCGGTTCGCTGAACGGCTTCCACTGGGTCACCGACGCGCACTACGCCGTGGTGCCGAAGGGGATCTCGGCCGACAAGCAGTCCGCGATCCTGCTGTTGCTGCAGGACATGCTGACCCCGAAGCAGCAGGCGAAGGCCTACGACAAGGGCTACTTCTACCCTGGTCCGGCGGTGAAGGACGTGCCGCTGTCGATGGCGCCGGCCGACAGCCAGAAGGCGATCACGGACTTCGGTCGGCCTGAGTACGACGCGCTCATCTCCGGTAATCCGCTTGAGGTCCCGCTCGAGGCGAAGGCTCTCGTGGCCGCGTTCGACAAGTGGGACCGCGAGGTGGGCGGGGCGAAGGTGAAGAAGTGAGCAAGTTCCAGCAGTTGCGTCTCGAGGGTGTCACCCGCCGGTTCGGCGGCCAGGACGCCCTCGTGGACCTCGACCTGACGATCGAGCGGGGCGAGTTCATCGCCCTGCTCGGCCCGTCCGGCTGCGGCAAGTCGACCGCGTTGAACTGCCTCGCCGGGCTGCTGCCGCTCACCGCGGGCCGCATCTGGCAGGACGACACCCGCCTCGACACGCTGCTGCCGGAGAAGCGCGGCTTCGGCATGGTGTTTCAGAACTACGCGCTGTTCCCGCACCTGACGGTGTGGAAGAACATCGCGTTCGGGCTGCAGATGCGCCGGCTGCCGGGGGCGGAGATCCGCCGCCGCACCGACGAGGCGATCGCGCTGGTGCACCTGGAGGAGCAGGCCCGCAAGCTGCCGGGCCAGCTGTCCGGTGGGCAGCAGCAGCGGGTCGCGATCGCCCGCGCGGTCGTGCTCGAACCGTCGCTGGTGCTCATGGACGAGCCACTGTCCAACCTGGACGCGAAGCTGCGGCTGGAGATGCGCACCGAGATCCGGCGGCTGCACCAGGCGCTCGGCCTCACCACCGTCTACGTGACGCACGACCAGGAGGAGGCGCTGTCGATGGCCGACCGCCTGGTCGTGCTGCGCGGCGGGCGGGTCCAGCAGATCGGCACCCCCGAGCAGCTGCACACCCAGCCGGCGAACCGGCACGTCGCGGACTTCATGGGCTTCCGCAACCTGCTGCCCATGAAGGTGGTCACCACCGGTGTGTCCACAGTGGTCGAGGGCGGCGGGCTGACGCTGCAGGGCACCCCGGTCGGCGACGTGCACCCGGGCGACGAGGTCGTCGCCGGGGTGCGGCCGGAGTCGCTGCGCATCGCCGAGGACGGCTTTCCCGCCACGGTCGAGGTCGTGGAGTATCAGGGACGCGAGGTCGCGGTCGAGGCCGTCACCGACGCCGGGCAGCGGCTGCACCTTCGCGCCGCGGACCGCCCGGCACCCGGCGACAAGGTCCGCCTCGCCGTCGACCCCGCGGCGCTGCTGCTCTTCCCGGCCGGGGGAGCGCACTGATGGCGGCGGTGACCGAGACCCGGGTGGCGTTGCGGCACCGGCTCGCCGAGCGCGGCATCGACCGGCAGCTGCTGCTGCTCGGCCCGGCGCTGCTGTTCGTGGTGACGCTGTTCGTCTACCCGTTCTTCTACGGCATCGGGCTGTCGTTCCAACCCGAACAGGGCGGGCCGTTCGGGGCGTACCGGTCGTTCTTCGCCGACGCGTACGAGCGCGGCACGCTCACCACCACCCTCTGGCTGTCACTGCCGGTGGCGCTGCTCAACGTGGGCGCGTCCGTGCCGATCGCGTATCGGATGCGCGGCCGGTTCCGGGGCAAGCGGCTGCTCACCACGGTCCTGGTCGTGCCGATCACGCTGGGCACGGTCCTCACCGCGCAGGGCCTGCTGAACTTCCTCGGCCCGACCGGCTGGTTCAACCGCACGCTGATGTCCTTGCACGTGATCGACGAACCGGTCCGGCTCACCCACAACTACTGGGGCGTGTTCTTCTCCCTGGTCATCACCGGGTTCCCGTTCGCGTTCCTGCTGGTGCTGTCCTACCTGTCGGGGATCGACCCGACCCTGGAGAAGGCCGCGGCCACCCTCGGCGCCGGCTGGGCGCAACGCTTCCGGCGGATCACCCTGCCGCTGCTGGCGCCGGGTCTGGCGACGACGTTCTGCCTGACGTTCGTGCTCGCGTTCAGCGTGTTCCCGTCCGCGGTCCTCGTCGGTGACCCGGCGGGGGAGACCAGGGTCATCTCGATCGCGGCCTGGCATGCCGGTTACGAGCAGTACGACTACCCGAAGGCGTCCGCGATCGCGGTCGTCATGGGCCTGGTCGAACTGGTCGTCATCGCTGCGGTCCTGGGCTGGCGGTCGCTGCTGTACACCGGATCCACGGGAGGCAAAGGATGAAGCTCGCTGCTCGGCCGGCCGCGTGGATCGTGTGGGGTGTCGTCGCGTTCTTCTTCATCAACCTCTTCGGCCTCGTCGGTTCGGTCATCGTCAGCTCGTTCGGCAAGCAATGGTTCGACACGTGGCTGCCGTCCGGGTTCACCGGCCAGTGGTACGGCGAGGCGTGGAAGGACTTCGGCCTCCTGCCCGTGCTCGTCACGACCCTGGAGGTGTCCGCGCTCGTCGTCGGGATCTCCGTGCTGGTCGGGGTGCCCGCCTCCTACGTCCTGGCGCGGCGGTCGTTTCCCGGCCGGCGGGTGCTGTACCTGCTGTTCCTGCTGCCGATCCTGATGCCGCCGATCACCTACGGCATCCCCCTGGCGACCGTGCTCTACAAGTACGGGTTCGCCGGGCACATGACCGGGGTGGTCCTGGCCAACCTGGTGCCGTCGGTGCCGTTCGTCATCCTCACCATGACCCCGTTCATCGAGCAGATCGACCCGGCGATCGAACGGGCCGCCCGCATGTGCGGCGCCGGCACCCGCCAGGTGTTCGTGCGGATCCTCGCGCCGCTGCTCGTCCCCGGCATGCTCGCCGCGTCGATCCTGGTGCTGGTGCGCACCGTCGGCATGTTCGAGCTGACGTTCCTGACCGCCGGACCGGACTCCACGACGCTCGTCGTCGCGCTCTACAACTCCATGTCGGCCGCCGGGATCCGTGCCCAGCAGGCCGTCGACGCCATGGCCGTCATCTACACCGGCACGATGCTCGTGCTGCTCGTCCTGGCGCTGCGCCTGGTGAACCCGACCCAGCTCGTCGCCAGGGTCAAGGAAGAGGACCCCGCATGAGGATCGCCGAGGCCCGGGTGATCGTCACCTGCCCGGACCGCAACTTCGTCACCCTGAAGATCATCACCGACGAGGGCGTGACCGGGGTCGGCGACGCCACCCTCAACGGCCGCGAGCTCGCCGTCGCCAGCTACCTCACCGACCACGTGGTGCCGCAGCTCATCGGCCGGGACCCGACCCGGATCGAGGACACCTGGCAGTACCTGTACAAGGGCGCGTACTGGCGGCGCGGCCCGGTCACGATGTCCGCGATCGCCGCCGTGGACACCGCCCTGTGGGACATCCTCGGCAAGATCGCCGGGCTGCCCGTCTACCGGCTCATCGGCGGCCGCTCCCGCGAGGGCGTCACCGTCTACGGCCACGCCAACGGTGACACCGTCGAGGACGCGCTCGTCGAGGTCGCCCGGTACGTCGACCTGGGCTACCGCGCGATCCGGGTGCAGACCGGTGTCCCCGGCATGGCCAGCACCTACGGGGTGAGCAAGGACAAGCTCTTCTACGAGCCCGCCGACGCCGCGATCCCCACGGAGAACGTCTGGTCCACGTCGCGCTACCTCAACCACGTGCCGACGGTGTTCAAACGGGTCCGCGACGAGTTCGGGCCGGACGTGAAGCTGCTGCACGACGTGCACCACCGGCTCACCCCGATCGAGGCGGCCCGGCTGGGCAGGTCTTTGGAACCGTACGACCTGACCTGGATCGAGGACCCGGTCCCGGCCGAGCTGCAGGAGGGGTTCCGGCTCATCCGCCAGCACACCACCACCCCCATCGCCGTCGGCGAGGTGTTCAACACGGTCTGGGACTGCGAGCAACTCATCCGGGAACAGCTCATCGACTACATCCGCGCCACCGTCGTGCACGCCGGCGGCATCACCCACCTGCGGCGCATCTTCGACCTGGCGGCGCTGCACCACGTGCGGTCCGGCTCGCACGGCGCCACCGACCTGTCCCCGGTCTGCATGGCGGCGGCGCTGCACGTCGACGTCGCCATCCCCAACTTCGGGCTGCAGGAGTACATGCGGCACACGTCGGCCACCGACCAGGTCTTCCCGCACGGATACCACTTCGAGGGCGGCTACCTGCACCCGTCCGAAACCCCCGGCCTGGGCGTCGACATCGACGAGGAGCTCGCCGCGCAGTACCCGTACAGGCCGGCGTCCCTGCCGGTGAACCGCCTCGAAGACGGGACGATGCACAGTTGGTGACCCGGCTCTCCCGCCACGACCTGTCGTTGCCGGCCGGCGTCCGCGCGCCGTCCTACGACCTCCGCGACGTCACCGTCGGCATCGTGCACCTGGGTGTCGGCGCGTTCCACCGGGCGCACCAGGCCGTCTACACCGACACGGTGCTCGCCGCCGACCCGACCTGGGGCATCAGCGGCTTCACGCAACGCTCCGCGACGGTCCGGGACCAGCTCGCGCCGCAGGACGGGCTCTACACCGTCCTGGAACGCGGTGCCGGTGCCGCCCCGCCGCGGGTGATCGGCGCGCTGCGCGAGGTCCGCACCCAGGACGAGGACGGTGGGCCCGCCGCCCGGATCGCCGACCCGCGGGTCCGCCTGGTCACGCTCACGGTCACGGAGAAGGGATACCGGCCGGACGCCCCGGCGGTCGGGCGGCTCGTCGCCGGCCTGGAGCTGCGCCGCCGCGCGGACGCCGGCCCGATCAGCGTCCTGTCGTGCGACAACCTGACCGCCAACGGCGCCACCCTGCGCGGCCGCGTCGCCGAGCACTGCGCGGGGTTGCCCGACGGCGACCGGCTGCTCGACTGGATCACCGCGTCGGTGGCGTTCCCGTCCTGCGTGGTGGACCGGATCGTGCCGGCCACCACGGCCGCGGACCGGGCGGTCGTCATGGCCGCGCTCGGGATGTGCGACGAGGGCGCGGTCGTCGCCGAACCCTTCAGCCAGTGGGTCATCGAGGACACCTTCGCCGCCGGCCGGCCCGCCTGGGACGCCACGTTCACCACCGACGTCGCGCCCTACGAGGCGGCGAAGCTGCGGCTGCTCAACGCGACCCACTCGCTGCTCGCCTACACCGGTGCCCTCGCCGGCTACGACACGATCGCCGCCGCGATGACCGACCCGGTCCTCGCCGACGCCGCCCGCCGGCTCATGACCGAGGACGCCGCGCCGACCCTGACCCTGCCCGACGGCTTCGACCTGCCCGGCTACCAGGACTCGATCCTGCGCCGGTTCGCCGATCCCGCGCTGGGCCACCGCACCACCCAGGTCGCGTCCGACGGCTCGCTGAAGCTGCCGATCCGCCTGCTCGGCACCGCCCGCGACCGGCTCTCGGCCGGTGGGACTCCACAGTGGACGGCGCTCGCCGTCGCCGCGTGGATGGTGTACGTCGCGACCCGCCAACCCGTCGACGACCCGCTTGCCGAGACCCTCGCCGCCGCGACCGCCGGGCGGGCCAAGCCGGCCGACCTGGTCGACTCGCTCCTGCCCGTCTTCCCCGACGACCTCGGCCCGTCGTGGCGCGAGCTGCTCGTCGAGCACACCGCACGCCTGTTGCACAACTGAACCCGGCACCTCACCGCTGTCCCGCCCCGGGGCGGCGCGTACCGCCATACGTCCCGTTCGGGAGTGAACCATGCGCAGGATTCTCACCTGGCTCGCCGCGGCCGTCATGGTCGTGGCGGCCAACGTGGTCGCGGCGCCCAGCGCGTCCGCGGCCACGTACACCCCGCCCGCAGCGCGGCAGCGGGTCGACCTCAACAGCGGCTGGCGCTTCAACAAGGGCGACGTCGCCGGCGCCGAAGCCACCGCCTTCAACGACAGCGCCTGGCAGCAACTGTCGGTCCCGCACACGTGGAACGCGGCCGACGGTGCGGACGGCGGCAACAACTACTACCGCGGCGTCGGCTGGTACCGCCGGCACTACACCGTCCCGGCGTCCTTCGCCGGCAAGATGCTGTTCCTGCAGTTCGCCGGCGCCAACCAGGTCGCCGACGTGTGGGTCAACGGCACCTACCTCGGCAAGCACTCCGGCGGCTACTCCCGCTTCCGCTTCGGCGCCACGTCGGCGTTCAAGGTCGGGCAGGACAACGTCATCGCGGTCAAGGTGAACAACGCGAACAACGCCGACATCGCCCCGCTGTCCGCCGACTACAGCTTCGACGGCGGCATCTACCGCAACGTCAGCCTCCAGGTCGTCGACCCCCTGGCGGTGCGGATGCTGGACTCCGCCGGTCCCGGCGTCTACCTGCGGCAGCGGTCGGTCACCGCCGCGTCCGCGACCGTCGACGTGACGACGAAACTGTTCAACAACAACACGTCCAGCCGTTCGGTGGTGGTCCGGACCGTCATCACCGACGCCGCGGGCAACATCGTCGCGGACCAGTCACTGCCGGCCCGCACCGTCGGCGCGAACGCCGGGGTCGACGTGGTGCAGACGGTCACCATCACCAACCCCCACCGGTGGGACGGGCTCGCAGATCCCTACCTGTACAACGCGAACGTCGAGATCCGGTCCTCCGGTGTGGTCACCGACGTGGTCACCGAGCCGCTGGGCCTGCGCACCTTCAGCGTGGACCCGAACACCGGCTTCAGCCTCAACGGCCACCCGTACGACCTGCACGGCGTCAACCTGCACCAGGACCGCGCCGACGTCGGCTGGGCCGTCAACGACGCGCAGCACACCCAGGACTTCGACCTGATCCGGGAGATCGGCGCCACCACCATCCGCATGGCGCACTACCAGCACGACCAGAAGGACTACACCCTCGCCGACCAGCGCGGACTGGTCGTGTGGGCAGAGATCCCGCTGGTCAACGACACCACCAACTCCGCGGCCTTCACCGCCAACGCCCGCCAGCAGCTGATCGAGCTCATCCGGCAGAACTACAACCACCCGTCCATCGTGTTCTGGGGCATCGGCAACGAACAGCGGGTCGACAACACCGCCACGAACACGCTGCTGGACAGCCTCGCGGGCCTGGTGAACACCGAGGACCCGGACCGCGTCTCGGTCTACGCCAGCTGCTGCGTCAGCGACACCGGCGCCGTCAACAGCCACGCCGAGGCCAGCGCCTACAACAAGTACTTCGGCTGGTACAGCGGCTCGTACAACGACCTGGGCGGCAATCTCGACAGCCTGCACGCGGCGAACCCGTCGCGGCGCATCGCCCTGTCCGAGTACGGCGCCGGCGCCAGCACCGTTCAACACGCCCTCAACCCGTCCCCGCCGAGCCCCGGCGGCCAGAACCACCCGGAGGAGTATCAGGCGCTGCTGCACGAGGCGTCGTGGAAGCAGCTCGACGCGCGCCAGTACATCTGGGGCACCTACGTGTGGAACATGTTTGACTTCGCCTCCGACGGCCGCAACGAGGGCGGCCAGCCGGGCATCAACGACAAGGGGCTCGTCACCCGGGACCGGGTCACCCGCAAGGACGCCTTCTACTTCTACAAGGCGAACTGGGCCGCGACCCCGACCCTGTACATCACCAGCCGCCGCTGGGCTTCTCGCACGACGGCGGCGACGGAGCTGAAGGTGTACTCCAACGCCGCGAGCGTCACCGCCACCCTGAACGGTGTCTCGCTCGGCTCCAGGACCAGCACCGACCACATCTTCAAGTGGACCGGCGTGACCCTGCGCGCGGGCGCCAACACGGTCCAGGTGACCGCGACCATCAACGGCACCCCGGTCACCGACACGGTGACCTGGACATTGAGCTGAAGTTCGACGCCGCGGCAACCTTCCGGGGTTGCCGCGGCGTCGTTTCGCTCGGACTGTGTCCCGCTACGGATTGGATTGCGTACATGCAGATGATCGGACGACCGTGGGGTGTCACCGCATACGGCGCGGCGAGCGTGAAGGCGCTGCCCGACCTGGTTCGCGTCCGGTTCAAGATCGTCAACCGGGAGCAGACGCCCTCGGCCGCGTTCGACGCCGCGAGCGCCGCGGTCAGCGCCGTGCGGACCGCGCTGCGCAGCCAGGGCGTCGCCGACTCGGCGGTCAAGGCCTCCCGGCTGAACCTCGCGACGAGCACCGAATACATCGACGGCGCCCACCGGTTCGCCGGTTACCGTTGCGTGGCCGCGTTCTCCGTCGAGTCGACCGACCTCGACGGCGTCCAGCGGCTGCTGGTCGATCTCGTCGCCGCCGGCGCCAACGAGATCGATGGCGTCGACTTCGACGTCACCACCAAGCGGGAGCTGCGCGCGGAAGCCCGGCGCAAGGCCGTCGCGGCCGCCCGCGCCAAGGCGGAACTGTACGCCGAGGCCGCCGGCGTCCGCCTCGGCGCGGTGCTGCACATCGAGGACGTCGACGTCGACGGGCACGGCCAGGAGCGGTACAAGAGCGGCCACTCCTACGCCTCGGACGCTGCGGCCGACCAGGACCTCGCCCCCGGCCACGTCATCGTCAACGCGGCCGTGACACTGGGCTTCGCCATCAGCCACGACTGACCGCCGCTTTCGTGATCCGGTAGACCTTGTGCACTTCTGGGTGCACAAGGTCTACCGGATCACGATATATGTGGATCTGATGCCTGGTGATGTCGGCTGATCGGGTCGGGCCGGCTGACCAACGGATGATCAAGATGGGGCCGGGCGGCGAGGGGAGGGGGGTGCGAGGTACTGTCTGCCGTTCGTACCCCTCCTGAGGAAGAACTCAATGACCTTTGCATGGAAGCGGACCGCGGCGCTGATCGTCGCGGTTTCCGTCGTTTTCGGGACCGGCGCCTGCGGCGACAAGGCCGGCGACAGCGGCAGCGGAACGCCCGCCGCCGCCACGGCGACCAGTTCCAAGGCACCCGAGCCGAAGGACGTCCTGCTGGGCTCGCTGGCGCAGTACGACAAGGGCGTGTACGCGGCCAACTTCACCTCGCATGACGGCTCCGGGCAGGCCGCGATCGACGCCCCCAAGAAGCAGGCGTACATCAAGATCGCCTCCACCGACCCGGAGGCGGCGTTCACGATGGAGGTGCTGCTGGTCGAGCCGGACGCCTACGTGAAGATGAACATGGGCGAGCTGGCGAAGCTGCCGGGCATGCAGCAGCTGAACGGCAAGACGTGGATGCACATCGACCGCACCAAGGTCAAGGACGGCGGCAGCCTGGGCATCGCCACCGACGAGACCGACATGCTCGACCTCAAGGCGCTGCTGCAGGGCGCCCAGTCGGTGCAGGCGGCCGGCGACCACAAGTACAGCGGCACGCTCGACCTCGCCAAGGGCGCCGACTCCCCGATGACCGACGAGGACGTCGTCAAGGCACTGGGCGACAAGGCGGCCACCGTGCCGTTCACCGCGACGCTCGACGCCCAGGGCCAGCTCACCGAGCTGCTCATCGACGTTCCGGCCGCGGGCGAGACGAAGGCGCACCAGCTCAAGCTGACCATGACCGAGTACGGCACCGCGACGGTCCCGGCCAAGCCCACCGGCAAGGCAGTGGTCGAGGCACCGGCGAACGTGTACGACATCTTCAACGGCTGATGCACCCACCCGGCGGCGCCCGCATCCCGATGCGGGCGCCGTTGCGCTGTCAGCCGTTCCCGCGTCCGCTCAGCGGAGCCCGTGTGCCAGCAGCGCCGCTGTCAGCCGTTCCGGCGTCCGCTCAGCGGAGTCCGTGTGCCAGCAGCGCCGCGGTGGGCAGGGCCAGGACCCCGCCGGCGGTGAGATAGGCGGCGGCGAGGCGCTCGTACTCGCGCCGGGCGGCCGCGACCGTTGCCGGATCCTGGCCGGCGAGGGCCTCGCCGAGCGCGCCCATGCCGTTGCTCGGCCCGACCCACCAGGACTCGAGGTCGGTGTGGTGCGTCCAGGCGATCGTGCGGCACCCGACGTCCCGGACACCGGCGCCGGCGAGCAGGGCGGTGACACCGTCGGCGGTGCGGGCGAAGTTCAGCTCCGGCGGGATGATCGACGGTGCCGGGGTGAGCCCGACCGCCGCCATGACGTCGGCCCACAGGTGCTGCAGCGGCGGCGACGGGTGCGGCCAGACGGTGACCGCGACCCGTCCGCCGGGCGCGGTCAGCCGCAGCAGTTCCGCGACGGTGCGGGCCGGGTCGGTGACGTGGTTGACGACGAAGTTCGCGACCACCGCGTCGAACGCGCCGTCGGGGAACGGCAGGTCCGGCAGCCGGCCCTCGACGACCTCGGCGCCGGGCACGTTGCCGCGGGCCAGGTCGACCATGCCCGGCTCCGCGTCCACCGCGGTGACCCGGCCGCCGCCCGCCACCGCGAGCGCCGCGACGGTGCCGGTGCCGGTGCCGACGTCGAGCAGCCGCACCCCGGGCGCGAGGCCCGCCGCCGCCAGCAGCGCGGGCGCGGTGTGCGCGCACAGGTGGGCGTAACTGTCGGCGAAGGCCGCCGCGCGACCGGTCCATTTCCCCACGCCGGCCATTGTCCCCGGGTCAGTCGGGAGTGTCGGACAGCAGGGTCTCGATGCGCTCCATCAGGACGCTCGGCTCGAACGGTTTGACCAGGTAGTCGTCGGCGCCGGCGTCGAAGCCGGTGCTGACGTCCAGCCACTGGCCGTGGGAGGTGAGGATCAGCACCGGCATCAGCTCGGTGTCGGCGGTCTCGCGCAGGGCGCGGCAGACCTCGATGCCGTTGATGCCGGGCATGCTGACGTCCAGGATCGCCAGGTCCGGGTGCTCGCGGCGGGCGGTGTCCAGGGCGGTGCCGCCGTCGGCGCAGGCGATCACCTGATGGCCGGACGTGTCGAGCAGGAACGTGAGCAGTTCGCGGATCGCGAGGTCGTCCTCGGCCACCAGCACCGTCGACATGGGTTTCAACTCCCTGGAAGCTCTCGATCTGAGTATACGAACAAAACGGCTCAACTATGGTGGTTCCGGACGTTCCCCGCCGTCTGGAGGTCGCCGCGATGACCACACACCGCTGGTACGGGTCGATGGCGCTCGCCGCGGCCGTGCTCATCCTCGGGGTCTTCGCGACGCTCGGCGTCACGGTCGTCATCTCCGGCAAGGAACGGCGCTCGGCGCAGCAGGTGATCCAGCGCCAGTCGGACCTCGCCGCCGCCACGGTCGCCGCGGAGGTCCGCCGCTACCTCGACACCATCGACAACGTCGCCGCCGCCCTCGGTTCACACGACGTGCTGAGCCCCGACGAGTTCGACCGGGCCACCTCGCGGGTGCCGGGGGAGGCCCTCGCGGGCGCCACCGCGCTCGTGTTCGTCGTCCCGGCCGCCCCCGCCGCCGTGCCCGCCGTGCAGGCCGAGTGGCGGGCGGCCGGCGCCGGTGACCTCACGCTGCGACCCATCCCCGGTGCCGAGGAGCACTACTTCGGCGTGTACGCCCGGCAGCTCGACGGCCTTGCCGGGCTCGAGGGCGGCTCGGACCTCGGCGCCAACCTCGACGTGGCCGACGTGCTGCGCGAAGCGCGCCGCGTCGGCGGGTCCGCGGTGTCCAACGCGGCCCTGCTGGCCCGCGACGCCTCGCGACCCGCGGACGAGCAGCGCCGCACGCTCAGCCTCGCCACGCCGGTCCTCGGGCCGGGCGGCGTGCTGCGCGGCTGGGTGGTGCTCGGCCTGCGCGGTGAGGGGTTCTTCGGCGGCGCCCTGGGCGAGGTGCTGCACCGGCGGGTCACCGCGACCCTGTCGGCGACGCAGACCGGCGGGGGACTGCTGCCGATCGCGACCGTGCACCGGCTCGCCACGCCCGGCGACGCCCTGCACCGCCACCAGGACCTCGACATCGCGCAGCGGCGCTGGCACCTGGAGGTCAGCGCCGACCCCCGCGACCTGCCCGGGGCCTACACCGACCGGCCCCTCGTCACGGCCGTCGCCGGCGCGCTGCTGACCGTGTTGCTGACGCTGCTGGTGTACCTGCTGTCGACCCGACGCGCGAAGGCGATGATCCTGGTCCACGAGGCGACCCGGGAGCTGCGCGCCGCCGAGCGCGAGGCGCGCGAGCAGGCCGCGCTGCAGCAGGCGATCCTCACCAGCCTCGGCGAGGGCGTCACCGTGGTCGGCGCCGACGGGCGGGTCCTGCTGCACAACCCCGCCGCCCGGCAGCTGCTCGGCACCGCCGACGACGCCGACGACCTGCAGGACTGGCCGGCGCACTACGGCGCGTACCTGCCGGACCGGGTGACCCCGTTCCCGGCCGTCGAGCTGCCGATGGTGAAGGCGCTGCGGGGCGTGTCGGTGGACCGGGTCGAGATGGTCATCCGCAACCCGACCCACCCCGACGGCATCCTGGTCAGCGTCAGCGCCCGGCCGCTGGACCGCTCCGCCGGCGCACCCCGCGGCGCGGTCGCGGTGCTGCACGACATCACGGCGCTGCGCCGCTACGAGACCGAGCTCGCCCAGTTCGCCGCCGTCGTCGCGCACGACCTGAAGAGCCCGCTGACCGCGGTGCACGGGTTCGCCGCGGTCGCCGCCGACGCCGTGTCCGCGCTGCCGGCCGGTGATCCCGAGCGACCGGGCGGGATGACGCGGGCCGGCACCGCGCGGGCGGCGGTCGAGCGGGTCCGGCTCGGCGCGATCCGCATGCGGTCGATCATCGACGACCTGCTGGCGTACACCACCGCCCGCGACGCGCCGCTTAACCTCACCGACGTCGACCTGCGCGCGATCGTCGAGTCCGTGGTCGCCGAGCGCACGGCACCGGCCCCGCCCGTGCACCTGAGCATGGCGTCGTCGGCCGGCCGCCCACCGACGCCGACGGTCCACATCGGCGACCTGCCGCAGATCAGGGCGGATCCGGGGCTGCTGCGCCTGGTCGTGGACAACCTGGTCGGCAACGCCATCAAGTACACCCCGGCGGGCCGCACCCCGCACGTCGAGGTCACCGCGCACGCCGACGCCGACGGGGTGCACCTCGTCGTCGCCGACCGTGGCATCGGCATCCCCGACAGCGAGAAGGGCCGCGTGTTCGAGTCGTTCTACCGGGCCCGCCCGGTCGACTACGGCGGCACCGGACTCGGCCTGGCGATCTGCCGGCGGATCGTGGAGCGGCACGGCGGGTCGATCGCGGTCGAGGACAACCCCGGCGGCGGCACCCGGTTCCGGGTGACGCTGCCGACGGCGGGCGCCGCGCTCGAGCCCGACCCGATCGCGGCGCTGCGCACCCACGGCGGCTCCGCCGACGTGGGCTGGGAGCGCCTCATGCGCCCCGGCGACTCCGTCACCCTTGCGCGGGCGCCAGGGCGGTGAAGTAGTCGCGCATCGACGGGTAGTAGTCGTTGAAGTCGGGCATCGGGGTGCCGTCGCGGGAGGCGACGAGCGCGTCGAGGTAGAACTCCCAACCGGGGCCGTAGTCGCCGACGGCGTCCGCGTTGGGCAGGTGGTGCACCAGGCGCAGCTCGGTGCCACCGTCCACAGTCGACAGCAGCAGCTCCAGGTGCGCGCCGGGGCTGTTGAGTGCCAGGCGGGTCGGCGCCTCGCACACCTCGATCGTGGCCTCGGACCAGGGTGCGCCCTCCTCCTGGATCATCTGGTACTGGATCGTGCCGCCCGGCCGGCCCTCGCCCTTCCACGGGCCGAACCAGCGGGCGGTGCGGTCCGACTCGGTCACGCTTGCCCAAACGTCCTCGATGGGTGCGCGGAAGGTGCGGGTCACCACGACGTCACCGCCGGTGGGGGTGGGCGTCCAGCGGCCGGTTGGGGTCGGAGTCATGCGGTGCGTTCCTCTCGGGTTGGCGTTTCACGGAGGCGGTCGCGGCGGGTGCGGTGCACCTCGGTCTCCAGGGCGTCCATCCGCTGCTCCCAGATCGACGGCGCCGCGAACCGGGCCAGCCAGGCGGTCAGTTCGCCGAGGCGGGTGGCGTCCAGGTCGTAGTGGCGGTGCCGGCCGCGCAGGGTGTCGCGGACCAGGCCGCACTCGCGCAGCACGCGCAGGTGCCGGCTGACCGCGGGCCGGCTGATCCGGAACCGGTCGCCGATCGCGGCGGCGAGGTTGCCCGCGGACCGCGGCCCGTCGCGCAGCAGCTCCAGGATCGCCCGGCGCACCGGATCCGCGATCGCCTCGGCCACGTCGTCCACGGCTAGAAGTGTAACCCATAGGTTACACGTCAGCGAGCGTAAAGCCGCCTGAAGTCTTGCTTAGGTGCCTTGACATCGAAGGATTCGAATCGCAGTATCTGTCAGGTAACTTACCTATCTAATTGCCCCTGGAGGCGCCCCGTGAAGATTCCCGGCAGGCTGGTCGGCATCGGTGCCGCAGCCGTGCTCGTCGGTGGGGTGACGGTCGCCGTCACGACCTACGGTGCCGAGGCGGCCGCGGAGACCCTGCTTTCGCAGGGGAAGCCGGCCACGTCGTCGTCCAACGAGCTGTCCTCGCTCGGCCCCGGCAACGCCGTGGACGGCAACACCGGCACCCGCTGGGCCAGCGCGGAGGGTGTCGACCCGCAGTGGATCCGCGTCGACCTCGGCGCCACGAAGACGATCACCCACGTCAACCTCAGCTGGGAGGCGGCGTACGGCAAGTCGTACCAGGTCCAGACCTCGCCGGACGGCAGCGCCTGGACCAACGTCTACAGCACCACCACCGGCAACGGTGCCACCGACGACCTGACCGGGCTCAACGGCACCGGCCGTTACGTCCGCGTCCTCGGCACCGCCCGTGGCACGACCTACGGCTATTCGCTGTGGGAGTTCAAGGTGTACGGCACCGACGGCACCACCCCGTCCCCCAGCGCTTCGGCGTCACCGTCGCCGTCGCGGAGTCCCAGCAGCAGCCCCAGCACCAGTCCCAGCGCGGGCAGGGACCTCTTCGACCCGCGCAAGAAGGACATCGCCATGCAGCTGGTGTCCAGCGCGGAGAACTCGTCGCTGGACTGGAAGGCGCAGTACAAGTACATCGAGGACATCGGCGACGGTCGCGGCTACACCGCCGGCATCATCGGTTTCTGCTCCGGCACCGGCGACATGCTCGAGCTCGTCGAGCTGTACACCCAGCGGGTCCCGGGCAACGTCCTGGCCAAGTACCTGCCCGCCCTGCGCAGCGTCGACGGCAGCGACTCCCACGCCGGGCTCGACCCGAACTTCACCAGGGACTGGAAGACCGCGGCGGCCGACCCGGCGTTCCAGACCGCGCAGAACGACGAACGCGACCGGGTCTACTTCAACCCGTCCGTGAACCAGGCGAAGGCCGACGGGCTGCGGGCCCTGGGCCAGTTCGCCTACTACGACGCGATCGTCATGCACGGCCCCGGCAACAGCGCGGTCAGCTTCGGCGGCATCCGCCGGGCCGCGATGGCCAAGGCCCGCACCCCCGCACAGGGCGGCGACGAGTTCACCTACCTCAACGCCTTCCTCGACGCCCGGGTCGCGGCGATGAAGACCGAGGAGGCGCACAGCGACACCAGCCGCGTCGACACCGCCCAGCGGGTCTTCCTCAACAACCGCAACTTCGACCTCAACCCGCCCTTGAGCTGGAAGGTCTACGGCGACCCGTTCACCATCCCCGCGTAGTCACTCGGGCTTGGCGTCGCCGAGGATGGTGGAGATCGCCTCGGCGGCGCCCGGCCGCGCGAACAGGTAACCCTGCCCGAACTCGCAGCCGAGGTCCTGCAGCGTCGACCACTGCTCCTGGGTCTCGATGCCCTCGGCGACCGTCTGCAGCTGCAGGGCCCGTCCCAGCTGCACGACCGCCTCGGCCAGGGTCGCGTCGCCGTGCTCGGTGTCGATGCCGTCCACGAACGACCGGTCGATCTTCAGGATGTCGACCGGGAACCGCTTGAGGTACGACAGCGACGAGTACCCCGTCCCGAAGTCGTCGATGGCGAGGCGGACCCCCAGTCGCTTGAGCCGCCCGAGGGTCTCGATGGTCGAGTCGGTGTCCTGCATCAGCAGCGACTCGGTGATCTCCAGGACCACCTGGTGCGGGTTGATGCCGGTCTCCGCGAGGATCTGCCCGACCTCCTCGACCAGGCCCTCGTGCTGGAACTGCCGCGCCGACAGGTTCACGTTCATGCGGATCCGCTCCGCGGTGGGAAACTCCTCGCACCACCGCGCCAGCTGCTCGCAGGCCTGCCGCAGCACCCACCGGCCCAGCGGCACGATGAGCCCCGTCGACTCGGCCAGGGGGATGAACGCGTTGGGTCCGACGAGCCCGCGCACCGGGTGCTCCCAGCGCACGAGGGCCTCGACGCCGATCAGCCGGCTGGTCGGCAGGTCCACGATCGGCTGGTAGTGCACGGCGAACTCGTCGTTGGCCAGGGCCTGCTCCAGTTCGGCGCGGTCGTCGGCCTCCCGCAGGATGTCGGCGTACATGGCCGGGTCGAACAGCGCGTACCGGTCCCGGCCGGCCGCCTTCGCCGCGTACATCGCCAGGTCCGCGTTGCGCAGCAGCTCACCCGGGTCCGGCCCGTCCTCGCCGTCGCCGCCCTTCGCGGTCGCCACGCCGATGCTCGCCGAGCAGACCACCTCCCGGTTGCCGAGCCGCAGCGGCCGGCGGATCGCGGCCAGGAGCCGGTCGCCGAGGTCCATCGCCTCGAGCTCATTGATGTCCTCGACCAGGATCGCGAACTCGTCGCCGCCGAGACGGGCCAGGGTGTCCGCGGCCCGCAGCTGCTGGTGCAGCCGCAGCGCCGTCGTCGCGATGAGCTGGTCACCGGCGTTGTGCCCGAGGCTGTCGTTGACGAGCTTGAAGTCGTCCAGGTCCACCAGCAACAGCGTGACCCGCCCGCCGCCGCGCCCGTTCCGGGCGATCGCGTGCTCCAGCCGGTCCCGGAACAGCGCCCGGTTCGGCATGCCCGTCAGCGAGTCAGCGAACGCCTGCCGGGTCAGCTCCTCCTCGAGCTCCTTGCGTTCGGTGATGTCCCTGATGCTGATGACCGCGGCCTCCAGGGACGGGTCGTCGAGCCGGTTGGTGCCGATCACGTCGGCGTAGATCCAGGCGCCGTCGGCGCGGCGGACCCGGGACTCGACCCGGGCGGAGGAGCCGGGAGGGCCGTTGGCGACGCTCAACCACCACTCCATCACCGTCGGCAGGAAGTCCGGGTGGGTGATGTCCATCAGCAGGTCGCTGGTGACGAACGCCTGCTCGTAGCCGAGCACCGAGCGCACCGACGGGCTCACGTAGGTGACGCCGCCGCCGGGCAGCACCGCGATGACCGCGTCGGAGGAGTTCTCCAGCAGCGCCTCGATCCGCCGTTCGGCGCTGAGCCGGGCCGTGTCCAGTCGCCGGCGGTTGCTGGCGGTCCGCGCGCAGAACCACATGACCCCGGCCATCAGCGCCAGGGTCAGTGCGGCGAGGGTACCGGTGACCGGCCGGTCGCGGGTGAGGACCAGGGACACGTATCCGGCCAGGGACACCGCGCCGATGCCGATGACGGCCCGTTCGGAGGCGAGCGCCGCCGTCGAGGCCAGGATCAGGGTCACCCCGGCCGGGTAGATGGCGAGCGCGGCGACGTCGTAGGCGGTGAACCCCAGCAGCACCGCCAGGTTCGCCAGCCACCACGCGACGAGCGCCCGCGGCAGCCACGGCTTGAACACCAGCCGGGGCCACGGCAGCAGCGCCAGCCCGCCCTGCGCCACGGCGGCGCACCCGATCAGCGCGACCAGCAGCGGGCCGCCCTGCCAGTCCAGCTGGACCCGGACCGCGCCGATGAGGATCACCCCGACGGCGATCCACGTGCCCAGCCTGATCTGGCGGGCACGGTACTCGCCCTCGTGCTGTTCCAGCGCGTTCACCGACATGGTCCGTTGATCGTCGCGGCCCGGAGCATCCTGAGCCGATCCGCCCGTGCCCCGGGTGCGGAACGGGAGCAGTGCCGGAGCACCACGGTCTGACATTTGTCATCCGCCGGGCGTGAACCGCGCACCCGAACCGGTGCGCCGTGACACTACGGGTGCCGTCCGGGAGCCCGAAGACTGTCCATATGAGACGCAGACTCGTGCTGCTGGCGGCCGCGTCGGCCGCCGTCGCCACCGTTCCCACCCCGGCCTTCGCCGCCGACGTGCGCCTTCCGTCGCGACGCGGTGCCTCGACCAGGCGGCTGGTGCTGCCGGAGCCGACCGGCCCGCACCACATCGGCACCGTGTCCCTGCACCTCGTCGACCGGTCCCGGCCCGACCCGTGGGTCCCCGCGGAGTCCGTCCGCGAGCTGATGGCGCAGGTGTGGTACCCGGCCCGCGAGGCGCGCCGGCTGCCACTGGCGCCGTGGGTGTCGCCGGCGTTCGGCGCGCTGATCAACCCGCCCGGCTCCGGCTACGAACTGCCCCTGACGCACGCCCGGACCGGCGCGCCCGCGCTGCCCGGACACCGGCCCGTCGTGCTGTACTCGCCCGGCTTCGGCATGGAACGCACCGCGGGCACCGCCGTCGTGGAGGAACTCGCCAGCCACGGGTACATCGTCGTCACCATCGACCACACGCACGACTCGCCCCTGGTGGAGTTCCCCGACGGCCGGGTCGCGACGAGCGCGGTGCCACCGCCGACCGGGGAACCGGGGGAGGAGGAGCGGCTCATCGCCAAGGCCCTGGCCGCCCGGGTCGCCGACACCCGGTTCGTCCTGAACCGGCTGAGCCGCCCGCAACGAGCCCTGCCGGGCGGTGTGTGGCACGCGATGGACCTGCGCCGGACCGGGATGATCGGGCACTCCCTCGGCGGCGCCACCGCGGCGCAGACCATGCTCGAGGACCGGCGCGTCACGGCGGGCGCGAACCTGGACGGCGCCATGTCCGGCAGCGTGCTCACCGCCGGGCTCGACCGGCCGTTCCTGCTCGTCGGCTCCGAGGGGCACGACCGCGCCGGCGACGACACCTGGGCCGCGTTCTGGTCCGTGCTGCGCGGGCCGCGCCTCGAGCTGCAGCTGCGCCGCTCCGGGCACCTGTCGTTCACCGACTACCAGGTGCTGCTCCCGCAGGCCGGCATCCCGCCGGAGGATCTCGCCGACGCATTCGGCACGATCGACGGTCCCCGGTCGGTCCAGGTGCAGCGCGCCTACCTGCTCGCGTTCGCCGACCGGCACCTCGGCGGACGCCGCGGCACGCTGCTGTCGGGCCCGTCGGCGGCGTACCCCGAGATGCGGTTCCTCCCGTGACGGCGGCGATCCAGGTGCACGACCTGCGCCGCCGCTACGGGACGTTCGAGGCGGTCCGCGGCGTCTCGTTCGACGTCGAGCGCGGTGAGCTGTTCGCGCTGCTCGGCACGAACGGCGCCGGGAAGACCTCGACCCTCGAACTGGTCGAAGGGCTGGACCGGCCGACCGCCGGCACCGTCCGGGTCCTCGGCCGCGATCCGGTCCGCGACCGGGCACAGGTCCGGGCCCGCACCGGCGTCATGCTCCAGGAGGGCGGCTTCCCACCGGACCTGACCCCGGCCGAGGCGCTGCGGATGTGGGCCGGCCCGCTGCCCGCCGCCCGCCCGGTCGCCGAGGCCCTCGACCTCGTCGACCTGACCCACCGGGCGGGTGTGCGGATCCGGCAGCTGTCCGGCGGTGAACGGCGCCGCCTCGACCTCGCCGCCGCCGCCATCGGCCGGCCGGAACTGCTCATCCTCGACGAGCCGACCACCGGCCTGGACCCTTCTAGCCGGCACGACACCTGGCGGCTGCTGCGCGCGCTGCTCGGCGACGGCGTCACCATCCTGCTCAGCACCCACTACCTGCAGGAGGCGCAGGAGCTCGCGGACCGCGTCGCGATCCTGCACGAGGGCACGGTCGTCGCGGCCGGCTCCGTCGCCGAGGTGGTCGCCGGGTTCCCGGCCAGGATCGCCTTCGACCTGCCGCCCGGCCTGACCCTGGACGGGCTGCCGGACGTCGTCGGCGCGTACAGCGAGGCCGGCGGGCGGGTCACCCTGCACACCACGACCCTGCAGGCGGCGCTCACCACGCTGCTCGGCTGGGCCGCCGCGCACGACGTCGCCCTCGACGGCCTGGACGCCAGGTCCGCGACCCTCGACGAGGCGTTCCTGTCGATCGCCGGCGGTGCCGCATGAGGCACCTCGCAGCCGCCGAGCTGCACCTGCTGGTGCGCAACCGGATGGCGATGTTCAACGCGTTCCTGCTGCCCCTGCTGGTCATCGGGCTCCTCGCCGCCGGCGGCGACACCGGCGACCCGGACGCCACCGCCCGGCTGGTCACCGGCCTGCTCGGGTTCGTGTTGCTCGGCGTCCTCTACTACACGCTCGTCAGCACCTACGTCGCCCGCCGCGAGGACCTGGTCCTCAAGCGGCTGCGCGTCGGTGTCCTCACCGACCCCGAGATCCTCATCGGCACCGCCGGCCCCGTCACCGCCGTCGCCCTCGGGCAGATGACGCTGTTCGTCGCCGCGGGCGCCGCGTTCGTCGGCCTGCCGGTGCCCGCGAACGCCGCCGTCCTGCTCGCCGGCGTCCTCGGTGGCGCGGCCGTGTTCGTGCTGCTCGCCGCGGCCAGCGCCGCCTTCACCCGCACCGTGGAACTGGCCCAGATCACCACGCTGCCCGTCCTGCTCGTCAGCTTCGTCGGCGCCGACTTCGCGCTGCCGGCGGACGCCCTGCCGCCCGCGGTCGCGCAGACGCTACGGTTGCTCCCGCTGGGACCGACCCTCGAACTGGTGCGGCTCGGCTGGCTCGGCAGCCCCGGCCGGGACGCGCTCGGCGTCCTCGGCGAGGCGGCCGCCCCGGCGGGGTTGCTCCTGGCGTGGACGGTGCTCGGCTGGCTCGCCGTGCGACGCTGGTTCCGCTGGGAGCCACGCCGGTGAGGCGGGCGCCGGTGTCTGGAGGATGTGCGCGGTGATGGGCTGGTGGCGGCGGCGCGGGCAGGCGACGCGGTTCGAGTGGTATGTCCGTGGCTCCTTCTACAGCCAGATCGCGCTGTCGCCACTGCTCGTCGGGTTCCTCGTCCAGCTGGAGGTGACCCGCCTCGCGCTCACCGTCGTGGTGGTCGGGTTCGTCGCGCTCACCGCCGTGTGCCTGCTGCTGGTCCGGGCGGGCATCGACGCCTACCTGGGGCTGCGGCCACGCCCGACGGCCCTGATCCTCACCGGCGGCGGGCTGAGCGCCGCCGGTGCCGCCGCCGCGGTCGCGGCCTACCCGCACCCCACCCCCGGGCAGCCCGACGGGCCGGCCGCCGCCATCCTCATCATGCTCGCCCTCACGTACGTGGCCGCGCTGTGCGCCGCGGTCCGGCCCAGGATCACCCTCGCCGTCGTGCTCGCCTGCGGCACCGGCATCGGCCTCATCTCCAACGGCCCGGCCGCGGTCGCGCTCGTGCTCCTGCTCGGGTCCGTCGTCGGGGCGTACCGGGTGCTGCTGTGGATGCTCGGCGTGGTGCGCGAGCTGGAGCGGGCGCGGCACGTCCAGGCAGGTCTCGCCGTCGCCGAGGAACGCCTGCGCTTCGCCCGGGACCTGCACGACGTCGTGGGCCGCACGCTCTCCGTCGTCGCGTTGAAGGCCGAGCTCGCCGCGCAGCTGGCCCGCCGCGGCCGGGAGGAGGCGGTCGCCGAGATGCTGGAGGTGCGCCGCATCGCCCAGGACTCCCTGACCGAGCTGCGCGCCGTCGTCGGCGGGTACCGCGCCGCCGACCTCGACGTCGAGCTCGCCGGCGCCCGGGCGCTGCTCGCCTCCGCCGGCATCCAGTGCCGGGTCATCGGCGACGGCGGTGACCTGCCCGCCGCACTGCAGAACACGCTCGGCTGGGCCGTCCGCGAAGGCATCACCAACCTGCTGCGCCACAGCGAGGCCCGCTCCTGCGTCGTCACCCTGCGCTGCGTCTCCGACGTCGTCACGCTGACCATGACGAACAACGGCGTCACCGGTGGGCAGAAGGTGGTGTTCGGCGGCGGCCTGATCGGGCTGACCGAACGCATCACCACCCTCGGTGGCACCGTCAGCGCCGTCCGGACCGCACCGGACGGCTTCGAACTGTGCGTCGAGCTGCCACTGCCGGTCGGGGCGGTCGCCGCGTGATCCGCATCCTGCTGGCGGACGACGAGCACCTCATCCGGGGTGCCATCGCCGCGCTGCTCGGCCTCGAGGACGACCTGGAGGTGGTCGGTCAGGCCGCCACCGGCGCCGAGGCCCTCCGCCTCGCCCGCGCCCTGCGCCCCGACGTCGCCCTCCTCGACCTGCAACTGCCCGACCTCGACGGCGTCACCGTCGCCACCACCCTGCACGCCGAGCTGCCGACCTGCCGCACGATGATCGTCACCAGCCACGGCCTGCCCGGCCACCTGAAGCGAGCCCTCACCGGCGGCGTCCGCGGTTTCCTCGCCAAGACCGTCTCCGCCGAGGTCCTCGCCACGGTCGTGCGCACCGTCCACGCCGGCGGCCGCTACGTGGACCCGCAGCTCGCCGCCGAGGCCATCAGCGCCGGCGACAGTCCCCTCACCGTCCGCGAGGCCGACGTGCTCACCCTCGCCGCCGAGGGCGCCCCCGTCGACGAGATCGCCCGCCGGGCCGCCCTGTCACCGGGCACCGTGCGCAACTACCTCTCCTCAGCCGTCGGCAAGACCGGCGCCGCCAACCGCCACGAGGCCGCCCGCATCGCCCGCACCAGAGGCTGGATCTGATCGCCGCCGTCCGGCCTACCACAACCGGCGCCGACGGTCATTCCGCCGCCCTGTCCACGTCTACCATCGCCTGATGAGCAACCGGAGCCTGACGCAGGTCGAAGCCGAGGAGCGGGCCGCGCTGCTGGCCGTCGAGCGCTACGACGTCGAGGTCGACTTCACCGACCTGCCGACCGGGCCGCTGGTGCGGTGCGTGTCGACGGTGCGGTTCACGTGCCGCGAGGTCGGCGCGGACAGTTTCGTCGACTGCGCCGCCGAGGTCGTCAGCGCCGTGCTCAACGGCGCCGACCTGCCGCCCGCGCGGGACGGCCGGATCCCGCTGCCCGGCCTGCGGGCCGTCAACGAGCTGCGGGTGGTGAGCGTGCAGGCGGAGACCCGCGAGGGTGAGGGCGTGCACAAGGCCGTCGACGCGGCCGACGGCGAGGTCTACGTGTGGACCTCGTTCGAGCCCGACGAGGCGCACCACGTGTGGGCGTGCTTCGACCAACCGGACCTGAAGGCCCCGCACGCGTTCACGGTCCTCGCCCCCGCGCACTGGACGGTGGTCAGCAACAGCGGCGACGCGGTCGTCGACGTGGTCGGCGACGCGAGGCGGTGGACGTTTCCCGCGACGCCGCCGCTGTCGGTCTACAACACGGTCGTCAACGCCGGGCCGTTCCACGAGATCCGCCGCGAGGCCGGCGGCTACGACCTGGGGCTGCTGGCCCGCCGGTCCCTCGCCCAGGTGCTGGAGCGCGACGCCGACGAGCTGTTCACCCTGACCCGTCAGGGGCTGGCGTTCTTCGCCGAGGTGTTCCGGATGCCGTTCCCGCAGCGCCGCTACGACCAGGCGTTCGTCCCCGAATACGGCGGCGCGATGGAGAACTACGGCTGTGTCACCTGGGACGACGCCATCCTGTTCCGGTCCGCGCCGACCGAGGCGGAGCGGGGCCACCGCGCGAAGATCCTGCTGCACGAGCTGGCGCACATGTGGTTCGGCAACATCGTCACGATGCGCTGGTGGGACGACCTGTGGCTGAACGAGGCCTTCGCCGAGTTCGCGGCCAACTGGGCCGCCGGGCGGGTCACGGAGTTCACCGACGCGTGGGCGGCGCACCTCGCCGACGGCAAGCTCGCCGCGTACCTCGCCGACCAGGGCCCGGCCACGCACCCGATCCGCCAGCCGATCCGCGACGTGGCCCAGGCCATGTCGATCTTCGACGCGATCACGTATCCCAAGGGCGCGTCGGTGCTGCACCAGCTGATGCACTACGTCGGCGAGCCGGCCTTCGCCGCCGGCATGGCCACCTACTTCGAGCGATTCGCGTGGGGCAGCACGACGCTGCAGGACCTCATCGACGTGCTCGCCGAGCGCAGCGGCCGGGACCTCGACGGGTGGCGGACGGGGTGGCTGGAGACCGCCGGCACCGACCGGCTCACGCTGCGCCGGGCCGGGCCCGACCTGGTCCTGGACGCGCGGGGTCCGGACGGCCCGCCGCGCCCGCAGGTCCTCTCCGTCGGGGCGTACGTCCACGACGGCGACCTGCTGCGCCGGGTCGACCTGGCCCGGGTCGAGGTCACCGGGCCGACGACCCCCGTGGCCCTGCCGGATGCCGAGCTGTACCTGGTCAACGACGAGGACCTCACGTTCGCCACGACCCGCCCCGAGGACCGCGACACGCTGTTCGCGGCGGCGGCGGCGTTGCCGACCCCGATCGCCCGGGGCGTTGCCGTGGCGACCGCGTGGGACATGCTGCTGACCGGTGAGGCGACCGCGGCGGAGGCGGTGCGGTGCCTGACCGGCGTGCTCGGCGCGGAGACGTCGGGGTCCGTGATCGAGCCGTACCTCACCCTCGCCGCCGACGCCGCGGAGCTGTGGTCGCCGGACGCGGACCGCCCGGCGCTGATCGCCGTGGTCGCCGCGACCGCCCGCGAGCTGGCGGCGGACCCGGGACGCCGCCAGGTGGCGCTGCGCACGCTCGCCCGCACCGCCGTCGACCTGGACGAGGTCGAGTGGCTGCAGGGGCAGGCCGGCGACGACCTCGACCTGCGGTGGCGGGTGCTGGCGCGCAAGTCGGAGCTCGGCGGCGCCGTCGACGCCGAGATCGACGAGTTGCTGGGCCGCGACCCGGACCCGGAGGCGTGGGTGCGGGCCACCACGGTGCGGGCCGCGGCCCCCGACCCGGCGGCGAAGGAGGCGGCGTGGAACACCGTGGTGGTGGATCGTTCGGTGCCGATCGGTGACGTGAAGCGGGTGACGGCGACGTTCTGGCGGCCCGGGCAGGACGCGCTGCTCGCCCCGTACGCGGAGCGCTACCTGGACCTTGCCCCGCAGCTGCACCGCGGCGGGATGACCCCGGCGATGGTGTTCGCGAACCGGCTGTTTCCCATCTACGCCGTCGACGAGACCTACCTGGGGCGCGCGGAGACGGTGGCCGTGGACGCGGCGCCCGTCGTCGGCAAGTACATGACCGAGCGCA
The DNA here is from genome assembly GCF_016862795.1 of Dactylosporangium siamense. Classification (GTDB taxonomy): domain Bacteria; phylum Actinomycetota; class Actinomycetes; order Mycobacteriales; family Micromonosporaceae; genus Dactylosporangium; species Dactylosporangium siamense. Next base: position 2,976 of record NZ_BONQ01000162.1, on the reverse strand, counting down.
TCGACGTGGTCCGCCGGATGCTGCGCGCCAGGACGTCGTGACCCGTCAGTCCTTGTGCCTGCGGTCCTTGCGCTCCTTGCGGCGGACGGTGACGCCGCCCCAGAACGCGAAGCCGGTGACGACGATGCGGGGCGCGCCGTGCCGGCCCGGTGCGGTGGCGCCCTGGTCGAATCCGCCCATCACGCCGATGCCGGTGACGTCGACCTCGGCGTCGTCCGGGACGATCACGTCGACGCCGCCCATCACCGCGAACGCCCGGATCTTCAGGTCACCGTAGAGGAACCGGGCGTCGCGCAGGTCGATCGTGCCGCCACCCCAGAACGCCAGGCAGGAGAACAGGCGCGGCGGGACCCAGGCGCCCCGGCGGTGGAAACCGCTCATGACCGCGACCGACCAGGTCCGCTCGGCGGCCTCACCGGGCCGCGGCGGGACGCCGTCGAGGCTGACCGGTGCGGTCGAGGGCGTCGGCAGGTCCACCAGGATCGGCTCCAGCTCCGCATAGGTGCGGGCGGCGTAGACGGCGCGCAGGCGCTCGTCGAGCTCGTCGAGGTCGAGCCGGCCTTCGGCGGCGCTGGTGCGCAGGACCTCCGCGACCCGCTCGCGGTCGGCGTCGGAGGCACGCAACTTCCTGGGGTCCACCCGCTCGGGAAGGTCGCTCATGGGCGACAGCCTAAACGGTTTGCCGCCGCCGGTACCGTCGACATCGGACGCCGAACCGGAGGGACCCGTGATGCCGCACGCTGACCTGCTCGAACGCGGGCATCCCTTCCGCCAGTGGAAATCGTGGGCGATTCCCGGCACCGGGGTCACGATGAGCGGCTACTCGCGGTCCAACGACAAGACGTTCTTCCACCTGCCCGAGCTGCGGGCCGGCATCGACTGCGGGCTCGTGGAGGGCTGGCAGCCCGACACGGTGTTCCTGACCCACACGCACATGGACCACAGCAAGGACCTCGACTATGTCGCGGTCAAGGAGTCCGGCGTCGACATCTACCTGCCGGCGGCCGCGGTGCCGTTCGCGCAGGGGTACATCCAGGCGACGAGCTCCCTGAACCACAACGCGCCCTACGACGCCTCGCTGGCGCCGGCGGCCCGGTTGCACGGGGTCCGCGGCGGCGACGAGTTCGCCGTCGGCAAGCGCGGCGCGCACCGGGTCCGGGTCGTGGACTGCGAGCACAAGGTCCCGTGCGTCGGCTTCGCGTTCTCGTCGGTGAAGCGGGCGATCAAACCCGAGTTCGAGGCGTTGAAGGCGGACGGCCGGCTCCTGGCCGCGAAGCGCCGCGAGGGGGTCGAGATCGACCACGAGGTGGTCACGCCGCTGTTCGCGTTTCTGGGTGACACCCGCCCCGACGTCTTCACCCGCTCGCCGTGGCTGCTGGACTATCCCGTCGTCGTCACGGAGTGCACGTTTCTCGACGACGACCAGCTGGACCGGGCCCGCCGCATCGGGCACACCGTGTGGAGCGAGCTGCGCCCGATCGTCGCGGCCAACCCGGCGACGACATTCGTGCTGACCCACTTCAGCCTGCGCCACTCCGACCCGGAGATCGTCGCGTTCTTCGACAAGCAGGGCCTGCCCAACGTGGTCGCGTGGGCCCACCCTTGCAGTCGCTTGCCGGAGTCCTATCAGTAGTCATTGATCGAGGGGTTGCACGATCTGGTTGCGGGAATGCTGGTAGATGATCGAGCTGCGGAACCCGACGATCTCCCGGCGTTTCGTGAACTTGTCCATCAGCAGTGCGTGCAGGGCATCGACGCTGGGCACCGCCACGTGCACGAGGAAGTCGTCGCCGCCGGCGACCACGAACACCGACAGGACCTCGGGCAGCGTGGTCACGTGTGCCTTGAAGCCCTCGATGACCTGCCGGCTCAGCGGCCGGATCTGCACGTGGAGGAACGCCTGCACGTGCCGGTTGAGCGCCGGCAGGCTCACCTCCGCGTGAAACCCGGTGATGACGCCGCGCTCCCGCAGCGCCCGCACCCGCTCCAGGCACGTCGACGGCGCGATCCCGACCGCCGCCGCGAGGTCCCGGTTGGTCTGCCGCGCATCGTGCTGCAACAACTCCACGATCGCCGAATCAAGTTCGTCCACGGTCGCCATTCTGCCGCAGCGTTCGAACGTCGTTCGGTTGGACCGTTGCTTCGGCGTCAGGTGTACTACCGTCCGCCACCATGTTCGAACATGAGCAGGTCGTCATCCGCGCGGGCGCCCGCAGCGGGCTGCCCGTCATCATCGCGCTGCACTCCACCGCCCTCGGCCCGGCGCTCGGCGGGTGCCGGCTCGCCGTCTATCCACACTGGACGGACGGGCTGACCGACGCGCTGCGGCTGTCCGCCGCCATGACCGGCAAGTGCGCCGTCGCCGGCCTGCCCAACGGCGGCGGCAAGACCGTCGTGCCGCTGCCCGCCGGGGCGTTCGACCGGCGGGCCGTGCTGCTCGACGTCGGCGACGCGATCGAGGACCTCGGCGGCCGCTACGGCACCGGCCCCGACGTCGGCACCGGCCCCGACGACATGCTGGTCATCGGCGAGCGCACCCGGCACGTCGCCTGCCGCCCCACCTCGGCCGGCGGCAGCGGCGACTCCTCCACCCACACCGCCGCCGGCGTCCTGGCCGCGCTGCACGCCCTGTGCGCCGCGGTGTTCGGCTCGCCCGACCTCGCCGGTCGCCGGTTCGCGGTCGTCGGTCTCGGCCGGGTCGGCGCCGACGTCGCCCGCCGCCTGGCCGCGGCCGGCGCCACCCTCGCCGCCCAGCGCCTCCGATCCGCCAGCGCCGCCTAAGCGCGCTTGCCTGAGCGAGCTGGCCTGAGGGGGCTGTCTGAGCGAGCTGCCTGAACCGCTGTGACCTTTCCCGTGATCGAAGTCGCGTGCTGGCCGTCCGGGCAGCCGGTGCGCGACTTCGATCACGGGGAAGGTCGGGTCAAGCGGGTGGTGGCGGTGGTGGTGGTGCGAAACAGCGTTCTCCTGCCGTCGCGC
>NZ_BONQ01000161.1 GCF_016862795.1 Dactylosporangium siamense | reverse complement strand
CCGCTGCAGAACGAGGGCCTCGAAAGGCCCGGAACACAGCGGATCAGCGGTGCTCGACTGCGTCGCGGAGCTGGAGCATCGCCTTCGCGGCGTCGTTGACCGGCCGGCCGGGGAACAGCGCGACCGCCACCGAGCCGTTGTCGGCCCAGCCGCACACCGCGATATCGCCCTCCTTGTCGACGGTCACGCCGCAGCGCATGATCCCGCCGAGGTTGCCGGCGTCGACGTCGTGGAGGTCGCGGACCGAGCCGCTGTCGTCAGCGACCACCTTGAACGCGGCGGTCAGCGACTTCTCCGGCTTCCAGACGCGGGCGGTGCCGGCGACGAGGATGACGGTCTGGGCCTGGTCCTTGTAGATGGCGCCGACGCTCTTGTCGAGGTTCACCTCGGCGGCGATCGCGTCGCGCACGTATTCGGCGGTGTTCTTCGCGTCGTCGGAGGAGTCCATCGTGAACGCGCCGACCTGTGCCGGGGTGGACACCGTGGTGCCCCGCTGCGAGGTGACCCGGGCGACCGTCGGGCCATAGACGACCGCGGAGCCGAGCAGGGCGACGCCGGCGAGGGCGCCGCAGACGATGGCGACCTTCTTCACGTTGATGGCGGAGCCGGGCCTGTGATCAGCAGCGGCGTCCTCGTCGAAGTCGCCGTCGTCGTCGGCGGAGGACATGCCCGGAAGATCGACCATCGGCGCAGCGTAGCAAGGCCCGTGAGGCGAAGTGGGGCCGGACCACAGCGGCCCGGCCCCACACGTACACCTGCGAAAACGACGAATCAGCGGCTTTCGACGGCGGGTCGGATCTGCAGGAAGAGGTCGGCGGCCTCTTTGAGCTCCCGGCCGATGAAGATGGCGATGCCGACGCTGCCGTGGTCCGCCCAGGCGCAGAGGGTCATCGGCAGGTCGTCCTCGGTGCCGCTGCCACATTTCACCGTGCCGCCCAGGTCGCCGGCCGGGTAGCTGGTCTGGCCGCCGATGCCGCTGCCGGAGGTGGAGTTGAAGCCCTTGAAGGCGTCCGCGACCTCGCTGTCGGGGAAGAAGACCGTCGAAGTGGCGGCGACGAGCACGACCAGCTTCTGCGGGTCGCCGTCGCTGTAGATGCCCGCCGCGACCTGGTCGACGTCGCCGACGTCGTTGCGCAGGTCGGCCTCCATCTGGTCGACGATCTTCTGCATCTCGTCGGAGGTCTCCTTGTTGAGACCGCCGGGCAGCGTGGGCGGCGCGGTCACCGTGGTGCCGTTCGCGGAGATGACCGGATACAGGAACACGCCGCAGCCGACCGCGCAGACCAGGAACAGGACGCCCAGGACGGCGAGGGTGATCTTCAGGCCCTTGCCGCGGCGCGGGGGCGGGGGCGGCGTGAAGGGCTGCTGGTAGGCAGGCTGCTGCTGATAGGGCTGCTGCTGGAACGGCGGTGCCGACGCCTGGTACGGGTCCTGGTAGGCAGGCTGCTGATACTGCGGCGGCTGCTGCTGGTAGGACTGCGGAGGACCGTACGGTCCGGGCTGCTGCTGGTAGGACCCATCGCTCGGAGCCTGTTGCGTGCCGAACTCCGGCGCCAGGTCATACGACTGCGGCTGGAACGGCTGCGAACGGGGCTCGTCGTCGGACGGGCGAGGCGGGTAAGTCACCGTCGATCAGTCTCCTGAGTGAGGGGGCACTGGCGAGCGTAGACCCCACATGCGAAGTTCTAGACTCGCTATGTGACGGAGACTCAACGGACGCCCGGCCTCAGTGACACGACGAGTGACACGACGGCCGAGCCGACCGCCCCCACTGCCTCGGTGCTCTCGGCCCAGTATGCGCCCGGCGAGGTAGAACAGCGGCGGTATGAACAGTGGGTCGCCGACGGGCTGTTCACGGCGGACGCGGCCAGTGACAAGCCCGCGTTCGCCATCGTGCTGCCTCCGCCGAACGTGACGGGATCGCTGCACATCGGTCACGCCCTCGACCACACGGTCCAGGACGCCCTCATCCGCCGCAAGCGGATGCAGGGCTTCGAGGCGCTGTGGCTGCCGGGCATGGACCACGCCGGCATCGCCACCCAGAACGTCGTGGAGCGGCAGCTCGCCGCGTCCGGGCAGTCCCGGCACGACCTGGGCCGCGAGGCGTTCGTGGAGAAGGTCTGGCAGTGGAAGGCCGAGTCCGGCGGCAAGATCCTCGGGCAGATGACCCGCCTCGGCGACTCCGTCGACTGGAGCCGCGAGCGGTTCACCATGGACGAGGGCCTGTCCCGCGCCGTCCTCACCATCTTCAAGCGGCTCTTCGACGACGGCCTCATCTACCGGGCCGAGCGCATCATCAACTGGTGCCCCCGGTGCCTGACCGCGCTGTCCGACATCGAGGTCGAGCACTCCGACGACGACGGTGAGCTGGTCTCCATCCGGTATGGCGACGGCGCCGACGCGATCGTGGTCGCCACCACCCGGGCCGAGACGATGCTCGGTGACACCGCCGTGGCGGTGCACCCGGACGACGAGCGCTACAAGCACCTGGTCGGCACCGAGGTCGAGCTGCCGCTCACCGGGCGCCGCATCCCGATCGTCGCCGACGCGCACGTCGACCCGGCGTTCGGCACCGGCGCGGTCAAGGTGACCCCGGCGCACGACCCCAACGACTTCGAGATCGGCCAGCGGCACGGCCTGCCGAGCCTCACGATCATGGACGAGCACGGCGTCATCACCGTGCACGGGCCGTTCCTCGGGCTGGACCGCTTCGAGGCGCGCCCGGCCGTCGTCGCCGCGCTGCGCGCCGAGGGCCGCATCGTGGCCGAGAAGCGGCCGTATACCCACGCCGTCGGGCACTGCCAGCGCTGCGGCACCACCGTCGAGCCGCGGCTGTCGCTGCAGTGGTTCGTGAAGACGGAGCCGCTCGCCAGGGCCGCCGGCGACGCCGTCCGTGACGGCCGGGTCCGGGTCGAGCCGCCCGAGCTGACCAAGCGCTACTTCGGCTGGGTCGACAACATGCACGACTGGTGCATCTCCCGGCAGCTGTGGTGGGGGCATCGGATCCCGGTCTGGTACGGGCCACAGGGCGAGGTCGTCTGCGTCGGCCCGGACGAGCAGCCCCCGGCCGGCGACGGCTGGACCCAGGACCAGGACGTCCTGGACACCTGGTTCTCCTCCGCGCTGTGGCCGTTCTCCACGCTCGGCTGGCCCGACGAGACCCCTGACCTGGCGAAGTTCTACCCGACGAGCGTCCTCGTCACCGGCTACGACATCCTGTTCTTCTGGGTCGCCCGGATGATGATGTTCGGCCTGTATGCGATGGACGGCCGGCAGCCGTTCGACGTCGTCATGCTCCACGGCATGGTCCGTGACCAGCACGGCAAGAAGATGTCGAAGTCGTTCGGCAACGTCGTGGACCCGCTGGACTGGATCGACCGGTTCGGCGCCGACGCGACCCGCTTCACCCTCGCCCGCGGCGCCAACCCCGGCGCGGACGTCCCCGTCAGCGAGGAGTGGGTGCAGGGCGCCCGCAACTTCTGCAACAAGCTGTGGAACGCGACCAGGTTCGGCCTGTCCAACGGCGCGACCGTCGAGGGCGACCTGCCGACCGGCGACCTGTCGACCGTCGACCGGTGGATCCTGTCCCGGTTGCAGCACGTCATCGCCGAGGTCGACGAGCAGTTCGAGGCATACGAGCTGGCGAAGGTCTGCGACACGCTGTATCACTTCGCGTGGGACGACGTGTGCGACTGGTACCTGGAGCTGTCGAAGGGGGCCATGACCCCGCAGCGGCAGCGGGTCCTCGGCCACGTGCTGGACCAGCTGCTGCGGCTGCTGCACCCGATCACGCCGTTCGTGACCGAGGAGCTGTGGACGACGCTGACCGGCGCGCCGACCCTGGTGCGGGCGTCCTGGCCGGCCGCTGACCAGGCACTGGTCGACGACGCGGCCGAGCGTGAGGTCGCCGACCTGCAGCGGGTCGTCACCGAGGTCCGCCGGTTCCGCGCCGACCAGGGCGTCAAGCCGGCCCAGAAGGTGGTCGCCCGCCTGGAGGGCCTCGACGCCGCCGGGCTGTCCGCCCACGAGGGTCTCATCCGGTCCCTGGCCCGCCTGGAGGCGCCGGGCGCGGAGTTCGCCGCGACGGCGAAGCTCAGCGTGGGCGTCGGGGTCACCGTCGAGCTGGACACCCGCGGCACGATCGACGTCGCCGCCGAGCGGGCCCGGCTCGGCAAGGACCAGGCCGCCGCGGAGAAGGAAGCCGCGCAGTGCCGGGCGAAGCTCGACAACCCGGCGTTCACCGACAAGGCGCCCGAGCCGGTCGTGGAGAAGATCCGGCAGCGGCTCGCCGCCGCCGAGGCCGACCTGGCCCGCATCACCGGGCAGCTGGACGCACTATGAGCCGGTTCACCGAAGTTGATCAGGAGCTGAACGCCAGGGGCTTCACCCGGATGGTGTTCGACCTCGGGCGGATCGAAGGGCTGCTCGACCTCATGGGCAGCCCGCAGCGGGCGTACCCGGCGATCCACATCACCGGCACCAACGGCAAGACGTCGACGGCCCGGATGATCGACTCGCTGCTGCGCGCCCACGGGCTGCGGACCGGGCGATACACCAGCCCGCACCTGCAGACCATCCGTGAGCGGATCAGCATCGAGGACGAGCCGATCAGCGAGGACCGGTTCGTCGAGATCTACGACGAGGTCCAGCCGCTCGCCGAGTATCTCGACGCGCGCAGCGACGCGCCGCTGACGTACTTCGACATGACGACCGCGATGGCGTTCGCCGCGTTCGCCGACGCGCCCGTCGACGTCGCCGTGATCGAGGTCGGCCTGGGCGGTGCCGACGACTCCACCAACGTGCTGCAGGCGCAGACGACCGTGATCACCCCGATCGGTCTCGACCACACCGAGTGGCTGGGCGACACCATCGAGGACATCGCCCTGGCCAAGGCCGGGATCATCCACAAGGGATCCACGCTGATCTGCGCCGCGCAGCCGGAGGAGGCGATGCGCCCGATCCTGGAGCGCTGCGCCGAGGTCGGCGCGACCATCGCCCGCGAAGGCCGGGAGTTCGGCGTCGTGCACCGCGACCTCGCCGTCGGCGGGCAGGTCCTGACCCTGCGCGGGCTCTCCGGCACCTACGAGGGCATCTTCCTGCCACTGCACGGTGAGCACCAGGCGCAGAACGCGGCGATCGCGCTCGCCGCCGTCGAGACGTTCCTCGGCGCCGGCAACGAACGCGCCCTGAACGCGGAGTCCGTCCGCGACGGGTTCGGCGGCGCGACCTCGCCCGGCCGCCTCGAACGGGTCCGCACCTCCCCGCCGATCCTCGTCGACGCCGCCCACAACGCCGCCGGCATGCAGGCGACCGTCCGCGCGCTCAACGAGGAGTTCGCGTTCAACGGCCTCGTCGCCGTCGTCGCGGCCCTCGCCGACAAGGACGTCGAAGGGATGCTGGAGCTGCTCGAGCCGATCACCGAGAGCATCGTCTGCACCCGCAACAGCTCCCCGCGGGGCATGTCGGCCGCGCAGCTCGGCGCCATCGCCGAGGAGCTGTACGGCCCCGAACGCGTCCACGTCGTGCCGGACTTCCCCGACGCGATCGACACCGCCGTCGCCCTCGCCGAGTCCGACAACGCGGTCCCCGGCACCATCGGCATCCTCATCACCGGCTCGGTCGTCACCGTCGCCGACGCCCGCGGGCTGCTGAAGCGATGAGCGGTCCGGAGCGCGGGGTTGGCTCACGGCGGCGCCGGAGCGCAGCAGAGGTGACGCCGTGAGCACCGCCGGCCTGAAGAACCCCGGCGGCGCGGTCCGCGGCGTCGGAGCGTCCGCCCTGGCCGTGTTCGGCGTGGTCCTGCTGCTTGCCCTGTTGCCCCTGGCGAAGCTCGGCCAGTCGGCGGCGGCGATCTGGCTGTGCGTCGGGCTCGCCGTGGTCAGCTTCGCGCTCTGCGGGCTGCTGAAGCACGACTGGGCCTGGTTCGCGGGGCTGGTCGTGCCGGTCGGGCTGCTCGCCGGGGGCGTCCTGCACTGGTCGCTGCTGGCCCTCGGCATCGTCTTCGGCCTCACCTGGGCCTACGTGTTGTACGTGCGGCGGGCCGTCTACGCGAACAAACCCTGAGCCATGCGGGCGAGCCGGCTGCTGTCCACGCTCCTGCTGCTGCAGACCCGGGGCCGGCTCACCGCGCAGCAGATCGCCGACGAGCTCGAAGTGTCGGTGCGCACGGTGTACCGCGACATCGAGGCGCTGTCGGCGTCGGGTGTCCCCGTGTACGCCGACCGCGGTCCCGCCGGTGGCTACCAGCTCGTCGACGGCTACCGGACCACCCTGACCGGGCTCACCACCGACGAGGCCGCCGCCCTGTTCCTCGCCGGCAGCGGCGCCACCGCCGGGCACCTCGGCCTCGGGTCCACCCTCGACGCGGCGCAGCTCAAGCTCCTCGCCGCGATGCCGCTCGAGCAGCGGACGATGGCGGCCCGGATCCAGGAACGCGTGCACGTCGACGCGCCCGGCTGGTTCCGCGACCCGGAGGCGCCGCCGCACCTCGACACGGTCGCCGGCGCCGTCTGGGACCAGCGGCCGCTGCGGGTCACCTATCGCAAGTGGGACGGCACCCAGGTCGAGCGGACCCTGGAGGCGTTCGGGCTGGTCCTGAAGGGCACCGCCTGGTACGTCGTCGCCCGCGGCCGGGAACGCGTCAACGCCTACCGGATCTCGCGCATCGACACCGCCGCCGTGCTCGACGGACGATTCGACCGCCCCGCCGACTTCGACCTGCGCGGGTACTGGACCGAGTGGTCCGAGCGGCTCCAGCACACCCTGTACCGCGGCGGCGACGCCACCGTCCTCGTCGGACCTCGCGCGGCGAGCATGTGGTGGATGCTCGGGCCCGTCGCCGAACGGGCGCTGCGCGACACCGCCGGCCCGCCCGACGCCGACGGCTGGGTCCGGATCGTCATGCCGATCGAGTCCTTCGAACACGCCCGCGTCGACCTGGGCCGCTTCGGCCCCGACGTCGAGGTCCTGGCCCCGGCGGCGCTGCGCGACCTGATGCGCCGCACCGCCGAGGACACCCTGCGCCGGTACGCCTAGCGCCTCAGCTCCCACTTCGTCAGCGCGATCGCGTGGCCGTCGGGGTCGCGGAACGTCGCCGAGCACAGCTCCAGCTGCTCGCCCTGCGGGACGACCCGCGGCCGGTGGACGAAGTCGACGCCCTGCTCGCGGAGCCGCTCGTAGGCCTCGTAGACGTCGGGGACCTCGAGGTTGAGGTGGACGACGCGGCGGTCGACCGGCGGCATGTCCGCGACCCGGCGCAGCACGACCCGGGCGTCGCCGGTCGCGAGGACCGCGGCGGCCGGGCCGCTGTCGAGCTCGGTGAGGCCGAGCGTGTCGCGGTAGAACCGGCGGGACCGCTCCAGATCCGACACGATCAGCGTGATGCTCACACCGTTGACCCCGTCCAGCGGTGTCGTCGGCGGGCGCTGCTGGGTGGCCAGGAACTGGCCCACCGCGCCCTCCGACGGCGGTTGCTCCTCCAGCTGGTCCTCGGGGGAGTCGCTGACGTAGTGCTCCGTCGCGTACGGGTCGGGGGAGACCGGCTCGTCGTCGTCATCGACCGTCGCGGGCTTCGGCCAGACCGGGGGAGCGCCGAACATGCCGGCGCCGAGCGGCACCGCGTCGCGGGAGTGGCCGTTGCCCGACCACGCCGACGTCGTGCGCTCCGGCCGGCCGTCGGCGTCCACCGCGCCCCACGGCCGGGTCGTGGCGGCGCCGTTGCTGCCGCCGTCCACCACCATCGGCTCGGCGGCGGACTCGGCAGCGGCGGCGGACGCCTCGTTGGCGGACCGCAGCGGGGTCGGTGGGACCGCCGGGGGCTCCTCGACTGGCGCCGGCAGTTCGGCGTCGACGACCGGGATCGGCTCGACCCGCTGGACCCTGGTCGGCAGCTGCTCCGTCTCGCGGTCCGGCCACCAGGTGATCCCGGACGCGAGCGCGGCGGTGCCCGAAGGCCGGTCGCCGGGGACTTCCGCGCCGCCCTCGACCGCCGTCTCCACCTCGGGCCCCACCTCGACCACCGCGTCGGCGGTGCCGGTGTCGGTGTCGGTGTCGGTGTCGGCCGAGGCTGCGGCGGGCTTGGTCATCGTGACGGCGGCGGGTGGCCCGGTGACCGGCTCCATGTCGTCGGGGTCCGGCACCGGCAGGTCCGGCGGCGGGGCGAGCGGCGAACCGGCCTCCGGGATCGTGTACGTCGCCGGGGCCTCCTCCGCCACCACCGCCGGGGTCTCCTCCGGAGCCGGGGCGGCCGGCTGCGCGGTGCGGCCGGGGCCGCGGTCGTGGGTGCCGGGGCGGGGCCGGGGGCTCGGGCGGCGGCGGGCGGCGCCGCCACGCACCGGGTTGGACGGGAGCCGGACCACCATCGGCGGGGTGTCCTCGGTGGCGACGCCGGTGTGCGCCGGCCGGGCCGTGTCCTGCGTGGCGACCGCGGCAGGCTCCTCGAACCCGCCCGTGGCCGCCGGCGGGTCACCCGGCTCGGCGAACGCGACGGCGGCCGTCGTCGCGCCCGGACCGGAAACGCCGAGCCCCGTCGCGCCCGGGTTGGAAGCGCCCGGGTTGGGAGCGCCAAGGCCCGTCGCGCCCGGGCCTGAGGCGCCAAGGCCCGGCGTCGGGCCGGGGGAGGTCGGTCGCTGGGCGGACCTCGTCTGCCCGGTCCGGTCGGCCCGGCCGGACAGCCGGACCGGCTCGATGACCGGCGCCGCGATCGGGGGCAGGTCGGTGAGCGTCGGCCGGTCGTCGGGCGGCAGGTCGTCACCCGGCCGCTCGAACGGCGGGCCGGAGGCGCGCTGGCGGGCGCGCCGGCGCTCGTAGTCGTCGGTCGGGGAGTCGGTGATGTCGAGCTCGTCGCCGTCCAGGGAGTAGCGGGGCGCGCTGCCGCTGGTGGGCCGGCGCTCCGACGCCTGGGCGTCCTGGTGCGACTGGACCTTGTCCCAGACGACGGCGAGCTTGCGCGGGTTGCCCTTGAGGACCTGGACGGGCAGGGTGGCGCCGGCGTCGGGCCACTTGTCGAGCGGGATCGCCGGGTCGACGGTGGAGACCGTGACGCCGTTGACGCCGGTCGCCTTCACGACGAGCTTGAGCCGCCCCCGGGCGGTCCGGCCGTCGGTCGTCGGGCGGGGCGAGATATCGGCGACTCTCGCTGTGCCGTAGACGTATTGCCGCACCTTGTTGCGCGAGTTCAGGACAAGGATCAGCACGGGACCGGCCGCGGCCACGATGATGCCCAACGCGACCACCAAGGCGTTGGTCATACCGAGTCCGCAGAATGCCAGAAAACCGCCGACCACGATGAGCAGGGCGATCACGAGTTTTCTGCTGCCGGTGTCCTGTGCACGATTGCTGGACGGCAAGTCGACCTCCCCAGACGACTGACATCAGGCTATGCCTGATCATCGCCGGAACGGAAGTCTTCGGCACCCTGGCGGGTCGGCGACGGTGACGCTCGGTAGGCTCGGAGGCGTACCGAACCCATCTTGGAGGCACGTCGTGGCCGAGCGTTCGCTCGTTTTGATCAAGCCTGATGCCGTGCGCCGTGGACTCGTCGGCGAGATCATCGGCCGGCTCGAGCGCAAGGGCCTCGCCGTCGACGCGATGCGGCTGCGCACCATGGACCGGGCCCTCGCCGACCAGCACTACGCCGAGCACGTCGAGCGGGACTTCTACCCGCCGCTGCGCGACTTCATGACCAGCGGCAACCTGGTCGCCCTGGTCGTCTCGGGCGACGAGGCGATCGCCGTGATCCGCACGCTGATCGGCTCGACCGACGGCCGCAAGGCCGCGCCCGGCAGCATCCGCGGCGATTTCTCGCTGTCCAACCGGGAGAATCTCGTGCACGCCTCCGACTCCGTGGACAGTGCGAAGCGTGAGATCGCGCTGTGGTTCCCGGAGCTCGCGGAATAGAAATTCACCCCGGCCGGGTGAGACCCGCATGGGCGAGGGGGACGGGTGCTGGGACACCCGTCCCCCTCACTGTGTTGGGGAAGAAAGCGTTAGGGCAGGGTCGCCAGGTGCGGCTTGACGGTCTTGGCGAAGTTGTTGCCGTTGGTGACGTCCCAGTTGATCGACCAGGTCATCGCGCCGCGGATGCCGGGGTAGGTGTGCGGCGGCTTGAACGTGCCGCAGCTGGTGCCGGTCGCCAGGCAGGACAGCGCCTGGTTGACCAGGGCCGGGGCGACCACGCCGCCGCCGGCCGCGCCGGGACCGGCGGGCAGCCCGAGGGCGACCTGGTCGGGCCGCAGCCCGTTCTCCAGCTGAATGCAGGCCAGGGCGGTCATGAAGTTGACGGTGCCCTGCGAGTACGCGGCCATCTGGTCGCAGCCGAGCATGCTGCCGGAGTTGTAGAACTGGGTGTAGACGACGGTCAGGATGTCCTTGATGGACAGTGCCAGGGCGAAGTAGCTGCCGCCGGTGGACTGCATGTCGATCGTCTGCGGCGCCATCGTGATGATGAGGTTCGCGCCGGCCTTGGCCCGCAGTGAGCGCAGCGCCTGCGCCATGTAGGTCGGGTTGAGGCCGTTCTCCAGGTCGATGTCGATGCCGTCGAAGCCGTACTGCTGCATCAGCGACCAGGCGCTGTTGGCGAAGTTCGTCGCGGCGGTCGAGTCGCCGACGCTGACCCGGCCGGCCTCGCCGCCGACGGACAGGATGACCTTCTTGCCGCGGGCGTGCAGGGTGGCGATGTCGGACTTGAACTCCGCGTCGGTGTAGCCGCCCAGCGCCGAGGCGAGCTGCGGGTCGACCGCGAACGTGAGCTGGCCCGGCTGCGAGCCGGTCTCGGCGAACGCGACGTCGATCAGGTCGTACTCGCTGGGCGTGTCCCGCAGCTTCAGCTTCGCCGCGTTGTTGACGAAGTCCTGCCAGTAGCCGGTCAGGAAGTGCTTCGGCAGCGGGCTCGGCGGTGTCGACGTGGACGGCGACGGTGAGGTCGACGGCGACTTCGACGGGGAGGCGGAGGGAGACGCGGACGGCGACGTCGAGCGCGACGGGGATGCCGAAGGCGTGGTCGGTTCGAGCGTGGTCGGTGGGGTACCACCGGGCCCGCTCAGCGAGAAGTCGTCCGCGGTGTACGCCGGCTGGCCGTACCAACCGTGGACGTAGACGACCGCGGAGGTCTGCGCCGCCGCGGTCGTGAACGTGACCGACAGCTGCTGGTAGCCGCTGGTGCCGGGCGTCCAGGTGCTGGCGTCGACGCCGCCGGTGGCGCCGATGAAGACGTAGGAGCCGTTGACGTAGCCGGAGAACGTGTACTTCGTGTTCGGCTGGACCGACACCGTCTGCTGGCATCGGGCGGTGGCGCCGCCGGGGGTGCCGGTGAGCTTCCAGTTGCCGGACCGGGCCGCGCCGGACGTGACGGCGGCGGACGGCTCGCAGCTCCAGCTGTTGGCGTTGCCGGTCTCGAAGCCTGGGTTGGTGAGCAGCTCGGCGGCCGAGGCGGGCAGCGCGATGACGACCCCGGCGAGGGTCAGCGCGGCCGCTCCGGTGCCCGAGATCAGGGCGATAGTGCGTGGACGCATCGTGGCTCCAGGTGGGGGTGACGTCGATGGGCGTCGACGTTTGGTGTCACGAAACTCCAGCGGGGAATTAATGTCAAGGTTTCTTTACTATTCTTTATGGCAGCGGCGGAAACCCGGGTGACGGGAGCGGTATCCTGGGTGCACAGGCGTCGACCCGGCCATCACCGGCGAGCCTCCGGAAGAAAAGGCCGCGATCCGAGGAAAGCGGTCCGAGTAGAACCGGACGGGCACCGGCCCGTGACAGCCGGCCAACGAGCGGCCACCGAGAGGTGGCAAGCGGGGTGGTACCGCGGACCTGCGAGGGTTCGTCCCCGCGTGGAGTCGAGGAAACAGCGTGACCGCAGACCCGCGAAACAGCGGGACCGCAGACCCGCGAAACTGACAACACGCGAGGAGCGCGACCACCGATGGCCTACCCGATGCACAACGCCGCGCAGGGAGTGCCGGCCAGCCCGAACCTGCCCGAGGTCGAGCGGGGCGTCCTGGACCACTGGGCCACCGACAAGACCTTCGAGGCCTCCGTCGACCAGCGCGACGCCGGCGCCGACGGCACCGGCGAGTTCGTGTTCTACGACGGCCCACCGTTCGCCAACGGCCTGCCGCACTACGGCCACCTGCTGACCGGGTACGTGAAGGACGTCGTGCCGCGGTACAAGACGATGCGCGGCTTCCGGGTCGAGCGGCGGTTCGGGTGGGACTGTCACGGCCTGCCCGCCGAGGTGGAGGCGGAGAAGCAGCTCGGGATCACGACCAAGGCGGAGATCCTGCAGCTGGGCGTCGACAAGTTCAACGCGGCGACCAGGGAGTCGGTGCTGCGCTACACCAACGAGTGGGAGCGCTACGTCACCCGCCAGGCGCGCTGGGTCGACTTCGACAACGACTACAAGACGCTCGACCTGGACTACATGGAAAGCGTCATGTGGGCCTTCAGGACGCTGCACGACAAGGGCCTGGTCTACGAGGGGTTCCGGGTCCTCGCGTACTGCTGGCGCTGCGAGACGCCGCTGTCCAACACCGAGCTGCGGATGGACGACGACGTCTACCGGGACCGGCAGGACCCGGCGCTGACCGTGGCGTTCCAGCTGGAGACCGGGGAGAAGATCCTCGCCTGGACGACCACGCCGTGGACGCTGCCGTCGAACCTGGCCCTGGCGGTCGGCCCGGACATCGACTATGCCGTCTATCTCGAAAGTGGACAGGAGCTCATCCTCGCCGAGTCCCGGGTCGCGGCGTATGAGAAGGAGCTGGCGAACGCGACCTTCCAAAGGACGGTCAAGGGCGCCGCGCTGGTCGGTCGCCGGTACACGCCGCTGTTCGACTTCCTGGCCGAGACGCCGAACGCGTTCCAGGTCATCGGCGCGGACTTCGTCACCACCGAGGACGGCACCGGCGTCGTGCACATGGCGCCCGCCTTCGGCGAGGACGACCAGACCGCCTGCGCCTCCGTCGGCATCCCCACCGTCGTCACCGTCGACGAGCACACCCGGTTCACCTCGGTCGTCCCCACGTATCAGGGGCTGCAGGTCTTCGAGGCCAACAAGCCGGTCATCCGCGACCTGAAGGCCGCGGGCGTCGTCGTGCGCCACGACTCCTACACGCACTCCTACCCGCACTGCTGGCGCTGCGACACGCCGCTGGTCTACAAGGCGGTGTCCTCGTGGTTCGTGGCGGTGTCCACGTTCCGCGACCGGATGGTGCAGCTCAACCAGCAGATCACCTGGACGCCGGAGCACATCAAGGAGGGCTCGTTCGGCAAGTGGCTGGCCAACGCCCGCGACTGGTCGATCAGCCGGAACCGGTTCTGGGGTTCGCCGATCCCGGTGTGGAAGTCCGACGACCCGCAGTATCCGCGCGTCGACGTGTACGGCTCGCTCGACGAGCTCGAGCGCGACTTCGGGGTGCGCCCCGGCGACCTGCACCGCCCGGAGATCGACAGCCTGACCCGGCCCAACCCGGACGACCCGACCGGGCAGTCGGTGATGCGCCGGGTCCCGGAGGTCCTGGACTGCTGGTTCGAGTCGGGGTCGATGCCGTTCGCCCAGGTGCACTACCCGTTCGAGAACCGGGACTGGTTCGAGCACCACTACCCGGGCGACTTCATCGTCGAGTACATCGGCCAGACCCGCGGCTGGTTCTACACCATGCACGTGCTGGCCACGGCGTTGTTCGACCGGCCGGCGTTCACCAACTGCGTCAGTCACGGCATCCTGCTCGGCGAGGACGGCCGCAAGATGTCCAAGAGCCTGCGCAACTATCCCGACGTGTACCGGGTGTTCGACGAGTACGGCTCCGACGCGATGCGCTGGTTCCTGGTGGCCTCCCCGGTGCTGCGCGGCGGTGACATGCCGGTCACCGAGGTCGGTATCCGCGACGCGGTCCGGCAGGTGCTGCTGCCCCTGTGGAACGTGTGGTACTTCTTCTCGCTCTACGCCAACGCGGACGGGTACACCGCCCAGCGCCGGGTCGACAGCACGCACCTGCTCGACCGGTACGTCCTGGCGAAGACCGGCGAGCTGGTCGCGGGAGTGCAGCAGCAGCTGGACGCCTACGACCTGTCGGGCGCCTGCGCGACCGTGCGGTCCTTCCTCGACGCGCTGACCAACTGGTACGTGCGCCGCTCCCGCGACCGGTTCTGGTCCGGCGACCGCGACGCGTTCGACACGCTGTTCACCGTGCTGTCGACGCTCACGCAGGTCGTCGCGCCGCTGTTGCCGCTGACCGCGGAGGAGATCTACCGCGGCCTGACCGGCGAGCGGTCGGTGCACCTCACGGACTGGCCGTCGGCGGCGCAGTTCCCGTCCGACCACGCCCTGGTCGCGGACATGGACGCGGTCCGGGACGTGTGCTCGGCGGCGCTGTCGCTGCGCAAGGCCCGCGGCCTGCGGGTCCGGCTGCCGCTGCCGACGCTGACGGTGGCGACCCCGCGGGCGGAGGCGCTGCGCCCGTTCGCCGCGCTCGTCGCCGACGAGGTCAACGTCAAGGAGGTGGTGTTCACCGGCGACGTCGCCGCGCACTGCACGCCGGTGCTGACGCTGGTCCCGCGCGCGCTCGGCCCCCGCCTCGGCAAGGACGTGCAGCGGGTGATCAAGGCGGTCAAGGCCGGCGACTGGCGCTCGGCCGACGGTGAGGTGGTGGCCGGCGGGGTGGCGCTGCAGGACGGCGAGTACGACCTGAAGCTGGTCGCGGCGGACCCGACCCGGTCGGCGCCGCTGCCGGGCGGCGAGGGCGTGGTGGTGCTGGACAGCACGGTCACCCCCGAGCTGGCGGCGGAGGGGCTGGCCCGTGACCTGGTCCGGGTCGTGCAGCAGGCCCGCCGCGAGGCGGACCTGAACGTGTCGGACCGGATCGACCTGAGCGTGCAGGCGCCCGCCGAGGTGCTCGGCGCCGTCGAGCCGCACCGGGAGTTCATCGCCGGCGAGACCCTCGCGGACCGGCTGGCGACGGTCCCGGCGAGCGAGGCCAGCGGCCAGGGCTTCGCCGGTGAGGTCGGCGACGGCGTGCCCGTCCGGGTGATCGTGACGAAGATCTAGGACGAAGAGCTAGGGCGAAGATCCAACCGGGGTTCAGGCGCGCCGGTCACGCTCGCCCTGGGGCATCACGACCACCATCGTGAGGACCGCCTCCACGTCCGCCGCGTTGCGGTAGGTGTGGGGGCGGTCGGCCCGGAAGTCGATCGTCTCGCCGGCGCGGACCGCGTGCTCGGCGCCGTCCACCGTCACCACGATCGATCCCTGTTGCAGGTGGATGAGCTCCCGCGTACCGACGGCATGATCACCGGAATCGTGCGACTCGCCGGGTGGCATCCGCCACTGCCAGACCTCGACGAACGCCGGGTCGTTGACGCCGCGCAGCAGCCGGCCGGTCCCGCCCGCGCCGCCGCGCCACAGCACCGGCGGCTCGTCCGCGCCGACGATCTTCACGACCGGCTCCGGCTCGGACTCCAGGAGCCGGCCGATGTTCACCCCGAACGACTCCGCGATCCGGCAGAGCGTCCCGATGCTCGGGTTGGTCCTGGCGCCCTCGATCTGCACGAGCATGCCCTTGCTGACCCCGGACCGGCTGGCCAGCTCGTCGAGGGACCAGCGCCGGCCCTGCCGCAGCGACTTCACGTGCCTGGCGATCGCCGCCTGGGCGACCTGGGCCACATCGTCGGTCAAAATATTTTCCTTCACAGTCAATATTGTGATACGACATGGGGCATGTTCGCCATCGCCGATGAGGTGCTCGACCTGTGCCGGTCCGTGGGCCATGAGGCTACCGTCCTGGCCGTCCTCGCCGACGGGTTGCGCAACGGTCCGAGCGATGGCGCCGTGCTGCACCAGGCGATCCGCGACGCCGGCGGCGACCTCGGCCTGCCCCTGGAGCCGTGGCGCGCCGTGTACCGGGCGTTCGGTGCCAAGCCGCAGCGCACCCCGTGCTCGGCGGAGGCGCTGCGCAAGCGGGCCGCCCGCGGCGACGTGCCGGTGGTCGACCGGCTCGTCGACGCGTACAACGCCGTGAGCATCCGCTTCGCCGTGCCGATCGGCGGCGAGGACCGCCGGGCGCTCACCGGCACCGAGCGCCTGGTCCGGGCCGCCGGCGACGAGCCGTTCGACACGGTGAAGGAGGGCGTCCCGGTCGTGGAGACCCCGGAGCCCGGCGAGGTGATCTGGCGCGACGACCTCGGGGTGACCTGCCGTCGCTGGAACTGGCGCCAGGGTCGCCGCACCGCCATCACCGCCGCGACGACGTCGGCGGTGTTCCTGCTCGAGGGCCTGGACACCGACCTGGCCCCGGCCGCCGCGATGCTCGCCGAGCTGCTCGACGCCGACACCGTGACGATCGAGAAGCTCGCATGATCGGCATCGTGCTCGCCGCGCTGTCCGGACTGGTCTGGGGCGTGGGCGACTTCGCCGGTGGCAAGGCCAGCCAGCGGATCGACGCGGTGACCGTCGTGGTGCTGTCGAAGGCGGCGAGCATCCCGCTGCTGCTGGTGTACCTCGTGCTCATGCCCGCCTCGCCGCAGGCCGGCGTGGTCGGGTGGGGCGCCGCGGCCGGGGTGTTCGGGGTCCTCGGCATGATGGTGTTCTACAAGGCGATGGCCGGCGGCGCGATGACGATCGTGGCCCCCGTCAGTGCCGTCACCACCGCGCTGCTGCCGCTCGCCGCCGGCCTGCTGCAGGGCGAGCGCCCGGGCGCGCTCGCGCTGACCGGCGCCGGCTGCGCGATCGCGGCCATCGGCCTGGTGAGCCTCGCGCCCGGCGACGGCAGCGTCAGGGTCTCCGGTGGGCTCATCGGCCTCGCTCTCGCCGCCGGGGTCGCGTTCGGCCTGTTCTTCATCTGCCTGTCGGCCGCCGGCGACGCGGCCGGTGCCGCGGGCGGCGACGCCGGCATGTGGCCGATCCTCGGCGCACAGCTCGCCGCCGTCGGGCTCGGCGCGCCGCTGCTGCTGCGCCGCCGGGGCGCGCCGCGACCGTCCGGCACGCCGCTGCGCTGGCTGCTCGGCGCCGGGATGCTCGACATGAGCGCCAACGCGCTCTACATCGTGGCCGTCCAGAACGGCGACCTGAGCATCATCGCGCCGGTCGCCTCGCTGTATCCGGTGACCACGGTGCTGCTGGCGATGTTCGTCGACCGCGAGCGGCTGCGCCCCGTGCAACTGGCCGGCCTGGGGCTGGCCGCGACCGCCCTCGTGCTCGTCGCGTCCTGAACGATCGGTTGGGGCGGCGGGTGGTGTTGCCCACGGTGTGAGCTCTCCGGCTGACCGGACGACCCTTGCCGTCTACAGTGGGCGGCATCGTCTGTTGAGCCTGGTGGAGGGCATTTGTCCGCGCTGTATGCGGTCGGCAAGTTCGCGATCTCACCACTGTCCCGCCTGCTCTGGCGGCCCAAGGTCAGCGGACTGGACAACGTGCCGACCACCGGCCCGGCGATCCTCGCCAGCAACCACCAGTCCGTCATCGACTCGGTGCTGATGGGTGCGCTCATGCCGCGCAACGTCTACTTCCTCGCCAAGGACGAATACTTCGTCGGCCCCGGCGTCAAGGGCGCGGTCATGCGCAACGTCATGTTCGGGCTGAACCAGATCCCCGTCGACCGCTCCGGCGGCCGGGCCAGCCTGATGGCGCTCGACGCCGCGCTGCCGGTCCTGCGCGACGGTCACGTCCTGGGCATCTTCCCCGAGGGCACCCGCTCACCCGACGGCCGGCTCTACCGGGGCCGTCCCGGTGTGGCGAAGCTCGCCCTCGACGCGCCCGCCCCGATCATCCCGATCGGCATCCTCAACACCGAGAAGATCCAGCCGATCGGCGCCTCGGTGCCCCGGCTCGGTCCGACCGTCGAGGTCCGCGTCGGTGAGCCCCTCGACCTGAGCCAATGGCAGGGCGGCGAGATCGACAGCCGCGGCCTGCGCGAGCTGACACTCAAGCTGATGAACGCGATCCAGCAGCTCACCGGGCAGGAGTACGTCACCCGGTACGCGCCGAAGCGCCCCGATCAGATCGCCGCCACCAACGGCACCGCAACCCCGGCAGAATGAAAGCCGAACCCGCGGCAATTTGAAAGTGACTGGCACGGCAGTTTGAAAGCGAAGCGCTACGCTGATCGCATGCGCAGAGCCGCTGAACTGCTGCCCAGGCATGCTTCCGAGCTGATCGCGGCGGCGCTTGACGACACGCGTGTCGTGGTTGTCAACGGTGCCCGTCAGGTCGGCAAGAGCACCCTGGCGGAGGCCGTGCTCCGGCAGCATCCAGGGGGCGTGGCGAGATTCCTGGACAATCCCGGCACCCGCACCGCTGCGATCGAGGACCCGGTCCGCTTCGTGCAGCACGACGGGCTGATGCTGATCGACGAGGTGCAGCGGGTGCCGGACCTTTGGCTCGCGATCAAGCACGTCGTCGATCGGGACCCCCGTCCCGGACGGCTCCTGCTGACGGGCTCGGCGCGGCTGCTGGCCCTGCAGAGTCTGCCGGATACGCTGCCGGGACGGTCGGAGACCATCGAGTTGTGGCCGCTGTCGCAGGGCGAGATCGACGGTGCGCCGGACGGCTTCGTCGACGCGGCCTTCCGGCAGGGCGCTGACCTGCGCGCCGAGGCGGAGGGGTTCAGCCGCCGGGAGTGCCTGAGCCGGGCCACCCGCGGCGGCTTCCCTGAGGCGGTCCGCCGGGACTCGCCACGACGTCGGGAGCGGTTCTTCGACGGGTACCTCGACGACGTCATCACCCGCGACGTGCGGCAGGTCGCCGACATCGAGAAGGCGGCCGACATGCGGCGTCTCGTGTCACTCCTCGCTGCGCAGACGGCCGGCCTGCTCAACGTCAACCGGCTGGCGAGCGAGCTGGCGCTGTCCGCGCCGACCGTCCGGCGGTACATCGAGATCCTGGAGACCATCTACCTCGTCCGGACCGTCCCGGCCTGGTCGACCAACGCGACCACGCGGGCGGTCGGCACCCCGAAGATCATGTTCGTGGATTCCGGACTCGCCGGCTTTCTGGCCACCGGTGCGGTCGGTGGTATGCCCGAGGGCGGCCTCATCGAGAACTTCGTCCTCAGCGAGCTGGCCCGGCAGCTCACCTGGGCGGCGAGCTCGATCCGGCTGTATCACTACCGGGACCGGGACCAGCACGAGGTCGACGCGATCCTCGAGGACAACGCCGGCAACATCGTCGGCGTCGAGGTGAAGGCCGCCGAGACCGTCCGCACCGACGACTTCCGTGGGTTGCGGCTGTTGCAGCGGCGGCTCGGCGACCGGTTCCGTGCCGGGTTCGTCCTCTACTGCGGCACGGAGTCGCTGAGCTTCGGCGACGGGCTCACCTGCCTGCCCATCCCAGCACTGTGGACCGTCGGCGACTGATGGCGGGAGTCGGTCGCGGCGGACGGCCGAAACGCCCCCGACCTGCTCGCCGCCACCCACGACACCGCACCCACGGCCGGGCAGTAGACGGCCGCCGATGCCGTCTACCGTCACAGGGGTTACTTCACTGCGGCCTTGAGCTGGTCAAGGGTGACCTTGATCAGGGTGCTGCCCACCATGACCGGGGAGACGCTGCCGTCGCCGAACAGCAGTGTCCCGTCCGCGAGCACCTCGGCGATCCCGAGCGGGTGAGCCAGCGGGTACTCGCCGGTGGAGAGCTTCATGGAGCTCTTGTTCGCAGTCAGCATGACCACGAACGTCCGGCCGGCGAACTCGGACGGTGACCGCAGGCTCGAGTCGGGCCGCTGCAGCCGGCTGAGTCCGGCGTGCAGGTTGCCGATCCGCTTCTTCGGGTCGCTCGCGTCGCGTTTGCCGCTCTCGTACCAGACCTTCACGGTCGACGGCTTCGCCGGCGCCTTCACCACCGAGGTGACGGTGAAGGTGAGCGCGCCGTACAGGTCGGGGCCCTCGCCAGGGGCGACGCCCTCCTCCGACGGGTCGACGGCGACCTCCTTCGCCACGTCCTGCGCCGCGGTGAGCGTCCCGACCACGATCACCGACGCGATGGCCGCGAACTCCTCGACGGTGCTGTAGGCGCGGATGCTGGCGTTGACCGGAATCGCGTACACCGTCTCGTCGCCGATGTGCGCCGCCGGGTACGCCGGCCGGTGGTCCACGGGTGCCGCCGGGGTGGAGCATCCGGCCAGCAGCGCCGCGACGGCGCCGGTCGCCGCGAGCGCGGCGAGTTTGTGCTTGTGCATGGCAGATCCCCGTTCTCGGCGATGATCAGTAGTAGGCATTGATGTGGTCGATCATGTGTCCGCTGAGCGTGCCGTCCGCCGGCGGGGACTGCGGGTTGGCCGAGCCGGCCATGCAGTCGCCGTTGCCGTAGTCCTCGAATCCGTAGGCATGCCCGAACTCGTGGCAGACGAGGAACCAGCCCATCCGGTCCGGGACGGCGCGGGTCATCGTCTCGTCGAACCGGATCCGCGCCCGGTCGCAGACGCCCGAGGACAGGACCACCCGGCAGCTCTCGTCGCCGTTGATGCCGGGCAGCGAGGCGGCGAACCAGACGATGTCGGTGTTGTTGGTCCACGCGCCCGACGTCAGCTCCGAGACGCTGAGGTCGGTCCGGGCGCCGTACTGGTCGTACTGCTCGAAGTGCACGAAATGGTTCCAGTACAGCCGGTGGTCGAGGTTGTCCTCGTCGGAGGCGAACGTGACGTTCTGCCCGCCCTCGTCGACCTTCAGGAGGCCGAACCAGTCCGCTTCCGCCGGTTGCGCCGTGAACAGCAGCGCCACCATGGTCATCAGGGTTGCCCAAGCCGCGACGAGCCTGCCGCGGCGCCAGCCGTGCTGGTGTTTCGAGTCTGACACGTGTTTCTCCGCCTCCCGTGTTTGCCGACGCGATGGCGCGGGCGTCGGCTCCGGGACAGCAGCCATGGATCGATCGGCACCGAACCCCCGCGCGGTGTACGGGCATTCTGACGGTTCACGCGGCAGTCATGCCATCGATGCCATGAAATAGTTATGAACGTCGTGCTTCGATCGTGGGGTCAGTCGCGGCGGACGATGGAGCCGCGGATGTTGTGGGTCAGGATGCCGGCCTGTTCCAGGGACTTGCCGGGAAACACGGCCAGGGCGATGACGCCGTGGTCGGCCCAGCCGCAGACGGTGGCCGAGCGGTTGTCGTAGCGGGCCGCGGCACAGCGCTGCTCGCCGCCGAACGGGCCGGGGTCGATGTCGCGCACGTCGCTGACCTGCATCGCGGCGGGGAGCTTGTGGATGCTCGCCTCCAGGTCCCGGGCCGGGTCGGTGATGAACCTGGTCGCGCCGGCGACGAGGACCCGCAACTGCTTGTTCGCGGCGTCGGTGTAGGTCACCGTGAAGCCCGACTCGTCGAGGTGGTCCGAGGTCAGCGCCTTCTGGACGTCGGTGGCCGCCTTCTTGGCGTTGGTGTCGGTGGTGCGCGTCAGCCCCGGAACGGTCGCCTCCACCTGCACCGATGCCGGGTACTGCACCCAGTAGGGGCGCGCCCACGCGTAGGAGCCGCCGCAGCAGCCGGCGCACAGGGTGAACAGCAACAGCAGCACCCATGGCCAGCGCCGCTTCCGCCGGCGGTACTGCGGTGGCGGCGGGGCGTAGCCGGGCGGTGGCTGCCGGTATCCGGGCGGCGGGCGGTATCCGGGCGGCGGTGGGCCGTACTGGGGGACCGGCACGTAGCGGATCTCCGGCTCCGGTGGCAGCGGGACGGTCCGGGGCGCCGCGGGCAGGTCGAGCGTGTCCTCCCACTGCCGGCGCCGGCGTGACCCGCCCGGCGGCACCGACGCGGAACCCACCCACGTCGGCGCGGCGGGCTGTCGTTCGGTCGGCGATTCATCCGGGAGTGTCACACCTCGAAGGCTAGCCACCCCGCGCACGGACCGCCGTTCACCGCCGGCAGGTTTGGTGGATACCCGGCGCGGATACCGTTGCGGTGTGCTCGGGCTACCGGAACGTGTGACCGCCTGCCTGTTCGACCTCGACGGGGTGCTCACCCCGACCGCGGTCATCCACAACAAGGCCTGGACCGCGACGTTCGACGACTTCCTCAAGGGGCGTGACGGGCAGCGCCCGTTCGACCCGGTCGCCGACTACAACGACTACGTCGACGGCAAGCCGCGCGAGGCCGGGGTCCGCGACTTCCTCGCCTCCCGCGGCATCACCCTGCCGGAGGGGACCCCGGACGATCCGCCGTCCTCGCCGACCGTCAGCGGCCTGGGCAATCGCAAGAACGAGATGCTGCTCACCCTGATCAAGGAGGGCCTGGAGCCCTACCCGGGCAGCGTGCGCTACCTGAAGGCGGCGGCCGCGGCGGGGCTGCGCCGGGCGGTGGTCAGCTCCAGCGCCAACACCCTGCAGGTCATCACGTCGACGGGGCTCGACGCGTACCTCGAGGCGCGCGTCGACGGCACGACCATCCGGGAACGCGGGCTGCGCGGCAAGCCGGCCCCCGACACGTTCCTGGCGGCGGCGAAGGAGCTCGGCGTCGCGCCGGAGCAGGCCGCCGTGTTCGAGGACGCCCTGGCCGGAGTGGCCGCGGGGAAGGCCGGCGGGTTCGGCTGCGTCGTCGGGGTGGACCGGATCGGCGGCGAGCACGCCCAGGATCTCCGCGACGCCGGCGCCGATGTGGTCGTGACCGATCTCGACGCACTGCTGGAGGCCTGAATGGCGATGTTCCCGGTCGAGCCGTGGGTGGTCCGCGAGACCCGGCTCGACCTCGACGACCTGGGGCAGACGGAGTCGCTGTTCGCCCTGTCCAACGGGCACATGGGGCTGCGCGGCAACCTCGACGAGGGTGAGCCGTACGGACTGCCCGGCACCTACCTCAACTCGTTCTACGAGGAGCGCCCGCTGCCCTACGCGGAGGCCGGCTACGGCTTCCCGGAGGAGGGCCAGTCGATCCTCAACGTCACCAACGGCAAGGTGTTCCGCCTGCTGGTCGACGACGAGCCGTTCGACGTGCGGTACGGCAACCTGATCAGCCACGAGCGGGTCCTGGACCTGCGGGCCGGGACCCTCACCCGGGACGTCGAGTGGGTCTCGCCGGCGGAGCAGCGGATCAAGGTCCGCACAACCCGTCTGGTGTCGCTCGAGCAGCGGTCGATCGCGGCGTTCCTGTACGAGGTCGAGCCCGTCGACGGCCCGGCGCGGGTGATCGTGCAGTCGGAGCTGGTCGCCAACGAGGACACGCCGGATCCGAGCAAGGACCCCAGGGTCGCCGCGGCGCTCGGCCACGCCCTCCTGCCGGAGGAGCACTCGGGCCACGGGCTCAACGCCCAGCTGCTACACCGCACGAACGCCAGCTGGCTGCGGCTCGGCGCGGAGATGGACCACGAGGTCGAGGCGCCCGTGCCGGTGCGCTCGCACACCGAGGCGACGGAGGACTGGGCCAGGACCACGTTCGCCTGCGAGCTGCAGCCCGGCCAGCGGCTGCGGATCGTCAAGTACCTCGCCTACGGCTGGTCGAGCCAGCGCTCCCGCCAGGCGATCCGGGACCAGGTGCACGGCGCGATCGCCGGGGCCCGGCTGGGCGGCTGGGACGGGCTCGTCGCCGCGCAGCGGCGCTTCCTCGACGGCTTCTGGGCGCAGGCGGACGTCGAGGTCGACGGCGACGCGGAGATCCAGCAGGCGGTGCGCTTCGCGCTGTTCCACCTGATGCAGGCCGGCGCGCGGGCCGAGGCCCGGCCGATCGCGGCGAAGGGCCTGACCGGCCGAGGCTACGACGGGCACGTCTTCTGGGACACCGAGAGCTTCGTGCTGCCGGTGCTGACCTACACCCACCCGCAGGCGGCCCGCGACGGGCTGCGATGGCGCCACGACACGCTGCAGCTGGCCCGGGACCGCGCCGCGCAGCTGAACCTCGCCGGGGCGGCGTTCCCGTGGCGGACGATCCGCGGTCAGGAGTGCTCCGCGTACTGGCCGGCCGGCACCGCCGGCTTCCACGTCAACGCCGATATCGCCGCGGCCGTCGAACGGTACGTGCGGGCCACCGGCGACACCGAGTTCGAGCTGGAGTTCGGCCTGGAGCTGCTGGTCGAGACGGCCCGGCTGTGGCGGTCCCTGGGCCACCACGACCGGCACGGCGTCTTCCACATCGACGGCGTGACCGGGCCGGACGAGTACAGCGCGATCGCCGACGACAACATCTACACCAACCTCATGGCCCAGCAGAACCTGCTCGCCGCGGCGGGCGCCGTCGAACGGCACCCGGTCGCCGCGCACGGGCTCGGCGTCGACGACGAGGAGATCGCGTCGTGGCGGGACGCGGCCGCCCGGGTCCACCTGCCCTACAACGCCGAGCTCCGGGTGCACGAGCAGTCCGCCGGCTTCACCCGGCACCAGGACTGGGACTTCGCCCGGACACCGGAGGAGCAGTACCCGCTGCTGCTGCACTACCCGTACTTCGACCTGTACCGCAAGCAGGTCGTGAAGCAGGCCGACCTGGTCCTCGCCATGCACTGGCGGGGGGACGCCTTCACCGCGGAGGAGAAGGCCCGCAACTTCGCCTACTACGACGAGCGCACGGTCCGTGACTCCTCGCTGTCGGCGTGCACGCAGGCGGTGATGGCGGCCGAGGTCGGGCACACCGAGCTGGCGTACGACTACCTCGGCGAGGCGGCGTTCGTCGACCTGTACAACCTCCAGCGCAACGTCGGTGACGGGTTGCACATGGCCTCCCTCGCCGGGACCTGGCTGGCGCTGGTCGCGGGCCTCGGCGGCATGCGCGACCACGGCGGGAAGCTGGCGTTCATGCCGCGGCTGCCGGACCGGCTGGACCGGTTGTCGTTCGCGATCACCTGCCACGGCAGCATCCTGCGGGTCGACGTGAACCACCAGGAGGCCACGTACACGCTGGACTCCTCGGAGATGGTGCTGCATCACCACGGTGAGCGGTTCATCGTCAGCAAGGACAAGCCCGTCACGAAGCGCATCCCACCGCCGCGACCGGCGACTCCGGCGCCGCAGCAGCCCGCCGGGCGGGAGCCGCGGCGGCGCCACCGGGAGTCGTGACGGGCGGGCGCGTACCCTGGTAGCTCGTGAGCGTCACAAGCGTCTTCCCGCAACTCGAGCGTCTGCTGCCCAGGATCAGCAAGCCGATCCAATACGTGGGCGGTGAGCTCGGTGCGGTCATCAAGGACTGGGACTCCGTCACCGTGCGGTGGGCCCTGTCCTATCCCGACGCCTACGAGGTCGGGCTGCCCAACCAGGGCGTCCAGATCCTCTACGAGGTGCTCAACGAGCAGCCCGACGTGCTCGCCGAGCGCACCTACGCGGTGTGGCCCGACCTGGAGGCGCTCATGCGCGCCGAGGGTGTGCCGCAGTTCACCGTGGAGGCGCACCGCCCGGTGACCGCGTTCGACCTGTTCGGCATCTCGTTCGCCACCGAGCTCGGCTACACCAACATGCTCACGATGCTCGACCTGGCCGGCATCCCGCTGGAGTCCCGCGACCGGGACGACCGGCACCCGATCGTCGTGGCCGGCGGGCACGCCGCGTTCAACCCCGAGCCGATCGCCGACTTCATCGACGCCGCCGTCCTCGGCGACGGCGAGGAGGCGGTGCTCGAGATCACCGCGATCGTGCGCGAGTGGAAGGGCGAGGGCTCGCCCGGCGGCCGCGACGAGCTGCTGCTGCGCCTGGCCCGGACCGAGTCGGTCTACGTGCCGCGCTTCTACGACGTCGACTACCTGCCCGACGGGCGCATCCAGCGGGTCGTGCCGAACCGTGCGGACGTGCCGTTCCGGGTGCACAAGCGCACCACGATGGACCTGGACGCGTGGCCGTATCCGAAGCGCCCGCTGGTGCCCCTCGCCGAGACGGTGCACGAGCGCTACGCCGTGGAGATCTTCCGCGGCTGCACGCGGGGCTGCCGGTTCTGCCAGGCCGGGATGATCACCCGCCCGGTGCGGGAGCGTTCGATCACCACGGTCGGGCAGATGGTCAAGGAGGGGCTCGAGTTCTCCGGCTTCCACGAGGTCGGCCTGCTCTCGCTGTCCTCCGCGGACCACTCCGAGATCGGTGACATGTGCTCCGGGCTCGCCCAGCAGTACGAGGGGACCAACGTCTCCCTGTCGCTGCCCTCGACCCGGGTCGACGCGTTCAACGTGACGCTCGCCCAGGAGCTGGCCCGCAACGGGCGGCGCACCGGCCTGACGTTCGCGCCGGAGGGCGGCTCGGAGCGGATCCGCAAGGTGATCAACAAGATGGTCACCGAGGAGGACCTGATCCGCACGGTCGTCACGGCGTACAGCAACGGCTGGCGGGCGGTGAAGCTGTACTTCATGTGCGGGCTGCCGACCGAGACCGACGAGGACGTGCTGCAGATCGCCAAGCTGGCGCACGAGGTGATCCGGGCCGGCCGCGAGGCCACCGGCTCGCGCGACATCCGCTGCACGGTGTCGATCGGCGGGTTCGTCCCGAAGCCGCACACGCCGTTCCAGTGGGCGAAGATGGAGACCCCGGAGGTCATCGACCACCGCCTCCGGGCGCTGAAGAACGCGATCAACAGCGACCGCAACCTCGGCAAGGCGATCGGCTACCGGTATCACGACGGCCAGCCCTCGCTGATCGAGGGCCTGCTCAGCCGGGGTGACCGGCGGGTCGGCGCGGTCATCCGGCGGGTCTGGGAGCAGGGCGGCCGCTTCGACGGCTGGTCCGAGCACTTCTCCTACCAGCGCTGGGTCGACGCCGCCAGTGCGGTGCTGCCGGGCTACGGCGTGGACCTGGACTGGTTCACCGTCCGCGAGCGCGACCAGAACGAGGTCCTGCCGTGGGACCACCTCGACTCCGGCCTGGACAAGGACTGGCTCTGGCAGGACTGGCAGGACTCGGTGACCGGGTTCGAGCAGGACGACTGCCGGTGGACGCCGTGCTTCGACTGTGGCGTGTGCCCGAGCCAGGACACCGAGATCCAGATCGGGCCGACGGGCAAGAAGCTGCTCCCGCTGACCCCGGTCGGCTCAGGACTGCGGGTGCCTCAGACGGTGCATCAGCATGGCTAAGCGGCAGCCCGAGGGTGGGCAGGACCCTGTCGTCCAGCGGATCCGGCTGCGGTACGCCAAGCGGGGCCCGATGCGCTTCACCTCGCACCGCGACTTCGCCCGTGCGTTCGAGCGGGCGCTGTTGCGCGCCAACGTGCCGATCGCCTACTCGCAGGGCTTCACCCCGCACCCCAAGGTCTCCTACGCCTCGGCGGCGCCGACCGGTGTCGCCAGCGAGGCGGAGTACCTGGAGATCGGCCTGCGGGCCGTCGTGGACCCGGACGACCTGCGGGCCGCCCTCGACGCGGCGCTGTCACCCGGCCTCGACGTGATCGAGGCCGTCCAGTCGCCGCTCAACGGCGGCGGCAGCCTGGCCGACCGGATCGACGCGTCGGCCTGGCACCTCGAGCTGCCCGGCATCACCCCGGCCTCGGCGGAGGCGGCCGTCCGGGCCTTCCTGGCCGCCGGCGAGGTGCTGGTCGAGCGGCTCACCAAGCAGGGCAAGCGGGTCTTCGACACCCGGGCCGCCGTCGTCAGGCTGGAGCTGCTGGAGGCCTCTTCGGCCCTCGGTGACGTACCTTCCGGGGTCGCCGAGGCACCGTGTGCGATACTCGACCTTGTCGTGCGGCAGGGAACCCCGACCGTTCGACCCGATGATGTGCTGTCCGGTCTGCGTGTAGTAGCCGACCTGGAGCCTCCGGTCCCGCCTCGTGCGACCCGACTGGCTCAGGGCGTGCTGACCGCGCAGGGGGAGTTCGTCGATCCGCTCGCTGCGGATCGGCCGGCGGCTGTCGTCGGGGCTTCGTCACTGGTGTAGTCGGCGAGGTTGGCAGACTTTCGACGGATCGTCCGTGTGAGCGGATACCTCCGCCGGCACAACATATAGGTGCCCCCGTGTGGCTGCGTTTGTACGCGCCCGGGAGCGCCAGAACTGGAGAACGTCCGCATGTTCGACAACGAGTCGGCAAGCGGCGAGGCTACCGGCGATGAGCCGGTGGCAGACGCCGCAACCACCGAAGAGACCACTCCCGTCCGCCGCACGCGGCGCCGGGCAACCAAGGCGACCGCCGCGCCGGTAGAGCCGGCGGCCGCGGATGACGCGGCACCCGCCGCGGCCGAGGCGGATGCCGAGCCGGCAC
This sequence comes from Dactylosporangium siamense, assembly GCF_016862795.1. GTDB lineage: Bacteria > Actinomycetota > Actinomycetes > Mycobacteriales > Micromonosporaceae > Dactylosporangium > Dactylosporangium siamense. The sequence goes on along the minus strand of NZ_BONQ01000161.1, from coordinate 38,912 downwards.
CCGTCCGCCGGACCCGCCGCAGGGCGGTGAAGGCGACAGCGAGCGACGAAACGGGCGAATTGGGAGAGTCCGGGCAGCAGGCGCTGCCATTGGACACCGAGGAGCCCGCCGTCACGCCGGTCAAGGCCACCCGGACCCGCCGCCGGGCCGTGAAGGCCGCGCCGGTGGAGGAGCCCGAGCCGCTGCCGGTCGCAGCCGCCGAACCCGAACCCGAACCTGAACCCGAGCCCGACGCCGTCGTCGTCGACGAAGCGGTTGAGGCCGTCGAAGAGGTCGTCGAGGTCGTCGAGGAGCCCCCGGCCCGTCGGGGGCGCCGGGCCGCGCCGATCCAGGTCCTCTTCATGCCGCCGAGCGAGGAGGTCGAGCCGGTCCGCCCGGCCCCCGCGGTCTCCGGTGCCGCGTCGGGCATCGACCCGTTCGCCGCGCCCGCGCCGGCCGTCGCCGCCGCGGGTGACTACGACGACCTGGGCGAGGACGTCGCCGAGGAGCCCGTCGGCCGAAGCCGCCGGCGCCGGGGCCGTCGCTCCGCCGAGGAGGCCCCCGCCGTCTCGGCGCACGCCGAGGTGCCGGTGGAGACCGACGAGGTCGACGCCGAGGCCGAGGACGACGAGGACGACGACGAGTTCGAGCCCGGCACCCGCCGCCGCCGGCGGCGCGGCCGCCGTGGCCGTGGCCGTGGCCGGGGCACGCTCGGCGAGGACGTCGACGACATCGACGGTGAGGGCGACGCCGAGGCCGAGGCCGAGGGCGAGGAGGCCGCGGCCGACGAGGACGCCGAGGCCGGCGACGACGGCGACGAGGACGGCGAGGGCCTGACCCGCCGGCGGCGCCGCCGGCGGCGCAAGGGCTCGGCCGACACCGAGCCCGCCGACGACCCGCACGTGGTCGTGAAGATCCGTGAGCCCCGCCCGGCCGCCCGTGAGCGCGACCGCGACGAGGTCCAGGGCATCTCCGGCTCGACCCGCCTGGAGGCCAAGCGCCAGCGCCGCCGGGACGGTCGCGAGCAGCGCCGCACCCGCCCGCCGATCCTGTCGGAGTCGGAGTTCCTGGCCCGCCGCGAGGCGGTCGACCGCACGATGGTCATCCGCCAGAAGAACGACCGCACCCAGATCGCGGTCCTGGAGGACAAGGTGCTCGTCGAGCACTACGTCACCCGGGCCTCGTCCAGCTCGATGGTGGGCAACGTCTACCTCGGCCGGGTGCAGAACGTGCTGCCCAGCATGGAGGCGGCGTTCGTCGACATCGGCCGGGGCCGCAACGCGGTGCTCTACGCCGGCGAGGTCAACTGGGACGCGACCGGCATGGAGGGCCGCTCCCGCTCCATCGAGCAGGCCCTCAAGTCGGGCGACTCGGTGCTGGTGCAGGTGACCAAGGACCCGATCGGCACCAAGGGCGCCCGGCTGACCAGCCACATCGCGCTGTCCGGCCGGCACCTGGTCTACGTGCCGCACGGCAACGCCTCCGGCATCAGCCGCAAGCTCTCCGACATCGAGCGCAAGCGCCTCCGCGACGTGCTGAAGAACCTGGTGCCCGACGGCGCCGGGGTCATCGTGCGGACCGCGGCCGAGGGGGCCAGCGAGGACGACCTGGCTCGCGACGTGAAGCGGCTGCAGGCGCAGTGGGAGGCGATCCAGGAGAAGTCCGGCAGCAGCAGTGCGCCGGCCCTGCTCTACGAGGAGCCCGAGCTGGTCGTGCGGGTCGTCCGGGACCTGTTCAACGAGGACTTCCACGAGCTGGTCATCCAGGGCAACGACGCCTACGAGTCGGTCGAGCCCTACCTGTCGCACGTGTCGCCGGACCTGGTCGACCGGGTGCGCCGGTACACCGGCATCAACGACGTCTTCGCCGACCTGCGCATCGACGAGCAGCTGATCAAGGCCCTCGACCGGCGGGTGTTCCTGCCCTCCGGCGGCAGCCTCGTCATCGACCGCACCGAGGCGATGACCGTCATCGACGTCAACACCGGCAAGTACACCGGTGCCGGCGGCAACCTCGAGGAGACGGTCACCCGCAACAACCTCGAGGCGGCCGAGGAGATCGTTCACCAGCTGCGCCTGCGTGACCTGGGCGGCATCATCGTCATCGACTTCATCGACATGGTCCTGGAGTCCAACCGCGACCTGGTGCTGCGCCGGCTGACCGAATGCCTGGGCCGGGACCGGACCAAGCACCAGGTCACCGAGATCACCTCGCTGGGCCTGGTCCAGATGACCCGCAAGCGGGTCGGTCAGGGCCTTCTCGAGGCGTTCAGCGAGACCTGTGAGGTGTGCAAGGGCCGCGGCCTGATCATCCACACCGAGCCGATCCCGGAGAAGCGTGGCGGCGGCAGCGGTGGCGGTGGCACCGCCGGCAGCAACGGGCACAACGCGCCCGCGAAGGCCGCGGCGACCGTCACCAGCGGCGTGGACGAGTCCGACGTGCAGCCCGCGCGCAGCAGCCGCCGGCGGGGCCGCCGGGGCGGCGCGGCGGTCGTCGAGGAGGAGACCACCTCCGAGGCCGAGACCGACACCGTGGACGTGCCGCACACCGTGGAGGACGTCGAGGAGGAGTCGGAGTTCACCCCGATCGCCTCCGAGGACGACCCCGACAACGTCGACGAGGACGAGGACGAGTCGGCCGGCAACGGTGCCCGCCGCCGGACCCGCCGGGGTGGTCTGCGCAGGCGGACCCGCCCCTGATTTGGGGGGTGCGCCACCGATGGCGTACCCTCTTAAAGGCGCACCTTCGTGCGTCGGGTCTTTGTGTGCTCTTCACAGCAGCGACGCAGATGACCAACCGCCAGTAGCTACGACAGGAGTCCGCGTCCGATGTACGCGATCGTCAAGACCGGCGGCAAGCAGTACAAGGTCGCCGAGGGCGATGTGATCGAGGTCGAGAAGCTCGCGGGCCAGCCTGGCGACTCCCTGTCGCTTGTCGCTCTGCTGCTTGTCGACGGCGAAGATCTCATCACCGACGCGGCGAAGCTTGCCAGTGCCGCGGTGACCGCTGAGGTCGTCGCGCACACCAAGGGTCCGAAGATCCGGATCCACAAGTTCAAGAACAAGACCGGTTACCACAAGCGTCAGGGTCACCGGCAGCCGCTGACCCAGGTGAAGGTCACCGGCATCTCCACCGGGAAGTAGAGGCAGCGCGATGGCACATAAAAAAGGTGCGTCCAGTTCGCGGAACGGGCGCGACTCCGCTGCCCAGCGGCTCGGCGTGAAGCGGTTCGGTGGCCAGCTGGTCAACTCCGGCGAGATCCTGATCCGGCAGCGCGGCACCAAGTTCCACCCGGGTGACCTGGTGGGTCGCGGTGGCGACGACACGCTGTTCGCGCTCGCCGCGGGCCACGTGCTCTTCGGCACCAAGCGTGGCCGCAAGACCGTCAGCATCACCCCGGTCGCGGGCTGAAGTTCTTTCTTTTCCGGACGGCGGGCCGGGGGCATATACGCTCCCTGCCCGCCGTTCGTGTGTTTGTGGGTTCGTGTTCGTAGTGAGGGGATCGGGTCGTGACCACGTTCGTTGACCGAGCCGTGCTGCACGTGAAGGCCGGCGACGGTGGCCATGGCTGCGTGTCCATCCACCGTGAGAAGTTCAAGCCGTTCGGTGGGCCCGACGGCGGTGACGGCGGCCACGGCGGCAGCGTCAAGCTCGTCGTCGACCCGGGCGTGCACACGCTGCTGGACTTCCACTTCCACCCGCACCAGAAGGGTGGCAACGGCGCCGGTGGCGCGGGCAACGACCGCGACGGCGCCAACGGCTCCACGCTGACCCTGCGGGTGCCGGACGGCACCGTGGTGCACAGCGTGGACGGGGAGGTCATCGCCGACCTGATCGGCGAGGGCACGGAGTTCGAGCTGGCCCGCGGCGGCCGGGGCGGCCGCGGCAACGCGGCCCTCGCCAACACCCGCCGCAAGGCGCCCGGCTTCGCCGAGCTCGGCGAGCCCGGCGAGGAGATCGACGTCGTCCTGGAGCTCAAGAGCGTCGCCGACGTGGGCCTGGTCGGCTTCCCGTCGGCCGGCAAGTCGTCGCTGATCTCGGTCATCTCCGCGGCCCGGCCGAAGATCGCCGACTACCCGTTCACCACCCTGGTGCCCAACCTGGGCGTCGTGCAGGCCGGCGACAACACCTTCACCGTCGCCGACGTGCCCGGACTCATCCCGGGCGCGGCCACCGGCAAGGGCTTGGGCATGCAGTTCCTGCGCCACATCGAGCGCACCGCGGTGCTGGTCCACGTGGTCGACACCGCCGCGCTGGAGACCGAGCGTGACCCCGTGTCCGACATCGACGCGATCGAGGCCGAGCTGTCCGCGTACGGCGGCCTCGAGGACCGGCCGCGCATCGTCGCGCTCAACAAGATCGACGTGCCCGACGGCCGCGACCTCGCCGACATCATGCGCGCCGAGCTGGAGGAGCGCGGCTACGCGGTCTACGCGGTGAGCGCGGCCACCCACGAGGGGCTGCGCGAGCTGATCTTCGCCATGTCCGAGTTGGTGCTGCAGCAGCGCAAGCTGGCGCCGCCGCCGGAGCGCACCCGCATCGTCATCCGCCCGGTCGCCGTCGACGACAGCGGCTTCAGGATCGCGCAGGACGCCGACGGCGTCTTCGTGGTCAGCGGCGGCGCGCCCGAGCGGTGGGTCCGGCAGACCAACTTCGACAACGACGAGGCCGTCGGCTATCTTGCCGACCGGCTCGCCCGGCTCGGCGTCGAGGACGCGCTCAAGAAGGCCGGCGCGGTGTCCGGCTCGCCGGTTCGCATTGGCGCCCGTGAATTCGATTGGCAGCCCAACACCTATACCGCGGACGACTACGTGCCCGGCAACCGGGGCACCGACCACCGCATCGAGGAGCCCAACAAGCGCGTCCGCGCCTCGGAGCGCAAGGCCATGCGCGGGGCGCGCCGCCAGCCCTACGAGACGCTGGAACTTTCACCCGCGGACGAGGACGACGCGGAGGACTTTTAACCCGCCGCGCAACGAAATTCGCTGGTCAGGTGAAACATCCGGGAAATCCGGGTTGCGTACCGTCGTTCCATGTTGATCGAGCAACGTCCATCGGACGACTCGGAAGTGATCGCGCTTGTGGTCGATCAGCAGGTCGAGCTGCGGGCGCGGGACGGTGGCCGCGACGGCCACGTCTACGCGGTCGACCCGGCGGCGAGGTATCTCGTCGCGGTCATGGGTGGTGACGCGGTCGCCTGCGGTGCCCTGCTGGCCACCGACATGGACGTCGCCGAGGTCACCCGGCTCTACGTGCGCCCGGCGTACCGCGGCCGGGGTCTGGCCCGGCGGATGCTCGCCGCGCTGGAGGACTTCGCCGCCTCGCGGGGGCACCGCGTGCTGCGGCTGGAGTCCGGCGTGACCTCATCCGACGCCATCGCCCTGTTCCTCGCCTCGGGCTACCGGCCGATCCCGCGGTTCGGGCCGTACGTGCGGCACGAGGGCAGCCGCTGCTTCGAGAAGCGGTTCGACGACGCCGACCGCGAGGTCCGGGTGACCCGCCGCACCGCCGGCGACCCCGCCGTGGTGGAGCTGCTCGCCGCCGCCGCCGACGAGATGGCCCACCGCTACAGCGGACCCGACGCGCGCCGCTTCCCGATCAACCCGGCGGCCCGCTTCGTGATCGCCACGGTCGACGGGGTCGGTGCCGGCTGCGGCGCGATCCAGCCGATCGACGACCAGACCGTGGAGCTCAAGCGGATGTACGTGCGACCCGCGCACCGCGGCACCGGCATCGCCAGGCGGGTCCTCGCCGCCCTCGAAGACCTCGCGGTCGGCTCGCACTACCCGCTGATCCGGCTGGAGACGGGTTCCCGACAGCCGGAAGCGATCCGTTTGTACGAATCGGCCGGTTACCGACCGATACCACCCTATGGGCCGTACGTACACAGTCCGCTCAGCCTGTGCTACGAAAAACTCGTTATTGCCACGGAGGCCATCGCGTCCGAGCTCGCGTGAGGCTAATGTTCGGTCGGTGGGCATCCTCGAACGGCTGACCCGACCGGCGCGTTCTCCTCGTGAGCGTTTCGCCGACCAGGTGCTGACAGAGTTGCGCAGACTCGGTGTCCGGGACGCCGAGTTCCGCCCGACCCAGTTCGCGATCGTGTGTGAGTGCGGCCAGGACGCGTACAGCTGGCTGTTCCTGGCCAAGGCATTCAGCCAGTACCAACGCCGGCCCGGTGACCGCAAGCGGTTCGTGCGTGACTTCGTCGCCAGCAGCCTGGCGCCGCCGGCCCAGCCGGAGACGTTCGCCGAGGCGCTGCCCAAGCTCCGCCTCGCGCTGCGACACGCCGCGCGCGGCACCCGCACGCTGCGCCGCCCCGCGCTGCCGCACCTCGACGAGGTGGTGCTGGTCGAGGACGTCCCGGTCGACCTGGACAGCCCGGCCCGCTGGGGCGTCAGCGTCGAGGAGATCTTCACGGCCGCGCACGACCACACCCTTGCCCGCGCCGAGCTGCCGGCCAGCGCCGCGCTCTTCGGGCCGTCGGTGCTGCACGTGCCCGACTACTCCGGCGAGCACCTGGTCTCGTGGGTGCTGCTGGACGGCTGGCTCGCCGAGCTCGACGAGCAGGTCGGCGGGCGGGCCGTCGCGTTCCTGCCGAGCACCCTCATGCTGCTGGTCTGTGCCGACGAGCCGCGCCTGGTGGAGCAGCTGTTCGACCTGGCCGCCGACGAGTACGCGCGCACCCCCAGGCCGCTGTCGCCGATGGCGTACACCACCGACGACGACGGGCACGTCGTGCCCTTCGACCCGGAGCCGGGTCACCCCGCCTTCCACGCCGCGGCCAAGGCCCGCCGCCGGCTCGCCACCGACGTGGCCGAGCACCAGCGGCGGACCCTCGCCGATCCCCGGCTCGTGGACTGCACCCTGACCGCGCGGCCCGACGGTTCCACGTTCACCGCCGCCATCTGGGCCGTCGGCTCGCCGGCGCTGCTGCCGGTCGTCGACTTCGTCGGGGTGTCGCTGCCGGGGGACCGGGTCTACTACGTGCCGTGGGCCCTGATGATCGAGGCTGACCTGCTGATCGAGGAGATCGACTTCCGGCCGGCCCGCTTCAGTGCGGTCGACCGGCCGTCGCCGGCGTCGCTGGGCTACCTGCGGGAGCGCGCCGTCCACCTGTGAGGCCGAGCGCGGTTCTCGCCCGGCGGACCGTCTGGTCGGCGTGCCCGGCGGCCCGCTCGGCACCTTCCGCCAGCACCGACTCGATGTCTTCGTCGGTCAGCGCCTGGTAGCGCCGCCGGATCGGCTCGAGCGTGTCGATCACGGCGTCGGCGACGGTTGCTTTCAGCTGGCCGTATCCGTCGAATCCGCCGGCAAGGACGTGCGGGTCGCGGTCGCTCAGCGCCCCCAGGATGTCGAGGAGATTCGCCACCCCGGGGTGCCGGTCCGGGTCGTAGACCACCTCCGTGCCGGCGTCGGTCACCGCCCGCATCACCTTGCGCCGTAGGACGTCCGGCGGGTCGAGCAGGAACAGCACACCGGCGGTCGACGCGTTGGTCTTGCCCATCTTGCGGGCCGGCTCGGCCAGGTCCGCGATCCGCGCGGCGACGGCCGGGTGGACCGCGCGCGGCACGGTGAACGTCGGGCCGTAACGCTCGTTGAACCGCTCCGCGAGGTCGCGGGTCAGCTCGACGTGCTGGCGCTGGTCGTGGCCCACCGGCACCTCCTCGATGTCGTGCAGCAGGATGTCGGCGGCCATCAGCACCGGGTAGGTCAGCAGGGACAGCCGGGAACCACCGCCGCCGCCCTTCTCCTTGAACTGGATCATGCGGTGCGCCTCGCCGTAGCTCGCCACGCATTCGAGCAGGTAGTGCAGCTCCAGGTGGGCGGCGACGTCCGACTGCCGGTACAGCACGGTCGTCCCGGGGTCGATGCCGGCGGCCAGCAGGAGCCCGGCCACCTCGCGGGAGCGGGCCTGGACGAGGGCCGGGTCGTGCTGCACGGTCAGGGCGTGCAGGTCGGCGATGAACGCGACGGTGGGCTGCTCGTGCTGGCCGCGGACGACGGGTCTGATCGCGCCGACGTAGTTGCCGAGCTGGAGCGGACCGGTGGGCTTGAAACCGGAGATGCGACGGGACATTTCGGATTCCTCCGTGCTTTTGCCCGCCCGGTTCCGCAAAAAGGCCGCCCGGAACGGGCGGCCTGAAAGGGGATGTGTCTGCGTGCAGGAAGTGGCCGCCCCTAGAGGGCGCGCCAGCTCAGCAGTCGTTGCAGCACGTATTCACCTTAGCAGGGTTCTTAGGGGTTCTTCAGGGTCGTAATGTCCAAAAATGTCGGTCGGCGAGTGGCCCCCTCTCTGGCCCCTCCCAAACGGCGGATCCAGGTGTTGGCTGGATGTGGAGATCCGATCGGGGAGGGCATGGCATGGACGAGATGGTGGGGGCCGGCGTCGACGTGGAGGGGGACCGGCACTGGTTGCGCCTGAGCTGCCCCGGCTGCCGGGGCTGGCTGGGGGTGCCGGGCGAGGTGCCGCCCGGGCCGGCGGCGCAGCTGGTCGCGCGGCGGATCGACGCGTTCACGCAGCGGCACCTGAGGTGCGGGCGATGACGATGCTCCGCCAATTCCGCTTGATCGTCGCCGGTCCGCTGGACGACGAGCGGGCCGACCTGTTGTTCGACCGGGCCGGCGATCTGAGCGTGGAGGCGGTGCCCGCCGAGGGGGTGGCCTGGGTGGCGTTCGACCGGGTCGCGCCGACGCTGGTCGACGCGGTGGTGTCCGGGGTGCGTGACCTGGACGCGGCGGGCGTCGGCATCGACCGGGCCGTCGACGACGACCCCCTGGTCACCCTCGAGGTGATCGCGGCGCGGATCGGGCGGCCGGTGGAGGTCGTGCGCGGATGGGCCGGGCTTCCCGTCCCGGTCCGGGAGCATCCACGGCGGCCGGTCTACCACTGGCCGGAGGTGTCGGCGTGGCTCGACCGGCACCGGTCACCCGTGTCGCCGGCCGGCGGGGCCGACGTTGCCCTGGAGGCGGTGACGCTCGCGCTGCGGCTGCGTGCGTTGGCGCCGCGGCTCGAGCGGATGCCGCCGATCCGGTCGTTGCTGTATCCGTGAGCCTTTTGTGGTGTGGCCGCCGCCTTCAGGTGGCGGCCACACCCGCTCACACGTCGAACTCGCCGTCCTTGGCGCCGGCGACGAAGGCGTCCCACTCGTCCTGGGTGAAGACGAGCACCGGACTGTGCGGGTCGGCGCCGTTGCGCAGCCCGATCAGGTCGTCGACGAACGCCACCTCGACCCGGCTGCCGTGGCTCTCGCCGGGCGCTGAGCGCCATACGGCGCGGGAGCTGTCAAAGGCACCCTTTGGGTGCGCAAACGTCATGAACCCTGAGGCTACACGTAGGGCCTCAGGGTCCGGCACCGGAGGCACCCGTCCGAGGGACGTTCTGATCATTACGATGCCAGGATGCGCGTGGGCATCATGGGTGGGACGTTCGACCCGATCCACCACGGCCACCTGGTCGCCGCGAGCGAGGTGGCCGACCGGTTCGGGCTCGACCAGGTGGTGTTCGTGCCCACCGGTGACCCGTGGCAGAAGACCGGGTCGGCGGTCAGCTCACCGGAGGACCGCTACCTGATGACGGTCATCGCGACCGCGTCGAACCCGCGGTTCATGGTCAGCCGGGTCGACGTCGACCGCGACGGCCCGACCTACACGGTCGACACGCTACGTGACCTGCGCGACATGTACGGGGCGTCGGCGGAGCTGTTCTTCATCACCGGCGCGGACGCGCTCAACAAGATCCTGTCCTGGAAGGACGCCCAGGACCTCTTCGACCTCGCGCATTTCGTCGGCGTCACCCGGCCGGGATTCGAGCTCGACGCCTCCCACCTGCCCGAGGACTCCGTCAGCCTGGTGCAGGTGCCGGCCATGGCGATCTCCTCCACCGACTGCCGGCGGCGGGTCGAGGACGGCAAGCCGGTCTGGTACCTCGTCCCCGACGGAGTGGTGCAATACATCGCTAAGAGGGGTTTGTACCGAAAAGTCGACAACATCTGAGAGGCAGACTGTCGTACGGGCGTGAGAGGCTAGAACCAGCCCGGCACAGCAGGCCGGGGCAGACCGACGAAGGGAGCCCGGTGCCCGCGACTGAGCGTGCCATCGAGCTGGCGCTCACCGCTGCGCAGGCGGCCGCCGACAAGAAGGCTGAAGACATCGTCATCCTGGACGTCGCCGACCAACTGGTCATCACCGACGCGTTCCTGGTCTCCTCGGCGCCCAACGAGCGGCAGGTCCTGTCGATCGTCGACGCCATCGAGGAGCGGCTGTCGCAGCTGCCCGAGAAGGCCAAGCCGGTGCGCCGCGAGGGCGAGCGGGGTGGACGCTGGGTCCTCCTGGACTACGTCGACATCGTCGTGCACGTCTTCCACACCGAGGAGCGCGAGTTCTACTCGCTCGACCGGCTCTGGAAGGACTGCCCGGTCATCGAGTTCGTCGACCGCGACCTGCCCGCTCCGGCGTGATCCGCACCGACGTGCGTGTGCTTCGCGGCATCGTGACCTGGGCGCCGGCGTGACGCGGCTGATGCTCTGGCGGCACGGGCAGACGGCCTGGAACGCCGGTGGGCGGGTGCAGGGACAGATCGACACGCCGCTGTCGGAGACCGGGCTGGCGCAGGCCGCCGCCGCGGCGCCGCGGCTGGCCGCCCTGGAGCCGGCCGTCCTCGTCGCCAGTGACCTGCGCCGCGCCAGCGTCACGATGGCCGCGCTCGCCGCGCTGGTCGACGTCCCGGTCACCTATGACCCGCGGCTGCGGGAGCGCAGCTTCGGCGAGTGGGAGGGCCTGACGCATCAGGAGATCCGCGCCACCTGGCCCGAGGCGTTCGAGCGCTGGCGGCGCGGAGAGCCGGTCGACGACGCCGACGTCGAGGCGATCGACGCGCTGAGCAAGCGCATGACCGACGCGCTGGAGGAGATCGTGTCCACGGCACCGCCCGGCGCGACGATCGTCGTCGCGACCCACGGCGCCGCCGCCCGGCACGCCACCTGCGCGCTGCTCGGCTGGCCGCAGTCGCTCTCCTCGACCCTCGGCGCGCTGTTCAACTGCCACTCCACCGACCTGCGGCTCGACGAGTCCCGCGGCTGGCAGCTGGCGGGCCACAACCTGCCATGAGCATCGGGAACCGGGCGTTCGGCGGTACCGTCGAAAAGGTCATGGCACTTCGCTCTTTCCTGGTCCTGGCCGTCGTCGCCACCGCGCTCGGCGGCTGTGCCGCGTCCTCCGACGAGTCGGCGGGCGCTCCGTCGGTCGCGCCGGCGTCGCCCTCGTTGCAGGCGACGCCCGCTCCTTCCCGGCCGGCGGCGGCGCCGAGCGGCACGAGCATCTCCGGTGAGGTCGTCGAAGGGGTCGAGGCCGGCTGCCTGTTGCTGCAGACCCCCGGCACGCTGTATCTGCTCATCGGTGGTGACCGGGCCGCGCTGCAGGTCGGCAAGCGGATCACCGTCGTCGGCACCCCGCAGCCCGGCCTGATGAGCACCTGCCAGCAGGGCACCCCGTTCCAGGTGGTATCGGTCCGGAGCGGCTGATCGGCTACGGTGCCGTCATGACCGGCCCACACCCCGCCGTCGCCGTAGTCACCGACTCGACCGCCTGCCTGCCGGCCGACCTGGCCGACGACCCGGTCCGGCGGCTCACCGTCGTGCCGCTCGCCGTCGTCGTCAACGGGGTCCCCGGCCTCGAGACCATCGACGTCGACTCCGCCACCGTCGCGGAGGCCCTCAACGCCCGCCGCGTCTCCGTCACCACCTCCAGACCGTCCCCTGAGGCCTTCGCCGAGGTGTACCGGCGACTGCTCGCCGCGGGCGCGCCCGCCGTCCTGTCGGTGCACCTGTCGGCGAAGCTGTCCGGCACGTACGACGCCGCCACCCTCGCCGCGGCCTCGTTTGACGGGGCCGTGTCCGTGGTCGACACCCAGTCGACCGGCATGGGCCTGGGCTTCCCCGCCCTGGCCGCCGCGGCCAGCGCGGCCGCCGGCGCCGAGCTGCCGCAGGTGCGACAGGCGGCACTGGACGCCGTCGACCGGACCTCGACGCTGTTCTACGTCGACACCCTCGAGTTCCTGCGCCGCGGTGGGCGGATCGGGGCGGCCGCGGCGCTGCTCGGCACCGCCCTGTCGGTGAAGCCGATCCTGCACACCACCGACCAGGGTGTCGTCGTGAGGGAGAAGGTCCGCACGGCGAGCCGGGCCCTCGCCCGTCTGGTCGACATGGCCGACGAGGCGGCGGGATCGTCGGTGGTGGACGTCGCCGTGCACCACCTGGCGGCGCCGGAGCGCGCGGACGCGCTGCTCACGACGTTGAAGGAGCGGCTCGGGGAGCGGTTGCGGGGGGCGTATCAGACGGAGGTCGGCGCGGTCGTCGGTGCCCACGTCGGGCCCGGGATGGTGGCCGTGGTGGTGCACCGGCCGTAGGGGTTTTCCACAAGCGCCCGGTTGTCCACAGGTTGGCGTTCGCGGGTGGGTGGGTGCCTCATGCCTGGTCTTAGCGTGACCGGGCATGAGGCGCAGCGCTGCAGACAGAGAGACCGAGCCTGCGGGGCGGCTGGCCAGAGTGGTCGGCCTGCCCCCTTCCCCTGACTCGTATCCGTGGGACGAGTCGTTTCGTGCTGATTCCGCTGGTGGCTCCGACTCGTCTGATGCGGGTCGTGAGCGGCCCTGGCTGGCGGCGGTCGACCCCGGGCGGCGGGGGGTCCGGGTCCTGGCGGTCGTCGCCGTGCTCGTGGTCTGCGTCGCGGCGTTCCTCGCCTGGCGGGCCCGGCCGCAGGTCACCCCGGCGCCGCCCACCGCCGCCGTCTCCGCCGTCCCGTCCGCGGCGCCGAGCGGCGCCGCCGCCCGGCTCGTCGTCTCGGTCAACGGCAAGGTCCACCGGCCCGGCCTGGTCGAGCTGCCGGCCGGCGCCCGGGTCGCCGACGCCATCACGGCGGCCGGAGGTGCGCTGCCCGGCACCGACCTGACCGGCCTCAACCTGGCCCGCAAGGTGGTCGACGGCGAGATGATCTCGGTCGGTGTCCCGGCGCCGCCGGGTGGCGCGCCGGCCGTCCCCGGCGGCGGTGGCGGCGGTGGGCCGGTCAACCTCAACACCGCCACGGTCACGGAGCTCCAGACGTTGCCGGGCATCGGCGAGGTCCTCGCCCAGCGCATCGTCGAATACCGCGACCGGCACGGCGGCTTCCGCGCCGTCACCGACCTGCGCCAGGTCGAAGGCATCGGCGACGCCAAGTTTCAGCAGCTCAAGGACAAGGTGACGGTGTGAGCACCGACCTGCGCCTGGCCGGGGCCGCGACCGGCTGCTGGCTGACGGCCCTGGCGTGCCTGTTCTGCCCCGCCCGCGCCGGCTGGGCGGTCGGCCTCGGCGCGCTCGTCCTCGCCGCGTGCTGGGCCCGGATTCCCGTGCGGGCACTGCGACCGACCCGGTGGGTGGTCGTCGCGGCGCTGATCGGCGTCGCCTGCGGTGCGGTCGCGACGGCCGCCCGGGTCGGTGAGCGCGACAGCGAGCCCCTCGCCGGCCTGGCCGCCGCGCACAGGACGGTGCGCCTCGGCCTGCAGATCGCCGACGACCCGCGGCTGGGCCGCCCGACGGCCGGGCGGTCACCCACGATCATCGTGCCGGCCCGGCTGACCTGGCTGCACGCACCCGACGGCACCCAGGTCGAGCTTGGCGCACGGGTGCTGATCCTCGCGAGCGACCGCGGGTGGCTGGGCCTGCTGCCCGGGCAGCGGGTCGAGACGACCGGCCGGCTGTCCCCGCCCGACGGCGGCGACCTGCGCGCCGCGATCGTCTCCGTCACCGACGCGCCCGCCCGGGTGGGCGCGGCGCCGCTGGTGCAGCGGGCGGCCGGGACGCTGCGGGCCGGCCTCCAGCGCGCCTGCCGGCCGCTGCCCGCCGAGCCGGGAGGGCTGCTGCCGGGGCTCGTCGTCGGCGACACCAGCCGGCTCGACCAGCAGCTCGCCGACGACTTCCGCGCCACCGGCCTCACACACCTCACCGCCGTCTCCGGCGCGAACCTGGCGATCGTGATCGGGCTGGTCCTGGTGCTCGCCCGATGGTGCCGGGCCACGCCGAAGGTCGCCGCGCTCGTCTGTGTGCTGGCGCTCATCGGGTTCGTGATCCTGGTCCGCCCGTCGCCGAGCGTGCTGCGGGCCGCCGCGATGGGTGGGCTCGCCCTCGTCGCGCTCGCCCTCGGCCGGCCCCGGGCCGTGCTGCCGTCGCTTGCCACCGGGGTGCTCGTCCTCGTCGTCACCGACCCCGAGCTGGCGGTCGATGCCGGGTTCGCCCTGTCCGTGCTCGCCACCGGCGGTCTGGTCCTGCTGGCGCCGCGCTGGTCCGAGGCGCTGCAGGCCCGGGGCTGGCCGGCGTTCGCGGCGGACGCCGTCTGCGTGCCCGCCGCCGCACAGGCGGCCTGCGCGCCGGTGATCGCCGCCATCTCCGGCGGCGTCAGCCTCACCACCGTGCCCGCCAACCTGCTCGCCGGCCCGGCCGTCGCACCAGCCACCGTCCTGGGCATCCTCGCCGCGGTGCTGTCGCCGCTGCTGCCGGGCGTCGCCGGGTTCACCGCCTGGGTGGCCGCGTGGCCGGCCCGATGGCTGGTCATGATCGCCCACCACGGCGCCGCCGTCCCCGACGGCGTCCTCCCGTGGCCGGGTGGCACGTTCGGCGGGCTGCTGCTCGGCGGGCTCCTCGCGGTGCTGGTCGTCGCGTTCCAGCGGCCGGTCGTGCGCCGGCTCGTCCTCGTCGGCGCCGTCGCCGGCGTGCTCGGCGCCGTCCCCGTCCGGCTGCTCGCCGGCGGCTGGCCGCCACCGGGATGGATCGTGGTGGCCTGCGACGTCGGGCAGGGCGACGCGCTCGTCGTGGCCGCCGGCGGGCACGACGCCGTGGTCGTGGACACCGGGCCGCAGGCCGACCCCGTCGACCGCTGCCTGCGGGACCTCGGCGTGCGGCGGGTGCCGCTGCTGATCATCAGCCACTTCCACGTCGACCACATCGGCGGCCTCGACGGCGTCCTGCGCCGGCGGCGCGTCGACCGGCTGCTCGCGCCACCGTTCGCCGAGCCGGCCGGCGGCCGCCGGGCCGTCCTCGACCGGGGGATCGCCACCCTCGACGCGCCGGCCGGGACGGCCCTGACCGTCGGCGCGGTCGGGTTGACCGTCCTCGGCCCGGCCCGGGCGGTGACCGGCACCCGGTCCGACGTCAACAACAACTCGCTGGTCGTGGCGGTCACCGTCGCCGGGGTCCGGCTGCTGCTCACCGGCGACGCCGAGACCGAGGAGCAGGAGAGCCTGCTCACCGCGCCCCTGCGCGCCGACGTGCTCAAGGTCGCCCACCACGGCTCCGCCTATCAGGACCCGGCGTTCCTGGACGCGGTCGCGCCGAGGATCGCGCTGGTCAGCGTCGGCGCCGGCAACGACTACGGTCATCCGAGCCCGGTTGTGCTGGCCCGCCTGGCCCGGGGCGGCGCGCGGGTCGTGCGCACCGACGAGCAGGGTGACGTCGCCGTCGTCCGCGACGCCGCCGGGCATCTCGCGGTGGTGGCCGCACGCTGAGTTCCCGGCCGGGTTTTGTCGGAGGGTCGTGACACGATGGCTCGTGTGTCTGGTTCTGGTCTGCCCCGCCTCCGCCTGGTGATCGGTGACGAGGAGCTGCTCGTCTCCCGCGCCGTCACCGACACCATCGCCGCCGCCCGCGCCGAGGACCCCGGCACCGAGGTGCATCGCCGCCCCGGTGGTGAGCTGCTCGCCGGTGAGCTCGCGGAGCTGCTGAGCCCTTCGCTGTTCGGCGGCCGGCGGGTGCTCGTCGTCGACAACGGCCAGGACGCGAAGAAGGACATCAGCGCCGCGCTGCTCGCCTATGCCGCCGACCCCGAGGACGACGTCGTGCTCGTCGTCACCCACCCCGGCGGCGCCAAGGGCAAGGCCCTCGCCGACGGGCTCAAGGCCGCCGGCGCCGACGTCGTGCCCGCCGCGAAGATCAGCAAGCACCGCGAGCGGGTCGACTTCGTGCGCAACGAGATCCGCCGCCAGGGCGGCAAGATCGGCGAGGACGCCGCCGAGGCCCTGCTCGGCGCGGTCGGCAACGACCTGCGTGAGCTGGTCGCCGCCTGCTCGCAGCTCGTCGCCGACACCGGCGGCCGGATCGATGTGGGCACCGTCGCGCAGTACTACCGCGGCCGTGCCGAGGTCTCCGGGTTCACCGTCGCCGACGCCGTCATGGTCGGCGACACGGCCGCCGCGCTGGAGGCCCTGCGGTGGGCGATGCACGTCGGCGTGGACCCCGTGCCGATCGCCGACGCCATCGCCGACGGGGTCCGGACCGTCGCCCGGGTGGCCGCCGCGGGCAAGGGCAACGCATATCAACTCGCCGGAAATTTGGGAATGCCTCCGTGGAAGGTTGAACGCGCGCAGCGCCAAGCCCGTGGCTGGACGGCCGAGGCGCTCGTTGATGCCATGCGAGTGGCGGCAGAGTGCAATGCCGCCGTCAAGGGTGGCTCGGACGACCGCGGCTATGCGCTCGAGCGGGCTGTGTTCGCAGTGGTCGCAGCGCGTGCTGGAGGAATAGGACGATGACGACGAGCAACGGGTTCGCCCCACAGGCGCCGCTGTATGTGCGTGCGCTGCGGCTTCGCCATCTGCACATCGGCGGATTCGTCAGTTTCATGCTGTTTGAGTGCATGATCGCGGCCGGCGTGCTGCTGGCACTCGCCGAGTTGGTCAGCTGGTGGGCGGTCCCCGTCCTGCCGGCGGTCGTCGCGGTCATGGTCAAGGTCAACGACATGGCCATCGGCGGTTCGAAGCGGGTCCGCGCCCAGGCGCGTTCCGCCGCCCGTGGTTCATCCGAACGGGCGTCATCCACCCGGGTGGATTCCCCCGACCACGACGACGACCCGACCTCCGCCACCCGGCGGACCACGACCGCGCTGGACCGGGCGGAGATGGCCCGAGGCTCGGGCACCTCCACCGGGACCGGTGCCGGCGCCGCGGCCCGTGCCGCCGGTGGCCGCGACTCGTCTGGGATCGGGATCTCGGTCGCCGGCTCGGGCCGTGCGGGTGTGGGCAGCGTCGCCAGGTCCGGCTTCGCGGGCGCCGCCGTCTCCGGTGGCCCCTCGGGCTCGTCCAGCGGCGCCGGGTCGTCCGGTGGGGCGGGCTCGTCCGGTGGCGTGGGTTCGTCCGGTGGTGCCGGCTTCTCCGGGGGTGCCGGCTCGTCCGGTGGTTCCGGTGACGCGGCTGCCACGGGCGGCGCCGGTGGCGGCGTGCGGCAGGCCAGCGGCACCGGGGCGGGGGCCACGCGCACCGCGACGCGGCAGGCGGCCAGCGAGCCGCCCGCGCAGCGCAAGAAGGTCGGCGTCATCCGGATCTCGGTCCCGGCCCGCGACGGCGGCCCGCGCGGCGCCAGCCGCCAGACCGAGGCCCCGCCGAGCAACGAATACGGGATCTCGCCCGCCAGCGACGTCCCACCCGCCCAGCCCACCGCGGACACCATGGGCCGCCGCGCCGTCCGCGACGGCGACACCGGCGCGCACGCGGCGTTCCCCGACGCCGAGACCGCCCCGGGCCGCGCCTACCGTGACGGTGATACGGGTTCGGGTCGGGCGTTCCGTGACGGTGACACGGGTTCGGGTCGGGCGTTCCGTGACGGTGACACGGGTTCCGGTCGGGCGTTCCGTGACGGTGACTCCGGTCAGCAGCCCGTGTTCCGTGACGGGGACACCGGGGTGCACCCGGCGTTCCGCGCGGGCGAGGCCGGTGCGCGGTCGGCGTTCCACGACGGCGGCGACGCCCACCGGTCGGACGTCTACGACGGGGACACCGGCGTCCACCCTGGGCACGGCGACGCGGACACCCGCGGGGTCCACTTCCGCGACCACGAGGCCGGCGCTGACGGCCGCCACGGCCGGACCGGCGAGCACGAGGGCTGGGACCGGCCGGCCGACGGCGGCACCTGGCCGACCCGCACCGGCTGGGACGAGTCGACCCGGTCCGCGCAGGCGGGGCAGCACTGGGACCACTCCGGCGAGATCAGCGAGGGCCGGGACCAGGCGACGGAGGCGTGGGACCGCGAGGCCCAGGCCGCAGGCGGCTGGGACCGCGACGCCCGGCCCGTGCAGGGGTGGGACCGCGACGGCCAGCCGGTGCACGGGTGGGATCAGAACGGTCAGCCGGTGCATGGCTGGGACGAAAACGGTCAGCCGGTGCACGGTTGGGACGAAAACGGCCAGCCGGTGCACGGTTGGGACCAGGACGGCCGGCCCGTGCACGGCTGGGATCAGGACGTTGCGGGTCGGCAGGGTGGTTCCGCCGGTCAGGGTGCGCAGGGCGGCGGTGGTCAGACCTGGCGCCAGGAGGACGAGGGGCAGAGCTGGGACCGTGCCATGCCCGCGGGCTGGGAGCAGGGTGCCGGGCAGGAGCCGGGCGTCGGGTACGAGCCGGGTGCCGGGCACGAGCCGGGTGCCGGTTACGTGCCGGGTGCCGGCCGGGGTGGCAACGTGCCGGACGGGCACGGCCGCAACCCCGAGGAGACCACCGACGGTCGTGGGCGGGGCATCCGCCAGAACGACGGATCGTGGAGCGGTCACCCGGCGCGGGTCGAGCACGGGCCGACCGGTGAGAGCCGGCAGGCGTGGGGCGAGGACACCGGGGCAGGCTGGGGCAACGAGACCGCTTGGGGCGGTCCGGGCGGCGCCGGCGACGGCCGGGCCAACTGGGGTGACGAGACCGTCTGGGGTGACCGCGCCGCATGGACCGGCCGCGGAAGCGGTCGCGCCGACGCGACGTCCACCGGCCAGCCGGGCGGCTACCCCGCCGCGGACGGGCAGACCGGTCAGCGCGGCTACTCCGGCGATGAGCAGACCGGCCAGCGTGGCTACTCCGGCGACGGACAGGGCGCCCAGCGTGGCTATTCCAGCGACGGGCAGAGCGCCCAGCCTGGCTACTCCGGTGGCGATGAGCAGGGCAGCCAGCGTGGCTACTCCGGTGGCGATGAGCAGACCGGTCAGCGTGGCTATTCCAGCGACGGGCAGGTCGGTCAGCGTGGGTACTCCGGCGAGGACGGACAGGCCGGGTATGGCACGGGGCACGGGCAGGCGCCGCACGGCGAGCCGGTCGACCCGTGGGCGGACTGGGACGACGAGACCGGTTGGGCTGACCAGGCGCAGTGGGGCGCAACGCCGAACCGGGGCGGTCAGACCGGCTGGGCTGCGGGGCAGGCGGCGTGGAGCGGATACGACGCCGCCGACGAACCCGACCCCAACGAGCCGACCCGCCCGGTCGACAACGGTCGCGCGGGCAACCGGGACACCAGCGGTGGCCGGCACGCACAGCGCCAGCCGGGCGGGCGGCGCAGGGCCGACGACACTGGGCACTTCTCGTCGGGGCAGCTCCAGTCGGGCCGGCACGCCGAGCGGCCGTGGCGCACCGACGAGGACCTGACCCGGCAGCGGACCGGCGGCTTCAACCAGGGCCGGTTCGCCTGAGGCGGCGGCACGGTGATCTCGGTGCCTGCGTCGAGCTCTTGGCAGGTGGGCGTGATCGCTGTGCCGACTCCGGGCGCATTCGTCGCGCTGGGGCTTGTTTGCCTGAGGGCGGCGCGGCGACCTTGGTGCCTGCGTCGAGCTTTTGGCAGGTGCGCGTGAGCGCTGTGCCGACCCGGCGTAATCGTCGCGCTGGGGCTTGTTAGCCCGAGGGGGCGGCGCGGCGACCTCGGTGCCTGCCGTCGAGCTTCCGGTAGGCGGGCGTGATCCGCAGTGCCGACCCGGGCGCATTCCTCGCGCTGTCGCTTGATCGAAGGACGGATCTGGTCACCACGACCGGATCCGCCCTTCGATCACCGCGATGGGCCGCGGCAGAGGCCGCGTGGCGAGGTTGAGGGATCGGACGGGCGGGCCTTCAGACAGACCGGTTTGGCCTTGTTGCCGCGGTCGAAGAGTGAGGTCTGGGTGCCCTGAGCGCCCCGTCACCGCCGTTCCGGGCGCTGCCGCGGTTCCGCTTAGTTCTCTTTGAGGGATTTGTCCCCGACGCGAACCCGATCACCAGGAAGATCCACTCCGGGAGCGGAGTAATCGCGCAAAGAGAATTCTCCGGACATCTGGGAGCGCTGAGTCGGCCCGGAACGCCGCGACGGAATGCCCCGACCTGACGGCCGGTGGGCATAAGCGGGCCGAGCGGGCCGAGCGGGCCGAGCGGGCCGAGCGGGCCGAGCGGGCCGAGCGGGCCGAGCGGGCGGAGTGGGCGGAGCGGTCCGGGAGCGGCTCGGAGCGTCCGGTTTCAGCAAACCCGGAAGCACAGCGAAAGCGCCGCCCGTCAGGGCGGCGCTTTCCGCGGAACGCAGTGCTGGTGGACCGCTCAGGCGGCCAGCGAGCCCAGCTTCTTGGTGATCGCCGACTTGCGGTTGGCGGCCTGGTTCTTGTGGATGACGCCCTTGCTGGCAGCCTGGTCCAGCTTGCGCGTGGCGGCACGGAGCAGCGTCGCAGCCGTCTCGTTGTCGCCGGCGGCGGTCGCCTCGTGGAACTTGCGGATCGCCGTCTTCAGCGAAGACTTGACCGACTTGTTGCGCAGGCGGCGCTTCTCGTTCTGCCGGTTGCGCTTGATCTGGGACTTGATGTTCGCCACGCGACAGACCTCGTCTTGTTAGCTCGGGTTGGAAACGTTGAGGCGCAAGCAACATGGACGCGTCACCGTGCGCGATGAATCAGGTTACCAGGTCCCCACCCGGCCAGCCAAAACGGCCGGCCGCGTCAGAGGGCGCTGCCCTTCTGGTACTCCTCCCAGGACAGCTCCCAGTCGGTCCAGCCGTCGCCGTACTTCACGCGCTCCTCGGTGCCCTTCACGATGACGGGGTCGCCGATGTGGGTCACGCCGTAGAGCCACTTCGCCAGCTCCAGGGAGATGTTGACGCAGCCGTGGGAGACGTTGCGTTTGCCCTGGTCCTTGACGGACCAGGGGGCGGCGTGGATGTACTGGCCGCTCCAGGTGATCCGCTGCGGGTACTCGACCTTGGTGCGGTAGCCGTCGGGGGAGTCGACCGGGACGCCGTAGGTGGAGGAGTCGAACCACTCCCACTCGTTCTTCACCATGACGATGAAGTTGCCGCTGTCGGAGGGGTTGCTGGGCTTGCCCAGGGAGACGGGCATCGTCTTCAGGACCGTGCCGTCCTCGGTGACGGTCATCTGCTTGGTGGCGTTGTCGACCTCCATGATGAGCTTCTTGCCCACGGTGGCGTCGACGGTGAGGTCCTTCTCGCCGTAGGACTTTCCGCCGTAGGAGACTCCGCCGACCGCGGCGCGCAGGGAGAGCTTGGTGCCGGCCTGCCAGTACTCCTTCGGGCGGTAGTGGATCTCCTTGGAGGTGTACCAGTTCCAGCTGCCCACCTGCGGCGGGTCGGAGGTCATGAAGAGGCGCTTCTCGATGCCGGCGCGCTTGTCCTTCGGGATCTCGGTGCCGAAGGACAGGATCATCATCATGCCGACGCCGACGACCTGGCCGTCGCCGATCTGGCTGCTGGTGCGGACGAGGCTGGACGGCTTCGCCATGGTGGTGAACTTCACGGTGGACTTAGCTTTGCCCGAGGTGACCGTCGCCGTGTATTCGGTGGCGTACTTCAGCTGCTTGGCGGGCATCCACTCGACGCCACCCGGAGCGGGCGAGGCGGGCGAGGCGGACGACGACGGCGGCACCACGGCGCCTTCGATGGGGGTACCAGACGCATCCTGGAGCGAAACGGAGGCGTCGGAAGATGCCGCGAAGGTGATGGACGTGGCCGTCGACACGTCCGCGGCACCGTCCGCGGGCGCGGTCACCTTGACGGTGTCCGTGGCGGCGCTGGAGCCACCTCCGGGGTCCTTCCAGGACGGGGCGGAGTCACCACAGCCGGCGAGCACCAGGGCGCTCGCCACGAACAGCAGAGTCAGTCGTCGTAGTTGCATCAGCAACCATTGTGCCTTGGTCTACAGGGACGGCAACCGTACGAGGAACGTCGTGCCGGGTTTCTCGCCGTGGTCGGTGACCGTGATCGTGCCGCCGTGGCGTTCGATGACGGTACGGCTGATGGCCAGGCCGAGGCCGGTGCCGGGCAGGCCGAGGCTGCGGATGTTGGAGCCGCGGAAGAAGCGTTCGAACAGCCGGGAGCGCTCCTCCTCGGGAATGCCGACGCCGGTGTCGGTGACGCGCAGGTCGACCCCGGCCGCGTCGCGGAGCAGTTCGATCTCGACCCGGCCGCCGGCGGGGGTGAACTTCACCGCGTTGGTGACGAGGTGGTCGACGACCTTGCGCAACCGTGGCTGATCGCCGGCCACGGGAGCCGGCCCGTCCGGCAGCGTGACCCGGAAGTCGATGTCCTTCTCCTCGGCGGCGCGGGTGCCCGCGAGAGCGGAGGCGTCGACCACGGCGGCGAAGTCGAGGGGCCGTTCGACGAGGGAGACGTAGCCGCTCTCCAGGCCGGCGAGGTCCAGCAGGTCGTCGATGATCGCCCGGAGGTTCTCGGCGTTGCGGGCGATGACGGACAGGAACTGGGACCGGGTCGTCTCGTCGTCGTTGTCGTGCAGGAGCAGCTCGGTGTACGACGAGATCGACGTCAACGGCGTGCGCAGCTCGTGGCCGACGAGGGAGATGAACTCGTCCTTCGTGCGGGCCAGCTGCCGGGCCAGGTCCTCGGCGCGGCGGCGCTCCAGGAACTGCCCGACGTGCGCGGCGATCCCGGACAGCAGCGCGATGAGGGACTGCTCCGGCTCCTCGGCGGCGTCGCCGAAGAAGCTCAGCGTGCCGGTGACCCCGCCGCCGTCGCGGATCGGCACGGCGAGACCGACCCGTAGGCCGTGCCGGGCCAGCGACGGCACGTTGAGCCGGCTCGCGACCGCGGAGATGTCGGGGATCCAGGTGGGCTGGCCGGTTTCCCAGGCGACGCCGGACACGCCGACGCCGGGGGCGAGCGGGCCGGGTTCGGGGATGACGTAGCCGGGTTCGGTCCACATCGCCGCGTTGCGCAGGACGTTGCCGACCTTGTCGACCAGCCACAGTTCGCTGTGCGGCCACTGCAGCGTGCGGGCGACCGCGCCGAGCAGCTCCGGGCCGCCCTCCTCGATGGTGGGCGCGTTCTCCAGGATGCGGGCGACCGCGAGCTCGCACTCGATGAGCCGCTCCGCCCGGCGCCGGTCGGTGACCTCGTGCAGGGCGGCGACGGCGCCGAGCCGGTTGCCGTCGGTGTCGCGGATCGCCTGCGCGTTGGCGGTGAAGCTGCGGCGGGGGCGACCCGGCCGGTGGATGACGACCTCGGCCTCGCGGACGTGCTGGCCGTGGAACGCGCGGACGAGGGGCAGCTCCTCGGAGGAGGTGCCCTGCGCGCGGAGGTGCTCGACCCAGGTCTCGGCGGTCGAGTGGTCGGCGTCGCTGCCGGCGATCTCCCGCATGGCGCGGTTGAACAGGATCAGCTTGCCCCGCTCGTCACAGGCGACCACGCCGGCGTCGAGGTTGTCGAGCAGGGCGCTGAGGAAGTGGCGCTCGCGGGCCAGCTGCCGTTCGGCGGCGACGCGTTCGCTGATGTCGTAGACGAAGGCGTGCGCGTGCCGGCCGGTCGGGCCGTCCACGACGTTGAGGGTGAGCTCGACCGGGAACTCGTCGCCGGCCCGGTTGATGGCGTAGAGCTGGAGCCGTTGCCCGATCAGCTTCGGTACGCCGCCGCGCGCCATCCGCGTCAGCCCGGCCCGGTGCGCGGCCCGGAAACGCTCCGGGATGATCAGCTCGTCGACCTGCTTGCCGAGCGCGTCCTGCGCGGACCAGCCGAAGGTGCGTTCGGCGGCCCGGTTCCAGCGGTTGATCTCCCCGCTGAGCTCGATGCCGACGAAGGCCTCGAGCGCGGTCTCCAGCACCGCGTCGGTCTCGGCCGCGGCGATCGCGATGTCCTGGCGGCTGGTCTCCGCGCCCAGCATGACCTCCAGCATCGCCGCGCACTCCGCCACCGCCGCGACGTCGTCGTCGGTCCAGTGCCGGGGCACGGAGTCGGTGACGCAGACCGCGCCCAGCGTGTGGCCGTGCAGGTCGTGGATCGGCTGGCCGAGGTACGCCGTGATCCCCTGGTCCTGCACCGCGCCGAGGTCCCGCAGCATGGGGTGGTCCCGGGCGTCGCTGACGACGAGCGGCGCGTTCTCGGTCACCACGTACTGGCAGAAGGAGCTGGTCGCCGGCAGGGCGTCGACGTGGTCGAGGTCCGGCGGCAGGCCGTGCCGGCCGACGATGTGCATCCGCTCGTCGTCGACGAGGGTCAGCAGGCCGACCGGCGCGACGACGGACCTGGCCGCGAGTCGCACCAGGCCGTCGACGGGCGCCGATGACGACGCGAGCAGCGTCCGGGCGCGCCGCAGTGCGGCGAGCCGTTCCGGCTGCGCGAGCACGCCAAGATCGAGTTGCGGCATGTCACACCCCCAACCCGCAAGCACGTCGCGTTGATCGTACCTGCGCAAAGGGGTTAAATCAGACTAAAGCCGTAGCTGCGTGGCGCGCGCGAGCGTCGAGGAGGGGTCCTCGCCGTCGGTCAGGTCGATGTCGTCGGTGAGCCGGCCGTCGGTCAGCCGGATCAGCCGGTCGCACCTGGCCGCGATGTGCTGCTCGTGCGTGGCGAGCAGCACCGTCATCCCGTGCTCCTCACGCAGGTCGAGCAGCAGGTCCAGGATCTGCGTGCCGTTGGCGGAGTCGAGGTTGCCGGTCGGCTCGTCGGCGAGCAGCAGCTTCGGCGACCCGATCAGGGCCCGGGCGATCGCGACCCGCTGCTGCTGGCCGCCGGACAGCTGCGCCGGCAGCGCCCGCTCCCGGCCGCCGAGGCCGACCGCCTCGAGGAGCCCGCGGGCGCGTTCCTGCTTGTCGAAGTCGACCCGGAACGGCAGCACCGGTGCGATCACGTTGTCCAGCGCGGTCAGGGCCGGCAGCAGGTGATACCGCTGGAACACGAAGCCGACCGTGCGCCGGTATTCGCTGAGCCGGCGCCGCCGCAGCGCGGTGACCTCGACGCCGTCGACCACGATCGTGCCGGCGTCGGCGGACTCGATCGCGCCGATCAGGTGCAGCAGCGTCGACTTGCCCGAGCCGCTCGGGCCGGTGACCGCGGTGAAGCTGCCCGCGCCGACCTGGAGGGTCAGCTCGTCGGCGGCGACGATGTCCTGTTCGCCGGTGTGGAACCGTTTCGTGAGCCCTTCGACCGACAGTGCGGCCCCCGTGGACGTAGCGGTCATGGCCCTACTCTGTCGCAATGCATTGCGACAATGCAAGAGGCAGGTAGTCTCTGAACATGCCGATCCATCACGCGGTGCTGTCGCTGCTGTCGCATGGACCCAGTTACGGGTACGAGCTGAAGGGCGCCTTCGAGACCGCGGTCGGCCCGCAGTGGGGCCCGCTGAACATCGGCCACCTGTATCAGATCCTGGACCGGCTCTCCCGCGACGGCATGGTCAGCTCCGAGCGGCACGCCCAGGCGGTGAAGCCGGACCGGGTGGTCTACGAGATCACCGACGCCGGTCGCGGCGAGCTGCGGCGCTGGCTGGACGAGGCGAGCCCGCGCAGCGGCGGCTTCCGCGACGACTTCTTCCTCAAGGTGACGGCCGCGGCCCGCTCCGGCGACCCGGAGGTCGTGCGGACCGTGCTCGGCCAGCAGCGCACGTACCTGATGCGCGAGCTGCGCAACCTCGACGGCCTGCGGCGCAAGGCGGCCGACCCGGTCGTCGGGCTGCTGCTGTCGGCGGCGACCCGGCACGTCGAGGCCGACCTGGCGTTCGTCGACGACGCGGAGCAGGCGCTGCTGCGCGACCCGGCGACGATCGCCGGCCTGGCCGGCGTCCAGCGCGCCGCGCCGCAGCCCGAAGGCCTGCAACGACCGGCCTGAAGGCGCTACACGCGCGGATGCAGGGCCCCGCGCCGCAACCCCGGGATCTCGAACGGCTCGCCGAGCAGCTCGGCCGCGCCCAGCCGGGCGAGCGCCGGCGCCGTCTGGATGCCGAAGCCACCCTGCCCCGCGAACCAGTAGAAGCCGTCCTGCGCCGGGTCGGGCCCGACGACCGGGTTGCGGTCCGGCGCGAACGTGCGCAGCCCCGCCCAGCTGGTGCGGACCCGGCGCAGCTCCAGGGTCGTCGCCGCGGCGACCCGCTCCACCGCCAGGGCCACGTCCTCGGGCGCGGCCACCGCGTCGACCGGCGGCGACGGCGTCTCGTCGCAGGGCGACACCAGCAGGCCGCCGCTCTCCGGCCGGAAGTAGAACTCGTCGCCCACGTCGAGCACGAGGGGCCAGTTCGGCGCCACGCCGTCGATGGACACGATCGCCACGGTACGGCGCATCGGCGTGAGCCCCGCCGTAGGAACTCCGAGCCGTCCGGCCACGGCGTCCGCCCACGCGCCGGCCGCGTTGACGACCCGCCCCGCCTCGAGGTCGCCGCGGTCCGTGGTGAGCCGCCAGCCGGTGCCGGTCCACTCGCCCGCCTCCAGGCCGATCGCGGTGCGCAGCACCACCCCCGCCGCGGCGGCGCGTTTGCGGTACAGCTGATGCAACGCGTCCACGTCGATGTCCTGCGCGGTCCGTTCGACCGCCGCCCGCGCGATCGCCGACGGGCGCAACGCCGGGCACAGCGTCTGCGCGCCCTCCACGTCCGTGCCCCGCAGCGACGGGTTGGCGGTCAGCAGCGCGTTCATCGCCGGTAGCTGGTCCTCGCGGGCCACCCAGACCAGCGGCCGGGCCCGCAGCAGCGGCGTGCCCGACTCGGCGCCGAGCGCGTCGAGGATCGTCCGTGACGCGCGGGTCAGCGCGCGCACCTCGGGCGAGCCGTAGCTCTCCAGGAACGCGGCCACGGACCGTCCGGTCGTGTGATACCCGAACTGGTTCTCGCGTTCGAGCACCACGATCCGCAACGGCTCACGGTGGCCGCCCGCGGCCTCCGCCTGTTCGACCAGCCGGCCATCAAGCTCGGCGAGCTCGGCGGCGAGGGACAGGCCGGCCATGCCCCCACCGATCATCGCCACGTCTGCGCGTTCGATGCTGTGATTGTCGCAGGCGATGTTGCCAAGTCGCAGAATGTTCCCCCTCGAGCCGGGTATCCACGGCGCGTGAAATTCGCCGAGCTCGCCGCCCGCTGGCAGGACCGTCCCGTGCTCGTCGTCGGAGACGCCGTGCTCGACTGCTGGTTGAGCGGCACCCCGACCCGGATGAGCCGGGAGGCCCCCGTCCCCGTCGTCACGCTCGACACGACCCGCGAGGTCGGCGGTGGCGCCGCCGCCATCGCCGCCGCCTTCACCGCCCTGGGCGCCCGGACCACCGTCGTCGGCGCGACCGGTGACGACGACGCCGGTGCCACGCTGCGGTCCAAGGTCTGGGACAGCGGCGCCGCGGACCGCATGGTCGTCGCGGTCGGCCGGCGTACGCTCACGAAGCGCCGCGTCGTCGCCGCCGGCCAGGTCGTGGCGCGGTTCGACGACGGTGACACCGCGCCCCTCGGCGGGGCGGCCGCCGACACGCTGCTGCAGCGGCTGGCGGAGTCCCTCGCCGAGGCCCCGGCCGCGGTCGTCATGTGCGACCTGGGCGCCGGCACGCTCGGGCGGGCCGTCCGCTCGATGCTCGCCGCCCGCCGGCTCGACGTGCCGCTGCTCGCCATCGACGCCCTCGACGTCTTCCCGTGGGCGCACCTGGGCCCCGACCTGCTCACCGTCGCCCTCGACACGGTGAGCGGCGTGGTCGAAGGCACCAACGGCGCCGCCGTCGCCGCGGCCCGCGGCATGCTGCTGCGCTCGACCGCGGCCGCGGTCGTGTCCGTCACGATCGACGCGGAGGGGGCGGTCGTGCTCAGCCAGGACGCCGACACCGTCCACACGTCCGCCGCGCCGGGGCCGCGCAACCAGCCCGCCTACGTCGCCGGCCTCGTCCTCGCCAAGCTCGCCGGCGCCACCGTCGCGGAGGCCGCGGCCACGGCGCAACGCTGCGCCGCCGCCCGGCCCAGCGACCTCGCCCCGGCCGTCGCGAAAATTGGTGTACTGGAAGCGACCCCGGCCTGATCCTGGTATGCATGTCTCCCGTCGATCCCTTCGCCGCGCTGCCGGTCGCGGCCGCCGTGGACGACGCGGACAGCGTCATCGACGTCCTCGACCTTCTGGCGTTGTCGGCGTTCGTCGCCGGCACCCAGCCGTTCGCCCGCACCCGCCACCTGTCGAACCTGCGCCGCGAGGCCACCCTGCTCCCCGACGGCGCCACCGTCCTGCGTGAGGCGCGTGACGACGACGACCTGTGCACCCTCGCCTCCGGCGACGGCTGGACCCTGCGCGCCACCCGCTGGAAGCAGGGCCGCCGGGCAAACGTCACGGTCACCGCCGTCTCCGCGGACCTCGCCGACAGCGTCCTCGCCGGCGCCGTCGACGGTGCCACCGAGCCGCCGCCGCCCGCCGACGAGTCGGTGGCGATCGGCTTCTGGCACAGCGGCAAGCACGGCCCGCAGCGCACCCCGCGCCGGATCACGGCCGAGCCGTGGGCGGACATCCGCACCAACTACGCCACGAAGACCGCCGAGGCCCTGGACCGCTTGATGGCCACGACCGCCGAGCAGGTCAGCGGCCGGATGATCCTGCTGCACGGGCCGCCCGGGAC
The DNA here is from genome assembly GCF_016862795.1 of Dactylosporangium siamense. Lineage (GTDB taxonomy): Bacteria > Actinomycetota > Actinomycetes > Mycobacteriales > Micromonosporaceae > Dactylosporangium > Dactylosporangium siamense. Next base: position 10,347 of record NZ_BONQ01000161.1, on the reverse strand, counting down.
CGGCAAGACCACCCTGCTGCGCACCCTGGCCAAGCAGTGGCGGGACTGGTGCCAGGTCGACTGCGTGCTCGACCCCGAGCGGCTCTTCGCCGACCCCGCGTACCTCATGGACACCGCCCTCGGCGAGGACGACGGCGGCACGCCGAAGTGGCGCCTGCTGCTGCTCGAGGACTGCGACGAGCTGATCCGCGGCGAGGCCAAGCAGGCCACCGGGCAGGCCCTGTCCCGCCTGCTCAACCTCACCGACGGCCTGCTCGGCCAGGGGCGTGACGTGCTGGTCGCGATCACCACCAACGAGGACGTCGCCCAGCTGCACCCCGCCGTGGTGCGCCCGGGCCGCTGCCTGGCCCAGCTGCACGTGGCGCCGCTGCCGTTCGCCGAGGCCGCGACGTGGCTCGGCACCCCGGCCGGGATCGGCCCGGACGGCGCCACCCTCGCCGAGCTCTACGCCCTGCGCGACGGCGCCCCACGCCTGACCGTCACCGACGACCAGCCCCGCGTCGGCCTGTACCTCTGAGTCGGCCTGTACCTCTGAGTCGGCCGGTACCGCTGATCCGGCCGGCTTCTCTGGGCTGTCCCGGTCGCGGTCAGCCCAGGGTGATCTCGGCCTGCGGGGTGAGGTCGGTGCAGCGGATCACGACGCGGACCTCCTGGCCGTCGGTCTTGAAGGTCACCCGGTAGTCCTTGGCCGGGCCCTGCTGGGCGCCCTCGACATGGAAGCCGAGCGCGGGGCTCAGGGCGTCGGCCCAGGTGAGGCCAGCATCACAGCGGGCGACGATATTGCCGCCGGGGGTGCGCAGGACCCTCGGTGCGCCCGGCGAGGGCGACGGTGACGCGACGGGTGAGGCCGCGGGCGTGACCGGGGTCGTCGCGGCCAGCACCGCCGACCGCACCGCCTCGACCCTGCCGATGCCGAACGCGCTGATCGCCGCCGTGCACATGGTCCAGGCCCCGATCGCGAAAACCCACCGTCCACCTCGCATACCGGGCGCCCTGCCCAAAGCGGGGGAAAGCACACCGGGTGGCGGGGGAGGGCGGGGACGAGATCGCGGGCGAGCCGGGTTTGGGACGGCGACGACCTTGTTGGTGACTTCCTCGCCCGTGTGTCCGTATCATGCCCGAGACGCGCCACCCCCCTTGTCGACGCGACCCACGAGGATCACATGAAGTCCCGCACGTGGAGAATCCGCACGTGGTCGATCCGCGCCAAGATCGTCACCCTGCTGCTGCCGCCGTTGCTGTCGCTCGTCGTGCTGTGGGTCTTCGCGACCAGCCTGACGTCGGGTGCGGTGGTCGAGCTGTTCGACGCCCAGACCTACTACACCCTCGCGGCCGAGCCGGCCGAGTCGGTGATCGTCGAGCTGCAGCGCGAGCGGAAGCTGTCCCAGGTGTACCTCGGGGCCGGCCGGCCCGAGGGGAAGCCGGAGGCGGCGCTGCTGGCCGAGCAGCGGCGCAAGACCGACGCGGCGATCAGCAACTTCCGGACCCTCGCCGCGAAGGACGACCTCAAGGAAGCGATGCCGGCGGGGGCGACCGGGCGGCTCGCCGAGATCATGGTGGCGCTGGACGGGATCGTGTCGGGGCGGTCGGGGATCTCGCTCGGGCAGGTCGACCGGTCCGGCGCGATGGAGATCTACAACGGGCCGGTCGACGCGATCTACCGCTGGTACAACGCGCTGCCCGGGGTCAGTGACGCACAGCTGAGCAAGGACGCCAGCACGAACATCGCGATGAGCCGGGCGCGGGAGCTGCTCGCGCGGGAGGACGCGCTGGTCAACGGCGCCGCCGCGGCGGGCAAGTTCATCCGCACCGAGGCCGCCGACCTGATCGCGATGATCGGCGCGAAGCGCAACGCCTACGCGGAGCAGTCGGCGGAGCTGCCGGACGCGGTGCAGCAGACGTACCGGAACATCCAGGCCGGCGAGCCGCACAAGAAACTGACCGCCTTCGAGGACAAGATCCTCGCCGAGGCCAAGCCGAACGCCGCCATCCCGGTCGACATCACCGTGTGGCGGGACGCCTACGACAAGCTCGCCGACCAGCTGCGGCAGCTGGACCTGCAGTACGGCGACACGATCCTCGAGCGGGCCGAACCGGTCGGCGTCGACATCGTGGTGCGGCTGGTGCTCGCCGCCGTGCTGGGGCTGCTCGCCATCGCGGTCTCGGTCATCCTGTCGATCCGGATCGGCCGGTCGCTGATCAACCGGCTGACTGGCCTGCGGCAGGACGCGCAGTCCCTCGCCGACCAGCGGCTGCCGGAGCTGGTCGGCCGGCTGCGGCGCGGCGAGGAGCTCGACCTGGCCGAAGCGGCGCCACCACTGGAGTACGGCACCGACGAGATCGGCAAGGTGGGCAACGCGTTCAGCGCCGTGCAGCGCACCGCGATCGAGTCCGCGGCGCACGAGGCGCAGCTGCGGCGCGGGCTCAACGAGGTCTTCCTCAACATCGCCCGGCGCAGCCAGACGCTGCTGCACCGCCAGCTGGCGCTGCTGGACCGGATGGAGCGGCGCACCGGCGACCCCGAGGAGCTGGAGGACCTGTTCCGGGTCGACCACCTCGCGACCCGCATGCGCCGCCACGCCGAGGACCTGGTCATCCTGGCCGGCGCGACGCCCGGCCGGGGCTGGCGCAACCCGGTGCCGATGGTCGACGTGGTCCGCGGCGCGGTGTCCGAGGTCGAGGACTACGCCCGGGTGGGCTTCCTGACGCTGCCGGAGGCGGCGCTGGTCGGCCGGGCCGTCGCCGACGTCATCCACCTGCTCGCCGAGGTGATCGAGAACGCCACGTCCTACTCGCCGCCGCACACCCGGGTGCAGATCAGCGGGCAGCTGGTGCCGAACGGGTTCGCGGTCGAGATCGAGGACCGCGGCCTGGGCATGGCGCCGGAGGCGATCGAGGAGGCCAACCAGCGCCTCCTGCACCCGCCGGACTTCGACCCCGCCAACAGCGCCCGGCTGGGCCTGTTCGTGGTCGCGCTGCTCGCCGCCCGCCACGGGGTGCGGGTCACGCTGCGCTCCTCGCCGTACGGCGGGGTGACCGCGGTCGTGCTGATCCCGCCGCACCTGATCAGCGGCGCACCCCCGGAGCTGACCGCCTCGACCGCGGCCGAGCTGGCCGCGGAGCAGGCCGGGCCGGCCGCCGAACTGATCACCGAGTCGGCGCCGGACCTGACGACCGTCCCGGCGTCCGCGAAGGTCCCCACCGCCGGGATCTCCGCGTGGGCTCCCGAGCCGCTCGCCGGGCAGTCCGGACCCGCCGCCGACGGGCTGCCGGTGCGGCCGGCGGAGCTTGCCCGGCCGTCGCTCGTCGAGCTCGTCCCGCCGGCGGCCCGCCGCACGCACGACGTCGACGCCGAGGTGCTGCCGGAGCGGCCGGAGGTGCCACGGGCGGACGCTTCACCCGTGCCGACGCAGCGGCCGGAACCAGACCAGGCCATCGACCTGACCGACGACGGGCTGCCGAAGCGGCGCAGGCAGGCCAGCCTCGCTCCCCAGCTGCGGGAGCGACCCGAGGACGAGCACACGGTGGACGGGATCCCGGCGTCGCAGTTCGCGGCCGCCGCGGCCGGCAGGTCACCGGAGCAGACCCGCGCGATGATGACGTCGCTGCAGGCAGGGTTCACCCGGGGGCGCCGGGAGGCGGCGCTCACCGACGATCAGTCCACATCGGAAAGGGACGCATAGGTGGCACAATCGACGAGTCGCACCGGCAAGCTCGACTGGCTCCTCGACGATCTCGTCGAACGGGTCGAGTCGGCGCAGCACGCCGTGGTGCTCTCCGCCGACGGGCTGCTCATGGGGGCGTCCCAGGGGCTCGGGCGCGACGATGCTGAGCATCTGTCGGCGGTGGCGTCCGGGTTTCAGAGCCTGGCCCGCAGCGCCGGCCGGCACTTCAACGGCGGTGGCGTCCGCCAGACGATCGTGGAGATGGACGACGCCTTCCTGTTCGTCACCGCCGCTGGACAGGGCGCCTGCCTGGCCGTGCTGAGCGCCGCGGACTCCGACATCGGCGTGATCGCCTACGAGATGGCGATGCTGGTGACCCGGGTCGGGCAGTACCTCACCGCACCGTCACGAACGGGCGCTCCGTCCGATGCCGCCGGGTGATCACAGCTGGCTCGACTCCGACGCCGGGCCGGTGGTGCGCCCTTACGCGGTGACCGGTGGACGGGCCAGACCCGTCGTCGGCGGTTTCGACCTGGTGGCGTTCGTCGTGAACGCGGCCGACGGCAAGGGGCCCCGGCACCTGCAGCCGGAGCACTATGCGATCCTGGCCCGCACCCGCGAGCCGGTCACGGTCGCGGAGCTTGCCTCACACCTCGATCTCGCGCTCGGCGTGGTGCGCGTGCTGCTGGGCGACCTGCTCCAGCAGGGACTGATCGAGATGCACGAACCGGTGTATGACCAATCCGTCGGGCCGCAGCGGCCCGACGATCGCATCCTCAAGGCGGTTGTCAATGGTCTCCGATCGCTCTGACGGGCACATCCCGCTGGCGGTGAAGATCCTCATCGCCGGGGGATTCGGCGTCGGCAAGACCACGCTGGTCAGCGCGGTCAGCGAGATCCGCCCCCTGCAGACGGAGGAGGTGCTCACCAACGCGGGTGTCGGCATCGACGACGTCAACGGGGTCGAGGGCAAGACCACCACGACGGTGGCGATGGACTTCGGCCGGATCAGCATCAACGACGACATCGTGCTGTACCTCTTCGGCACCCCCGGACAGGACCGGTTCTGGTTCCTGTGGGACGAGCTCGCGCTGGGCGCGCTGGGCGCGGTCGTGCTCGCCGACACCCGGCGGCTCACCGACTGCTTCCCGTCGGTGGACTACTTCGAGGAGCGCAGCACGCCGTTCCTGGTCGCGGTCAACTGCTTCGACGGGGTGCAGAAGCACAGCGCCGAGGCGGTCCGCAAGGCCCTGGACCTCGACCCGGACGTGCCGGTGGTGCTCTGCGACGCCCGGGACCGGCGCTCGATCAAGGACGTGCTCATCGCCCTCGTCGAGCACGTGATGACGATCAAGCAGCCACCGGCACTCGAGCCAGCGCGGCGGCCTGGGTTCTGATCTCCGGCACGGCCGTCGTCTCCCACCAGGCGCCCCGCCGGGTCGGCCCGATCGCGACGACGCGGTCCGACGCCCCGCCGTCCCGGTCGACCAGCCGGCCGTGCCCGTCGACGTCGAGGCCGGTCCCGGTCGGGTCGCGGCGGGCCAGGCCGTCGTCGAGCAGCGCCCGGCCGAGGGTGCTGGTGGCCGCGCCGCCGGGGCCGGTGCAGTTGACGATCGCGCCGACCGGCCAGCTCTCGTCCTTGTTCCTGAACCTGAGTGTCACCACGAAGCCTCGCTCGCCGCGCCGGATCGAGTGGATCGCGGCCGCGTGCGTGAACAGCGCGCCGCTGTCGCGCAGGGCGGTCACCCGGTTGGCGACCGTCGGGGCCATCCGGTGCCGATGGACCTCCCAGTACGCCGCGACGTGCTGCAGGAACCGGCGCCGCGCGTCGACGGACAGCTGCCACCACAGCTGGTCGAGCTGGGGCCGCAGCGTGTCGACGGCGCAGCGCCAGTCGGGCTCGGTCGCCGCATAGCGCCGGACCGCCCGCAGCAGGCCGCCCGCGTCGGTGCCGTCGTGGGCGAAGCCCCCGGTCGCCTTCGGTTGGATCTCCAGATGCGGCTGGGGGAGCAGCCCGCGCCGGGACACCGCGTGCAGCGGCGCCCGCCGGCCCCGGTTGCTCAGCGACATCGCGACGTCCAGGGCGGTGAGCCCGGTGCCGATCAGCAGGACCGGCACGTCGCCCGGGACCCGGTCCAGCGCGCCCGGAGTCCACGGGTTTCCCACATAGTAGGGGTGGGTCCGCACGGCCGAGGTGATCGACAGGGGGCCGGCCGGGGCGCCGTGGCCGAGGGCGAGCACCACCCGGTCGCCCGCGACGGTCTGGCCGCCGCGCAGGATCACGCTCGGCCGTTCCTGGTTGTCCTCCAGGCGGATGGCGACACCACGGACATGCTCGAACCCGACCTCTGACAGCCGGTCGTGCAGGTAGTCGCCGAACACGGCGCGCGGGGCGAAGTCGGTCGGTCCGATGGGGAGTCCCTGGTCCCGGCACCAGTCGACGAAGTCGGTGGGCGCGTCGGCGAGGGCGCTCATCGCCGCGGCCCGCGAGTTGAGCAGGTGCGTGGGGTCGGTGGTCCGGTACGCCGCGCCCCGTCCGAGCGCGTCCGGCGCGGCCGGGTCGACGAGCACGATCCGCTCGCCGGCCTTGCTGAGGTGGATCGCCGTCAAGGCGCCGCTACAGCCTCCACCCACTACCACTGTGGTATTCATGCCCGCACCTAATTTCTATCTAACCGGTAGGTTTTAATGGTACTAGGTACGGCCGGTCGGGTGTAGAACCCAGATCCTCCGGGCATGTCGGGTTTGAACCCCTGGAGGTGTACCGATGTCGATCTTTCGGACCAAGTCGATCGAACAGTCCCTGCGCGACACGGACGAACCGGGCAGAGGACTGCGCAAAAACCTGTCGGCGTTCCACCTGACGGTCTTCGGCGTAGGTGTGATCATCGGCACGGGCATCTTCGTGCTGACCGGCCAGCAGGCCGCCCGCAACGCGGGACCGGCGATCGTGCTGTCCTTCGCCCTGGCCGGCGTCGTGTGCGCCCTCGCCGCCCTCTGCTACGCCGAGTTCGCGTCCAGCGTGCCGGTCGCGGGATCCGCGTACACCTTCTCCTACGCCACCCTCGGGCAGTTCGTCGCCTGGGTCATCGGCTGGGACCTGTGCCTGGAACTCGCCCTCGGCGCCGCCGTGGTGTCCCGCGGCTGGTCGGCCTACCTCCAGGAACTGCTCAACCTGCCCACCTGGCTGGCCGGCGACAAGGCGATCCCCGACTTCGGGGCCGCGTTCATCGTCGCCGCCCTGACCGTCGTGGCCGTCATGGGCGCGAAACTGTCCGGACGGGTCACCGGCGTGCTGGTCGTCGTCAAGGTCGCCGTCGTCGTGTTCGTCATCGGCCTCGGCCTGTTCTTCATCAAGGCCGCCAACTACACGCCGTTCATCCCCGCGGCCACCCCGTCGACGAAGGCCAGCGGCGGTGAGGCACCGTTGCTGCAGGTCCTCGCCGGGATCACACCGCAACACTTCGGCTGGTTCGGCATCGTCGCGGCCGCCTCCATCGTGTTCTTCGCCTACATCGGCTTCGACGTCGTCGCCACCACCGCCGAGGAGACCCGCAACCCGCAGCGGGACGTCCCATGGGGCATCATCGGCTCGCTCGTCATCTGCGGCGTGCTGTACATGGCGACCGCCTTCGTGGTCACCGGCATGGTCCCCTTCGACCAGCTCGACACCGCCGCGCCGCTCGCCAGGGCCTTCGACCTCGTCGGGCAGGGCTGGGCGGCCGACCTCATCTCCCTCGGCGCCGTGTGCGGCATCACGTCCGTGATCCTCGTCCTGCTGCTCGGGCAGGCCCGGGTCACGTTCGCGATGGCCCGCGACGGCATGCTGCCGCCGGTCCTGGCGCGCGTCCACCCGCGATACGGCACGCCGTGGGTCATGTCGACGATCACCGGCGTCGTGGTCGCCGTCCTCGCCGCGTTCGTGCCGCTGTCGGAACTGTCCGAGCTGACCAGCATCGGCACGCTGTTCGCGTTCGTGGTCGTGTCGATCGGCGTGATCATCCTGCGCCGCACCCGGCCCGACCTGCCCCGGGCCTTCCGGGTGCCGGGGGTGCCGTGGCTGCCGGCGTTGAGCGTCCTGGCCAGCCTGTACCTGATGCTCAACCTGCCGGTCGTCACCTGGGTGCGGTTCCTGATCTGGATGGCCGTGGGTCTCGTGCTGTTCTTCGCGTACGGGATGCGGCGCGCTGACGCGGCCATCTCGGCCGGCGCTGCTTCCGAGGGTGGCGCTGCTTCCGAGGGTGGCGCTGCTTCCGAGGGTGGCGCTGCTTCCGAAGGTGGCGCTGCTTCTGGGGGTGGCGGCCGCTCGGACGGCCGGTCAGGGTCGGTGGACCGGCCGTAGCCGGCCTCGGCCGGCGACCCGCGCTGTCGAGCAGGGGCCTGCCGCCGGCGCTCCCGGGATTCTCACACCCACGGGCACGTGTCCCGGGTGGCGCCGGGTTCGCCGGTGCTGGAAAGGTGACAGGCATGACTGACTTCGGCCTGCAGTCCGACGGGTTCGACTTCGACCCGGACGTGTTCGACTCGGACGACTTCGCCGATCCGCACGCCGTGTTCGGCACCGACGACGGACACGGTGTGGCGGCCGGGCTGAGCCCAGCCGCTTCCACCGATACCGCTGATCCCGTCACGGGCGCCGCCACCGACGGGCAGCCGCCGTCGACCGACGGGCTGCAGACCGTCGGCTACGACAGCGACGGCGACGGCACCGTCGACGTCCTGCTCGCCGACGAGAACCAGGACGGCGTCACCGACATCGCGATGTGGGACACCAACGACGACGGCCTCATCGACCAGGTCGCCTACGACCAGGACCACGACGGCAAAATCGACCTGATCTACCACGACGACAACTTCGACGGCACGACCGACCGCGTCGAGACCGCGGACGGCACCCAGGAGATCCCCGGCTACACCAGCAACTGAGGCCGGATCCGCGCCGGGTCGTCACGGGGTCAGGGCACCGCGGACCTTGCGCATCTGCTTGGCGTACTGGCGGCGGCCGACCGTGTGCCACAGCAGCCGGGCCGGCACGGGCAGGTTGGACAGGAACCGGGCGGACTCCTGCGGGGTGGCCTCCTCCAGCAGCGCACCGAGCATGAAGAGCAGCTTGTCCTTCGGCGTGTGCGAACGGGCCACCTCGCCGAGCTCGTTCCACTCCGCGACGGTGATGTGCTCCGAGATCAGCGGCAGCACCGAACGCTCCTCCTCGTCGAGGTGCACGAGCAGGTCGCGGCGGTGCTGGTCCATCGCCTCGGCGAGGCTGTCCCGGGCCTCGGCCGAAGCGTCCCGCTCCCAGGTGGCGAGGTGGCCCATCATCACGTGCAGGCCCTCGGCGACGACCTCGTGCTGCTGCTCCATCCGCAACACCAGATCGGCGTCGAGGTCGACCCGGGCGAGCAGCTTCGGCCACAGCAGGGCATCCTCGGATGTGTGGTGTGAGTGCAGGCCCTTGTCGTATTCGCGGACCAGCGCGGCCAGGGCGCGGGCGCGGTCGACGTCGCCGGGGCGCACCCCGCGGACCAGCTCGGCCATCAGCCGCGACTCGCGCCGGAACACTCGGTGCACGACGACCATCTCCTGGACCCACGGGCGTTCGACGGTGGTGGTCATATCGGTCTCCTCATACAGTTCGGTCTGGTCCCATCAAGGTGCGAGGACTGTCTTGTAGCGGTCTTGGAGACCGCTTGTGGGCGGCTACGATGGCGCGCGTCATGCTGATGCGGGTGCTCGGACCGTTCACGGTCGACGTCGACGGCGGTGCGGCCGACCTGGGCGGCCCCCGCCAGCGAGCCGTGCTCGCGTTGCTGCTGTCCGCCGGCGGTGAGGTCGTCTCCGTCGACCGGATGATCGACGACCTGTGGCGCGGCGAGGCGCCGCCGAGGGCGATCGCGTCCCTGCAGGCGTACGTGTCCAACCTCCGCCGCACCCTCGAACCCGGCCGGGAACGCCGCGCGCCGGCCCGGCTCCTGATCAGCGCCCCACCCGGCTACGCGATCCGGGTCGCACCCGACGCCGTCGACGCGTGGCGCTTCGAGTCGCTGCTCGCCGACGCCCGCGCGATCCACGCGGCCGAGCCCGGACGGGCGCGGCTGCTGCTGCGCGCGGCGCTGGAGCTGTGGCACGGCGGCGCCTACGCCGAGTTCGCCGGGGAGTCGTGGGCGCAGCCGGAGGCCGCCCGGCTCGAAGAGCTCCGCCTGGTCGCCCGGGAGCTGCTGCTCGACGTCGCGCTGCGCACCGGCGGCGCCGCGGAGGCGGTCCCGGAGGCCGAGCTGCTGACCCGGCACGCCCCGCTGCGTGAGGAGGGGTGGCGGCTGCTCGCCCTGGCCCTGTGGAGCACCGGCCGGCAGGCCGACGCGCTCGCCGCGCTGCGCCGGGCCCGCGGCATCCTCGCCGACGAACTGGGCCTGGACCCGGGACCGGCGCTGGTCGAGCTGGAGGGCGCGATCCTCGGGCAGCGGGTCGAGATCCTCGACCGCCTGCGCCGGCCCGCCGGCGGCGAGCTGGGCAACGACCTGCGCCAGCCGGTGGGCCGCGACGACCTGCGCCGGCCGGCTGATCCCAGCGGCCAGCGTCAGCCGGCGGACCTCGACGGCCAGCGCCAGCTCGACGACCAGCGCCAGCTCGACGACCAGCGCCAGCTCGACGACCAGCGCCAGCTCGACGACCAGCGCCAGCTCGA
>NZ_BONQ01000160.1 GCF_016862795.1 Dactylosporangium siamense | reverse complement strand
CGACGACCAGCGCCAGCTCGACGACCAGCGCCAGCTCGACGACCAACGCCAGCTCGACGACCAACGCCAGCTCGACGACCAACGCCAGCGGGCGGGCTTCGACGACGGGCGTCAGCCAGCTGACCTCGATGGTCGGCGCCAGCCGGTCGGGGGCGAGGTCTTCCCCGACGATCTACGGCGACCGGCCGACGCCCACGGGCAAGCGGGCGAGCCACTCGTCGACCGGGGCAGGCCAGGCGACGGGCGCGGGGACGAACTCCTCGACGACAGGCGCCGACCGGACGACCGAGGACGACCAGACGACCGAGGACGACCGGACGACCAGGGACGGCCAGGCGCCCAGAGACGGCCGGACGACCGAGGCTGGCAGGTCGACGGGCGCGCGAGCGCGCTCCTCGACAACCAGGGCCAGCCAGTAGGCGAACGAGGAGCCGAGCCGAGTGATCGGCCGGCGAATCCGTCGGCGCCGGACAGTCTTACCACGACGCTAGCATCGCCAGAGAAATTGATCTCCGACGTCATCGCTCTCCGTAGTGTACGCGGCCCGACCAGGTCGGCAGCACACCCGGAGCGCGGGTCGGCGGCACACCCGGAGCGGCCGGACGAGCTGTTCGTCGGGCGCCGGCAGGAGCTTGCCGCGCTCAGCGCCGTCGCCGCCGAGGCCGTCGCCGCCGGGCCGCGGATCGTGCTGCTCAGCGGTGAGGCGGGCGTCGGCAAGACCAGTGTGCTCGCCCGCTTCCGGCAGGAGCTGCTCGACGGTGGCTGGCTCGTCGCCGTCGGCAGGTGCCCCGAGGTCGACGGCGCCCCGCCGGCGTGGGCGTGGGTCGAGGCGCTGCGCCAGCTCGCCGCCGGGGTGGCGCCCGGCGACCTCGCGCCCGCGCTCGCGCCGCTGCTCGAGGACACCGAGGTAGCCGGCGAGGGCGCCGACGTCGCCGCCGGGCGGTTCCGGCTGCACCGGGCGGTGCGGGGCTGGCTGCGCCGGGCCGCCGGCACCCGGCCCGTCGCGATCGTGCTCGACGACCTGCACGCCGCCGACGCCGAGACGCTGCTGCTGCTCGCCAGCGCCGCGGAGCTCTCCGACGCGCCGGTGCTGCTCGTCGCCGCGTACCGGCCCGCGGACAACCCGGAGCGGCTCGCCGAGGCCCTGGCCGCGCTCGCCCGCCGGTCGCCGGTGCGGGTCCACCTCGACGGGCTCGCCCACGACGACGTGCAGCGGCTCGTCGGCGCGTTCGCCCGGGCCGACGTCGACGCGGCCACGGTCGCGGCGCTCGCCGAGCGCACCGGAGGCAACCCGTTCTACCTGCGGGAGTCCGCGCAGCTTCTGGCGTCGGAGGGGGCGCTGGTGGCGACGTCGGAGGTGCCGGAAGGGGTGCGCGACGTGCTCCGCCGGCGGCTGTCCCGGCTGCCCCAGCCGGCTGTCGCGGTGCTGCGCCTCGCCGCCGTGGTGGGCCGGGAGGCCGACGTGGAGACCCTGGTCGAGGCCGCCGACACCGACGAGGGTGCCGTGCTCGACGCCCTGGAGGCGGGGCTCATCGCTGGGCTGTTGACGGAGCCGGCGCCCGGGCGGGTCAGGTTCGTGCACGGCCTGGTGCGCGACACGATGTACACGGACCTGTCGCAGCTGCGCCGCACCCGGATGCACGCCAGGGTCGCCGCGTGCACCCGCCGCCTGCGCCCCGACGACTACCCGGCCCTCGCGCACCACTACGCGCGGGCCGCGTCGTCGGACACGGCCGGGCTCGCCGTCGACTACGCGGTGCGGGCGGCCGAGCTGGCGGAGCGGCGCTACGCGTACGACGCCGCGATCGAGCTGCTCACCGGTGCCGTGCAGACGGCGGAGACGGTATCCGGGGACCGGGACCAGCTGCGCATCGAGCTGCTCGGCCGGCTGCTGCGGGCGCAGGCGAGGGCCGGCGCGACGGCGACGGCGCGGGCGACCCGCGACCGGGCCCTGGACGTCGCCGTCGCCGCCGGGCGGGAGGAGCTGCTCATCGCCGCGTTCACCGCCTGGAACGTGCCGACCCCGTGGCAGATCCGCACGTACGGCGTGATCGACCACCGGGTCGTCGACCTGCTCACCAGACTCCTGCGCACGCCAGACCCCGGCGCCGGGATCGACGCGGCGACCAGGGTGCGGCTGCTCGACGCGCTCACCAACGAGCTCGACGGTGAGGACGACCCGCGCGGCCCGGCGGCGGGCATCGAGGCCTACGAGCTGTCCCAGACCGTGCCGGACCCCGCGGTGCGGGCGCTCGGACTGGTCGCCCGGGCCAGGACGCTGCGCTTCGACCTGGAGGCCGACGAGCGCGCCGCCGTCGCCGTGCAACTGCGTGACCTCGCCCGCACGCACGGGATGGTCGCCTACGAGTGGGTCGCCGAGCAGATGCTCACCAACTGTGCCGCCGTGCGCAACGACGTCACCGATGTCCGGACCCGCACCGCGCGGCAGGGGCTGCTCGCCACCGCGTACCAGCTGCCCGAACCCCAGGCGATCAACCTCTCCGGCCGCGCGACCCTCGCCCACGTCGCCGGCGAGTACGCCGAGGCGCAGCGGCTCTACGACGAGTCCCTCGCCTTCATGCACCGGCAGGGTTCGCTGCACGCGGACGGGTTCCATTTCCTGGCCACCGCGAGCGTGCTGATCAGCCAGGACCGTTTCGGCGAGCTCCTGCCGCAGACCCGGGCCATCCAGGCGGCCCTCGGCCCGCTCGCCGACGACGCCCTCGCGCTCGCCCTGGTGTCGGCGGGGCGGCTGGACGAGGCGCGGACGGTCCCGTTCGGCGTCCACCCGCTGCGTCCCGACTACTTCCAGTCGGCGTTCCTGGCCGTGCGGGGACTCGCGGTGGCGGCCGTCGGCCGGCCCGACCTCGCGCCGGCCGTCATCGACGCGCTGCTGCCGGTCCGTGGCCAGATCGCCGGGATGAGCAGCACCTCGATCGCGATGCGGCCGGTCGCCTACATCCTGGGCCGCCTCTACGCGCTGCTGGGCGACCGGGACCGGGCGGTGGAGCACTTCGAGCTCGCCCGCACGGTGGCCGCCGCCTGGGGCGCCGCTCACTGGGTGGCGGACGCCGAAGCCGCCGCCGCGGCGGTGCGCTGACGGCACCACACCAGCAGCGCCACGGCGATCGCGGCGAACCCCGCGTTGCCCCACCACCGCGCCGGATCGCCGGGCTCCATCAGCCCGGTCAGCGCGAACCCGAGCCACGCGTACGTCATCAGCACCCCACCGCAGAGGGCGACCCGCTGCCGCTGCGTCCACCGCGGACGTCGGGCGAGCGCGGCCACGGCGACAGCCGCGAGCGGCAGCAGCGCCACCCCGAACCAGAACCCGGCCCAGCTCTCCGGCCGCGCGACGAACACGCTGGACACCACGAACCCGCCGGCCGCGACCAGCCACGGCCGTGGCACCCACCCGGCCGCCGACCGCCGGACGCCGGGACGGCGGGTCAGGAACGCGGCCACCACCAGCAGCGCCGCGACCATCGCCGCGCCGGTCAGTTGCATCGGGGTGGCCAGGAAACCCTCGCTGTCATGGACCTCCCGGAAGACGATCCAGAGCCCCCAGGTGTACGCCAGTGTCGTCACCGCCAGACCGACGGGCCCGAGCCAAGGAGTGGTACGCCGCGCCGGGGTCAGGTGCTCGACCAGCGCGATCGGCACGCCGATGCTCCACACGGCATGCCCGGCCACGAACGACAGCGAGTTCCCGGCGCTGATCCCCAGCGCCGGGATCGGGGTCGCCGCCTGGAAGTCGTGGCCCTCGAACGCCGGGTTGAACAGCGACTGGTCGGCCAGGCCCGCCTCGATCACCCCGTACGCGGCGCCGAGCAGCAGGATCGCGGGCCAGCCGAAGCCGGTGCGCCGCACCACCTCCCGGATGAGCAGCGCGCCCCCGCCGTACATCGGCACCAGGAACAGCAACGCGGGCAGGATCCGCACCGACAGGTTGCCCAGCAGGAATTCCCCGACGAACGGCGCCAGGACCAGCAGCCCGGCGACCGGCGCGGCCTTGCGGATGAAAGCTCCCATGCGCTCCAGTGCAGCCGTCCCGGGCCGCCCGTCCTAGCGCCGGAAGTCGCTCACTACAGTCACCTTCTGTGTATGGACGCGCGGCGCTGGCCGGCCTGGTGCTCGGGGTCCTCGCCTTCGCCGCCGACCACTGTCACGGCCTGCTCGCCGTCGCGATGGTGCTGGTGTCCAGCAGCGGCCTCGCCTGGGGCGCCGCCGCGCTGGTCCTCGCCTTCGCCGCGGCGAACGAGCGGACCGGCGTCGGCGGCCGGCGGGCCGCGGCCGGCGCCGCGGTCACCGTGCTCGCCGTCGCCACCCTGGTCTACTACGGCGTGATCGTCGTCGACGGCGACCGCTGGCGGGGCGGGACCCTGGACGACGGCAGCTCCGCCGACGCGATGGCGTTGCGGTCGATCGCGACGGCGACCGCGTTCTGGCTCGCCGCGTCCGCCGCCGGCGGGGTGGTCCTCGGCCTGCTCGGCCACGCGATCCGCCGGTCCGGGCCACGCGCCGCGGCGGTCGCCGCCGGTGCCGCGGGCGCGCTGCTCGCCGGCCAGGCCGCGCTGCGCCTCATCCAGATGAGCGGCTACGACCAGCGCTTTCTCTCGGAGCTCGCACCGTGGGCGGCCGAGACGGCCGCCGAGGTCGCGCTGGCCGCCGTGCTGAGCGTCGCCCTCCTGCGCCGCGGCGCCCACCGGCCGCACTGGGGCTGGTACGCGGCGGCGACGGTCACCCTGCTCGCGGTCGCCCTCGCCGGCTGGAGCGTGGTCGAAACGGTCCGGGCAACGGGCTACTAGTCGACTCCAAGTCGGCTGAAAGTGCCGCCGGGGATGGTGTGGCTGCATACATCTGACCTGGAGGCTTACATGTCCCGCTTGCTCGGCCGGCTCGGAGGAGCGGCCGCCGCCCACCCGTGGCGCACGATCGGCGCCTGGCTGATCGTGCTCGTCGCGTTCACCATGCTGTCGGCCGGCTTCGGTGGCACCCCGCACGACGACTACAACGTGCCCGGCACCGAGTCGCAGGCCGGCACCGAGTTCCTGCGCGCGCACCTGCCCACGATGTCCGGCGCCGACGCCCGCGTCGTCGTGCACGGCAAAGGTCCGGTGGACCCGGCGACCCTGGAGGGGCTGCGGGGGCGGCTGGCCGCGATGCCGAGCGCCGGTGACGTGTCACAGCCGCGGATGTCGGCCGACGGCGACACGGCGCTGATCGCGGTGCGGTACACGATCCCGGTCACCGACTTCGAGGGCACCGCCGGCATGGACGCCCTGCGGGCCGCGGCCGAGCCGCTCGTCCGCGAGGGCCTGCAGGTCGAGTTCGGCGGTCAGGTCGCCGAGAACATCTCCGCGCCGTCCGGCACCGCCGAGGCGGTCGGCATCGTCGCGGCCCTGCTGATCCTGGTGTTCGCGCTCGGGTCCGTCGTCGCGGCCGGGCTGCCGCTGATCGTCGCGATCGCCGGGCTCGGCGTCGCGTCCGCCGTCATCGCCCTGCTCGAGACCGTCACCGACATCAGCGGCACCGCACCGACGATCGCCACCATGGTCGGGCTCGGCGTCGGCATCGACTACGCGCTGCTGCTCGTCGCCCGGCACGTCGAGGGACTGCGGGCCGGGCTGACGCCGCGTGAGGCGGCCGCTGCGGCCAACGCGACGGCGGGCTCGTCCGTCATCGTCGCCGGGCTCACCGTGCTCGTGTCGCTGTTCGGGTTGAAGCTGTCGACGCTGCCGGTGTACTCGTCGTTCGGGTACGCGACGTTCGCCGCGGTCGGCGCGGTCATGGTCGCCGCGGTCACCCTGGTGCCGGCGCTGTGCGGGCTCGCCGGCCGGCGCGTCCTGCCCCGCGCGGTCCGCAAAGGCACCGCTGTCACCACCGCCACGGCCGCTGACCCCAAAGCCGACCGCGAAGCCGACCGCAAGGCCGACCGCGAAGCCGGCACGGCGATCGCGCGGCCCGGCTGGACGGCACGGTGGGCGGCGCTGGTCGGCCGGCGGCCGGTCGTGGCCGCCCTCGGCTCGCTGGTGGTCCTCGCCGCGCTCAGCGCACCGGTCCTGGGCATGCGGACCTGGCCGCAGGACGCCGGCAGCCAGCCGACGTCGAACACCACCCGGCTCGCGTACGACCTGACGTCCGCCGAGTTCGGTCCCGGCGCCAACGGGCCGCTCGTCATCGCCGTCGACACGGTCAAGGTGCCTGACGTCGACGGTCTCGTCGCCGCCCTGCGCACCCAGCCGGGGGTGGCGCTCGTGGCGCCGGCCGCGCGTACCGGCGACGCCGCCGTCATCATCGTCGAACCGGCGACGGGCCCGCAGGACGAGCGGACCACCGCGTTGCTGGACCACCTCCGCGCCGACGTCCTGCCCGACGGCGCGCTCGTGACCGGGCTCGTCGCGGTCTTCGCCGACATCTCCGACCGGCTCGCGGACCGGCTGTGGGTGGTCGTCGCGTTCGTCGTCGCGCTGTCGCTGCTGCTGCTCACCGTGTTGTTCCGGGCGCCGGTCGTGGCGGTCAAGGCGGCCGTGATGAACCTGCTGTCCGTCGCCGCCGCGTACGGGGTGATGACCGCCGTCTTCCAGACCGACGCGGGCGCGCGGGCGGTCGGCCTGCCGCACGCCGTGCCGGTGTCGAGCTGGGTGCCGATCCTGCTCTTCACCGTCCTGTTCGGACTGTCGATGGACTACGAGGTGTTCCTGCTGTCCCGGGTCCGCGAGGACTGGCTGCTGACCGGTGACGCGCAGGGCAGCGTGGTCCGTGGCCTGTCCGCGACCGGCCGGGTCATCAGCGGCGCGGCGGCCATCATGGTCGCGGTGTTCGTCGGCTTCGCCCTCGACCCCGACGTCACCGTCAAGATGACCGGTGTCGGCATGGCGGCGGCGGTGCTGATCGACGCGACCCTGGTCCGGCTGGTCCTCGTCCCGGCGACGATGTCGCTGCTCGGCCGGGCGAACTGGTGGCTGCCGGGCTGGCTGGACCGGCTCCTGCCGCACGTGAAGGGCGAGACCTCACACCCCGAACCGGTCCCGGTCGCCTGACTCGTGAGATCCGTGATCCGGAAGACCTTGTGCACCCCTGGGTGGTCAGGGTCTTCCGGATCATGAGCCGGGCCACCGTCAGCGCAGGCGGAGGGTGGCCAGGACGCGGCCGACGGTCTGCCCGACCGGCCGGAACACCGAGTCGCGGATCCACCGGCCGGTCGGCGCCACCACCGATTGCCACGTCCACCGGATGGGCGCCACGACCAGGTACCGCCACAGCAGGACCACGGAGTGGTTCCAGGCCCAGGCGATCGCGTGCCCGATCGGCACCAGGACGTGCCGCCAGAACCAGGCGATGAGCAGCCCCGCCGGCCGGATGCCGTAGTAGCCGATGACGCCGACGACGACGGCGACCGCGAGGCCGATCGGCTTCAGGACGTAGCGCCACACCGCGACCGCCAGCCACGCGATCGCGATGCCGAGGGGGCGCACGCCGTAGCGGTACCCGGTCTCGACCAGCCACGCGACGGCGATGCCGATGGGGCGCAGGAGGTAGCGGTACACCCCGATCGCCGTCCACCGGATCGCCTGCGCCAGGGCCCAGAGGACGTAGAGGACGCCCTTGCCGAGGGCGATCCAGAACACGCGGGTGTGCTTGGCCAGCCAGACGGTCGCGTTCCACAGTGCCTGCAGCACCGGAGCGACCACGTGCTCGACGAGCCAGGCGAGGGGCGTGACCACGAGGTTGCGCAGCACCCAGACCAGCGGGATCCAGATCAGGTGCCGCAGCACCCACTTGAGCGGACGCAGGATGACGTAGTCGATCGCGATGCCGATCGGGCGCAGCAGGTACCGGTAGAGCAGCCGCGGGATCGGTTCCAGGACGTACCGCTGGAACGCGACCAGCAGCTCCCACACCAGCTTGACCGGCACGACCACGGCGACCGCGACGACCCGGACCGGCCACGCCAGCCAGTCCGGCAGGGGCTCGGGGCGCTCCTGCGGCCGCTTCTGCAGGGACGTCATGCCGACGCCAGGGTCGTGCGGGCCCGCATGAGGGCGTAACCGAGCAGGTTCAGGCCGCGCCAGAGGGCCGGCTCGTCGGCGGAGGCGTCCTGCGCGCTCAGGCCGATGCCCCAGATGCGGTCCAGGGGGCTCGCCTCGACCAGGATCCGGTCGCCGGTGCCGACGAGGAACTCGCGCAGGTCGTCGCGCTGGCCGAACTTCGCCTCGCTGCCGGCCACGACGATGCCGAAGCGCTCCCGCTTCCAGACGGTCTCGTCGAACCCGCGGACCTCACGGCCGAGGGCCTTCACCTCGCCGGGGTGCCCGGCCGCGAGGATCCGGGCCGCGGTGGCGGTGTCGCCGAACAGCTGGGCCTTCGACCACATCATGTAGTGCTCGGCCGTCGCGAACCGCACCCCGTCGACGGTGAACCCGATCGGCGCCCACTGGCTCAGGCTGCCCCGCCCGACCGGCCCGCCGGGCTCGGTGTCGTGTTTCCAGAAGTGCAGGAACCTGACCCGGGCGCCGGACGCCATGAGTTCGATGAGCGCGGCGGTGTCGGCCGGTGGATCGGTCAGCGCGGGCATGCTCCGAGTCTGCCGGACGGCGGCAAGCGCTTATGTCGGGAATCCGCCGTGCTGCGGTGGCGCGGTGGGCAAGATCACCGTGACGACCAGGCCGCCGCCGTCGCGGGGCTCCGCGTGGACGTGGCCGCCGTGGGCGCGGGCGACGGCCCGCACGATCGACAGGCCGAGCCCGGCGCCGGGGACGCCGGCCGCCACCCGTTCGGTCCCGAACCGCCGGAACGGCTCGAACAGCCGCGGCACCTCGTAGCGCGGCACGACCGGACCGGTGTTGCTCACCGTCACCCCGACGGTGCCGTCGTGGCGGGTGCCGCAGGTGACGTGGACCCAGCCGCCGTCGGGCAGGTTGTGCCGGACCCCGTTCTCGACCAGGTTGTGCACGAGCCGTTCGAGCAGGACGGCGTTGCCGGTCGTCGGCGCCTCCTGCGGCGCGCAGTCCACGGCGGCCTTCCCCGGCGGTAACTGGGCCGTGACGTGTTCGACGATGTCGGCCAGGTCCACGAACGAGCGGTCCGTCACCTGCCGCTCCGACCGGGCGAGCAGCAGCAGCCCGTCGATGAGCTGCTCGTGCCGGGCGTTGACGGCGAGCAGGGTCCGGCCCAGCTGCCGCAGCTCCGGCGTGGCCTCGTCGGGGTCGATCGCGACCTCCAGCAGTGTCCGGTTCAGCGTCAGCGGGGTCCGCAGCTCGTGGGAGGCGTTGGCGATGAACCGGCGCTGCCCGTCGAACGCCTGGTCGAGCCGGGCCAGCATGACGTCGAACGTGTCGGCGAGCTCCTTCACCTCGTCGTGCGGGCCGGAGAGGGCGATCCGCTCGTGCAGCCCCCGGTCCGGGGCGTCGGCGATCCGGCGGGCGGTCGCGGTGACCTGGTGCAGCGGCTGGAGCAGCCGCCCGGCGATCAGCCAGCCGAACGCGGTCGCGGCGAGCGCGATGACACCGAGCGCGATCCCGCCCTGGGTGAGCAGCACCTGCCGGGTGTCGGTGGTGACGTTCTCCCGGAGCTGCTTGACGAACATCGCACCGTCCGGCGGCGCCTCCAGGCCCGGTGGCGCGGTGGTCCCGGCGATGAACGTGTTGCCGCTGAGCCGCTGGTACACCAGCACGTAGCAGACGCCGAGCAGCAGCAGGCCGGCCAGCAGGAACAGCCCGCCGTAGACGAGCGTGAGCCGGGCCCGGATCGTCAGTCTGTTCATGCTCAGACCACCCGGTAGCCGACGCCGGGTTCGGTCAGCACGACCTGCGGGTCGCCGAGCTTGCGCCGCAGCTTGAGGATCGTCATGCGCACCGTGTGGGTGAACGGGTCGGCGTGCTCGTCCCATGCCTTCTCCAGCAGCTGCTCGGCGGAGACCGCGGCGCCGTCGGCCCGCAGCAGTTCGGTGAGGACGGCGAACTCCTTGCGGGACAGCGGCACGTAGCGGCCGTCCCGGAAGACCTCCCGGCGGTGCGGGTCGAGCCGGATGCCGGCGCGCTCGAGGACCGGCGGGGTCGCCGCCCGTGCCCGCCGGCCGAGCGCCGCCACCCGCGCCGACAGTTCGCGGAACGCGAACGGCTTCGGCAGGTAGTCGTCGGCGCCGAGGGCGAGGCCCGCGACCCGGTCGTCGATGTCGGCGGCGGCGGTCAGCATCAGCACCCTGGCGGTCGAGTCGCGGGCGGCCAGGGACCGGCACACGTCGTCGCCGTGCACCACCGGCAGGTCCCGGTCGAGGACGACCACGTCGTAGTCGTTGACGTCGAGGTGTTCCAGGGCGGCGCCGCCGTCGTGGACGACGTCGACCGCGTGCGCGTCGCGCCGCAGCCCCCGCGCGACCGTCTCGGCGAGCAGCGGCTCGTCCTCCACCACCAGAATCCGCATACCCCCATGGTGACTCGTGGTGATGTCACCGCGGCGTCAACGTTTCCGGTTACGGCCGGGTGACGCGCTCCCGGCTTGACTTCGGCGCAGTGGCCGGCGAATGCCCGGCCCGCCAGGAGGAACACACCATGATGCGCGTCAGGACAGCCCTGGTGCTCGGCCTGCTGCTCGTCCTCGGTCCCACCGTCACCGGGTGCGGCAAGCCCAGCGGGGGCAACGGGGTGGCCAGCGCGGGCGGCACGCCGACCGCGAGCGCCAGCGCCAACGCCGGCAAGGGCGGTAAGCCGGACCCGGTCAAGGACCAGGAGAACATGCTCAAGTACGCCCAGTGCATGCGGGACAAGGGCGTCGACATGCCGGACCCGCAGATGGAGGGCGGCGGGATCTCGATGATGATCCCGGAGGGCACCGACAAGGCCAAGGTCGAGGCGGCCCACGAGCAGTGCAAGCAGTTCATGCCCAACGGTGGCGAGCCGCTGAAGGCCGACCCGGAGATGCAGGAGCGGATGCGCAAGTTCTCGCAGTGTATGCGGGAGAACGGCGTGCCGGAGTTCCCGGACCCGAGCGAGGACGGCGGCATCCGCCTCGACGGCAGCAAGGGCGGCGGCCTCGACCCGAACAGCGAGGCGTTCAAGAAGGCCGAGGCGGCGTGCAAGGAGTTCCAGCCGAAGCGGCCGGGCGACGACGAGGGCGGCTCGACGAGCCAGCACACGGAGACGGGCGGTACCGCGTGAGCGCGAATCGCCGGCGCAGGGGTCGGGCCGGTCGGATCGTCGTCACGGTGGCCGTGGTCGCGGCCGTCGGCGCCGCCGCTGCGGCGGGACTGGGGCTGCCGGACCGGGGCAGCGAGGCGGGCACCGGCGCGGCGGCGGCGCCGCCGAAGACCGCGAAGGTGACCCGGCAGACCCTCGTCGACACGAAGACCGAGGACGGCAAGCTCGGCCACGGGACCACGGCCACCGTGTCGGGTCGGGTCCAGGGCACCGTCACCGAGCTGCCGGCCGTCGGCAGCACCGTCCAGCGTGGACAGTCGGTGTACCGGGTCGACAACACGCCGGTGGTGCTGCTGTACGGCGGGCTGCCGGCGTACCGGAACCTGGCCCCGGGCACCGAGGGCGCCGACGTGCGGCAGTTCGAGGAGAACCTCGCCGCGCTCGGCTACAAGGGGTTCACCGTCGACGAGGAGTACACCGCGTCGACGGCGACCGCGGTCAAGGCCTGGCAGGGCAAGCTCGGGCTGACCAAGACCGGCGTGGTCGAGCTCGGCCGGGTCGTCTACGCCGCCGGCCCGGTCCGGGTCGACGAGCACAAGGCCGCCGTCGGCGACCAGGCCAGCGGGCCGCTGCTCACCTGCACCGGCACCGGCCCGGTGGTCACCGTCACCCTGGAGGTCTCCGAGCAGCGCCTCGCGCCCGTGGGTGCGGCGGTCACCGTGAAACTGCCCACCGGCAAGAGCGTGCCGGGCAAGGTCGTCAAGGTGGTCACGGTCATCACGCCGGCCGAGGGCAACAACCCGGCCGAGACGAACCTCGAGGTCACCGTCACGCCCGACGACGGGGCGGCGTTCATCGACCTCGACCAGGTCACCGTCGAGGTCGGGTTCACCGCCTCCCGGAAGGAGAACGTGCTCACCGTGCCGGTGTCGGCGCTGCTCGCGCTCAGCGAGGGCGGCTACGGGCTGCAGGTCGTCGACGGCGGCACCAGCCGGGTCGTCGCCGTCGAGCTCGGCATGTTCGCCGCCGGCCGGGTCGAGGTCAGCGGCGGCGAGATCACCGAAGGCACGCTCGTCGGGGTGCCGTCATGACCGGCCAGCGGAGCGTCTCGGGCCGGTCATCGGGGGCTCAGTGTTGGTCAGGGCGGCGCTGGAGCGAAGCGGAGGTGCCGTCAGGGCAGCGGAGCGTCTCGGGCCGGTCATCGGGGGCTCAGCGTTGGTCAGGGCGGCGCTGGAGCGAAGCGGAGGTGCCGTCATGACGACGATGATCGATCTGACTGATGATCCGGTGGAGGCCGCCGGCCCGGCCGAGGTCGTCGCGCTCGAAGGGGTCAGCAAGTCCTATCCCGGCGGGGTCACCGCGGTCCGGGACGTGTCGCTCAGGATCGAATCGGGGGAGATGGTCGCGATCGTGGGCCCGTCGGGCTCCGGCAAGTCGACCATGCTGCACCTGATCGGCACGCTCGACCGGCCGTCGGCCGGCACCGTGCGCATCGACGGGCACGACGTCGCGGCGCTCACCGACCGGCAGCTGTCCGCGTTGCGGGCCCAGCGGATCGGGTTCGTCTTCCAGCAGTTCCACCTCGCGCAGGGCCAGAGCGCCCTCGACAACGTCGCCGACGGGCTGCTCTACGCGGGGCCGTCCCGGGCGCAGCGGCGGGCCCGGGCGGAGGCGGCCCTCGTGCGGGTCGGGCTCGCGGACCGGCTCGACCACCTGCCGCACGAACTGTCCGGTGGGGAACGGCAACGGGTCGCGATCGCCCGCGCCGTCGTCGGCGACCCGGCGCTGCTGCTCGCCGACGAGCCGACCGGCAACCTCGACTCGGTGTCCGGGGCCGGCGTGGTGGAGCTGCTGCGGGAGCTGCACGCCGGCGGCACCACGGTCCTGGTCATCACCCATGACCAGGCGATCGCGGCGGCCCTGCCCCGGCAGGTCGTCATGCGGGACGGGGAGGTGGTCACATGACGAAGCCGTTGCGGCCGGTGCGGCTGTACCTGAGTGACGTGCTGCGGGTCGGCAGCGCCGGGCTGCGGACCCGGCCGATGCGGGTGTTCCTGTCCGCGCTCGGCATCGCGATCGGCATCGCCGCGATGACCGCCGTCGTCGGCATCTCCTCGTCCAGCCGGGCGGAGCTGGACCGGCAGCTCGACGCGCTCGGCACGAATCTGCTCACCGTCGCCCCCGGCAGCGACATGTTCGGCGGCGACGCGACGCTGCCCGACGAGTCGATCGGGATGATCGCGCGGATCGGCCCGGTGACCGAGGTCGCCGCGACCGGCAAGGTGTCCGGGGTGCACGTGTATCGCAGCGACCACATCCCGGCGGCGCAGACCGGCGCGATCAGCGTGCAGGCCGCGCACCTGGACCTGCTGCGCACCGTCGGCGCGTCCCTGGCGAACGGGATCTGGCTCAACGACGCCACGGCCCGCTACCCGGCGGTCGTCCTCGGCGCGGCGGCGGCCCGGCGGCTCGGCGTCGACACGGCCGACCTCGACACCGAAGGCACCGAGGGCACCCAGGGCATCCAGGTGTACCTGGACCGCCGCTGGTTCACGGTCGTGGGGGTGCTGCGGCCGGTGCCGCTCGCCCCGGAGCTCGACGCGGCCGCCCTCGTCGGCTGGGCGGCCGCCGAGACGTACCTCGGTTTCGACGGGCACCCGACGACCGTGTACACCCGCTCCCAGGACGAGCAGGTCGAGGCGGTCCGATCGGTCCTCGCCGCGACCGCGAACCCGCAGAACCCCAACGAGGTCAAGGTGTCCCGGCCGTCCGACGCGCTCGCCGCCCGGCAGGCCACGGACAGGACCTTCACCGGGCTGCTGCTCGGCCTCGGCGCGGTCGCGCTGCTCGTCGGTGGGGTCGGCGTGGCCAACACGATGGTCATCTCGGTCCTCGAACGGCGGGCCGAGATCGGTCTGCGCCGGGCGCTCGGCGCGACCCGCGGGCAGGTGCTGCTGCAGTTCCTCGCCGAGTCGCTGCTGCTGTCGGCGCTCGGCGGGGTCGGCGGGGTGTTCCTGGGAGTGTCGGTGACGTCGGTGTACGCGCTGACCCGCGACTGGCCGGCGGTGGTGCCACCGTGGGCGACCGGCGGCGGGGTCGTCGCGACCCTCGTCATCGGCGCGGTCGCCGGCCTCTACCCGGCGGTGCGGGCCGCCCGGCTCGCCCCGACGGAGGCCCTCGCGACACCCTGAGCCGCCGGGCGCGCCGGCTCCATCAAGCGGCCCGCGCGTCGACGGAGGTCCTCGCGACACCCTGAGCCGCCGGGCGCGCCGGCTCCATCAAGCGGCCCGGGTGTCGACGGAGGTCCTCGCGATGCCTTGCGCCGCCTGGTACACCCGCAGCAGGTGGTCGAGGTAGTGCCGGGTCGAGTACGCCTCGGCGGCGGCCCGGCCGGCCTCGGCCACCTCGCGGTGCAGCGACGGATCCGTCAGGACCCGCCCGATCGCGGCGGCGAACGAGTCGGCGTCCGGCGCGGTGCTCAGCCGGTGCGTGCCGGCGAGCGCCGCGTCGGCGAGGACCACGGGCAGGCCCTGTGCCTCCGCCTCGACCATGACGAGGCCCTGCGTGTCGGTGGTCGACGCGAAGGCGAGGACGTCGGCCATCCGGTAGTACGCGGCCATGCGCGCGTGCGGCACCGGCCGGACCAGCCGCAGCGCGTGCGCCACCCCGGCCTGCCGGGCCAGCCGCAGGACCGCCTGGCGGCGCTGCCGCACCCCGAGCATGACCAGCCGCGCGTCCGGTAGCTGCCGCAGGACCCGCGCGAAGGCGGCGAGCAGCAGCGCCGGGTCCTTCTCCTTGGTGGCCCGCCCGACCGCGAGGACCACTGGGGCGTCGACCGGCAGGCGCAGCGACCGCCGCAGGTCGTCGCGGCCCAGCGGGCAGTCCGGCAGCGCGACCGACGTCGGGATCGTCCACACCGGAGGGACCCGCTCGAACTCGGCGAAGCTGGCCGCCGTCTTCGCCGACGGGGCGATGATGATCGAGGTGCGGTCCAGGAACTCCTGCCCGACCCGCACCAGCTGGGCCCGCCGCTCCGTGCCGGGCCGGGCCAGTTTCAGGTAGTCCCGGGCGGTCCAGCCGACCTGCAGGCGCTGCGCGGCGTGCGCGGCGCCGAGCTGGATCTCCATGAAGTGCGCCGAATACGCGAGCAGGTCCGTGTGCCAGGTCATGACGACCGGGATGTCGTGGGCCCGGGCGTACCGCAGCCCGCCGACCCCGACCGGTCCCTGGGTGTGGACGTGCACGACGTCCGGCACCCGCCGCATCCCGTGGAAGCGGGGCAGGCCGATGCGGACGTTGCGCAGCGGCACGGGGACCGACCGCACCCCGCACGGCTCGGCCCGGCCGCGCAGCAGCGGCGCCGGCTGGTACACCTGCACCTCGTGCCCGGCCTCGCGCAGCAGGGCCACGGTCGTCGCGACCGAGATCGCCACGCCGTCGGAGCGGCCGGCGTGGCTGTCGCAGAAGTGCGCAACTCTCACGCCGGACATGGTGCGGCACACCCGGCGGGTTCCGGGATGGCCCGCGCGAGGTGTACGCCGTCCGGAAACACGATGTTCATTGATCCAGTGAGACCGCCAGCGCCGCGTCCCGGACCTCCGCGAGGGGGTGGCGGCGCAGAGTCTCGACGGCCGCCCGCCACGGTCCCGGCCAGCCGAGCTCCCGGCCTCTGGTGGTGTACGCGAGCGCGAACAGTCCCTCGACGAGCCCCGGGCCGGCGGCGAGCCCGACGGCGATCCGCAGCGGCACGTCCGGGTCGGCGACGAGGCGCTGCAGCCGCTGCCCGAGCCGGTCGGCGAGGCGGGCCGCCAGCACCGGCCGGTCCGTGGTCAGGTCGCGCAGCCCGGTCAGACCGGTGGGGTCGGTGAGGTCGGCCGCCTCCAGCAGCAACGCCGCTGCCGCCGGTACCAACGCATCCACTGTGGACAGCGCACGGCCAGCGGCGCCGAGCGCGTGCCGTCCGGGCGCGTCCACGGCGGCCCGGCCCGACCAGGCGGTGAGCCCCTCGACCAGCGACTCCAGGCGCCGCCGGGCGGGCCGGTCCAGGTCCGTGGCCCCGGTGGGCCCGGCGTCGTCGAGCTCGGCGAGGGTGCGCACGGCCGAGACCAGGGTCGCCTCGGCGGCACCGGCGGCGACGAGGCGCACCAGCGCCCGCACCACCGAGGGCCATACGGTCCGGTCGTCGAGGTCGGCCAGCCGCGCGGTCACCGCGCCGGAGACGTCCGCCAGCCACGGCGCCCAGCCCGGCAGGACCGCCCAGGCCCGCGTCGTCACCTGCCGGTCGGGGCCTGCCCCGGCGGCGACGACGAGCGCGGCGTAGTCCGCGCGCAGACCCGCCGGCACCAGCCACGGGTCGGCCGCGAGCAGCGCCAGGACGGCGTCGCGGTCGCCACCCGCGCCGGCCGCGTGCAGCACCCGCCACATGCCGGGCTCGCCGGCGCGCTGCCGGGCCGCGGACACGATCGCGACCCGCACGTCGCGGTGCAGCCCCGGGTCCTGCCACAGCCGCCACAGCGCGTCGGCGGCGCCCGGCACCGACCGGGTGGCGAGCAGCCGGACCGCCTCCTTGCGGAAGGTCACCTTGCCCTGCCCCGGGTCGAGGAGCTCCAGCAGCACCCGCGGCGGCACGATCCGGCTGGCCCGGCCGACCGCGCCGACCTCGATCCGGGGCCGGTCGCCGCCGGTGTGGGCGAGCAGGACCGTCACGGCGTCGTTGGTCCGGCCGGTCCAGGCGTACGCGGCGAGGGCGGCGTCGGCGAGGACGTCGCCGCCGCCGGTGAAGCCGCCCTGCAGCACCAGCCGCCGCCCGGCCTCGGGCACCGGCGCCGCGTTGCGCAGCGCCGCCGCCCGGGTGTGCGGGGTCGCGCCGGGGTCCCGCACGACCTCCGCCTGCCGCTCGACGTAGGCCTCCTGGTGGTGGGGGAGCCAGCGCTGCGGGTACAGGGCGCGGGGCGGCACCCAGCGCACCCCGGCGGGGATGAACCGGCCGGCCGGCGAGGGCCCGGTCAGCGCCGCGCCGAGCAGGTCGTCGCGGCGGGCGCAGACGGCCCGCCACACCGCGGGCAGCGCGATCGCCGACGGGTCCTCGCGCAGGACCGCCTCGACCCGGTCGTCGCGGTGCCGGGGGTCGGCGAGCCACAGGTCGACGGCGGTGCGGGAGACAGCGGCGAGGTTGCCGCGGCGGGTCGCCCGCGCCAACATCGACTGCAGGTCCGGCAGGCGCCAGGCCCGATCGCCGAGCGCCCGGGTGACCGCGAACAGCGGCTCGAACCTGGCCCGTTCGACGCCGAGCTGCACCCAGCTGCGGACCGCCTCGAACGCCTGCACCTCCTGGCCGCGCCGCAGCCGCCGGTCCAGGCTGCCCAGGTGCGGCACCCGGTCGTCGCCGAGCAGCCGCTGAAACGTGTGCAGCGCCCAGCGGACCAGGACCGGCGAGTCGAACCGCTCCCGCAGCACCAGCACCGCGAGCTCGCTGAGCCGGGTCAGGGTGAGCGGTGAGCTGTCCCGGGCCTGCACGGCGTCGGTGACGACCTGCTCGAGCGGCTCGACCAGCTCCGGCCGCAGCAGCGCCGGGCGGACCTCGGTGAGGTTGCGGACCGCGTTGCCACGCACCGGGTCCTGCTCGTTGCGCAGCCGCAGCAGGTGGTGGGTCGCGCTCAGCACGGCCGCCGGGTCGTTGCTGCGGGCCGCGCACAGGATCAGCAGCTGCCAGCCGGCGATGCGGTCGGCGACGCCGGCCTGCCGGGTCGCGGCCAGCAGCGGCGCCTCGGCCTCGGCCCACGGCAGGTGCGCCGTGAACCGCAACGTCGACGGTTCGCTCTGCCGCACCGCCTCGAGCGTGAGCGCCCGGCGGGCCTCCGCGACCCGCAGCCCGGCCGGCAGCACTTCGAGGACCTCGGGGTCCGGCAGTGACCGGGAACGGTCCACATCGGACATCGCGCGGGTGAACAGCTCCTCCCGGTCCCGCGGCGGCACCGTGTCCAGCAGCCGGGCGAACGCGGCGCCGCGTCCCCGCAGCCGCCGGGCCAGCCCGACCAGTCCCGCCACCGGCAGCCGGCTCAGCCGCGACAGCACCGCGAGCGGCAGCGTCACACCCTCCAGCCAGGCCGCCCGGGACGGCGCGGTCAGCAGCTCCAGGACCCGCAACGGGTCGGCGGCGACGAGCACCCCGTAGGCGCGCAGCGGCGCCGGCAACGACTCCGCCGGCGCGTGCCGCTCCAGCAGGTCCAGCACCTGGTGCGGCAGCGCGGGAGCGGCCTGCAGCACCCCGACCGCGTGCCGCGCCCACCAGGCGTCGCGGGCGGCGGCCGGCAGTGCCGCCAGCTCCGCCTCCGCCTGGTCGAGGCAGACCGCGGGGAAGCGCCGGGTGAGGGCGCTGCGGTCGCCGAGGACGTGCGTCAGCTGCGGCAGCAGCCTGGCGGCCGTCGCCGCGCCGCACGCCGGGAGCAGCGCGGCCGCCTCGGCGTCACCGAACCGGGCCCGGACCGGGTCGATGAGCGCCTCGGCCAGGTCGGTGCGCCGGCAGACCCGGATCCGCCGATACAGCCGCATCCGGGTGTCGGCGGGCGCGTCGGCGACGAACTGCGCCACCGGCTGCGGCTCCGTCTCGGCCGTCCCGATCCACGCCAGCCGCGCGCTGAGCTGGAGGCGCGGGTCCGGGTCGGTGAGCGTGGCCAGCAGCGTCGGGCGGTCCCGCCCGACGAGCGCCATGAACAGGGCCACGTCGCGGCTGTGCCGGTCGCCGGCGCGCAGCCCCGTCAGCGTCGCGTGCAGGGTGCCGTCCGCCGCCCCGGCCAGAGCCTGGGCCGCGGACCGCCGCCGCCGCGCCGGGTAGGGCAGGTGGTCACCATCCATACCCCATATCTTGCTAGACCTTTACGACAGGTGGCGGCTGATATTCGCCCCGCAGGACCGGTGATCCCGGCTGGTACATCCGCAGCACCGGCCGGAAACCACCCTCGGGGGCCGGCAGCCAGTTGGTGTCGTCGTCGGGCCGCTCGTGCTGGATCCGGATCGTCAGCGAGCCGTCGAGGTCGCGCCGCAGCCCGGGCGTGCCACCGCCGATCGCGTGCCGGTCGAGCTGGTTCGGCACCGGGCGCGAGCCGGGCGCGTCGTACATCGACAGCGACCACCCGGCGTCGGCCGGTGGCGGCTCGGGGAAGCGGACCTCGTAGCGGTGCGCCCCGCTCAGCCGGTCGCCGTCGCGGTCCTTGTGCACGGTCGGCGCGACCGCCTCGTAGGCGTGGTTGCCCCACAACCCGGTCCGCGCGGCGACGGCCCGCATCAGGTGCGCCTCGTCCCGGTCGCCCATCGTCCACTCCGGCGTGTCGAGGGTGCCGACCTCGAAGTAGTCGAGGTTGAAGTCGAACAGGTGCAGGTCGTTCGTCCAGCCGTTGACGAGCCCGGCGTGCCGGGTCGTCGCCTCCTCCTCCAGCTGCTCCCGGGCCGCGGCGAGCCCGTCGCGCAGCGTCTCGCGGAACTCCCGCGGCGCGCCGGCGTACGGCGACGCGCCCGGCTCCAGCAGCCCGATCGGCGCGAACCTGCGCTGGTAGCGCCGCTCCGCCGGGGATGGTGGGAACGCCGCCAGGGACCGCCGCAGCGACTCGAAGAACAGCAGGTCCTCGGAGACCCCCGCCTGCGGGTGCGGCAGCCCGTCGAGCGGGATCTGCGGGTACATCGGCTCGATCCGCAACGCGTCCTGCAGCGCGTGCACCTCGGCCGCGTCCTGCGGGTCGCAGGCGAACCGCCCGATCAGCGTCGTCACCATCGTCGGGATCCTGATGACCTGGGCACCCGGCGCCTCCCGGCCGGCCCAGCCGGGCGGCACGAGCAGGAACTCGCGCTCCCCGCTGCCGGTGGAGCGCCGCCCCACGTAGGCGAAGTTGTCCGTCCACGCGTCGACGAACTGCAGCACGTGATACCGGTCGCCGGTGTCGGGGATGCGGAGCCACAGCGGCCCGCCGGACAGGTCGAGCCGCGCGGTCGAATACAGCAGGTCCGGGTTCGCGTTGCGCTGGTTGCCGAAGCGCCGCTGGTGCGCGAACGCGTTGTAGGTGCCGCCGTCGCGTTCGACCGCGGCGAGGCTGGTCAGCAGCGGGTAGCCGTACTGGAACGCCTCCGCCGCCAGCGTGGTCAGGTCCATCGCCCTCAGGTCCATGCGTCCCTCCCGGGGTCGGATCGCCTCCTCCTGGACTCCAGCCTGCGCGCCGGCCGGGGCCCGGGTGGGTGAGGCGCCGGGTGGCTTCAGCGCCGTGGGTTCGTCTTCTTCGTGGGTACCGCCGTCGCCGGGTCCTCCGGCCACGGGTGCCGCGGGTACCGGCCCCGCAGCTCCGCGCGCACCTGCGGATATCCGGTGCGCCAGAACGACGCGAGGTCGCGGGTGACGGCGACCGGCCGCCCGGCGGGGGACAGCAGGTGCAGCAGGACCGCCACCCGGCCGTCGCCGACGCGCGGGGTCTCCAGCCAGCCGAACGCCTCCTGGACCTTCACCGCGAGCACCGGCGCCTCGGGGTCGCTGTAGTCGAGTTTGACCAGGGACCCGCTCGGCACCGGCAACCGCTCCGGCGCGAGCTCGTCGAGCCGCCGCGCGGCGGGCCACGGCAGCATGGCCCTTATCGTGCGCTCGGGGTCCACCGTGGACAGTTTCGTGACGGTGGTCAGGTCGGTGTGCTCGATGACGCTGGCGTCGCTGACGTCCGGCCACGGCGGGCCGAGCACCCGGTGGCAGAAGTCCATCCGCAGGCGCAACTGTGCCGCCTCCTTGGACCAGCGCAGCCCCTGCTTGACGAGGGCCTCCCGCAACGCCCGCTCGACCAGCGCCCGCGGCGGGTTCTTCAGGTCCCGCCGCCGCAACGTGATCGCGCCGAGCTGGTCCAGCCGCTGCGCCCCCTCGGCCGTCACCTCGTCCACTGTGGACAGCAACGCCGCGCCGGCCTCGCGGGCGGTGCCCTCGTCGATCGCGGCGGCGAGCCGGACCCGCGCGGCGGCGTTGCCCGGCTGCCGGTCCGCGACCGCGATCGCCAGCCACGGATGCCCGGTCAGCGGCGAACCCGGCGGCAACACGGCCTCCGTCCCACCGGCCATCAGGTATCCGTTGTTGCGGAGCCGGGCGAGGCGCTCCGGGTACGCCAGCCCAACGACCAACCCGGCCACCAGGTCGTCGGGCAGTCCGGTCGGCGCCCCGGTGAGTCCCTTGTGGAGCCGCTCGGTCTCCGCGCGCCAGCGGCCGTCGCGGGTGTCGCGCAGGTGCCGCCACGCCGCGGCCAGGTCGTCACCCGTGGCGAGGGAGTCGTCGGCGAGGATCGCGACCACCTCGGCGGCCTTGCGCGCGCCCACCTTCGGCGCGCCGTCCAGCAGCGCCCTGGCCAGCCGCGGGTGCGCGCCGACCCGGGACATCCGGTGCCCGCGCGGCGTCGCCCGGCCCGCACCGTCCACGGCGCCGAGCGCCTGCAGCGTCGCGGTCGCGACCCGCATCGCGGCGTCCGGCGGCGGGTCCGGCAGGGCCAGCCCCGTCCCGCCCGGATGTCCCCAGCAGGCCAGGGCGAGGGCGAACCCGGTCAGCTCGGCGACGGCGACCTCGGGCTCGGGCTGGGCCGGCAGCCGCTCGTCGTCGGCCGGCGACCAGCAGCGGTACACGACCCCCGGTGCCTCCCGCCCGGCCCGCCCGGCGCGCTGGACGGTGGCGGCCTTCGCCGCCCGCACCGTGGCGAGCGACCCCAGACCGCGCGCATGATCGGTCCGCGGGACCCGGGCCAGGCCGGCGTCGACCACGACCCGCACGCCCGGCACCGTCAGGCTGCTCTCGGCGACGGCGGTCGCCAGCACCACCCGGCGCTGGTCACCCTTCCGGATCGCCGTGTCCTGGACGGCCGCGGGCAACCGGCCGTGCAGCACGTCCGTCGGCAGGTCCGCCAGCCGCCGCCGCACCGAGGCGATCTCACCCGCACCCGGCAGGAACACCAGCAGATCCCCGTCCGTCTCCCGCCACGCCCGCCGCACCACGGCCGCGACGTGGTCGAGGAACACCGGGTCGACCCGCAACCCGTGCGGCGGCCGGACCGGCCGCTCCGGCGGGCACCACACCACCGCGACGTCGTGCAGCGCCCCCTCGGCCGTGACGACCCGCGCGTCGAGCAGCTCCGCGAACCGTTGCGCGTCCGCGGTCGCCGACGTGGCGAGCAGCCGCAGGTCCGGCCGCAGCGCCTGCCGGCTCTCCACCAGGAACCCGAGCGCCAGGTCCGTGTCCAGGTGCCGCTCATGACACTCGTCGATCATGACGGTGCCGACGCCGGCCAGCTCCGGGTCGGCGAGCAGCCGCTGCACGAGCAGCCCGGTCGTGACGACCTCGACCCGGGTCCGCGGCCCGACGTTGCGGTCGCCGCGGACGCTGTATCCGACGCTCTCCCCGACCCGCTCACCCCGCAGCTCGGCCATCCGCCGCGCCGCCGCCCGTGCCGCGATCCGCCGCGGCTCCGCCACCACCACCGTGCCCTCGAACGCGTCGTCGAGCGCCAGCGGCACCAGCGTCGTCTTCCCCGTCCCCGGCGGCGCCACCAGCACCGCCCCGCCCTCCGCGACGGCCTCGACCACGTCCCCGAGCACCCTGCGGACCGGCAACTCCTCCATGCCGCCGCAGCGTAGTCCCGCGCTGATGATCTACTTGGGGCCGTGACGGATCTCCGGGACCTCAGCACCTGCTGGCACCGCGGCTGGAGCGCTTCCCGTGCCCTCCCCGCCGCGCTCGATCTCGGCCCGGGCCTGCGGGTGCGCTGCCTGCAGCTGGGCCGGGCCGTCGAGTATCTGGCGGTCGACACCGACCCCTCGTCGCTGCGCCTCCTCGCCGACCGGGTCGCCGCCGAGGACGAGGTCACCTGGCTGACGGTGCCCACGACCGACCCGTCCGCCACGACCGCCGTGCTGGAGTCCGCGGGCCTGGTGGTGCTGCGCGGGTCGGAGCTGCTGATGACGGTCGACCTGCGCTCGCACCCGCGGTTCCCGCCGGCTGCCGGATACCGGCTCTCGACGGAGCAGGACACCGCGGCGCTCACGGCGACCCTCTTCGAGGATGCGTCCGGCGACGTCGGCGCTCGTGGCTGGATGGGCCTGGCCGGCTCGTCCGCGGTCGCCGACCGGATCTCGACGTTTCCGGGCCACCGCCGCCGCGGCCTGGCCAGCACGGTGATGGGCGCCCTGGCGGCGGCCGCCGTCGACACGGGCGCCGAGCGCGGCATCCTCATCGCCAGCGAGGAGGGCCAGCAGCTGTACGCGAAACTCGGCTGGCGGGGCGTCGCCACGGTGCTCGTCGCCGCCGTCCCGGGCACCGTGTATCCGTCCTGACCGGCGGCCACGGCCCGTCTGCGCAGGGCAGCGGCCTGCCGGCCGGTGTGTGATCATGGGCGGGCATGGACGGACACCGAAGCCTCGGCCGCGTTCCGGCGGCTTGTGGCGGGTAACGCCGGGGGATTTCGGTGCCGACGGGGAGAGGGAGTAGCGCGTGATCAAAGGATTGAACAAGATCGAGGTCATCACGATCTTCGCGGAAGACCTGGCGGCCACGCGGGCGTTCTACGAGAACGTCCTCGGTCTCGAGGTCGTCTACGCCGAGGAGGCCTCGGCGGTGGTCCGTTTCGAGAACCTCATGATCAACATCCTGCGCGCCGACCGGGCCGGCACGCTCGTCGAGCCGCGACCCGTGGCCGGGCCGGAGGCGGGCGCCCGCCTGCTGTTCACCTTCGAGGTGGAGGACGCCAACGCCGTCCACGAGGAGCTCAAGCAGCACGGGGTCACCATCCTCAACGGCCCGACCGACCGCCCGTGGGGCCGCCGGACCGTCGCGTTCGCCGATCCGGCCGGCAACGTCCTGGAGGTCGCGCAGATCCTGCCGCCGGCCTCCTGAGCCGTCTGGCCTTTCTGGTAGCCGCCGCCCGCTGGCCGCGAGCCGGGTCAGAGTTGCGGCACCAGCTCATCCAGCGCGGCGTTGTAGGTCTTGACCGTGAGGCCGCTGTCGCGCAGGGCGTTGAGCTGGCCCTCGAAGGCGGCCTGGTTGGTGTCGTAGTCGCCGTCGGCGCTCGCGCCGGTCGGCACGATCCGGTGGTAGACGAGCACGAGCCAGGTGTTCGTGGCCTCGGCCTGGTCGAGCCAGCTCTGGAACTCGGCCGAGGTGGTGGTGAGGTCCACGTTCTGCACCCGGATGCGGTAGATGTCGAAGTTGTCCTTGCTGTTGTAGCCCGCGTCCACCGTGCGGTGCGATCGGTAGGACAGCTTCAGCTGGTTGAGCACGTTCGCGTTGTAATCGCCGTAGGGCGACGCGATGTTCGGCACGGCCTGACCGGTGAGCTGCTGCAGGTATTGCTGCGAATGGGTCGACTCATTGGTGAGCTGGGCGCCGGAAAGCTGTGTGAGGAATGGATGCGTGACGGTGTGCGAGCAGATCTCGTGCCCGGTGTTGGCGAAGGCCATGACGTTCGCGGGGCCGCCCGGCACGCCCTCGATGGTTTCGGTGATGAAGCACTGGGTGGTCTTGAAGTTCCGGGCCTGCAGCAGGGGCAGGGCCGACGTGACGTTGTCTTCGTAGCCGTCGTCGAACGTCAGCGAGACCAGTGGCCGGTTGAAGCCCGCGGGCGTGTACGGCTCGAGACTGTAGTCGTCGGTCTCCAGCCAACCGTTGCTGCTGAGCAGGAGGTAGACCGAGACGGAGGCGGCGTCGCCGGGCACGGTGAGGGTGTCGCTGTACTGCTGCCAGGTCGTTGCGGCGTTGGCTGCCGGCAGGGGTAGCGGCAGGGTCAGGTACGCCGCCGTGCCGTCGTGGTGATTGAACTGGGCGACCACGTGCGGTTGCGTGTTGGTCCTGTACCAGGCGGTGAACCGGTACTGCTTGTTGGGGACGAGCGGTTGCGCCTGGTGTATCCACTTGGCGTCGCCGTCCGTGTAGTTGCTGACGGTCACCTTGACGCTCCGGGACCCGCTGTGGCCGGTCGTGGGATAGCTGAACGTCGCGGTGTTGCCGCCCCAGGCGCCGGTTTCCCAGGCCGCCGGACCGGTGCCGGCGGCCGATTCGACCGAGGCGTTCGGAATGGGGTTGCCAGGGATCGGCGTGCCACCGGCGACGGTCAGGCTGGCGTCGTCGAGCGTCAGCGAGCCGTTGGCGGCGAGGACATGGAAGACGGTGAGCTTGTTGACGTCGGACGGGATCGAGATCGAGCTGGTCGCCTGCTTCCAGGCGCTGCTGGCCGGCACCGTGGCCATCGACTGGTAGTACGAAGTGCCGTCCGGCCTGGTGAACTGCGCGATGAGCTCGGTTTCGACGCCGGACTGGTACCAGTCGTGGAAGGAGTAGCTGACGCCCGGGGTGACCGTCACGGGGTTGAAGTACCACTTGGCGTCGCCGTCGGTGTAGTTGGCGAGGGTGACCTTGACGCTCCGGGACCCGCTGTGGCCGGTCGTGGGATAGCTGAACGTCGCGGTGTTGCCGCCCCAGGCGCCGGTGGCCCAGCCGTCGGGCTGGCCGGGGTTGGTGGCGGATGCCACCTCGACCGATGCGTTGGCGACGAGCTCGACCGGCGGGGGCGCTGTGGTCTCACCCGTCAGGCTGACATCGTCGATGATCAGCGTGCCGACCGCGTCGAGCAGGTGGAAGACGGTCACGCTCTGGGCATCCGCCGGGGCGGTGATGGTTCGCGTGGCCTGGCCCCAGGCGGCGCCGGTCGTGGCCGGCGCGGGCGCCAGCTCGGTGTAGCTGAGACCGTTGCCGGCACTGGTGAACTGCACGATGAGCTTGGTGCTCACCGTGGCCTGGTAGTAGTCGCTGAAGGTGTAGGTGGCGTTCGGCGTGACCGCTACGGGCGCGAAGTACCACTTGGCATCGCCGTCCGTGTAGCTCGTGGTCTGGACCTTGACGCTGCGCGTGCCGCTGTGACCCGTGCTGAGATAGCTGAAGGTGGTCGCGTTCGTCCCCCATGCCCCGGTTTGCCAGGCCGTCGGCGTGGTCGCGTTGGCCGCGGTTTCGACCGAAGGGTTGGCGATGAGATTGGTGGCCGCCCACCCGCTCGGTGCGGCATAGACCAGGCCGCCCATTGCAATGAGTGCCACTGATGTCATCGTCAGTAGTTTTCGCATGATGCCGCCCTTCGGGCGTATCGACCGTCAGCCCTGATTCGCCGCATGGGGCAGCGCCGGATGAGATTAGCGTATTGGCGTATGGGGAACGACCCGGTCCGTACCCGAGGATTAGCCGCAAGATCGCGTATGGCTATGTCATATTTCGCCATGAATGGCGACCGCTGCGCGGTGCGCACTGAATCAACCATGATCTGGGCTATGTCCCGCCCTGCCGGGCGCCAGTTATATACCGATTTGCCCGGGACTCTCGTGGGCGAACCTATTGCAGGCGGATATTTCGGGCGGCACTTTGCGCGTGTGCTCACATCGGCTAGTCTTCGCTGCAGACTGCGGTGAGTGGACGTCGCGCTGCTCAAACGGGGGTGAGAGGCTGATGGGCGCGACCGTATACGGCTCGAGGCGCGGGGCGCTGGACACGCCCAACGGCCGGCGCAGGAGAGGGCGGGCGACCACTTACGGATCGCCGTCCTTCGTCTACGACACGGTCGTCGTGGTTCCGGCGCGAAATGAGGAAGTCGGGATTCTCACTTCGCTCAACTCGCTGGCCCGGCAGAGCGTGCGCCCGGACCTCATCATCGTCGTGGTGAACAATTCGACCGACAATACTGAGGCCTATGCGGCAAGCTTCGCGGCCCGGTGGCAGTCGCCGAAAACCATTGTTCGTGTCCTGCCGAACAATCCCCACAAGAAGGCCGGCGCGCTCAACCACGGCATCGACTGGTTGCGGTCGCAGTTGGGCGGACGTCTGGACACCACGGTCAAGCACCTGCTCACCATGGATGCCGACACCGAGCTGCACCCGAAATTCATCGAGCGCGCCACCTATGTCATGGAATCGGACCAGAGCATCGGTGGCGTCAGCGCGGCCTGCTTCGGCCGGACCGGTCTGTGGCGGAATCCGTGGCAGCGGTACCTGCTCGGTATGCAGATCATCGAGTACGGGCGCGCCGCCAGCATGCGCTACCGCAGCGACGTCCACACGATGGCGGGAGCCGGGTCGTTCTACCGGGGCAAGGCCCTGCAAAGCCTGATCGATCTGCGGGAAAAGGTCTTCTGGGAGGACCACCGCAACCTGGTCGAAGACTATGAGACCACGCTGACGCTCAAGGAATGCGGCTGGAAGGTCACCGCCAACCAGCTCTGCATCGCCTACACCGACCTGATGCCAACCATGAAAGAGCTGCTCCAGCAGCGCGAGCGTTGGGTGCGCGGCACCGTTGACGCCCTGCGCCGGCGAGGTTGGACCAAGTTCACCTGGCATTCCATCGCCACAATGATTCTCGGGCTTTTCGGCGCCGCGTACGTGCTGGGTTGGGGAACGACGCAACTCGCCGCGCTGGCCGTGTACGGCGTTCCCTCACAGCCGGTCTTCTGGGTCCTGGCGGCCTTCTGGATCGTCTATCCGGCGATACGGGTGCGCAATCTCGGCTGGAAAGCGATGCTCGTCGAAGCGATGCTCATTCCTCAGTTGGTATACACCGTGGTGCGTACCTACTGGATCGTGTCCTCGATCTTCAAGTCCTACACCACGCGTGTTTCGTCGTGGAAGTGAACCAGAAAAGACAATGAACTCCCTCAAGGGCCTGGGCGTCTTCGTAGTGCTCGCCGGCATCGCCGTCGCGGTGAGTCTCGCGGGCCGGGTCCAACTGATCGTCTTCGCCGTCACGATCGGTCTCGTCGGCTCATCGATCATCACCTACGTCGCCTCCAAGAGGCGCTACCACACTGACCGGCTGATTGCCGGCGGCCCCGACATGACCCAGGTCGTTTCGGCGCGCCTGCTGCGACCCCAGCGCAGCGGTGGGGGCCTCCTGTTCGCGGCGGTGGCCATGGTGGTCGTCGGCGTCGCCGCCGCGGCCTACGGCGCCTTGCGGATCGGCCCTCTCGAGTCGGCCGCCTCCACCGAGCCGCCGTCCGTCCCGCTCACCGTTCAGTACCGAACGGACACGCCACCCGCCGCCCCGATCGGCCGGCCATTTCTTCAGGTCGTCAACACCTCCGCCAAGCCCGTCGAACTGCGGAGCGTGAAGCTGCGGTACTACTTCGACGCGGACAAGGCCTCGGGGTACGGCGCGAACTGCTTCCAGACCGAGCTCCGGTGCGCGAACATCACGGCGACCGTCGAGGCGCTGGCCAGCCCGAGCCCCAAGGCCAGCCACTATCTCCAGATCGGCTTCACGGCCGACGCCGGCACCCTGGCCCCGCAACGCAACACCGGCGGCATCGGGCTGCAGCTGTACCGGCTCGATCACAAGGAACTGAACCAGGCCAACGACCACTCGTTCGACGCGAAGGCCGCGCAGTTCAAGCCGTCACGACTGGTGACCGCATACGTCGACGGCGACCTCAGCTGGGGCGATGAGCCGGGCCCCCAGGCCCTGGCCGCGGGCGCCCAACCGTCGGCGCCGCCGAGCAGCGCCCCCGTCGCGCCCGGCGTCATGTTCGACAACTTCCACTACACCGGTCCGAACGACCCGGCGCTGAACGTCGGCGGCTGGCACGTGCGCACGGAGAAGGGCCGGCCGGGCATCCCCGACACCTGGTCCGCCGACATGGTCAGCTTCCCCGCCGATCCGACCGCTCAGGGCGGACAGGCATTGCAGCTCACGACCATCTCGGACGGCACCAAACAGGGCACCAAGCAAGCCGAGCTGGCGACGGCCAGCAACATCTTCCAAACCGGGACGCTCGCCGCTCGGATCTTCTTTGCCGACAAACCGGTTACCGGCCGCAGTGGCGACCATGTCGTCCAGGCGTTCTGCACGATCTCGTCCTCGCCGTCGTCGCCGACCTACAGCGAGCTCGACTACGAGTACCAACCCAACGGCGGTTGGGGCGCCGCGGGGCCGAAGATCGACACGACCAGCTGGCGGAGCTCCAAGGACGGGGACCGGGTCACGCGGGCCACCAACAAGTCCCTCGCCGGTTGGCACGTCCTGATGCTCACCGCCGCCAACGGCGTGGTCACCTACTCGATCGATGGCAACAAGATCTTCACCAGTGACGGCGCGGCATATCCGCGCGAACGGATGGGGATCCAGTTCAGCATGTGGCTCATCGATCTTCCCATGACCGGCGATCGCACGTGGAACATGCGGGTCAACTGGGTCTTCAAGGCCGAGCAGGCAATGTCGCTGACGGATGTTCAGAACGCCGTGAACGGCTTCTACGCCAGCGGCATCAACCACGCGCAAGCCAACACCCCGTAGGCGTTTTCGGGTGGGGCCCGGTCGCAACGGTGGTGGACTGCTGCGAGGGGTCGCGGTGGGCCGCTTGGAGGGCACGGACGGACTGGTGGCTGCGGCCGTGCGGTCTCGGCTGTAGACGTTGGGCTGCACGGCCCTGGCAACGCGAACGGCCCAGGTCCGGCAAGACTGCCGTGGCCTGGGCCTTTGTCGCGTACGCCGCGTAGGACGAGTTCGGGCCGCTGACCATCCGATCGACTGTCGGAGATCGGACAGCGCCGGCCCGGCCGGTATCAGCGCCTCCTACGGGTCCGTCTGCCCCGGTGCGACCGACCGGTCGTGATCGCGGACACACCGAGAGGCACCGACCATGACGATGACCCACCGCCTGCCCCGGCCTACAGCCGCCGATGAGCCGGCCGATGCGGCACCCGGCTCGACGACCGTGTCGTCGATGCTGATGCAGACCGCGATCGCGTCCGACGTGGTGTCGGTGGCGACCGGCGCCAACCGGGTGGCGCTGTTCGCCAACCCGTTCCGGGACAACCGGGAGGAGGCGCTGATCGTCGACGCCACCAACAAGCTGACCTACCTGCAGCGCAGCGGCTCCGACAGCGGCTGGGAGCAGACCCCGCTGAACGTCGCCGCCGAGGAGGTCGTCACCGTCGTGCACCGGCGGGACCTGAGCGTCTGGGCGGTCTACACGGTGCCCGGCGACCGGCCCGCGGCGCTGCGCTTGACCCGGTCGGTCACCAACGGGGTGACGACGTGCGCCTGGGAGGCAGTGTCCGGCGCCATCGCCTTCCAGGACGGGCCGCTGCGCCCCAACGTCAGCCTGACCGGGCTGACCGTCGCCTACAACGGCGTTGAGGGCATCGTCAGCGGGCTGGTCGCGGGGCGCCACGCGGTGGCGACGCTGGCACCGACCATCGACGGCCCATGGTTCGTGTGCGCGTCCTACCTCCTGCCCGGAGCGGGGAACCGCCCCGACGAGGTGGCGGGCACGATGGGATTCGACACCAGCGCCCCGGGTACCCGCACGGTGTTCTACCTCCGGTCCGGCACCAACGTTCAGCGGTGGGACGTCATGGAAACCGAAACGACGGTCGTGGCGACCAATGCCACCGCGCTCGTCGGCACCTTCCACGCACCCGGTCCGGCCCTCGGTTGCCTGTACCTCACCGCCGGCAACCTGGTCAGCTGGCACCGGATCCCGGCGACGCCCTCGTACGCGACCACGACGACCCCGGTCGACCTGACCGAGGCCACGGTGTGGACCGACAGCGTGGGCATGATGCACGTCTACGGCCTGAACGCGGACCGCACACTGAAGGTGCTGCACCAGGCCTCGTGGAAGCCCCGGGGCGCACCGGTCTGGGCGCAGTCGGTGCCGGCGACCGGGCCGGCACGCGCGGCCGAGCCGGTACCCGCCTGCGTCGGCCTGACCACGCACGTCGTGGAGTACGCGGTCGACCCGTTCCCGGACTTCCACCCGACCGTCATGACCCGCCGCACCGCCCCGGTCCGGCCCGACGAGCAGTTCGGCATCCACACCCAGGACCTGGTCACGGCCCGGTGGACCACGGACAACGTGCGGAAACCGGCCACCAGTGAGGCGCCGCACACCGTCAACCGGTACGTGAGTCAGGTGACCCTCCTCGACCAGCAGGGCGCGCCGATGCCCGGCTTCACGGTGCAGGTCTCCGCCGAGACCCTCGTCGAGGTGGAGATCGCCGGGGTGTCGCACCTGATCGGGCCGGGTCGCGTCGTGCCCGCCACGACGAACATGTTCGGTCGGGTGATGCTGTCCACGCCGGCCGACAGCCTGCTGCCGGCGACGCTGCACGTGGACGCGGTCGGTCTGCACCAGGGTGCGGTCATCCAGCCGGCCGCCGCGGTGCACGGCTACCTGGCCGGCACCGGCACGCTGACCTCTGTCGCCGGCACGTTCGACAAGTACGCGTTGGCGCCCCTCGTGCGGCCGGGAATGGAGAGCCACGCCGAGGCCGCCGCCAACGGGGTCAAGAACCTGCTCCGGATGGCCGACGGCAAGGCGCCGGTCTCGGCGCTCGACCGCCACGGCCGCCGCATTCACGGCTTCGCGGTCGGCGACCACGTCCGGTCCACCGCCTCCGGTGTGCCGGGCTATGTCGAGTTCGACA
Organism: Dactylosporangium siamense; assembly: GCF_016862795.1. Taxonomy (GTDB): domain Bacteria; phylum Actinomycetota; class Actinomycetes; order Mycobacteriales; family Micromonosporaceae; genus Dactylosporangium; species Dactylosporangium siamense. The sequence continues at coordinate 8,741 of NZ_BONQ01000160.1, read as the reverse complement.
ACCCGCAAGACGCGGCGGACCACCTCGCCGCGATCCGGGCCCGGCCCGACTACGGCGGAATCCTGGAGCTCGCCGCCGACTTCGCCGGCGACGTGTGGGAGGGCATCAAGAGCGGCGCGATCGAGGTGACGAACGTCGCTGTCGCGGCCGTCACACGGATCTGGGTGACGATCGCCGGCAAGACCGTCGAGCTGGTCACCAACCTCATCGACGGCCTCGACCGGGCCGTCCGGGCGGCGGAGGCGACCCTCGCGTGGGTGGTCACGTCCATCGACGCGGTGACCACGAAGCTGTGTGCGGTGTTCAACTTCGACCACATCTGGAAAACCAAGACCGCGCTGCAGGACGGTTTCACCACCATCCTGAAATACGGGGCGGAGACCGTCGACCACTTCGCCACGATGTACACCGACGGGTGGTTCGCCGGCCAGAAGGCGACGCTGACCGGCGTTCTCGACCGGATGAGCGGCGACTACGGGGTGCGCCGGGTCGGGGATGCCGGCAACCAGGTGCCGACCATCACCGATGCGAACAGGACCGGCACGAGCACCTCGCACCTGTTCGCGTACCCGCAGGTCACCTGGTTGTTCGACCGGGCACTCGGTGAACCCATGAACGATCTGCCGGTGGTCGACAAGAGCGGGGTGATCGCCGGTGCCACCGACCGGTTCATGACGGCGCTGACCGGCAGCGGCGTGGTGGCGGGCACCGACCGGGTGCTCGTCGACAAGGACCGGGCGCTGGGGAGGGTCACCGACACGGCCGACCCCGACGCCGTGACGAAGGCGTCGGTGTCCTCGACTCTGGACATGGTCGGGTCCCTCGCCGATCCGTTCGTCCACGCCGCCGACGCCGCCGTGCGGGCGGGGGTGGCACTGGTCGACGTCATCGCGAAGCATCTCGACGACGTGCTCACCACCCCGGCGACGCTGGGTCAGGTCAACGATGTGTACGGCTGGTTCCGGTCCCAGGCGAAGCAGCCCGAGGCGCAGATGACACTCGGCGACCTCGCCTTCCTGATCGTGGCGGTGGCCGGCACCACCGCGTACAAGGCCATGCACGGCGTCGACACGCAACCGTTCCCGACCGGAGAGTTCCCGAGCATGCCGGCCCCGTCGTGGCAGCCCGGCGCAACCCCCGGCGCGTCGACCGACCCGGCGGGGATGCTGACCGTCCACAAGATCCTCGGCATCGCCGGCATGCTCGGGGCCTGCGCCGACGTCTTCGGCGACCTGGAGCCGCTCAAGCCGAAGGCGGTCCGGCCCGGCTGGTGGGACACCACGAGCAAGGTTGCCGCGCTGACCTCGCTGATCTGCTCGGCCGGACTGTACGGGGTGGGAACCGCGTGCCCACCGGTCACCGGCACCGACTGGAACGACGCCGGCGGCAGCTGGTCCATGGCGTTCGGGTTCAGCGTCGGTTCGTTCGCGGTCGGCGCCGGCACCTGGGCGCGGAGCTTCCGCAAGGGTGAGACCCCGTACGCCAAGAACTACGACGAGGTGGTCCTGGGCCCGATCCTGGTGGGGATCTTCGCCACCGGCTTCCTGGCCGCATCCGGTAAGGCCATCCACGACAGCGGCACCAACCCGTACAGCGCGGCCGCGATCGGGCTGTCCGCGATCCCCGGAGTGCTGCAGCCGCTGCGGATCGGGCTCAACCCCCGCGCCGTGACCCGGGGATCGATCATCGCCGCGGTCGACGCGCTGGCCGCGTTCACCTCGACGACGATGACGACCGTCGCCGCGTTCGTCGAGGAGGCCCCGGTCATCACCACCACCGACCTGCCGCGAGCCACCGTCGGGGTCAGATACAGCACGATGCTCACCGCCGACGGCGGCACCCGGGTGTTCAACCGGCCGCTGAAGGGTTGGCAGGTCGCGGCCGCCGGCGACCCGCTGCCGCCGGGACTGGAACTGGACCCCGACACCGGGCACCTCCACGGCATGCCGACGAAGGCGATGTCGGCCACCATCGAGATCATCTGCACGGACAGCTACGGGCCGCCGCAGCCGTCCTCGCCGGTCCGGCTGAGGCTCACCGTCGACCAGTAGCCGCCAACCCGAGCGCCGACGTCGCACGACGGGGTTGGCTGTACGGGCCCGGCAACGCGAAAGGGCCCAGGTCCGGCAGGAGTGCCGTGGCCTGGGCCTTTGTCGCGTACGCCGCGTAGGACTTGAACCTACAACCCGCAGATTAAGAGTCTGCTGCTCTGCCAGTTGAGCTAGCGGCGCCTGGCTGAACGGAGGAAACTCTAGCACGCCCTTGCCGGGCCCCAAAAACGAGATACCCCCCGTCCGGCCTGTGCGGTGCGTTACTCCTCATCGTCCTCCCAGAAGAAGTCAGTCGGTGTGGGCTGCTCCGGCTCCTGGTCCATCAGGTCCGTGTCGGGGCCGATCAGGTCCTCGAGCTCGTCGTCCGGCTGTTCCCAGGTCACCGGCATCTCGGTCATGGCACTAACCCCCTGAAGTGCTACCGAAGGAATCCAACGGGCCGCGAGCTACCCGGTGCTGGCGGTCCTAACCGCGACCGGCCAGGTTGAGGCGCGCAGGACGAGGGTGGTGGGCATGAGGAGCTCTTCCGGGGTCCAGTCGCTGACGGTCATGGCGCGGCGGAGCATGCCGGCGGCGAGGACGCCCTGTTCGAAGACGCGCTGGCGGACGGTGGTGAGGTCGAGCAGGGCGCTGAGCTCGTGGTCGTCGAAGCCGATGACGGAGACGTGCCGGCCGGTGCGGCGCAGGGCGGAAAGGGCGCCGAAGGCGAGTTCGTCGGATTCGGCGAAGACGGCGGTGGGTGGGTCGGGGAGGGTGAGGAGGCGGCGCATGGCCTGTTCGCCGCCGTCGAGGCCGTGCGGGACCGACATGACCAGTTCGTCGCAGACGGGCAGGCCGGCGGCGGTGAGGGTGTCGAGGTAGGCGCGCCGGCGTTCGTGCGCGACGGGCAGGAACATCGCCTGGTCGGCGTACGTGGAGATCATCCCGATCCGGCGGTGGCCGAGGCCGAGGAGGTGTTGGATGGCGGAGGTGGCCGCCGCCACGTCGTCGATGCGGACGCAGCCGGCGCCGGGGACGTCGTGACCGACGGCGACGATCGGGACGCCGAGGCTGCGCAGGTCGGCGGTCTCGGGGTCGGTGAACTGCATGGCGACGACGAGGACGGCGTCGACTCGGCGGCGCAGGGGGAGCTGGCCGAAGAAGCGTTGCCGGGCGGCGACATCACCGATGTTGTACAGCAGCAGGTCCAGGCCGTGCTCGCGCAGCACGGACTCGGCGCCGGCGACGATCTGGCCGAAGAACCAGCGGGCGGCGTACGGGACGATCACCCCGACCGTGTGGGTGCGGCCGCTGGCGAGGCGGGAGGCGATCGGGGACACGACGTACGACAGCGACGCCGCGGCCTGCAGCACGCGGTCGCGCGTCTCGTCGGAGACGTTGGGCAGCCCTCGGAGGGTGCGTGACACGGTGGCGGAGGAGACCCCCGCCAGCCGGGCCACGTCCTCCATGCTCACGGGCACGGGAACGTCGGCCACACGGGGAGGCTAGCAACACTCTGCGCAACAGCAATATGTCCACCGTGTTGCTAACTCGTTATCGATCAATCCTGCCGAAGGGCTCGACAAACCGACCTTGCAAACGCTTACATCCGAGGGACACAGCACACCGGTACGTGGGCGGAGCTGTTCGCCCGGACCGGGTCTAGCCAAAGGAGGCTAACCATGGCTGTCCTCTCGAGGCGGCGTCGGGCGTTCGCGCTCGCCGGTGTGGCCGCGCTGGCACTCGCCGCCGCCGCTTGCGGTGACAGTGGCAGTGACACCGGCTCAACCAGCGCCGACAAACCCGAGTGCGCGCCGTACGCGCAATACAAGGTCGACAAGAAGAAGACCGTCTCGATTTACGCGACGATCCGTGATGCCGAAGCCGACAAGCTGACCTCCTCGTGGAAGCAGTTCGAGGAGTGCACCAACATCAAGATCGAGTACGAGGGGTCCGGCGAGTTCGAGACCCAGATCAAGGTGCGTGCCGACGGAGGTCAGCCGCCGGACATCGCGGTCTTCCCGCAGCCCGGCCTGCTCGCCTCGTTCGCCACGAAGGGTCAGCTCAAGGAGCTGCCCGCGCCGGTGAAGGCCAACCTCGACAAGAACTGGTCGAAGGACTGGGCCAAGTACGCCACCGTCAACGGCAAGGTCTACGGCGTGCCGCTGGGCGCGAACGTGAAGTCGCTGGTGTGGTACTCGCCGCAGCTGTTCAAGGAGAAGGGCTACAAGGTCCCCACCACGTGGGACGAGATGATCAAGCTCTCCGACGACATCGCGGCGACGGGCATCAAGGCGTGGTGCGCGGGCATCGAGTCCGGTGACGCGACCGGCTGGCCGGCCACCGACTGGATCGAGGACATCGTCCTGCGCGACCAGGGCCCGGACGTGTACGACCAGTGGGTCAACCACACGATCCCGTTCAACGACCCCCGCATCGTGTCGGCAGCCGAGCGGACCGCGTCGATCCTGAAGAACCCCAAGTACGTCGGTAACCCGAAGACCATCGTGACCACCTCCTTCCAGGAGGGTGGCCTGCCGGTCAAGGACAAGAAGTGCGGTCTGCACCGCCAGGCCAACTTCTACTCCAACCAGTGGGCGAAGGGCACGAACGTGGCCGAGGACGGCGACGTGTTCGCCTTCTACTTCCCGGCCGTGGACCCCGCCAAGGGCAAGCCGGTCCTGGTCGCCGGCGAGTTCGTCTCCGCCTTCTCGGACCGCGAAGAGGTCGTCAAGGTGCAGACCTACCTCGCCTCCGCCGAGTGGGCCAACAGCAAGGCCAAGCTCGGTGACTGGATCTCGGCCAACAAGAACCTCGACGTCAGCCTGGTCACCGGTTCCATCGACAAGCTCTCGGTGAAGATCCTGCAGGACCCGGCCACCGTGGCCCGGTTCGACGGGTCCGACCTGATGCCCGCGGCCGTCGGCTCGAAGTCCTTCTGGACCGGTATGACCGACTGGATCAACGGCACCAAGGACACCAAGGCGACGCTGGACTACATCGAAAGCACCTGGCCCAAGTAAGCAGCTGAAGGTCCGGCTCCGGCGCCAGAGCACCACGGCGCCGGAGCCGGCCGGTCGGAGGACACCCCCATGGACTATGACTTCTCCGAAGACGTCGCGAAGATCTGGCCGGCGCTGCTGTTCATCGGCGGTTTCGTCGCCGTGGTCGGCGGCCTTCTGTTCGTGCTCGACATCCTGCCCCGGTGGGGGAAGGGCAAGGAACGCCTGCATATGTTCGGCTTCCTCGGCCCGGCGCTCATCCTGCTCGCGATCGGCCTGGTCTACCCGCTGATCCGCACGGTGACGCTGTCGTTCTACAACAACACCCGCGGCAAGTTCGTGGGGTTGGACAACTACACCTGGATCGTCACCAACGACGACACGCTCATCATGCTGCGCAACACCCTGTTCTGGGTGGTGTGCGTGCCGTTGCTGGCCACGGCGTTCGGCCTGATCTACGCGGTGCTGGTCGACAAGGCCCGCGGCGAGGGCATCGCCAAGTCGCTCATCTTCATGCCGATGGCGATCTCGCTGGTCGGCGCCACCATCATCTGGAAGTTCATCTACGCGTTCCGTGAGGCGGACCAGGAGCAGATCGGTCTGCTGAACCAGATCCTGGTCTGGCTGGGCATGGAACCGCAGCAGTTCCTCACCAGCTCGCCGAGCAACACGTTCTACATGATCGTCATGATGATCTGGATCCAGGCCGGCTTCGCGATGGTGATCCTGTCCGCCGCGATCAAGGCGATCCCCGCCGAGATCGTCGAGGCCGCCCGGCTCGACGGCGCCAGCCCGTGGCAGATGTTCTGGCGGGTCACGATGCCGAGCATCCGGCCGGCGGTCGTGGTGGTCACCATCACCATCACCATCGCCACGCTGAAGGTCTTCGACATCGTCCGGACGTCGACCAACGGCAACTTCAAGAGCAGCGTGCTCGCCTTCGAGATGTACAACCAGGCGTTCCGGCTGAGTGACGACCCCAACGGTGAGGGCCGCGGCGCCGCGCTCGCCGTCGTGCTGTTCCTGCTCGTCGTGCCGGTCGTCGTGTACCAGGCCCGGCAGCTGCGGAAGCGAGCGGAGATCCGATGAGCAACATTTCCCTCGAAAAGGGCAAAGACGACAACGCGCCCGAGGCCGGCCCGCGCTACAAGAGCGGTGAGGTCCCCGCGAACACGATGGCCGGCCGGGTCCGGCGCAAGCTCACCTCGCGCACGGCCAGCGTCGTGTCGATCATCATCGCGATCCTCTGGACGATCCCCACGTTCGGTCTGTTCGTGTCGTCGCTGCGCCCCGAGAACGACATCAAGACCACGGGCTGGTGGAAGTTCTTCACCAACCCCAGCCTGACCCTGGACAACTACAACGAGGTCGTGTTCGGGACCTCGGCGACCTCCGGCCGGCTGGCGAGCTACTTCGTCAACTCGCTCACCATCACCGTGCCGGCCGTGGTGTTCTCGGTCACCCTGGCGGCGATGGCCGCGTACGCGCTGTCCTGGCTCAACTTCCGCGGCCGGGACTGGATCTTCATCGGCGTGTTCACGCTGCAGATCGTGCCGCTGCAGATGGCGCTCATCCCGCTGCTGCAGATCCTGGGTGACTACACCGAGTGGGGCGGCGGCTTCTTCGCCGTGTGGTTCGCACACACCTGCTTCGGCCTGCCGCTCGGCGTGTTCCTGCTGCACAACTTCATGTCCGAGCTGCCGAAGGACCTGTTCGAGGCGGCCCGGGTCGACGGCGCGGGACCGGCGATGACGTTCCGGCGGATCGTCCTGCCGCTCATCACGCCGGCGCTGGCGTCCCTGACGATCTTCCAGTTCCTGTGGATCTGGAATGATCTTCTGGTGGCGTTGGTGTTCACCTCCGGTCCGGACACCCGGCCGCTGACGGTCCGGCTGGCCGAGCTGGCCGGCACCCGGGGCAACGACTGGCAGCGGCTGACCTCCGGGGCGTTCGTCTCGATGGTCATCCCGATCATCGTGTTCCTGTCACTGCAGAGATATTTCGTTCGCGGCCTGCTGGCCGGTGGAGTCAAGGGGTGAGTTCGCTGGTCTGGTGGCGTGATGCCGTGATCTATCAGGTATACCCACGCTCGTTCGCGGACGCGGACGGTGACGGCATGGGGGACCTGCGCGGCATCACGTCGCGCCTCGACCACCTCGCCGACCTGGGCGTCGACGCGCTGTGGATGTCGCCGTTCTACCCCTCGCCGCAGCACGACGCGGGGTACGACGTCGCCGACTACCGTGACGTCGACCCCCGGTTCGGCACCCTGGAGGACTTCGACGCCCTGGTCGCCGCGGCGAAGGCCCGCGGCCTGCGGGTCGTCGTCGACCTGGTGCCCAACCACACCTCCAGCGACCACGTGTGGTTCCAGGAGGCCCTCACGGCCGGTCCGGGAAGCACCAAACGGGAGCGCTACCACTTCCGCAAAGGCCTCGGTCCCGACGGGGAACAGCCGCCCAACGGCTGGCAGAGCGTCTTCGGCGGCCCCGCCTGGACCCGCGTCCCGGACGGCGAGTGGTACCTGCACCTGTTCGACAGCAGCCAGCCCGACCTCAACTGGGACCTGCCCGAGGTCCGGCAGATGTTCATCGACGTGCTGCGGTTCTGGTTGGACCGGGGCGTCGACGGCTTCCGGGTCGACGTCGCGCACGGCCTCATCAAGGAGAGCGGCCTGCCCGACTGGACCGAGGCGCAGGTGCCGATCACCAGCCCGGGCGCGGAGCACCGCACCCCGCCGATGTGGGACCAGGACGGCGTCCACGACATCTACCGCGAGTGGCGGCGGGTCCTGGACTCCTACGAGGGCGACCGGATGATGGTCGGCGAGGCGTGGGTGTCGCCGGCCGAGCGGATGGCGCGCTACATCCGCCCCGACGAGATGCACCAGGCGTTCAACTTCAGCTACCTGATGGCCCCGTGGACCGCCACCGACCAGCGCGCGGCGATCGTCGAGTCGATCGAGGGCGTCGCGCCCGTCGGCGCGGTGTGCACCTGGGTGCTGTCCAACCACGACGTCGTGCGGCACGCGTCCCGCCTCGGCTTCGAGGCCGGCTACAGCACCCAGGGCGGCATCGGCGTCGGCGACGCGCAGCCGGACGAGGCGCTCGGCCTGCGCCGGGCCCGGGCCGCCACGATGCTGATGCTGTCGCTGCCCGGCTCCGCCTACCTCTACCAGGGGGAGGAGCTCGGCCTGCCGGAGCACACCACGCTGCCCGACGACGAGCGGCAGGACCCGACCTGGTTCCGCTCCAAGCATGAGGTGCGGGGCCGCGACGGCTGCCGCGTGCCGGTGCCGTGGGAGGCCGCCGCGCCGTCGTTCGGCTTCGGCCCGGGCTCCGCCGCATGGCTGCCGCAGCCCGCCGACTGGGGACGGTTCGCCGCCGACGCCGAGCGTGGCGTGCCGGGCTCGACCCTGTCGCTCTACACCGAGGCGCTGCGCCTGCGCCGGACCCACCAGCTCGGCCGCGGCGTCCTGCAGTGGGGCACCGGTGAAGGCGAGGATCTGGTCGACTTCCGCAACGGCGGGATCCGGGTGATCACCAACTTCGGTCAGGTGCCCGCGCCGCTGCCGCCGGGGGAGGTGCTGCTCGCCAGCGGGGACCTCGCCGCCGACGGCAGCCTGCCGCCCGACACGACCGCCTGGATCAGGGCATGACCGGCCAGCGAAGCGTCTCGGGCCGGTCATCGGAGGAACAGTGTTGGGTCA
>NZ_BONQ01000159.1 GCF_016862795.1 Dactylosporangium siamense | reverse complement strand
AAGTGAGGACGCATGACGAGCGTGACACCACCCGTTACCTTGACGGAATGACCGCCCTTTTCGCATACGTCGTCAGCTACCTCAACCCCTCGGTGCTGGAGTTCAGCGGCGAGGTGGCGAAGAAGAAACCGAAGGTGGGCGGCAGCACCAGCCTCATCGGCGGCTGCTGCTGTGCCGTCGTGGTGATCGTGGCCGTCGTGATCGCGGTCATCGTCATCCGCCGGCGGCGACCGAGCGCATAGCGCGCAAGTGTTCACGTGGTGGGGTTCCCCGGCCGATGAGACGGTTGCGATCCGTCGGGAAGGGAACCCTGCTGCCATGGCCCGAGTGCTGCTCGTCGACGACGACGCGGACATCCGCGAGACCACCGCCATCAGGCTGCAGATCGGCGGCCACCACGTGATCACGGCGGCGACGCCGCAGGAGGCGCTCGACGTCGCCGCCGGCCAGCCGCACTTCGACGTGGCCGTGCTGGACCTGCACCTGCCCAGGGTCGACGGCGACGAGCTGCTCGACCTCTTCCGCGGCCACCAGGCGACCGCGGACGTGCCGGTGGTGTTCTACAGCGCGAACGCGCCGCACGCCACCTCCGTGCACGGGCTGTCCCTGGCCGACACGAAACTCACCCGCGGCCGTCCCCTCAACAGCCTCCTGGCCACCATCAACTGCCTGTCGCACTGAGAACGTCGCAGCGGAAAAGGCGGCAACCGCACGGCAACCGGCGGTGAACCGGGGACGCACCATCAGCTCCCGAACATTGGTGACACACGACGTCACCACTTCGGGAGGCCAGCCAGATGCGAAGCACCCTGCGCGCCACGTTCGTCGCCGCCGCGGCGGCCGCCGGACTGGTGGCCGCCGGCTCTCCGGCTCTGGCCGCTCCCGCGGAAGGGCAGATCCGCGACGCGGGCAAGCCCGGCGCGATCCGCGACCGCTACATCGTCGTGCTCAAGGACACGGTGTCGGCGAGCGACACCGCCAGCAGCGCGAGCCGGCTCGCCGACCGCTTCGGCGGGCAGGTGCGGCGCTCGTTCGGCAGCACCCTGAAGGGCTTCTCGGCGCAACTGACCGAGCGTGGCGCCAAGCGGCTCGCCGCGAACCCGCTCGTCGACTACGTGCAGCAGGACCGCACCGTCGCGCTCGCCGCCAGCCAGACCGGCGCGCCGTGGGGCCTGGACCGCATCGACCAGGCGAGCCGCCCCCTCGACGGCACCTACACCTACCAGGGCACCGGCGCCAACGTCACCGCGTACGTGGTGGACACCGGCGTGCGCCTGACGCACAGCGAGTTCGGCGGCCGGGCCCGCTCCGGCTACGACTTCGTGGACAACGACACCGACGCCAGCGACTGCCACGGCCACGGCACCCACGTCGCCGGCACGATCGGCGGCAGCACCTACGGCGTCGCGAAGTCGGTGAACATCGTCAGCGTCCGGGTCCTGGACTGCGAGGGCTCCGGCTCCTACTCCGGCATCATCGCCGGGATCGACTGGGTGACCGCGAACGCGCAGAAGCCGGCGGTCGTCAACATGAGCCTCGGCGGCTCCGCCAGCCCGGCGCTGGACCAGGCGGTCCGCAACTCGATCGCCTCCGGCGTCACCTACGCGATCGCGGCCGGCAACGAAAACGTCGACGCCTGCAACATCTCCCCGGCCCGCACGCCGGAGGCCATCACCGTCGGTGCGACCGACGTCAACGACAACCGGGCGTCGTTCTCCAACTACGGCAACTGCGTCGACGTGTTCGCCCCCGGTGTCGCGATCACCTCGGCCAGCAACAGCGGCGATGCCGGTTCCGCGATCATGAGTGGTACGTCCATGGCCTCCCCGCACGTTGCCGGTGCCGCGGCGCTGTACCTGTCGGCGTACCCGTCGGCGACCCCGGCGCAGGTGCAGAGCGCGCTGCTGTCCACGGCGGTGCCGAACGTCGTCGGCAACCCCGGCGCCGGCTCGCCGAACCGGCTGCTGTCCACCGCCGCGATGACGGCGACGGTGCCGGCCAGCCAGCCCGCCAGCCAGCCGGTCGCGGTCGTCGCCACACCCGTCCCGGCGGCGACGCCGTGCAACGTGCGCACCAACGCCGCCGACGCCACGATCCGCGACCGCGGCACCGTCACCACCAGCGTCGTGGTCAGCGGCTGCGCCGGGAAGGCGTCGTCGAAGGCTCGCGTCGAGGTCCACGTCGTGCACGCCAAGCGGGGCGACCTGGTGGTCGAGCTGATCGCCCCGAACGGCTCGGTCAAGCGGCTCAAGGCCGCGAGCACCAAGGACAAGGCGAAGAACCTCGACGCCGCCTACACGGTGAACCTGAGCAGCCGCCTGAAGAACGGCACCTGGAAGCTGCGGGTGCGCGACTCGTACAAGGGCAACACCGGCTACCTGGACAGCTGGACCCTGACGGTCTGACGCCCGTTCAAAAGCTCGGCCGCACCGGTTTCGCCAAGGATGGCGGGCCGGTGCGGCCGCATGTGCGCGTCAGACCACGGTCGCGCGGCGCTCGACCGTCTCGACGAGGCGCTGCGCGACAGTGGACAGCGGCAGCCCGAGGCGGTTCGCGGTGCTGCGGAGGACCTCGAGCGCCGTGTCCGAGGAGCAGGCCCGCTGCACCATCATGATCCCGATGGCGCGGTTGACGGTCTCGCCGTCGGCCAGGGCCTCCGTGAGCTCCGCGTGCAGGTCCGCCTGCCGGCCCCGGTCGAGCACCGCGGCGAGCAGCAGGCCGGCGTGCTCGGCGATGAGCATCGCGGTGAGGCCCGCGTCCGGGGTGAAGCGTCCGGGCTTCGCCGCGTACACCGTCAACGCGCCGATGACCTGCTCGTCGATGTCGACGGGGACGGTGAGCACGCCCTGCACCCCGGCCATGATGGCGTGCTCGCGCCAGCCCGGCCAGCGGTCGTCCGAGGACAGGTCGTCGCTGACGATCAGGTCCCTGGTGCGGATGGCCTCCATCGACGGGCCGGTGCCGCTGTGATACTGGCTGTCGTGCAGCGTCGCCGGCAGTTCGGGTGATGCGGCGGCGGTCGACGGCCCGCCCGCCCGCACCAGGGTTACCGCGCACCACGACGCCCCGTCCACCAGGTCGGCAGCGGTCTCGACGAGGTCCTCCAGGGCCTCGTCGAGGTCGTCGCTGGCGATCAGGCGGGCGGTGAGCTGGCGTAGTACAGCGGCGATCTCCACCGTGTGGAGGTCCGTCACAATTCCCCCTTCAGGCACGCCGACATCGGTGCCGGCGGTGCACCGGGGGCCTCCTACCCGGCGGCCCTCGATCTCAACCGTCGAGCTCAACCATCGAGGAGCGCTCTTCGCAGGCCCTCGAGGGTCCGCGACAGCAACCGCGACACGTGCATCTGGGAGATGCCCAGGTCGGCGGCGATCTGCGCCTGGGTGCGGTTGCCGTAGAAGCGCAGGGACAGGATCCGCCGCTCCCGCTCCGGCAGCCGCGCGATCAGCGGCTTGACCGCCTGGCGGAACTCGACGCCGTCGATGTCCCGGTCGTCGTCGCCGAGCACGTCGGCGAGGGTGCCCGCGTCGTCGTCCCCGCCGAGCGGCGCGAACAGCGACACCGGCCGGTACGCCGAGGACGCCACGAGGGCCTCCAGGATCTGGTCCTCGGCGACGCCCAGGTGCTCGGCGACGTCGCGCGGCGTGGGGGAGCGCCCCAGCCGCTGCCCGAGCGTGTCGCGCACCCGGTTGATCTCGATCCGCAGCTCCTGGAGCCGCCGGGGCACGTGCACCCCCCAGCCCTTGTCCCGGAAGTACCGCTTGAGCTCCCCGACGATCGTCGGTGTCGCGTACCCGCCGAAATCGGTGCCGTAGTCGGGGTCGAAGCCGTCGATGGCCTTCATCAACCCCAGCGCCGCCACCTGGCTGAGGTCGGCGGGCGACTCGCCCATCCCGTGGAACCGGCGGGCCAGCCGGTCCGCCAGGGGCAGGCTGTGTTCGATCGCCCGCTGCCGCAACGCACCCCGCCGGGCGTCCTTGACGTCCATCGTGGCGGCCTGGCGCAGCAGCTCGTTGACGGTCGTCCACTGACTCGGCGGTTCGGATTCGTCCGGCACGGGCGGCGGAGCGCCGACTGGAGGATCGTCGTAGGCGCGCAGGCGTTTCGCCGCCCCGATGATCTCCAGGACGTCCAGCACCAGGTCGGACGCGCCCGGGGTACGCAGCCCGCCACCGCGCTCCTGGGCCTCCAGCTGGGCCCGGAGCAGAGTGTCGGCGGCGGCGCAGTCGAGCAGCCGCAACCGCGACAGGTCGACGGTCAGGTTGACCTGCCCGGCGTCGAGTCGCTGGTTGAGCTCGAGTCGCAGGTCGAGGCTCGCCGCATGGTCGAGCACTCCGGAAGGGCGCAGGATCTCCTCGTCCCCTTGACGCCAGGATTCCAGTGAAAGTGCCGAATCGAATCGGTCTTTGTATATGGGCATTGTCTCCATGGTGGAGACTCCCCCCTATCCCATCGCGTTGCGCAGCAAGCGATTCGCGGTTGAGCGTGCGGTCGTGGAACCGGGCGGAATTGCTTTCCCGGTCACTGTACGCACGGGGGAATTGCCAATGAATATGTGAAAGGGTGAGGTCGTGGGTGACCTTTACCGGGTGCGCAGGGTCGCCCAGACGACTTTTCCGTCGGGCACCGGCGTGCAACCCCACCGATGTGTGAGCGCCTCGATCACGAGCAGCCCGCGGCCGCTCTCGGCGAGCGTGTCTCCGGACGTGCCGCGGACGGGGAGTGCGGGGCTGCCGTCGCGCACCGACAGGTGCAGCTGCCGGCGGCGCAGCCCGACCCGGACCTCCAGTTCGGTCCGCGCGTGCCGCACCCCGTTGCTGACGAGTTCGGTGACGATGAGCTCGGCGAGGTCGGCGACCTGGGCCACCCCCCACGACCGGCAGGCCCGGTCCACCAGGTGCCGCGCCGCCGCGGTCGCGTCGACCATCGGCTGCAGCCGGGCGCGCAGGCCCGGTGGTTCGCCGCCGGGCGTGCCGGCGCCACCGTGCGCGATCGCCGCGTCGGTGGTGGCGAAGAGGGGGATCTGCCGGGCGACCGCCATGCGGTCCAGCGCGGAACGCAGCGGTGCGGGGGCGGCCGCCATGCTCACCGCACTGCCGGGCCAGGCCGCGGCGTGCTGGGCGAGGGCCGGGAGCACGGTCAGCGCCACGTCGTCGTGGGCCTTCAGCTCCGCGACGTCGAGCACGATGAGCGCCGGCTCGGCGGCGAGACATTCCAGGACGGTCGTGCGCAGCATCGGCGCGGTGCTCACGCCGAGACTTCCGGCGACGTGCACCACGGTCGCATCTCCGCGGACCTCGACGGTCGCGGCAAGACTCGCCCTCATGGGGTGACGCTCTACCCGCCCCCGGTGGGTTAAACCCTGGAGGCGGGCAGCGCGTCGCAACGCGCCGGTCAGACCGGCGTGGGCACCTTCACGGCGCCCCAGGCCATGGCGCAGATGTCGGTGACGTCCGCGTCGGTGACCGGGGTGAAATCGCTGTAGTACAGGCCGAGGGCGTGGAACTCCCGGGGGGAATGGATGTCGATGACGGCGTTGACGTCGCCGGCGAGCAGGTCCACCGACTCCGCCGCGCACACCGGCGCCGCGAACACGATGTGAGCCGGCTTGCCGGTCTGCAACGCCCTGATCGCCGCGCGCGCGGTGACGCCGGTCGCGAGCCCGTCGTCGACGATGACGACCACCCGTCCGGTCACCTCCGCCGCCGGCCGTGACCCGCGGTAGCGCTCCTGCCGCCGCCGCAGCTCGACCCGCTCCCGCTGGACCGCGGGCGCGAGGTCACTGGTGCTCAACCCGACGCACGCGAGCGCGCTGCGGTCGAACACGGGTGGCCCGTTCTCGGCGATCGCGCCGACGCCGTGGTCGGACTGCCACGGCAGCCCGATCTTCCGGGCGATCATGAGGTCGAAGTCGGCTCGGATGGCCTCGGCCACCGCGAACCCGACGGGGACCCCACCCCTGGGCAGCGCGAGGACCAGCGGCGCGTGGGTCATGTCAAGCTGCCGCAGGTGTGCCGCGACCGCGCTGCCGAGCATGCGTCCCGCGGTCGTCCGGTCCGCGAACCGCTCCTCTTCAGGCGGCCACATGGCCGTTGGCTTCCACTCGGGCGACCCCTTCGGTGCTGCCAGGGCCGGCCAACATGATCCGCATCAAGCGGACACCCCCTTCGATCGGCACGGTGGGGCCACCGCCACGTCGGGCCTTGTCCCCTGCTGGGTCGCTCTGCCGCGACCGCCGCGCCCGGTGCGAAGACTACGCCTGTTGAGCTGCGAAAACGTCCGCTTGGCGTACTTCTGCGGGGGTGAACCCCGGCAGGTCGGAAATCTCTGGCACCGGCTGATTCCACAGTGACGCGGTGATGCTCGGCGGGCATGATGGCCCCGTGGAGACGCCAGCACAGCGGGACGCGGCCCTCGCCGTGTTCGACATCGACGGCGTGGTCGCCGACGTCCGGCACCGCCTCAAGTATCTCGACAAGCGCCCCAAGGACTGGGCCCGGTTCTTCGCCGCCGCCGACCGCGACCCCGTCCTGCCGGAGGGCGTCGAGCTGGCCCTGCGCAACGCCGCCGAGCACGTCCTGGTCTGGGTCACCGGCCGCCCCGAGCACCTGCGCCCGGCCACCGACGCGTGGCTGCGCCGCGCCGGACTGCCGGCCGAGCTGCTGTTCATGCGCCCGTCGACGGACCGCCGCCCCGCGAAGGACTTCAAGGCGGGCCTGCTGTCCCGGCTCGCCCGCGAGTCGTCGATCGCGATCGTGGTCGACGACGACCCCGAGGTGGTGACGAAGCTGCGCAAGCTCGGCCACCCCGTCCAGCTGGCCGACTGGGTCCCGCACTCCTCGACCCTGCAGACCGCCCAGGAACGCGAAGGCCGGACCTAAGCAGTCGCGAGCTGGCCGCTGAGCCGGGCCTGCAGCGCGTCGGCGGGCATCGGGCGGGCGAACAGGAAGCCCTGGGCGTAGCCGCAGTCCAGCTCGCGCAGGGCGGCGGCCTGCTCGTCGGTCTCGACGCCCTCGGCCACCGGCTGCAGGTACATGCTGCGGGCCAGCTCGACCACGGCGCGGAAGAGCGCCTTCTCCTGCCGGTCCGCGACCCGCGACACGAACGCCCGGTCGATCTTCAGCACGTCGATCGGGAGGGTACGCAGGTACGCCAGCGACGAGTATCCGGTGCCGAAGTCGTCGATGGCGATCCGGATGCCGTGCGCGCGGAGCCGGGCCAGCCGCCGGCTGACCGCCTCGGTCTCCTCGACGGTCGCCGTCACCAGGACGGTCTCGGTGATCTCCAGGACGAGCGCGGCACCGGGCAGGCCGGTGCGCCTGAGGGTGGCGAGGACATCGTCGGCGAACTGCGGGTTGCGCAGCTGCCGGCCGGAGACGTTGACGGTGACGGAGATGCCGTGCTCGGCGTGCCAGGCCCGCGCGTCGGTGCAGGCCCGTTCCAGGACCCAGGCGCCGAGCCGGCCGATCAGTCCGGTCTCCTCGGCGACGGGCACGAAGCGGACCGGCGACACCGGGGCGCCCTCGGGCGTGGTGAAGCGCAGCAACGCCTCCACCGCCTTGACGGCGCCGGTGTGGATGTCGACGACCGGCTGGTAGTGCACGGCGAACCCGGACCCGCCGTCGACCGCGGCCCGCAACTGGTCGGCGAGGACGGCGTGCGCGACGTGGGCCGCGCGCAGCTGCGGGTCGTAGCGCTCGGCGCGGTTCCGGCCCGCCTCCTTCGCCGCGTACAGGGCCAGGTCGGCGCTCTGCAACGCCTCACCGGTCGTCGCGGGCGCGCCGGAGTAGACCCCGACGCTGGCGGTGAGGCGCAGCTCGCGGCCGTCGACCAGGTACGGCTCGGCGAGCGCGGCGACACACTGCGCGGCGAGGCCGTCCAGGCCGTCCAGATCCGGGGAGACCACCGCGAACTCGTCGCCGCCGAGCCGGGCGAGCAGGTCGCCGGGTCCGGCGATGGCGCGCAGCCGGGCGGTCGCCTCCAGCAGCAGCGCGTCGCCGGCCGGGTGGCCGAGGGTGTCGTTGACGTCCTTGAACCCGTCGAGGTCCACGATGAGCAGCCCCACCCCGGGCGCCGTCCCGGCGATGTCGGCCTGCAGCCTGGTCCGGAACTCCTCCCGGTTGGCCAGCCCGGTCAGCCCGTCGTGCTGGGCCCGGAACGCGAGCTCCCGCTGCAGCGACGTCCGCTCCCGCAGCGCTCGGCCGAGGCGCAGCACCATCGCCACCATGAGCGCCGCGGTGAGGACGGTCGGCACGATGGCCCGCAACGGCGCGGCGACGCTGTGGTGCAGGCAGATGTCGGCGACGAGGACGGCCGGGCCGAGCAGGGCGAGGCCGATGAACCCGGCGATCGGGGTGGCGCTCTCGTCGGCGGTGCGTGGCCGCTCGCCGACGTCCCGGATGCCCGGGTGCAGGCAGGCCGCGGCGAGCAGGAAGCTCCAGGCGAGCCAGCCGATCGAGGTCACCGGGCTGGTGGCGGTGTCGTTGCTGCTCCAGACGTACATGATCACGTAGCCGGCGTCGGTGAGGACCATCGCCGCGACCGAGCCGAGCAGCAGCCCGGCGGCCACGCCGGGCCGGACCGCGAACGCGACGCGCAGCAGGATCGCCACGACCAGCAGGTCGCAGCCGGCCAGGACGGTGATGCCCCCGGCCTCCATCCGGTCGAGCCCGGCCCGGGAGAGCATCGGCAGCAGCACGAACGCCCACGCCAGCTGCGCCAGGCCGATCAGGGCGATGGCGGCGTCCAGCAGCCGGGCCGAGGACCACGGCCGCAGGTGCCGGGCCAGCAACCACAGCGCGGTGCCGGTCAGCGGGTAGCAGACCAGGTAGGCGGCCTGCGCGTTCCGCGTCAGCCCGGGCGCGGCCACCTCGACCGCGGTCGAGGCCGCGGAGACACCGACGCCGGCGACGAGCAGCCAGTAGGCGGCCGCGGGACCCGGCCGGTGCATGCGCAGCCCGGCCACCGCCGCGCCGAGGCAGGCCAGCTGCACCATGACCCAGAACACGCCGAAGCTGTCCGGGGTCAGGGCGGCGGCCGCGACGGACGCCACGACGGCGCACGACAGGAACCAGAGCCAGATCCTCACGCTTCCATGAGGCGGGACCCAGGGTGCGGGCCGGTTGCGCGTCGGGGTGCGAACCGGATCGGCACCTGTCCGCCGTCCGGCTGAATGGCGGCCGAAGCTCGTTCTGCCCAAATTTTGGAGCCTATAGTCCATTTTGTGGGTACCGGCAGAGGCGGCGACCGCACGACCCGGCTGCTCCTGCTGGCCGCCGTGCTGCTGCTCGCGTCCGGGGTGGCCGCGGGCGGCGTGACGGCCTGGAGCTGGTGGGGCCGGGTCCGCGCGGTCCACGCCGCACAGGACCGGCTCGCCGCCGAGTGGGCGGGGGAGACCCCGCGCTCCGGCACCGGCGCGACCTCGGCGGCCGAAGCGGCGGGACGCCGGCCCGCGGCACCGATGCGCCTCCCCGGCGCCGCCGAGGAGGCCGCCGGCACGGGTGTGCCCCCGGGCGGGCCGATCGCGCTGCTGCACGTACCGACGCTGCACTTGAAGCTCTTCGTTGTTGAGGGATCCGACCCGGCGGCGCTGATGCTCGGCCCCGGGCGCATCCCCGGCACCGCCGCCTTCGGCGAGAGCGGCAACACCGGCATCGCCGGGCACCGCTATCCGGGCGTCTTCTGGGACCTCGACGATCTCGAGGTCAGCGCGCCGGTCGTGGTGGAGACCCGGGACACCTGGCTGGTCTACCGGGTCGTCGACGCGAGCGTGGTCCAGCCGGAGCAGAACGAGGTCCTCGCCGCGCCGCCGCCCGGCGCCGGACCGCTGCTCACGCTGGTCACGTGCGAGCCGAAGCTCAGCACCGCGCGCCGGCTGATCCGGCAGGCGACCCTGGTCCGCCACGACCCCATCGACGGCCCGCGGCCGGCCGAGCTCGGCTGACCGGCTACCGCCGGCAACCCTGCGTGACGGTTCGCTTACCGTAACGCAACGAATCTCCTTGACCCGCCCCGCATCGTGCCGATTGTCCAGTGGTCGGTGCGCAGACCCGACGCGTGGTTTGTCCCGGTGAGGGCTGAAGGGAGCCTGGCCGTGAGCGACTTGGGTGACATCGTTCAGGAGTTCC
>NZ_BONQ01000158.1 GCF_016862795.1 Dactylosporangium siamense | reverse complement strand
GCACCCGGCACAGGGCCCGCGGCCGCCACCGACCCGCTCGTCGCCCGGCTCGCCGCGCTGCCCGCCGCCGAACGGCACCCGATGCTGCTCGACCTCGTCCGGGAACGTGCCGCGGCCGTCCTCGGCCACACCGGCACCGGCGCCGTCGGCGCCGACAAGGCGTTCCGCGACCTCGGGTTCGACTCGCTCACCGCCGTCGAGTTCCGCAACGCGATCGCGGCCGCCACCGGCAGCACCCTGCCCTCCACGCTCGTCTTCGACTACCCGACGCCCGCGGGACTCGCCCAGCACCTCCTGGACACCCTCCTCGGCGGCACCGTACCGGCGACGACCACGCCCGCAGCGGGCAGCACCGACGAGCCGATCGCGATCGTCGCCATGGCCGGCCGGTTCCCGGGCGGCGCCACGACCCCGGAAGCGCTGTGGGACCTGCTCGTCGAGGGCCGCGACGCGATGGGGGAGTTCCCCGCGGACCGCGGCTGGGACCTCGACTCGCTCTTCGACCCCGACCCGGACCGGACCGGGACGTCCTACGCCCGCGCCGGTGGGTTCCTGCCCGGCGTCGCCGGGTTCGACGCCGGGTTCTTCGGCATCTCGCCGCGTGAGGCCCTGGCGATGGACCCGCAGCAGCGGCTGCTGCTGGAAACGGCGTGGGAGGTGTTCGAACGCGCCGGGATCGACGCGTCCACGCTGCGCGGCAGCGCCACCGGCGTGTTCGTCGGCACCAACGGCCAGGACTACGGCGCCCTGCTCGCCCACGCGACCGAGAACGTCGAGGGCTATCAGGGCACCGGCAACGCCGCCAGCGTCGTCTCCGGCCGGCTGTCCTACACGTTCGGCCTCGAAGGACCCGCCGTCACCGTCGACACGGCGTGCTCCGCGTCTCTGGTCGCGCTGCACCTCGCCGTCCAGGCCCTACACCGCGGCGAATGCGGCATGGCCCTCGCCGGTGGCGTCACCGTCATGTCGACGCCCGGGCTGTTCGTCGAGTTCTCCCGCCAGCGTGGCCTCGCCGTCGACGGGCGCTGCAAGGCGTTCTCCGACGACGCCGACGGCACCGGCTGGGGCGAGGGCGTCGGCCTGCTGCTGCTCGAGCGCCTGTCCGACGCGCAACGCCTCGGCCACCCGATCCTCGCGGTCGTCAAGGGCTCCGCCGTGAACCAGGACGGCGCCTCCAACGGCCTCACCGCCCCCAACGGGCCGTCGCAGCAGCGGGTCATCCGCGCCGCCCTCACCGCCGCCGGCCTCAGACCGTCCGATGTGGACGCCGTCGAGGCGCACGGCACCGGCACCAGCCTGGGCGACCCGATCGAGGCGCAGGCGCTCCTTGCCACGTACGGGCAGGACCGGGACACGCCGCTGTGGCTCGGGTCGGTGAAGTCGAACATCGGCCACACCCAGGCCGCCGCCGGCGTCGCCGGGGTCATGAAGATGGTCCTCGCAATGCGGCACCGGACGCTGCCGCGGACCCTGCACGTCACCGCGCCGTCGTCGCACGTGGACTGGACCGGCGGCGCCGTCGAGCTGCTCACCGAGACCCAGCCGTGGCCGGACACCGGCCGCCCCCGCCGCGCAGGCGTGTCATCGTTTGGCGTCTCCGGCACCAACGCCCACGTCATTCTCGAGGAGGCGCCCGAACCGGCCGCCGCCGACACCGTGCCGGGCGCCGAACCGGCCGCCGTGCCATGGCTGCTGTCCGCGCGCAGCGCCGCCGGGCTCCGCGACCAGGCGGGCCGGCTCAGCGCGTACCTCAGCGGCCGACGCCACCTGAGCGCCACCGACATCGGGCACAGCCTCGCTACCACCCGCGGCGCCCTGCCACACCGCGCCGTCGTCGCCGGCCCCGACCGGGACACGCTCCTACGGCACCTCACCGACCTCGCCGACGGCACCCCCACCACCAGCGCCGTCACCGGCCACGCCGAACCGGCCGGGAAGGTCGCGTTCCTGTTCCCCGGCCAGGGATCGCAGTGGGCCGGGATGGCCACCGGCCTGCTGGACACCGCGCCCGTGTTCGCCGAGCACATCGCCCGCTGCGAGGAGGCGCTGCAGCCCTTCGTCGACTGGCGGCTCACCGACGTGCTGCGCGGTGCCCCGGGCGCGCCGACGCTGGACCGCGTCGACGTCGTCCAGCCGGTCCTGTTCGCCGTCATGGTCTCCCTCGCCGAACTGTGGCGCGCCCACGGCGTCGAACCCGCCGCGGTCGTCGGCCACAGCCAGGGCGAGATCGCCGCCGCCGCCGTCTCCGGGCTCCTCACCCTGCCCGACGCGGCCCGCGTCGTCGCCCTGCGCAGCCAGGCCCTGCTGGAGTTGGCCGGGCACGGCGGCATGATGGCGGTGTCCGCCCCCGTCGACGAGGTCCAGCGGCGCATCGCCGCATGGTCCGGACGGCTGTCGGTCGCCGCCGTCAACGGCCCCACCTCCGTCGTCGTCTCCGGCGACGTCGACGCCGTCGTCGCGTGCCTCGCCGCCTGCGCCGCCGATGACGTCCGCGCCCGCCCCATCGACGTCGACTACGCCTCCCACTCCGCGCACGTCGAGACGATCCACGACACCCTGCTGTCCGTCCTCGCGCCGGTACGGCCCGGCGAACCCCGCATCGCGTTCCGGTCCACGGTCGGCGACGCCGGCGACGTCGAGGTCGGGTCCGCGGCGTACTGGTTCACGAACCTGCGGCAGACCGTCGCGTTCGAACCCGCCATCCGCGCCCTCGCCGGCGAAGGGTTCACCGCGTTCATCGAGGTCAGCCCGCACCCCGTCGTCACCGTCGGGGTCCAGGAGACCCTCGACACCGCCGGGTCCGACGCCGTCGTCACCGGCACGCTGCGCCGCGACGACGGCGGGCCCGTCCGCTTCCTCACCGCCCTCGCGCAACTGTGGACCGGTGGCGGCACCGTCGACTGGGCCACCGTCTTCGCCGGGAGCGGCGCCCGGACCGTCGCGCTGCCCACGTACGCGTTCCAGCCCACCCGCTTCTGGCCCACCCTCAACCTCGGCGCCGCCCCCACCAGCACCCTCGACGGCCGGTTCTGGGACGCCGTCGAGCACGCCGACCTCACCGGCCTCGCCACCACCCTGCGCGTCGAACCCGAGGCGCTCAGCCCGCTCCTGCCGGCGCTCACCGCCTGGCACGCCGAGCAGCGCACCGGCGCCGCGCTCGCCGGCTGGCGCTACCGCACCACGTGGAAGGCCCTCACCGAGCAGCCCGCGCCGCGTGCCTCAGGTCCATGGTTGGCGCTGGTGCCGTCGGCACCCGTGGCGACCGGCCTCCTGGAAGGACTCCGGCGCCACGGTCTCGACGTCACCGCCGTGACCGTCGACGCCGCCACCACCGACCGGGCCGGGCTCACCCTGACCGTGGCGGAGATGGCCGCGCCCGCCGGGATCCTGTCGCTGCTCGCCCTCGACGAACGCCCCCGGCCCGACCAGCCGCACGTCACCGCCGGGACCGCTGCGACGCTGCTGCTCGCGCAGGCCCTCGCCGACCTCGGCGCCGGGGCGCCGCTGTGGTGCCTCACCGCCGGCGCCGTCTCCACCGGCCCGGGCGACCCGCTCCGCGCCGTCGACCAGGCCGCCGTCTGGGGCCTCGGACGCATCATCGGCCTCGAACACCCCGGCCGCTGGGGCGGCCTCATCGACCTTCCCGCCGGCAGGGACACGCTCGACGAGGCCGCCCTGCGGCAGGTCGCCGGCGTGCTCACCGGCGGCGGCGCCGAGGACCAGGTCGCGATCCGGGCCGGTGGCGTCCTCGGCCGCCGGCTCAGCGCCGCACCGGCCGCGGCCACCGGCACCGGCGACTGGCAGCCCACCGGCACCGTCCTCGTCACCGGCGGCACCGGCGCGCTCGGTGGACGGGTCGCCCGCTGGCTCGCCGGCCGCGGCGCGAGCCACCTCGTCCTCGCCAGCCGCCGCGGCCCCGAAGCACCCGGCGCCGCCGAACTGGTCGCCGAACTCGAAGCCCTCGGCGCGGGCGTCAGCGTCGTCGGTTGCGACCTCGCCGACCGCGCCGCCGTCGCCGCCATGCTCGCCGCCGTCGAGGCCACCGCCGGGCCGGTCCGCGCCGTCGTGCACGCGGCCGGGCTGCCGCAGTCGCAGCCGTTGCCCGGCATGGACCTCGCCGACTTCGCCGCCGTCTACGCCGGGAAGGCCGCCGGTGCACGGCACCTCGACGAGCTGACCGGCGACCTCGACGCGTTCGTGCTGTTCTCCTCCATCGCCGCCGCCTGGGGCAGCGGCGGGCAGGCCGCATACGCCGCCGGCAATGCCGTCCTCGACGCCGTCGCCGAGGACCGCCGCGCCCGGGGCGCCGCCGCGACCGCTGTCCAGTGGGGCGCGTGGGCCGGTAGCGGCATGGCCGCCGACGACATCAGCCGCGACGCCCTCGTGCGCCGCGGGATCCGCCCGATGCCGCCGGAGACGGCCCTCGCGGCACTCGCCGGAGCGGTCGCCGGCCGCGACGCCGTCGTCACCGTCGCCGACGTCGACTGGACCCGGTTCGTCCCCGCGTTCACCACCGCCCGCCCCAGCCCCCTGCTCGGCGACCTGCCCGGCGTCGCCGAACTGACGGCCACCGACAGCGGACCCGGCACCGGCGGCGACGCGCTGCGCGACCGGCTCGCGCCGCTGACCGCCGCCGAACGCGACGCCGCGCTGCTCGACCTGGTCAGGGCCGAGGCCGCCGCCGTCCTGCGGCTCGGCGGGGCGGGCGACCTCGAGGTGGCCCGCCCGTTCCGGGAGCTCGGCTTCGACTCGCTCACCGCCGTCGAGCTGCGCAACCGGCTCGGCGCGGCGACCGGCCTCCGGCTGCCGATGACGCTCGTCTTCGACCACCCGACCGCCCGCGCCATCGCCCGGCACCTCGCCACCACCCTGTTCACCAGCGGCGAGACCGTCGCAGCCGGCCCGGCCGCCAGCGCCACCGCCACCGCCGCCGACGAGCCGGTCGCGATCGTTGCCATGGCGTGCCGCTTCCCCGGCGGCGTCAGCGACGCCGAATCCCTGTGGCAGCTGGTCGTCGATGGCGTCGACGCCGTCGCGGGCATGCCCGGCGACCGCGGGTGGGACGTCGCCGGCCTGTACGGGCCGCAACACGACGGGCACAGCACCACCACCGAAGGCGGCTTCCTGGACACCGCCACCCTCTTCGACGCCGGCCTGTTCAACATCTCGCCCCGCGAGGCCCTCGCCATGGACCCGCAGCAGCGGCTGCTGCTGGAGACGTCCTGGCAACTGTTCGAACGCGCCGGACTCGACCCCCAGGCCCTGCACGGCAGCGCCACCGGCGTCTTCGTCGGTGCGTCACCGTCCGGGTACGCGTCGAACCTCACCACGATCCCCGACGAGCTCGCCGGACACCTGCTCACCGGCAACTCCGGCAGTGTCCTGTCCGGCCGGCTCTCCTACACGTACGGCCTGCAGGGCCCCGCCCTCACCGTCGACACCGCGTGCTCGTCGTCGCTCGTCGCGCTGCACCTCGCCGTGCAGGCGCTGCGCCGCGGCGAATGCCGGCTCGCCGTCGCCGGCGGCGTCACCGTCATGGCGACCCCCGGGGTGTTCGCCGAGTTCAGCCGGCAGGGCGGCCTGGCCGCGCAGGGCCGCTGCAGGGCGTTCTCCGACGACGCCGACGGCACCGGCTGGGGCGAGGGCGTCGGCCTGCTGCTCGTCGAGCGGCTCTCCGACGCCGTCGCCAACGGCCACCCGGTCCTCGCCGTCGTCAAGGGCTCGGCCGTCAACCAGGACGGCGCCTCCAACGGCCTCACCGCCCCCAACGGTCCCGCCCAGCAGCGGGTCATCCGCGAGGCCCTCGCTGCCGCCGGCCTCGGCACCGGCGACATCGACGCCGTCGAGGCACACGGCACCGGCACCAGTCTCGGCGACCCGATCGAGGCGCAGGCGCTCCTCGCGACCTACGGCCAGGACCGCGCGACGCCCTTGTGGCTCGGGTCGCTGAAGTCGAACATCGGCCACACCCAGGCCGCCGCCGGCGTCGCCGGGATCATCAAGACGGTCATGGCGCTGCGGCACGGCGTCCTGCCCCGCACGCTGCACGTCGACGCCCCGTCCAGCAAGGTCGACTGGTCCGGGGGCGCCGTCGAGCTGCTCACCGAGGCTCGCGACTGGCCCGCGCTGGACCGTCCGCGCCGCGCCGGCGTGTCGGCGTTCGGCGTCTCCGGCACCAACGCCCACATCATCCTCGAGCAGGCTCCGGCGGCCGACGACGCGCATGAGGCGACGCCGCGGACCGCGCTGCCGGTGACGCCGTGGGTCGTGTCCGGGCACACCGCCGCGGCCCTCGACGCGCAGCTGGACCAGGTGCGGGCCGTCACCGGCCCGGACCCGGCGGACGTCGGGTTCTCCCTGGCGACCGGCCGGTCCGGCCTCGAACACCGCGCCGTCCTGCTGGGCGGCACCGTGATCCGGGGCCGCGCTCGCGACGGCGGGACGGCGATGCTGTTCACCGGCCAGGGCGCGCAACGCGCGGGCATGGGCCGCGGCCTCTACGAAACCTTCCCGGCCTACGCCGCAGCGTACGACGAGGTCTGCGAACACATCGACGGCCTCGCGGACGTCGACGGCGACCTCCTCGACCAGACCCAGTGGACCCAACCAGCCCTGTTCGCCGTCGAGGTCGCGGTGTACCGGCTCCTCGAATCGTGGGGACTGAAGCCCGACTTCTTGCTGGGCCACTCCATCGGTGAACTCGCCGCGGCACACGTCGCGGGGGTCTGGTCCCTCGCGGACGCCTGCAAGGTGGTGACCGCCCGCGGTCGGCTCATGCAGGCGTTGCCGGCCGGCGGCGCGATGGTCGCGATCCGGGCGTCCGAGGACCGGGTCCGGGCGGCGCTGGTCGACGGTGCCGAGATCGCCGCGGTCAACGGCCCGGACGCGGTCGTCGTGTCCGGCGACGAAGCCGCCGTCGAAGCGGTGGCTGCGCGGTTCGAGAAGACGCGGCGGCTGAAGGTCAGTCACGCGTTCCATTCGGCGCGGATGGACGGGATGCTCGACGCGTTCCGCGAGGTCCTGTCCACGGTGACGTTCAACCCGCCGGCGGTCCCGATCGCGGCCACCTCGACCGGTGAGGTGACCGACCCGGAGTACTGGGTCCGGCAGGTCCGCGGCACGGTCCGGTTCGCCGACGCCGCCAATGCGTTGAAGGCCAAGGGCGTGACCACGTTCCTGGAGGTCGGCCCCGACGGCATCCTGTCCGCGCTGGTCGACGGCATCCCCGCCCTGCGCAAGGACCGCGACGAGGCCCTCACCCTGATGACGGCGGTCGCGCAGGCACACGTCACCGGCTGGTCCCCGGACTGGACGCGGCTCTTCGCCGGCGCCCGCCGGGTCGACCTGCCCACCTACGCGTTCCAGCGGCAGCGGTACTGGCTCGACACCGCCGAGCAGGGCCCCCACGGCATCGGCCACCCGCTCCTCGCGGAGGTCGTCCCGATCGCCGGCGGGGACGGGTTCGTCGTCACCGGCAAGGCGTCCGTGCACCGGCACCCGTGGCTCGCGCAGCACGTCGTGCGCGGCGACGCGTACCTGCCCGGCGCCGTCCTCGTCGACCTCGCCGTGCGGGCCGCCGACGAGGCCGGCTGCGACCGGCTCGACGAGCTCGTCCTCGAGGCGTCCCTGCCGGTCCCCGCGTCCGGGACCGTCGAGCTGCAGGTCGCCGTCGGTGGCCCGGACCGGCTCGGCTCCCGGCAGGTCACCGTCTACAGCCGCACCGACGGCGAAACCTGGACCCGGCACGCCCACGGCAGCGCGTCCACCGGCACCGCCGGACCCGCCGACCAGCTGACGCAGTGGCCGCCGGCCGGCGCGGAACCCGTCGCCGTCGACAGCCTGTACGACCGCTGGGCCGACGCCGGATTCGCGTACGGACCCGCGTTCCAGGGGCTGCGCGCCGCATGGCGGTCCGGCGACAGCCTCTACGCCGACGTCGACGTCGACCCGCAGCCCGGCGACGACGCCTTCTGGCTGCGGCCCGCGCTGCTGGACGCCGCCCTGCACGCCCTCGCCCTCGGCGTCCTGCCGGGCCTCGACGGCGACCTGCTGCCGTTCTCGTGGAACGGGTTCGCGCTGCACGCCACCGGCGCCCGCCGGTTGCGGGTGCGGCTCACCCCGACCGGCCGCCCCGGCGCCGTCGCCATCCTCGCCGCCGACCCGACCGGCGCTGCCGTCGTGACCGTCGACGCCCTCGTGCTGCGCCCCACCGGCGCCCCCGCCGCATCCCGCGAGCCCCAGGCGCTCCGCTCGGCCGCCGAGGCGGTGGCCGTACCGGCGAAACCAGCGCAGACATCGGCAACCGCACCGCGCAGAAGGTCGGCCGCGGTCGCCCCGACCGGCAACGCCCTGACCGACCGGCTCAACGGGCTCGACGAGACCGCGCAGCGCGACCTCCTCGTCGCCCTGGTCCTGGACAGCACCGCCCTGGTGCTCGGGCACGCCGACGCGAGCAGCGTCGAGGCCGACCAGCCGTTCAAGAACCTCGGCGTCAACTCGCTCACCGCCGTCGAGCTCCGCAACGCCCTCGCCGAGGCCACCGGCGTCCGGCTGCCGGCCACGCTCGTCTTCGACCAGCCGACCCCGGCCGCCGTCGCCGCGCACCTGCGGCAGGAGCTGCTTGACCTGCCCGACACGGCCGTCGCCGAGCCGGAGACCGGGTCGGCCACCGTCGATGAGCCGATCGCGATCGTCGGCATGGCCTGCCGCTACCCCGGCGACGTCAACAGCGCCGACGACCTGTGGAACCTCGTGATGGCCGGCGGCGACGCCATCACCCCGTTCCCGACGAACCGCGGCTGGGACGTCGAGGCGCTCTACAACCCCGACCCCGACGCACCCGGCACCTGCTACTCGCAGGGTGGCGGCTTCCTGCACGACGCCGGCGACTTCGACCCCGCGTTCTTCGGCATCTCGCCCCGCGAGGCGCTCTCGATGGACCCGCAGCACCGGCTGCTCCTGGAAACCTCGTGGGAGGCCCTCGAACACGCCGGGCTCGACCCGGTGTCGCTGCGCGGCAGCCAGACCGGTGTCTTCGCCGGTGTCACCTACCAGGACTACGTCGGCCTGCTGATGCTCGCCAAGGAGTCCGCGGAAGGCCTCATCGGCAGCGGCAACTCCTTCAGCGTGCTGTCCGGCCGCATCGCCTACACGTTCGGGCTCGAAGGACCCGCCGTGTCGGTGGACACCGCGTGCTCGTCGTCGCTCGTCGCGCTGCACTGGGCGATCCAGTCGCTGCGGGCCGGGGACTGCACCCTCGCCCTCGCCGGCGGCGTCACCGTCATGTCCACGCCCGTGTCCCTCATCGACTACAGCCGGCAGCGGGCCCTGGCCCCCGACGGCCGCTGCAAGCCGTTCTCAGCGGCCGCCGACGGCGCCAGCTGGTCCGAAGGCGCCGGCATGGTCCTGCTCGAGCGGCTCTGCGACGCGCAACGCAACGGGCACACCGTCCTCGCCGTCATCCGCGGCAGCGCCGTCAACCAGGACGGCGCCTCCAACGGCCTCACCGCGCCGAGCGGCCCCGCCCAGCAGCGGGTCATCCGCCGGGCCCTCGCCAACGCCCGCCTCAGCACCGCCGAAGTCGACGCCGTCGAGGCGCACGGCACCGGCACCCCGCTCGGCGACCCGATCGAGGCGCAGGCGCTGCTCGCCACGTACGGGCAGGACCGCGACGAGCCGCTGTGGCTCGGGTCGCTGAAGTCGAACATCGGCCATCCGCAGGCGGCGGCCGGCGTCGGCGGCGTCATCAAGATGGTCCAGGCGCTGCGGCACGGGATGCTGCCGCGGACCCTGCACGTCACCGAACCGTCCCCGCACGTCGACTGGACCGCAGGCGCCGTCGAGCTGCTCACCGAGACCCGGGCCTGGCCGGACGTCGACCGGCCCCGCCGCGCGGCCGTGTCGTCGTTCGGGATGAGCGGCACCAACGCTCACGTGATCCTGGAGCAGGCGCCGCCCTCGGACCCCGCCGCGGCACCGCCGCCGCTGCCGGTGGTGCCGTTGCCGGTGTCGGCACGGACCCCGGAGGCCGTCGACGCCTCGATCGCCCGGCTGCACGAGACGAACGCCGACCCCATGGACGTCGGCTACTCCCTTGCGGTGGGCCGGGCCGCCTTCGACCACCGGGCCGTCGTCCTCGGCGACGCCGTGGTCCGCGGCAAGGCCGGCAAGGGCGGATCCGCGATGCTGTTCACCGGTCAGGGCGCGCAGCGGTCCGGGATGGGCCGCGGCCTTCACGCGACGTTCCCGGCCTACGCGAAGGCGTATGACGAGGTCTGCGAACACATCGACGGCCTCGTGGACGTCGACGGCGACCTCCTCGACCAGACCCAGTGGACCCAACCAGCGCTGTTCGCCGTCGAGGTCGCGGTGTACCGGCTCCTCGAGTCGTGGGGTCTCAAGCCCGACTTCCTCCTCGGTCACTCCATCGGCGAGCTCGCCGCGGCGCACGTCGCCGGGGTCTGGTCACTGCAGGATGCGTGCAAGATCGTCGAAGCGCGCGGCCGGCTCATGCAGGCGTTGCCGGCCGGCGGCGCGATGGTCGCGATCCAGGCCGCCGAAGCCGATGTCCGGGCGGTGCTGGTCGAAGGCGCCGAAATTGCCGCGGTGAACGGTCCTAAGGCGGTCGTGATCTCCGGCGACGAGGCCGCGGTTGAGGCGGTGGCCGCCGGGTTCGCCAAGACGCGCCGGTTGACGGTGAGTCACGCGTTCCACTCGGCGCGGATGGACGGGATGCTCGACGCGTTCCGCGACGTCCTGGCCACGGTGGAGTTCAACCCGCCGGCAATCCCGATCGCGACCACGTCCACAGGTGAGGTGACCGACCCGGAGTACTGGGTCCGGCAGGTCCGCGGCACGGTCCGGTTCGACGACGCCGCCGCCACGCTCACCACCAAGGGCGTCACCAGGTTCCTGGAGGTCGGCCCCGACGGCATCCTGTCCGCGCTGGTCGACGGCATCCCCGCCATGCGCAAAGGCCGCGACGAAGCACTCACCCTGATGACCGCGGTCGCGCAGGCACACGTCACCGGCTGGTCGCCGGACTGGACGCGGCTGTTCAACGGCGCCCGGCGCGTCGACGTGCCCACCTACGCGTTTCAGCACGTGCAGTACTGGCCGACCATCGAACTGCCCAAGGCCGGGAGCGCCACCGGCACCGTGGACGCCGCGTTCTGGGACGCCGTCGACAGCGCCGACCTCGACACCCTCGCCGGCACCCTGCGCGTCGACGCGCAGGCGCTCGCGCCGGTCCTGCCCGCCCTCGCCTCCTGGCGGCGGCGCAAGGGCGAACAATCCACCGTGGACACGTGGCGGTACCAGATCCGCTGGCGCCCCGCGCAGCCCGACCAGACCGCAACCCTCACCGGCACCTGGCTCGTCGTGCACCGCACCCCCGACGACCTCGTCGACCGCGTCGTCGAAGGCCTCACCGCCGCCGGCGCGACCGCCCTGCCCGTCACCGAGGTGCCCGAAGGCTCCTACGCCGGCATCGTGTCCCTCCTCGCCCTGCAGGACGGCATCGCCGCCACCACCGCCCTCATCCAGCAGACCACCGGCGTCGACGCCCCGCTGTGGGTGCTCACCAGCGGCGCGGTGTCCATCGGCGCCTCCGACCCGCTGCGGTCCCCGGCCCACGCCGGCGTCTGGGGCCTCGGCCGCGCCGCCGCCCTCGAATACCCGCAGCGTTGGGGCGGCCTCATCGACCTGCCCGAGACCGTCGACGATCGCACCGTGCAGCGCCTGACCACCGTCCTGGCCGGCGGCGGCGCCGAGGACCAGGTCGCCGTCCGCGGCTCCGGGACCTTCACCCGGCGGCTCGTGCACGCCCCCGCCCCGCAACGCCCCGCCGGCGCCCCCACCTGGAAGCCGCGCGGCACCGCGCTCGTCACCGGCGGCACCGGCGCCCTCGGCGCCCACATCGCCCGCTGGCTCGCCCGCGGCGGCGCCGAACACCTCGTCCTCACCAGCCGTCGCGGCGACGCGACCCCCGGCGCCGCCGAACTGCGCGCCGAGCTCGAGGCCCTCGGCGCCCGCGTCGACATCCCCGCGTGCGACGTCGCCGACCGGGCCGCGGTCGCCGCGCTCCTGGACACGCTGCCGGACCTGCGCGTCGTCGTGCACGCCGCCGGCGTCCCCCAGTCGCAGGTCCTGGACGGCATGACCGGCGCCGACTTCGACGCCGTCTACGTGCCCAAGGCCGACGGCGCCGCTCACCTCGACGAGCTGACCGGCGACCTCGACGCGTTCGTGCTGTTCTCGTCGATCTCCGCGACCTGGGGCAGCGGCGGCCAGGCGGCCTACGCGGCCGCCAACGCCGCCCTGGACGGCATCGCCCAGCACCGCCGCGCCCGCGGGCACGCCGCGACGGCCGTCGCGTGGGGCCCGTGGGGCGGCGGCGGCATGGTCACCGCCGAGGAGGGCACGGAGGAGTTCCTGCGCCGCCGCGGCCTGCACGTGCTGGACCCGCAGCTGGCCGTGAACGCCCTGCAGGGCGCCCTGGACGCCGACGAGACGTCGCTGACCGTCGCCGACGTCGACTGGGCGAAGTTCGCGCCCGGGTTCACCGGCTCACGGCCCAGCCCGCTCCTCGGCGACCTGCCGGAGGTCGCGGCCCTGGAGACCGCGGTCGAGACCGTCGACGCGACGTTCCGCGACGGCCTCGCCGCGATGAGCGTCGCCGACCGGATCGGCACGCTCGTCGACCTCGTCCGCGCCGAGGCGGCGACCGCGCTCGGGCACACCCGCGCCGACGCCGTCGACGCCGAGCAGGCGTTCCGGGACCTCGGTTTCGACTCGCTCACCGCCGTCGAGCTCCGCAACCGGCTCAACGCCGCCACCGGCCTGAAACTGCCCGCGACCCTGCTCTTCGACCACCCGACCGCCAACGCCCTCGCCGCGCACCTGGCGGGGGAGCTGGTCACCGGTGCGGTCGAGGCACCGAAGCAGGAGATCACGGCGTACACCGACGAACCCATCGCGATCGTGAGCATGAGCTGCCGGTTCCCCGGCGGCGTCAGCACCCCCGAAGCGCTGTGGGACCTCGTCGTCAGCCGCGGCGACGCCGTGTCCGCGTTCCCCGCCGACCGCGGCTGGGACCTCGACGGCATCTACGACCCCGACCCCGACCACGCCGGCACCTCCTACGTCCGCGAAGGCGGCTTCCTCGCCCGCGTCGCCGACTTCGACCCGCAGTTCTTCGGGATCTCCCCGCGGGAGGCGCTCACCATGGACCCCCAGCAGCGGCTGCTGCTGGAGGTCGCGTGGGAGGCGTTCGAACGCGCCGGCATCGACCCGCTGTCCGTCCGCGGCGAACGCGTCGGCGTGTTCGCCGGCACCAACGGCCAGGACTACATCGCGACGCTCGCCGCCGCGTCAGCGTTCGACGAGGGCTACGTCGGCACCGGCAACACCGCCGCCGTCATGTCCGGCCGGATCTCCTACACGCTCGGCCTCGAAGGCCCCGCCGTCACCGTCGACACCGCCTGCTCCTCGTCGCTGGTCGCGATGCACTGGGCCGCGCAGGCGCTGCGCAACGGCGAGTGCGAGCTCGCCCTCGCCGGCGGCGTCACCGTCATGACGACCCCCGGGTCGTTCATCGCGTTCAGCCGCCAGCGGGGGCTGGCCACCGACGGGCGCTGCAAGGCGTTCTCCGACGACGCCGACGGCACCAACTGGGGCGAAGGCGCCGGCCTGGTCCTGCTCGAACGGCTCTCCGACGCGCAACGCAACGGTCACACCGTCCTCGCCGTCATCCGCGCCGCCGGGATCAACCAGGACGGCGCCTCCAACGGCCTCACCGCCCCCAACGGCCCAGCCCAGCAGCGGCTCATCCGGCAGGTCCTCGCCACCGCCGGGCTGCGCGCCGCCGACGTCGACCTCGTCGAGGCACACGGCACCGGCACCAGCCTCGGTGACCCGATCGAGGCGCAGGCGCTGCTGGCCACCTACGGCCAGGACCGGCCCGCGGACCGTCCACTGTGGCTCGGCAGCGTCAAGTCCAACATCGGCCACACCCAGGCCGCCGCCGGCGTCGCCGGGGTCATCAAGGCCGTCCAGGCACTCCAGCACCGGACCCTGCCGCCGACCCTGCACGCCGCCGCCCCGTCCAGCCACGTCGACTGGACCACCGGCGCCGTCCGCCTCATCACCGAGACCACCGACTGGCAGCCCGCCCAGGGCCCCCGCCGTGCCGGCGTCTCCGCGTTCGGGATCAGCGGCACCAACGGCCACCTGATCCTCGAAGAGGCCCCACCGGTCGCGGTTGTCGCCGGGATGCCGGCAGTGCCGGCCGAACCGGTCGCGCTGGTGCTGTCGGCCCGCGGCGAGGACGCCCTCGCCGGGCAGGCCGCCCAGCTCGCCGACCACCTCGACGAGCGCCCGCAGCTGCGTCCCGCCGACGTCGCCGCGACCCTCGCCACCGGCAGGGCGCTGCTCGCCGACCGGGCCGCCGTCGTCGGCACCGGCCACGACGACCTCCTCGCGGGGCTGCGGGCGATCGCCGGCGGGACCGGACACCCGGCCGTCGTGCGGGCCGCCACCGCCGGGCCGGGCCGCACCGCGGTCCTGTTCACCGGGCAGGGCGCCCAGCGCAGCGGCATGGGGGAGCGGCTGCACGCCACACATCCGGTGTTCGCCGCCGCGTTCGACGACACCTGCGCCCGCTTCGACCTGCTCCTGGACCGGCCCCTGCGCGACCTCGCGTTCACCGGCGGCGACGCCCTGGACCGCACCGGCTACACCCAGCCGGCGCTGTTCGCGTTCGAGCTGGCGATGTTCCGCCTCGCCGAGTCCGTCGGCCTGACCGCCGACGCCGTCATCGGCCACTCCATCGGCGAGATCGTCGCCGCGCACGTCGCCGGGGTGTTCGACCTCGACGACGCGTGCCGCCTCGTCGCCGCCCGGGCCGCGCTCATGCAGGCGCTGCCGGTCGGCGGCGCCATGCTCGCCGTGCAGGCCGCCGAGGACGAGGTGCTGCCGCTGCTGGACGGCACCGCCGGGATCGCCGCCGTCAACGGCCCGCACGCGGTCGTCGTCTCCGGCGACGAGGCCGCCGTGGAGCGCATCGCCGCCCACTTCACCGAGGCCGGCCGGCGCACCCGGCGGCTGCGGGTCTCCCACGCGTTCCACTCCCCGCGGATGGACGGCATGCTCGCCGAGTTCGGCCGGGTCGCCGCCACCGTCACCTACCGCCCGCCGCGGCTGCCGGTGATCAGCAACCTCACCGGCGCGTTCGCCGCTGCCGGGGACCTGACCGACGCCGGCTACTGGGTGCGGCACGTCCGCGAGGCGGTCCGCTTCGCCGACGGGATCGCCGCGCTGCACGCCGCCGGCTACAGCCGCTTCGTCGAGGTCGGCCCGGACGCGGTCCTCACCGCCATGGCCCACGACGGCCTGCCGCAGGACGCCACCTGCGTCGCCCTGTCCCGCCGGGACAGGCCGGAGACCGAGGCGTTCCTGCGCGGCGCCGCGCAGCTCGTCACCGCCGGCGTCACCCTCGACCGGGCGGCCGCCTTCACCCCCGTGTGGGCGGTGCCGGTCGCGTTGCCCACGTACGCGTTCCAGCGGACCCGCTTCTGGCCGCGTCCCGGCACCGGCGGCGTCGGTGGCGCCGCCGGGCTCGCCGGCGCCGGCCTGGAGACCGCCGACCACCCGTTGCTCGGCGCGGCCGTGACCCTCGCCGACACCGGCACCGTCGTGATGACCGGCCGGCTGTCGACCCGGACCCACCCGTGGCTCGCCGACCACGCCCTGCCCGGCGCCGTCATCGTCCCCGGCACCGCCCTGCTCGAACTGGCCCTGCGGGCCGGCGACGAGGTCGGCTGCCCGGTCGTCGACGAGCTCACCCTCGCCGCGCCGCTGACGCTGCCCGACCGCGGCGCCGCCGAGATCCAGGTGCGCGTCGACCCGCCGGCCGACGACAGCGAAGCCAGGCCTGTCACCATCCATGCCCGCCCCGCCGACGGCGGTCACCCGTGGACGCTGCACGCCACCGGCCTGCTCACCGCCGGCGAGGTCACCGCGGCGGACCAGAACCCGAACCCGGACCCGGACCCGGACCCGGACCCAGCCTGGCTGCCGGCCGGCGCCGAGCCGGTGTCCCTCGACGGGTTCTACGCGGGTCTCGCCGTCGCCGGGTTCCGGTACGGCCCCGTGTTCCAGGGCCTCGAAGCCGCGTGGCGGGTCGGCGACGACGTCTACGCCGAGGTCGCGCTGCCCGACGGCGCCGCCGAGGACGCGGACCGGTTCACCGTCCACCCGGCGCTGCTGGACGCGGCCCTGCACGCCGTCGCGCTCACCGGCCTCGGCCGCACCGACCGCGGCAGGCTCCCGTTCGCGTGGACCGGCGTCACCGTCCACGCCGCCGGCGCGACCCGGCTGCGGGTGCGGCTGCGGACCCTCGGCACCGACGCGGTCGCCCTGACCGTCACCGACCCCGCCGGGGCACCCGTCGCGACCGTGGCCTCGCTGACGCTGCGGGAGCTGTCCGCGGCCCGCCCGGCCGCGGCGTCCGTCACCGAGGGGCTGCTGCGCCTGGACTGGCAGGTGCTGCGCCTGCCGGCCCCCGCGGGTCAGCCGCTGCGCTGGGCCGTCGTCGGCGAGGACCGCCTCGGCTTCGGCGCCGCCGCCGAAGCGGCCGGCGTCCACCTGGAGTCCTACGCCGACCTGACCTCCCTCGCGGCCGCCGCCGACAACGGCGCCCGCGTCCCCGCCACCGTCTTCGTCGTCAGCGCCGGCGCCGGCGCCGACCGGGTCGCCGCGGCGCACGAGCTGGCCGCGCGGGCCCTGGCCGACGTGCAGGAGTGGCTCGCGAGCCCGGCGTTCGGCGGGTCGCGGCTGGTGTTCCTCACCCGCGACGCCGTCGGCGACGATGTCCGGGACCCCGCCGCCGCGGTCGTGCACGGCCTGGTGCGCTCCGCCCAGTCGGAGAACCCCGAACTGTTCGTCCTCGTCGACCTCGACACGTCCGCGGACTCGCTCACCGCGCTGCCGGCCGCCCTCGACACCGGCGAGCCCGCACTGCTGCTGCAGGGCGGAACGGCGCGCATCCCGCGCCTGGCCACCGTCAGTGGGGTCGAGGAGCTCACCCCGCCGGACGGGCCGTGGCGGCTCACCCGGGGCGAGGACGGCACCCTGGAAGGTCTCACCGTCGAGCGCGCCGACGAGGCCGCCGGCGAGCTGCGGCCCGGCCAGGTCCGCATCGCCGTGCGGGCCGGCGGCGTCAACTTCCGCGACGTGCTCAACGCCCTCGGCATGTACCCGGGCGAGGCCGGCTCCCTCGGCCAGGAAGGCGCCGGCGTCGTCACCGAGGTCGGGCCCGGCGTCACCGGGTTCGCGGTCGGGGAGCGGGTCATGGGCATGTTCCCCGGCGCGTTCGGACCCGTCGCCGTCGCCGACCACCGCATGATCGTCGGTGTCCCCGCCGGCTGGTCCTACGCGCAGGCGGCGTCGGTGCCGCTGGTGTTCCTCACCGCGTACTACTCGCTCGTCGACCTCGGCGGCCTGCGCCCGGGGGAGCGGGTCCTGGTGCACGCCGCCGCCGGTGGGGTCGGCATGGCCGCCGTCCAGCTGGCCCGGCACCTCGGCGCGGAGGTCCTCGCCACCGCCGGCGCCGGCAAGTGGCCGGTCGTGCGCGGCCTCGGCGTCGACGGCACCCACCTCGCGTCCTCGCGGACCGTCGCCTTCGAGGCGGAGTTCCTGCAGCTGACCGGCGGCGACGGCGTCGACCTCGTCCTCAACGCCCTCGCCCGAGAGTTCGTCGACGCGTCGCTGCGGCTGCTGCCGCGCGGCGGCCGGTTCCTGGAGATGGGCAAGACCGACGTCCGCGACGCCGACGCGGTCGCCGCCGCCCACCCGGGCGTGCGGTACCGCGCGTTCGACCTCATCGAGGCCGGCCCCGACCGGATCGGCGTCATGCTCCGCGAGCTCGTCGCCATGTTCGAGGAAGGGGTCCTGGCACCGCTGCCGGTCACCGCCTGGGACGTGCGGCGGGCCCGAGACGCGTTCCGCTACATCAGCCAGACCCGCCACGTGGGCAAGGTCGTGCTCACCTTCGCGCCGTCGCTGCGCACCGAGCACACCGCGCTCGTCACCGGCGGCACCGGCGGCCTCGGCGCGGAGGTCGCCCGGCACCTGGTGACCAGGCACGGCATCCGGCACCTGCTGCTGGCCAGCCGTAGCGGCGAGCACGCCGCCGGCGCCGCGCAGCTGCGCGCCGAACTGACCGCGCTCGGCGCCGACGTGACCATCGCCGCCTGCGACGTCGCCGACCGGGACGCCGTCGCGGCGCTCGTCGCGTCGGTGCCGGCCGACCGGCCGCTGACCGCGGTCGTGCACACCGCCGGTGTCCTCGACGACGCCACCGTCGGAGGCCTGGACGCGTCCCGCCTGTCGGCGGTGCTGCGGCCGAAGGTCGACGCCGTCACCCACCTCGACGAGCTGACCGTCGGGCACGACCTGGCCGTGTTCGCCGTGTACTCCTCCGTGTCCGGCCTCATCGGCGGCGCGGGGCAGAGCAACTACGCGGCCGCGAACGCCTACCTCGACGCGTGGGCGCAGCGCCGGGCCGGCCGCGGGCTGCCCGCGACCGCGCTCGCCTGGGGGCCGTGGGTCACCGCGAGCGGCATGACCAGCGACCTCACCGACGCCGACGTGCGCCGCATGTCCCGCGGCGGCCTGCTGCCCCTGGACCCGGCCCGCGGCCTGGCCCTCTTCGACGCCGCCGTCGGCCGCGCCGAACCCCTCGCCGTGCCGATGCTGCTGGACCTGCCCGTGCTGAAGGGCGGCGCCGTGGCGCCCCTGCTGCGCGGACTCGTGCGCGCACCGGCCAGGCGGGCCGCCGGACGGAGCACGGCGGCGGTGTCGCTGACCGAGCGGCTCGCCGGCGCCGCCCCGGATGCCCGCGAGACCCTCGTCCTGGACTTCGTCCGCGCGCAGGTCGCCGCGGTGCTCGGCTTCACGACCCCCGACGCCGTGCCGCCCGGGCAGAGCCTCCTCGAGGCGGGCTTCGACTCCCTCACCGCCGTCGAGCTGCGCAACCGGATCGGCGCCGCCACCGGGCTGCGGCTGCCCCCGACGCTCGTGTTCGACCACCCGACCCCGGCCGCCCTCACCACCCACCTGCTGGCCGAGCTCGCCGGCACCCCGGCCGCCGCCACCAGCGCCCCGGAAGCGGCACCGACCGGCCGGGAGGACGGCATCGGCGCGATGTTCCGCGACGCGTGCCGCAACGGGCAGGTCGACCAGGGCTACGCGCTGCTGCGGGCCGCTGCCGCGCTGCGCCCCACGTTCAAGGCCCGCGCCGACTTCGGCCGCGAGCTGCAACCGGTCAAGCTCGCCTCAGGACCCACCGGTGACGACCGCCGTCCCGTGCTGATCTGCTTCAGCTCGTTCGTCGCGCTCGCCGGCGTCCACCAGTACGCGCGGCTCGCCGCCAACTTCCGCGACACCTACGACGTGTGGGCGCTGTCGGTGCCGGGCTTCCTCACCGACGAACGCCTCCCCGCCACGTGGGAGACGGTCACCGACATGCAGGCCGAACTGGTCCGCGAATGCGTCGGCGACCGGCCCGCGGTGCTGCTCGGCTCCTCCGGCGGCGGGCTGCTCGCCCACGCCGCCGCGTCCCGCCTGCACGACCTCGGCGCCCCCGCCGCCGGCGTGGTCCTGCTCGACACGTACCCGGCGACCGAGGACTCGCCCCTGACGAAGTTCCAGGCCGAGCTCATCGACGGCATGTTCGACCGGCAGGGGCTCTTCACCTCCCTCGACTCGGCCCGGCTGACGGCGATGAGCTGGTACTTCGACCTGTTCGGCGGCTGGCGCCCCGGCGAGCTGAGCACGCCGTCGCTGCTGCTGCGCTCGTCGGAGCCGATCGTCGCGACCGGCCCCGACGGCCCCTACGCCAGGCACGAGTGGCAGACCTCGTGGCAGGACGCGGACACGACGATCGACGTGCCCGGCAACCACTTCACGATGATGGAGCACCACGCCGGCTCGACCGCCCAGGCGGTGCGGCAGTGGGTCGACGAAGCAGTGAGAGGTGCACGATGAGCATGACCACCACCAGTGACCTGTGGGTGCGCCGGTACCACCCGCGGCCCGACGCGCCGATCCGGCTGGTGTGCTTCCCGCACGCCGGCAGCTCGGCGCCCTACTACGTGCCCGTCTCGGCGAACGCCGGACCCGGCGTCGAGGTGCTGTCCCTGCAGTACCCGGGCCGGCAGGAACGTCGCAACGAGCCGCTCGTCGACGACCTCGAGGTGCTCGCCGCGCAGTGCACGGAGGCGATCCTGCCCTGGCTGGACCGGCCGTTCGCGCTGTTCGGCCACAGCATGGGCGCGACCGTCGCGTTCGAGGTCGCCCGCCGGCTCACCGCGCAGTCCCGGGAACCCGTGCACCTGTTCGTGTCCGGCCGGCGGGCACCGTCGCGGCTGCGCGACGAGCAGGTCCACCGCCGTGACGACGCCGGCATCATCGCGGAGATGAAGTCGCTCAGCGGCACCGACACCCGGGTCTTCGACGAGGAGGACCTGCTGCTCGCGGTGCTGCCGATCGTTCGGAACGACTACAAGGCCGCTGAGACGTACGTGTACGCCGACGGCGAGCCGCTGCACTGCCCCGTGACGGCGTTCACCGGCCACGACGACCCGAAGGTCAGCGTCGAGGAGGCCGACGCGTGGCGGGAGCACACGACCGGCCCGACGGTGCTGCACGTGTACGACGGCGGCCACTTCTTCCTGACCCGGCACGCGGCCGCCGTCCTGGCGGTCATCACCGGATCCCTGACCCCGGCCGCCGTCCAGTCTCGTTAGGAGCCGAGCACGATGCGGGTGCTGTTCGTCACGCTGCCTGAGAAGTCCCACCTGTTCTGCATGACGCCGATGGCGTGGGCGATGCGCGCCGCCGGCCACGAGGTGCGCGTCGCCAGCTCGCCGGCGTTCACCGACGTCATCGCCCGCACCGGCATGACCGCCGTCGGCGTCGGCGACGACAGCAACATCAGCTCGGCGATGGCGGCGCACCGCGAGTCGCAGGAGGTCGAGTCCGTCGACTGGAGCGAGCTCGACCCGGCGAAGCTCACCTGGGAGCGGGAGCTCGAACGCGCCCAGATGGGCGCCTGGGGCTTCGCCTACTACAACGAGCCGATGATCGAGGACCTCGTCGCGTTCGCCCGGCACTGGCGGCCCGACCTCGTCGTGTGGGACCCGCTCACCTACGCCGGCGGACTCGCCGCCGTCGCCGTGGGCGCCGCACACGTGCGCTCCATGTGCTTCGCCGACGTCTGGGCCATGAAACGGCAGCTGTTCACCAGGCTCCGCGACGAGGCGCCCGAGGACCGGCGCGAGGACCCGATGGCGGAATGGCTCGGCGGGCACGCCGAGAAGTTCGGGGGCGCGTTCAGCGAGGAACTCATCACCGGGCAGCTGACCCTGGACCCGCTGCCGGACCGGCTGTCGGTGCCGTCGGACGTCCGGCGGGTCCCGATCCGGTTCGTGCCCTACAACGGCCCGGCCGTCGCGCCGGACTGGCTCAACGAACCACCGGCGCGTCCCCGCGTGTGCCTGAGCCTCGGCGCCGCCAACACCGAACGGTACGGCGGCGACTACGTGTCGAAGGCCGCGATCCTCGACGCGCT
This sequence comes from Dactylosporangium siamense, assembly GCF_016862795.1. Classification (GTDB taxonomy): domain Bacteria; phylum Actinomycetota; class Actinomycetes; order Mycobacteriales; family Micromonosporaceae; genus Dactylosporangium; species Dactylosporangium siamense. Next base: position 37,028 of record NZ_BONQ01000158.1, on the reverse strand, counting down.
GTCGGACCTCGACGTCGAGGTCGTCGCCGCGCTGCTGCCCGCGCAGGCGCAGGAGCTGGACAAGGTCCCGGACAACGCCCGGGTGGTGCAGTCAGTGCCGCTGCACGCGCTGCTGCCCACCTGCGCCGCCCTCATCCACCACGGCGGCTTCGGCAGCTACGGCACCGCCCTCGTGCACGGCGTGCCGCAGCTGTTCGTCTCCACCCCCGTCGCCGACCAGACGCTGCGTGGCAGCGGCCTGCAGGAGGCCGGCGCCGGCCTGTACCTGCCGCACGACCAGGCCGGGCCGCAGGAGATCCGCGCCGCGGTCAGCCGCCTGGTGTCGGAGGCCGGATTCGCCCGCAACGCCGCGACGCTGCGGGACGAGGCGCTGCACCGCCCCTCCCCGGCACAGGTCGTCGGGGAGCTCGAACAGTTCACCGCCTCGCGCGCTGCCCGTTGAGACGCGTCCCGACCCCCATCGAGAGGAGCCGCCGTGAGCCTCGCGTTCATCCTCGGCCAGAAGAACCTCACCTACGACCCGACCGGCCTCATCGGACTGTACGAGCAGCACCAGGCCGTCCGGGACGCCTATGAGCGGGCGGCGGAGTGGACCGGGCTGGACGTCGGCCTCCTGCTGCGCACCGTCGAGGACGACACCCAACGCTCCCGGACCACGTCGGTCGGGCTGGCCGCGGCCATGCTCGGCATCACCGACCTGCTCGGCGAGCGCGGTGTGCACCCGGCGATGGTCGGCGGGATCAGCCTCGGCGCGATGGTGGCCGGCGCGCTGTCCGGCGCGGTGTCCCGCCAGGACGTCATCGGGCTGCTCGGCCACACCGACGGCGACCAGCGCCCCGACCGGGCCGAGCTGCCGGAGGGCTGCGTCGCCGCGGTCCTGCCGCTGGGGGAGACCTACGAGTCGTTCTACGGCACCCGCCCCGGCATCTGGTTCGGCGGCGACTTCGGCATGCACACCAGCGGCGCGTTCCGGATGCTGCTGCTCAGCGGCTACCGCGACGCCATCGACCAGCTCGCCACCGGGTACCCGCCGGAGTACTTCGTGTTCAGCGACGAGACGGTCGCCGTGCACAGCCCGCTGCGCTACCGCGCCCGGGACGTGCTCGCCCGCATCGCCGCCGACATCACGTTCACCGACCCGGTCGTGCCGATGTGCTCGTCGCTGGAGCCGCGGGTGCTGCACAGCGCCGACCAGGTCCGCAGCGAGTTCAGCCGCAACGTCGTCGAGCCGATCCGGGCCGAGTACCTCACCGGGCAGATGCGCCGCCTCGGCGCGCGGCTCGGCGTCATCCTCGGCCCCACGCTGCCCCGCGACGGGTTCGAGTTCCCGTTCCCCGTCGTCTACGTCGACTCCCCGGACGACATCGACCACGTCGTGGCCGCGGTCCGCGAACACGACGTGCTCCTGCCCACGTGACCTACATCGGAAGGCTGCCAGCATGAGCCTCGCGTTCATCTTCGGAACGAACCTGCTCAACTACGACCCACGCGGCGTCATGGAGTTCCACGCGGCGTACCCGGCCATGCAGCAGGTGTACGACAAGGTCAGCGCCTGGACCGGCCTGGACCTCGACCTGCTGCTGCGCCGCCGCGAGGACGACGAGCAGGTCGATATGGAGGTCCGCTCCCGGCACGGCTCCGTCGCCCTGGCCGCCGCGATGGTCGGCATCCACGACGTCCTCGCCGCGCAGGGCCTGCACCCGGCCGCGGTCGGCGGCCTCAGCCTCGGCTCGATGGTCAGCTCGTCCCTCGCCGGTGCGCTGTCCCGCGAGCACCTGTTCGACCTGCTGATGCGCATCGACCACGTCGGCCCCCGCGACCCGGACGGGCCGGCCGAGGGCGTCGCCGTCGCGTTCCTGCCCGTCGACCAGGACGAGGCGCTGCTCATCGAGCCCAAACGCGACGGGATCTGGCTCGCCGGCGACTTCGGCACCCACCCCACCGGCACGTTCCGCATCCTGCTGCTCAGCGGCTACCGCGAGGCCCTCGAGGCGCTCGCCGCGGAGTACACCGCGTCCGGCGGGCTCGGGCAGGTCCAGGTGCAGGAGGCCAACTCGGTGGCGGTGCACACGCCGCTGCGGCAGGCGGTCGCGGACTCCATCGCCGCCATCGCCCCCGGCGCCGGCCTCGGCGATCCGGTGCTGCCGCTGTGCTCGTCGCTGGAGCCGCGGACCCTGACGAACGTGGCCGACATCGCCACCATGTTCAGCCGCAACGCCGTCGACACGATCCGCATCGACGACATGAGCGCCGAGATGCACCGGCACAAGACCCGCGTCGGGCTGGTCCTCGGCCCGTCGCTGCCACGCGGCTGGATCGGCTTCCCGTTCCCCGTCGTGCACGTCGAGTCGCCCGCGGACCTCCCTGAGGTCATGGCGGCCATCTTCGACAACGGCGTCGTCCTCCCGCCGCGGCGGGTCTCATGACCACGTCACCCGGGCACGTCGCGATCTTCGTCTTCCCCGACTTCGGGCACTTCAACCCGACGCTGCAGATCGCCCGGCATCTGGTCGACCGCGGGCACCGGGTCACCTACGTCGTGGACTCGATGTACGCCTCGGCGGTGGCCTCGGTCGGCGCCGCCCTGGCCGGCTACACCTCCGTCCGGCGCCGGCTGAGCACCGCCAGCCACGTGGAGAGTGACGAGATCGCCGAGCTCGGCCTGGACATCCTGGCCGACGCCAACACGCGCGTCATCCCGGCGGCGCGGGCCGCCTTCACCGACGACCGGCCCGACCTGATCGTGTACGACTTCGAGAGCTTCGTCCCGGCCCGGATCCTGGCCCGCGAGTGGGGTGTGCGGACACTGCAGTACTTCCCGTACACGGCCTCCAACGACCACTTCTCGCTGCACGCCGAGACCATGGACCGCGACGCCGACTACGTCCACAAGGGCGTCGAGGCGATCCTGGAGATCCTCGCCGAGGTCGAACCGGACCCGGCGAAGATGTGGGCGATGATGGCCGTCGCCGACGATCACAACCTCGTCTTCCTGCCCCGGGCGCTGCAGCCGCACGGCGACACGTTCGACGAGAAGTTCACGTTCCTGGGCCACTGCCTGCCCTCGACCCCGCCGCCGGTGACCTGGTCGGCGCCGTCCGAGGACATCCCGGTGGCGCTCATCTCGATGGGCACCGAGTCCAACGAGCGGACCGGCATGTTCCAGCTGTGCGCCGACGCCTTCGCCGACAAGACGTGGCACGTCATCATGACCCTCGGCCGCGGCAACGCCCTGGACGCCGGGGTCTCCGCGGTCAACGTCGAGGCCCACGAGTGGATGCCGCACCTCGCGGTCCTACCCCGCGCGTCGGTGTTCGTCACCCACGGCGGCATGGGCAGCCTGGTCGAGGCGCTGTATCACGGCTGCCCGTGCGTCGTCGTGCCGCACACGCCGGAGAACACGGTCAACGCCCGCCGGGTGGACGAGATCGGCATCGGCCGCTACCTGCCGGCGTCGAGCCTGGACCCGGCAACCTTGCGCGCCGCCGTCGACGAGCTCACCAACGACCCGGAGGTCCTCGCCCGCGTCGCCGCGATGAGCGCCGCCATGCGAGCCAGCGGCGGCCCCTCCGAAGGCGCCGACGTCATCGAACGCCTCCTCGCCGACTGACAGCGCACACCAGCAGCCGCAAGACCCAGAACCGCGTTCCCATCCGGGAGCGCGGTTCTGCTGCAATCGCGACCAGCGGATGCTGGTGCGCAGGCGGTCGCGAACGGCCGCCAGGCGGGCTACCCGGCGGCGAGCTTCTCCAGGCGGGGCAGCAGCTCCACCGGGGAGGGCCGGCTGATCGCGGAGCGGCGCAAGGCGGCCGCGGCCCGGCGGTGGCCGGGGTCCTCCAACAGCGCCGCGACCGCCGCCTGGACCGTCTCGACCGTCGCGGTGTGGCCGGGGAGGTGCAGGCCGGCGCCGGAGGTCGCGATCCGGGCGGCGAGGCAGGCCTGTTCGCTGGCGAAGGTGATGGCCAGCTGCGGGGTGCCGGTGACCATGGCGGTCATCGCGCTGCCCGCGCCGCCGTGGTGGACGACGGCGTCGCAGTCGGGGAGCAGGGCGTACAGGGGGCCGCGTTCCAGGATCCGCACGCTGTCCGGGACGGGGCCGAGCGCCGCGGCGTCCTCCCGGGTGGCGGTGAGCACCGTCTCCACGCCGAGGGCGCTCAGCGCGGCGACGATCATCGGCAGCGCGTAGGAGCGGGGGCCGGTCATGGTGCTCAGCGCCGTGGACCACGTGACGCAGACCCGTGGCCGGCCGTCGACCCGGGGCATCCTGGCCGGTGGCACGCCGGGGCCGTTGTACGGCACGTACCGCACCGGCAGCCGCAGTCCGCGCACCGGCGGCGCGACCTCGTCCGGGCACGGGTCCAGCACGTGGCGGATCAGGTCGGGTCCGAACGGTCCGAGACCGTGCCGGGCGAACGAGTCACCGAGGTCGTCGGGGAGGATGCGGACCGGCGCCGGTTCGTGGGTGCCCACCGGGCCCCAGAGGGCGATGACCGCCGGTACACCCGACACCAGTGCCGCAAGGAGGCCTTCCGTGCTGACCGGGTCGTGCACGACGAGGTCCGGCCGCCAGTCGCGGGCGAATCCCACGGCGGCGTCGTGGCCGGCGGCGGACGACTCGGCGAACCGGGCGCCGTCGGTGCGCGCATACGCCTCGACGTCGAAAGCGTCCAGTGTGGACATCGGTGCGCCGGTGACCGGGTGCAGGGGCGTCCACGGATACGGCCACTGCCCGGCGCGGGCCTCCCGCACGTAGGACAGGCGGTTGTGCACGGCGACTTCCATCCCGCCCAGCAGCGGCACCGGCGGCAGGCCGGCCCCGGCGACCGCCGCGGTCTGCGAGGGCGGGCAGAGCACCCGCAGCTCGTGCCCGGCGGCCTGCAGGGCCCAGCCGAGCGGCACCATCGCGGAGTAGTGGGTCGGCCATGACGAGACGGAGAACAGCACGCGCACCCGCTCAGAATGCCGCCTCGGCCTTGTCACGGACGGGACACGGCGCAAGAACCCGGGAAACCCCCAGACTTCAGGTGCATCGAGCGCCCGATGCCAATCCGGTGCTGGATAGTGACCGTCATCCGGGGTGCCGTTGCGCCGACAGCTCGAACTCAGGAGTCGCGATGCCTGATCCACTCGGCACCCTCACGGAGCCGAACCCGGCGATGCCGTTCACCGACGGCATCGCGCCGGCCGGATGGCGCCGCCCGGTGCGGCCGCGCGTCGGGCACATCGAGTTCCTCAACTGCGTGCCGCTGTTCTGGGGGCTTGCCCGCACCGGCAGCCTGCTCGACCTCGACCTGCGCCGCGACAGCCCCGACGGGCTGAGCGACGCGCTGACCTCCGGGGACCTGGACATCGGGCCGATCAGCCTGATGGAGTTCCTGAAGCACGCCGACCAGCTCGTCGCGCTGCCCGACATCGCCGTGGGCAGCGACGGCCCGGTCATGTCGTGCCTCATCGTGAGCAAGGTGCCGCTCGACCAGCTCGACGGGGCGCCGGTGGCGCTCGGCTCGACCAGCCGCACGTCGATCCGGCTCGCGGCGCTGCTGCTCAGCGACCTCGTCGGGGTCCAGCCGAGCTACTTCGCGGCCCCGCCCGACCTCGACGTCATGCTGCGCGACGCCCCAGCGGCCGTGGTCATCGGCGACGTGGCGCTGCGGGCCGCGCTCTCGGATGCGAAGCGGCTGGGTCTGCACGTCTACGACCTCGGCGAGATGTGGCGCGAATGGACGGGTCTGCCGTTCGTCTTCGCGGTGTTCGCCGCCCGCCGCGACTTCGTGGCCCGCGAGCCGGAGACCGTGCATCGGGTGCACCGGGCGTTCCTGGCGTCGCGGGACCTGTCGCTGCGCGAGGTCGACGCCGTCTCCGAGCAGGCGGCCCGCTGGGAGCCGTTCGACGCGGCGATCCTGCGCCGGTACTACATGACGGCGCTCGACTTCAGCCTCGGCGACCGGCAGCTGGCCGGGATCGCCGAGTTCGCCCGCCGGGTCGGCGGCTGTGCTGACGGCCAGGACGCCGGGTTCCCGCCGGACGTCGAGGTGCGGTTGCTGTCAACGCCGTGACCGGGGCAGGCCCCGGCACACGGACATCGTCACTCCCCGAAAGGCTCTGACATGCCCCGATCTGCCAGCGCGGTGCTCGACCGAGCCGCCGCAGGCGAACGCATCACTCCCGAGGAGGCGCTGGACCTGTACCGTTCGGCGCCGCTGCACGCCCTCGGCGCCGCGGCTGACACGGTCCGCCGCCGCCGGTACGCCGGCGCCGAGCACATCGCGACGTACATCATCGAACGCAACATCAACTACACCAACGTCTGCGTCACGGCGTGCAAGTTCTGCGCCTTCTACGCCGCGCCGAAGAGCGACAAGACGTGGGAGCGCGACCTCACCGACATCCTGCGCCGCTGCGCGGAGACCGTCGAGCTCGGCGGGACGCAGATCATGTTCCAGGGCGGTCACCACCCGGACTACGGCGTCGAGTACTACGAGGGCATGTTCAAGGCCATCAAGGACGCCTACCCGTCGCTGGTCATCCACTCCCTCGGCGCGTCCGAGGTGCAGCACATGGCGAAGGTGTCCGGGGTGACCCCGGAGGAGGCGATCCAGCGGATCAAGGCCGCCGGTCTCGACTCGTTCGCCGGTGCCGGCGCGGAGCTGCTGCCCGAGCGGGCTCGCACGGCGATCGCCCCGCTGAAGGAGAGCGGCGAACGCTGGCTGGAGATCATGGAGATCGCGCACGGCCTGGGCGTCGAGTCGACCTGCACGATGCTCATGGGCACCGGCGAGACCAACGAGGAGCGCATCGAGCACCTGCGGATGGTCCGCGACGTGCAGGACCGCACCGGCGGGTTCCGGGCGTTCATCCCGTACACGTACCAGCCGGAGAACAACAAGCTGAAGGGCCAGACGCAGGCGACGTCGCTGGAGTACCTGCGGATGATCGCGATCGCCCGGCTGTTCTTCGACAACGTCGCGCACATCCAGGGCTCGTGGCTGACCACCGGCAAGGAGATCGGCCAGCTGTCCCTGCACTACGGCGCCGACGACCTCGGCTCCGTCATGCTGGAGGAGAACGTGGTCTCCTCCGCCGGTGCGAAGCACCGCTCCAACCTGCTGGAGATGATCCACCTGATCCGCGCGTCGGGCCGGGTGCCCGCCCAGCGCAGCACCACGTACGAGCACCTGCGGGTGCTCGAGGACCCGGCCGACGACCCCGCCGACGACCGGGTGGTATCGCACCTGTCCTCGACCGCGGTCGAGGGCGGCGGTATCGGCGCGGTGGCGCCCCAGCGGCTGTTGAAGGTGACACCGGTCGGATGAGCCGCGCGGGTGGCTGTCGCGGCGCCGGCGACCCGCCGGCGCCGACCCGGTCGGGAGGATGACATGCAGATCATCGGCAACGGGTTCCTGGCGAAGAACCTCGCCACGGCGTTCGGCGACCGGTTCCCGGAGGTGACGGCGCTGGCGGCGGGTGTGTCCAGCACGTCCGTCACGGACCCGGCCGAGTTCGACCGGGAGGCCGAGTCGCTCTACGCCGCCCTGCACAAGTGCGCGGCGCAGGACCTGACGCTGCTGTACTTCTCGACCGCGTCGTTCGCGATGTACGGCCACACCGACGTCCCGGCGAGGGAGGACGGCCCGCTGTTCCCGCCGTCGGCGTACGGACGGCACAAGCTCGCCCTGGAGGCCTGTGTGCGGGCGTCCGGGGTGCGCCATGTCGTGCTGCGGCTCAGCCATGTGGTCGGCCCGCACCAGCGGCCGCATCAGCTGCTGCCGGCGATCGTGCGGCAGGTCGGCAGCGGCACCGTCACCGTGTACCGCGGGGCGCACCGCGACCTGCTGGACGCCCGCGACCTGATGCACGCCATCGACGGCCTGCTCCTGTCGGACGCCGGCGACGTGGTCGTCAACGTCGCCTCCGGCCGGCCGCTGCCGGTCGAGGAGATCGTCGACGGGGTGGCGGCCCGGCTCGGCGTCGCACCCGACCGGGTGTACCTGTCGGGGCCGTTCTCGCGGACCGAGGTGTCCCTGGAGCGGCTGCGGACGCTCGTGCCGGACTTCGGCACGGTGACCCCGGTCGGCGACGCGGGCTACCTGGACCTGCTGCTGGACCGGTACCTCGACCGGGCGGTGCCGGCGCCGACGCGCTGAACCACGCTTTTCCACCAGCCTGCGGGCCGGCCCCGGGAAGGGGTGCCGGCCCGCAGGCGTCTTTGCGGTCCTCCGGTTGCCGTCGTCCACGATCGCGTGCCCGCCGTCGGCGACCAGGCCGGTGGGCCGGCCCGGTCACCGCGCGGACGGGCGGCACAGGGTCAGTGGCGGCGCTCCGCGAACTCGCGGATCGAGGAGGTCATGTAGTCGATCATCTCGGCGGTGACGCCGGGGAAGACGCCGATCCAGAAGGTGCGCTCGGTGATGATGTCGCTGTTCTCGAGGCTGCCGCTGACGCGGTAGGGCTCGTTGCGGTAGGCGGGCTGCCGGGCCAGGTTGCCGGCGAACAGCAGGCGCGTGCCGATGTTGCGGGACTGCAGGAAGTCGACCAGCGCGCGCCGCTCGAAGCCGGCGTCCGCCGTGAGGGTGATGACGAAGCCGAACCAGCTCGGGTCGCTGCCCGGCGTCGCCTCCGGCAGCAGCAGGCCCGGCGTGCCGTCCAGGCCGTCGCGCAGGCGCCGCCAGTTGCGGCGGCGGGCGGCGACGAAGTCCTCGAGCTTGGTGAGCTGGGTCAGGCCCAGCGCCGCCTGGATGTCGGTGGCCTTCAGGTTGTAGCCGACATGGGAGAAGATGTACTTGTGGTCGTAGCCGTACGGCAGGTCGCCCATCTGGTAGTCGAACCGCTTGAGGCATTTGTTGTCCTGCCCCGGCTCGCACCAGCAGTCCCGGCCCCAGTCCCGCATCGACTCGGTGATGCGCGCCAGCTCCAGGCTGTCGGACAGGATGCAGCCGCCCTCGCCCATGGTGAGGTGGTGCGCCGGGTAGAAGCTGACCGTCGAGTAGTCGCCGAACGTGCCGGTGATCCTGCCCTGGTAGGTGGACAGCACCGCGTCGCAGTTGTCCTCGACGAGGAACAGCCCGCGGTCCTTGCACAGCTGCCGGATCTCCGCGACGGGAAACGGGTTGCCCATCGTGTGCGCCATCATGATCATGCGGGTCTTCGGCGTCAGCGCCGCCTCGACCCGCTCGACCGTGGTGTTGTAGGTGCCGAGGTCGACATCGACGAAGACCGGCATGAGGCCGTGCTGCAGCAGCGGGTTGACGGTCGTCGGGAAGCTCGCCGCCACCGTGATCACCTCGTCGCCGGGGCGCAGCCGCTTGTCGCCGAGCTCCGGGGCGGTCAGGGACGCGACCGCGAGGAGGTTGGCCGAGGAGCCGGAGTTCGTCAGGTGGGCCTTGCGCACGCCGATCGCCTTGGCGAAGAGCCGCTCGAAGCGCAGCGCCGTCGCCCCCGACGCGATGCGCATCTCCAGCGCCTGCTCCACCAGCGCGGCGCGGTCGTCCTCGTCGAGGACCGCGCCGGACGGCATGATCGGCGTGACACCCGGCACGAACCCCTGCTCGGCCGCCGCCCGGTCGCGGTGGAGTTTGCGGGTCTGCTCGAGGATGAGCTGCTTGACGTCGTCAGCCATGCGAGAGTTCTCCATTCGCTGCAGAGCTTCGTTGGGCGGCGGCCGCGCCACCGGTGCCGGCCGGCTGGAGCGCCGGTCCGTCTGCCCGGGCCTGCAGCCACAGTGCGGCGACCGCCTCAGCGAGCGGGCGGGTCGGCTCCCAGCACAGGGCGCGCCGGGCGATGCCGAGGTCGAGGGGAGCAGCTGTGACACCCGCGTCGCGGCGTGCGCCGGGCGCGGTCTGGCCGATCGGTCGTGCGGTGCCTCCGGCGCACCGCAGCAGCAGGTCCACGAGGTCGGTGACGGCGGTGAGCCGCCCCCCGCCGATGTTGACGACGGCCGGCACCGCGGTGGCCTCGGCGGCGCGCAGGACGGCGTCGCCGACGTCGCGGACGTCGACGACGTCCCGTGATCCGGCCAGCGGTGGCAGTTCGACGTCCGCCGGGTCCGCGGCGAGCTTCCGGGCGATGCCGCCGAGCAGCCCTTCCGGGGGAGCCCACGGGCCGACGGCGGTGGAGATGCGCAGCACGACAGCGTCGAGGCGGCCCGCTTCGGCGGCTGCTGCCACGGTACGGGTCCCGGCGAGCTTCGTCTGCGCGTAGCGGCTGACGGGACGCGCGGCGAGGTCCTCGGTCAGGGGCGTGCCGGGAGGTTGTTCGCCGTACTCGTACCCGGAGCCGATGTGCACCAGCCGGACCCGGCCGCCGGCGGCGCGCGGGGGCAGTTCGGCGACGGCCTCCACGAGCCGCTCGACGAGCAGCACGTTGCCGTTGAGCAGCTGCCGCTCGTCGGCCGCGGCGGCCCCCCACAGCGCGCCGGCGGCGTTGACGACGGTGTGCGGCGCCGCGCCCGCGAGCGCCGCGGTGAGCTCCTCGGGGCGGTCGCGGACGGGATCGATCAGCAGGATCGTGCAGCGTGGGTCGAGCCGCGCGCCGGCTGCGGCGTCGCGGACGGCGGCGGTGACCCGCCAGCCGGCGTCCAGCATCGTCATGGTGATGTTGCGCCCGACGAATCCGGTCGCACCGAACACCACCACGTGCGGCGCCGGATCCCGGGTCGGTCCGGTCGTGTGCATGACGGCCTCCTCAGCGACCCCGGTGGCCCCGGTGGCCGCGTCGACCGCGACGGCTCCGTGGCCGGGCCGTCGGCCGCCACCGTGCTGCCATCGTGCGGCAGGCGCGGCGGATCGGCGACGCATGCAAATCAAGTCTGGGGGTTTCCCCGGACTCGGACCTGTTTGCGGGGGCATCGCCGCCTCACACCGACGTCGGCTGCGGCGCCGCGCCCGGCGTCACGGCGGGCGTCAGGTCGGCGGCCGGCGGGGAAGCAGGGGTCGGGGCGGCGGGGGCCGGGGCGTCGGGCAGTTCCTGCTCCAGCAGGCGCACGCGCGGGCGCAGCGCGGTGAACACGACGATGCCGAGCAGCAGCGGCGCCGCGGCGAGGAAGACCAGCGCGATCCCGCCCGCGGTGCCGCCCCCGGTGACCTGGCCGAGGGACCCGGCCAGGGGGCCGCCTGGGTTGACCAGCGGCGTCGCCACGAACTGCGCCAGTGGGCCGGCGGTCGCGTACGCGAGCGGCTGCGCGGACCAGGCGATCATCCGCCGGACCGCGAACACCCGGCCCTGCACCTCCTGCGGTGTCTTGCGCTGCCACAGCGTCGCGGTGACCGCGTTGGTCACGGCATAGCCGGCGAGGATGCCGAACATGCCCGCCGCCGCCGTCCACACCGCGTGCCCGGCGCCCATCGCGACGACCAGCAGCGCCTGCACGGCGGCGACGGTGAGGATTGCCCGGACGCGGTGGCGCGGCTCGCGGGTGACGCTGATGACGGCGCCGCCGATGACCATGCCGGCCCAGCCGACGGCCTCGACGATGCCGTAGGCGGTCGGCCCGGACAGGCTCAGCACCAGCGGCGGCACCAGCACGATCACCCACTGCATGCCGAAGTTGTTGACGGCGAAGAACAGCAGCAGGCCCGACAGGCCGGGCCGGGCCCGGATGTAGCGCCACCCGGCGCTGAGCTCGCCGGTCAGCGGCGCCGAGCGGTCGCGGTCCCGGGCGGGTGCGGGCGGCATCCGGCGCAGCGACCACAGCATCGTGCCGAGCGCGGCAGTGAACGTGAGCACGTCGACCAGCAGCAGCCCGCGCAGGCCGAGCACGCCGTAGAGGCTGCCGGCGATGACGGCGCCGAGCACCTCGCCGACGGCCTCGGCGAGCCCGACCCGGCCGTTGGCCTTGCTCAGGTGCTCGCGCGGCACGATCTCGCCGACGAGCGCGGAGAACGCCGGCCACTGGATGGCCTTGAAGACCGAGAGCAGCACCGCCACGACGTACACCTGCCAGACCGCGAAGAGCCCGGCGCTGACCAGGGCCAGGGCCAGCAGCGTGACCGTGGCGGTGCCGGCGTCGCTGAGCAGCATCGCCCGGCGGCGGTCCCAGCGGTCGACGAGGGCGCCGGCGAGCGGGAGCAGCACGATCCCCGGCAGCGTCGCGGCGAGGACCATGAGCGTGAACGCCGTCGGTGAGCCGGTCTGGTCGTAGACCCAGATGCCGGCGCCGAAGGCGGTCACCGACGAGCCGATGAGGGAGACGGCCTGACCGGCCCAGAGGATGTGGAACAGCCGCATGTCAGAGGCCTTCCGTCAACTCGGTGAGCAGCTCGAACAGTTCGGCGACGCGGCGCTGCACGGTCGCGGCGTCATACAGTGCGGTGCTGTACTCGACCCAGCCGCTGATGCCTTCGGGTGTCTCCCGGCAGCGCAGGTGCAGGTCGTAGCGGCAGGTGCCGCGGTCCACGTCGGCGTGCGCCGCCCGCAGGCCGCCGAGGGCGTCCGCGCCGGGCGGCAGGTTCTGCATCGCGAACATGAACCGGCACAGCGGCGGCCGGGAGCCGTCGCGCGCGGCGGGGTCGTGCCGGTCGGCGAGGACCTCGAACGGGGTCTCCTGGTGCTCCCAGACGCCGAGCATCGTGCCGCGCACGCGACCGACGAGATCCCGGAACGTGGGTGCGCCGGTGACGTCGGCGGGGACCGGGACGACGTTGGCGAACGGGCCGACCTCGTCCTGCGCCGCGGTGGGCCGGTTGGCGACGGGCACCGCGACGAGGAAGCGCTCGGCGCCGCTCTGCCGCGCGAGCCACACCTGCACGGCGGCGAGCAGCACCATGAACGTGGTCGCGCCGGTCGCCTCGGCCGCCGCCCGGACCGCCGTGGACAGCTCGGCGGGCAGCGTGAAGCGGTGGGTGGCGCCGGCCAGGTCCCACGTCGCGGTGCGGGCCCGGTCGGGGGAGGCGGCGACGTCGACGGGGATGTCGCGCAGCAGCCGGTCCCAGAAGGCGAGGTCGCCGGTCGCGGCGGGGGCGGCGAACCCGGTGACCGCGGGCAGCACCGGCCGGACCCCACCGGTGAGGTGGGTGTAGTAGGCGGCGAGGTCGCGCTGGATGACGCTGAGCGACCACCCGTCGGCGACGGCGTGGTGCACGGCGAACGAGAACAGGTGCCGGTCGGGTCCGCTGCCGGCGACGGTGGCCCGGACCAGGGGGCCGGCGCCGAGGTCGAACGGGCGGCGCAGGTCATCCGAGGCGAGGGCGGCGGCGTCGGCGTCGCTGCCGGCGTCGCGGACTGTGACCTCGGCGGCCAGGACCTGCTCGACGACCGCACGTGCGCCGTCCTGCGGGAATCTGGTGCGCAGCGCGGGGTGCCGGGCCACGACGGCGTCGACGGCCCGTGCGAGGGCGACGACGTCGAGGGTGCCGTCGAGCCAGGCGGCGAACCCGATGTGGTACGCGGCGCCGGCCGCCCGGTGCCGCACCATGGCCGCCTGCGCGGGGGTCGGCCGGTCGCTGCCGGCAACCTGCACTGTGGACGCTGGGGGGTCCAATGTGGAGATGATGGCCGCGATCGCTGCCACGGTGCGCAGGTCGAAGACGGCCCGCAGGGGTACGGCCCGGCCGAACGCCGCCTGCAGGGCGGCGGCGAGGCGGGCGGCGAGCAGCGAGTGCCCGCCGAGGGCGAAGAAGTCGTCGTCGCGCCCGAGCGGCCCGGCGTCCGGCAGTTCCGTGCGCAGCACCTCCTGGAACACGGCGGCGACCCGGCGCTCGGTGCCGGTCCGCGGTGGGTCCGCGACGGGCCCGGGCAGCGGCACCGCGGCGAGGGCCTTGCGGTCGACCTTCTGGTTGGTGGTGCGCGGCAGCGCCGCCATGGCGTGCAGCGTCGCGGGCACCAGGTGCTCCGGCAGCAGGTCGCGCAGCGCCGAGCGCACCGCGACGGCGTCGACGCCGGCGGGTGCGACGTACGCGGCCAGCCGGGCGGGGGAGCCGGTGACCACGACGGCGGCCTCGGCGACGCCCGGCAGCCCGCGCAGGACCGCCTCCACCTCGCCGGGCTCGACCCGGATGCCGCGGATCTTCACCTGGTCGTCGTCGCGGCCGACGAAGTGCAGCACACCGTCGGCGTCGCGGACGGCGGTGTCGCCGGTGCGGTACGCGCGGGCGCCCCGCACCCCGGAGAACGGGTCCGGCACGAACTGGGCCGCGGTCAGCGCCGGCAGCCCGTGGTAGCCCTCGGCGAGCCGGTCGCCGCCGATCCACACCTCGCCGGGCACGCCGGTGGCGGCGAGGTCGCCGGCCCGGTCGACGAGCCACACCCGGGCACCGGGGGCGGGCCGGCCGATCGGGGCGCCGCCGTGCTCGTCGGCAGCGGCGTCCACGGGGTGCCAGGTGGTCGTCATGGTGGCCTCGGTCGGCCCGTACTGGTTGACCACGGCGGGCCGCCCCGCGAACAGGATCCGGGCCCGGCCGGCGTCGTGCCGGTCCAGGACCTCCCCGGCGGTGAGGACCAGCCGCAGCCGGTCGCCGGTGCCCGGCCGGGTCGCGGCCTCCGCGAGCAGCGACCGCAGCAGGGTCGGCACGACGCTGAGCAGGCAGGTGACGCCCTCGCGGTCGATCACGTCGAGGATGGCGGCCGCGTCGGTGGCCTGCTCGTCGGCGAGCAGCACGACGCGGGCGCCGGCGGCCAGGGGCCCGATGAGGTCGCGGACGGACGCGTCGAAGGCGAGCGCCGGCAGCTGCAGGACGGTGTCCGCGTGACCGAGGCGGAACGTCGGCAGCAGGTAGTCGGTGAGGTATCCGGCGGCGGCGGCGTGCGGGGTGCGGACGCCCTTCGGGGTCCCGGTCGAGCCGGAGGTGTAGGCGAGGTAGGCCACCGACCGGGGTCTCGGCCGGCCGTCGCCGATCAGGGCGGGGGCAGCCGGGTCGATCCGGCGCACGGCGAGACCGTCGCCGATGAGGCTGTGCGCGCCGCTGTCGCGCAGGACCGCGTCCCGGCGGGCCTCGGGGTGGCGCAGGTCGAGCGCGACGTACGCGGCGCCGGTGCGCAGCACCGCGAGGACCGCGACGACCTGGTCGACGCCGCGGGGCAGGGCGATGCCGATGACGTGACCGGCCCGCACCCCGCCGCTGCGCAGCCGTCCGGCCAGGGCGCCGGCCCGTTCGCCGAGCTCACGGTACGTGACGGGGGCCGGGGCGAGGACCGCGACGGCGTCGGGGCGGCGGATGATCTCGTCGTCGACGAGCGTGTGCAGGCAGGTCGGCGACGGCCGGTCCGCGGGGTCGTCGCCGGTGAGCGCCTCCCGCTGCGCCTCGTCGAGCAGGTCGAGGCGCCGCAGCGGCGTGTCGGGGGCGGCGACGGCACCGGACAGCAGCGTCAGCAGGTGCCCGGCGGTGCGGTCGATGCGGTCGGCGTCGAAGCGGGCCGTCTGGTACACCAGCGACCCCTCGAGCCCGTCGGGGCCGTCGGTGAAGGACAGGTTGAGCTCGGCCTTGGCCGCCGACGGGACGAACTGCTCCGGGTGCAGCGTGACCCCGCCGGCGAGGGCCGCGACGGCCGGCGCCTGGTCGATGGTGACGGTGTACCGGGTGAGGGCCACCGCGTCCAGGCGCAGCGCCTCGACCAGGCGGGCGAAGGGCAGCTGCCGGTGCTCGTAGGCCTCGACGACCGCGGTCCGCACGTCGCGGACCAGGCCGCGGAACGTGGCCGCGCCGGTCACCCGGACCCGCAGCAGCACGGTGTTGAGCAGCATCCCGACGACGTGCTCGAGCTCGGGCCGGGCCCGGTCGGCGACCGGCATCGCCAGGACCACGTCGTCGCTGCCGGTCCAGCGGTGCAGCAGGGTCACGTACGCGGCGAGCAGCACCATGAAGGGTGTGGCGCCCTCGGCGGCGGCGAGGTCCCGCAGCGCCGCCGCGACCGGGCCGGGGACGGCGAAGCGGTGCGCCGAGCCGGCCGGGTCCGGGCGCACCGGCCGGGGCCGGTCGGCGGGCAGGTCCGGGCCGGCGGGCGGGTCCAGCAGGCGGGTCCGCCAGTATGCGAGCTCGGCGTCGAGCCGGTCGCCGCCGGCGAGTGCCTGCTGCCAGCGCGCGTAGTCCGCGGCGGTGCGGCGGGCCGGCGGCGGCGGCAGCGGGCGGCCCGCGGCAGCGGCCCCGTAGAGGGTGACGAGGTCGTCGTGCAGGACGTTCAGCGACCAGGCGTCGACGACGGCGTGGTGGAACGCGAGCGCCAGGACGTGCTCGTCGTCAGCGACGGTGACGAGCGCGGCCCGCATGAGCGGCGCGACGGCGAGGCCGAACCCGATGCCGGTGACCTCGCCGACGATCTTCTCCAGCGCGGCGTCCCGCTCCGGCTCGGGGCGCAGGTCGTGGCGGTGCACGGTCAGGTCGAGGTGGTCGGCGACGACCCGGCGGGGGGTGCCGCCGCCCGCCGCGAACGTCGTGCGCAGCGCGTCGTGCCGCTGCGGCAGCGCGGTCAGCGCCGCCACGAGGGCGCCGGGGTCCACGGCGCCGCGCAGCCGGCTGACGACCGGGACCACGTAGGACGGGTCGGCCGGGTGGAGCTGGTCGACGAGCCACAGGCCGGCCTCGGCGGCGGACAGCTCCGGCACCGGGCCGGTCGCGGCCGGGACCTCGGGCAGCGCCGGCCCGGCCGGCGGCGGGGCGAGCGCCAGCAGCTCGGCGAACCGGGCTGGGGTGGGCGCGTCGAACGCCCATTTCAGCGGCACGTCGACGCCGAGGGCCCGCTGCACCCGCGACAGCAGCTGCACGGCGAGGATCGAGTGCCCGCCGAGGGCGAAGAAGTCGTCGTCGCGGCCGACCCGGTCGACGCCGAGGACCTCCGCCCACAGCGCCGCGAGGGTCTCCTCCTCGGCGCCCTCGGGGGCTGCGTACCCGGCCCGGTCCGGCTCCACGTCCGGCGGGGGCGGCAGCTGCCGGTAGTCGACCTTGCCGCTGGACAGCTGCGGCAGGGCCGGCAGCACCATGATCGCGGCCGGCACCATGTACTCCGGCAGCCGCGAGCGCAGCCACGCCTGCAGCTCCGCGGGGTCGGTGAAGGTGTCGCCGGGGGTCACGTAGGCGTAGAGGCGGTCGTCGCGGGCGACGACGGCGGCATGCCGGACCCGGGCCGTGAGCACCGACTCGATCTCGCCGAGCTCGACCCGGAAGCCGCGCAGCTTCACCTGCCGGTCGACCCGGCCGAGGAAGTCGATGCGGCCGTCGTCGCGCCACCGCACGAGGTCGCCGGTGCGGTAGAGCCGGCTGCCGGGCGGGCCGTAGGGGTCGGGCACGAACCGGTCGGCGGTCAGATCGGGCCGGCCGAGGTAGCCGCGTGCCAGCTGGACCCCGCCGATGCACAGCTCGCCGGGCACGCCGACGGGCTGCAGCTGCAGGTCGGGGTCGAGCACGTAGCAGCGCACGTTGGTGGTGGCGGCGCCGATCGGCACCCGCGGGTCGCCGTCCAGGCGGCACCGGTCGGCGGTGACGTTGACGGCGGTCTCGGTCGGGCCGTAGGCGTTGTAGAGCTCCGCGCCGAGCGAGGTGAGGAACCGGCCCCGCAGCTCGGGGCTGAGCGCCTCGCCGGCGCTCTTCACGACCCGCAGCGCGGGCAGCGGGGTGTCCCCGCCGTACGCCAGCAGCGCCGCGAGCATCGTCGGCACGAACCGCACGTAGGTGACCCGCTCGGCGGCGAGCAGCGAGCGCAGGTAGGCCGGGTCGCGGTGGCCGCCGGGCTCGGCGATGACCAGCCGGGCGCCGCTGCTCAGCGCGGCGAAGACCTCCACCACCGAGTCGTCGAAGGTGACGTTGGTCTTGAACAGCACGGTGGCGCCGGGGCCGAGTCCGAACCGGTCGACCTGCCAGTGCACCTGGTTGTGGGCGGCGCGGTGGGTGACCATGACGCCCTTGGGCCGGCCGGTGGAGCCCGACGTGTAGAAGACGTAGGCGAGGTGCTCGCCCAGGATGTCCGGGTCCGGGCACCGCTCCGGGCGGGCCGCGATCAGGTCGCGGTCGGTGTCCACGCGCACGGCCGCGGCGCCGGTGCCGGCGAGGACCCCGGCGAGGGCCGCGTCGGTGACGACGAGGGCCGCGCCGGCGTCCTGGACGACGGTGACGGTGCGGTCGGCCGGGTGGTCGGGGTCCAGCGGCAGGTACGGCGCGCCGGACCGCACGATCGCGACGATCGCGACGACCAGGTCGATGCCGCGGTGCAGCAGCACCCCGACGGGCCGGTCGGGGGCGGCCCCGGCGGCGCGCAGGTGGGCGGCGAGCCGGTCGACGCGGGCCATCAGCTCCCGGTAGGTGACCTGCCGGCCGCTCTGCACGAGCGCGACCGCGTCGCTGTCGCGGCGGGCGGCGATCCGGGCGGTGAGGTCGGGCCGGTCGATGTGCACCTGGACCGGGCCCTGCCAGCCCCCGGCCACCAGCGCCCGCTCGGCCTCCTCCAGCAGCGGTAGCCGGCCGACGGGCACCCGCGGGTCGGTGACGGCGGCGGCGAGCAGGGTCAGGTAGTGCTGCAGGGCGCGGCCGGCGGCCGGCTCGTCCCAGATGTCGCGGCGGTACTCGAGGTCGACCTCGAGGGCGTCGGCGTGCTCGCTGACGGCGACGGTGAGGTCGAACTTGGCGGTGTCGGGCCGGAACCGCTCGACGAGCGTCATCCGGGCCGCGCCGAGGCGCACCGTGGTGCCGGTGCGGGCGGCGGAGCTGTTCCAGTCGAACACCACCTGGAACAGCGGGGTCGTGTCGGTGTCACGGGCCAGCGGCAGCGCCGCGACCACCCGCTCGAACGGCACGTCCTGATGCGCCTGCGCGGCGGTGGCCGCGTCGCGGATCCGCCCCAGCAGCGCCGCGAACGGCAGGTGCGGCTCGACGTCGGCGCGGACCACGACGGTGTTGACGAACAGTCCGATGAGCGGCTCCACCTCCGGCAGGACCCGGTTGGCGACGGGGGTGCCGACGAGGATGTCGCGCTGGCCGCTGTACCGGTGCAGCAGCGCGTGCAGCGCCGCCAGCAGCACCGTGTGGGGGGTGGCGCCGTGCGCGCGGGCGACGGCCCGGACGGCGGCGGTGACGTCGGCGCCGACCCTGGCCTTCAGCCGCCCGCCGCCGGTGGCGCCGGCCGGTCCGGGGCCCGGCGACGGCAGCTCGAGGCGCTGGGCGGCGTCGGCGAGCTGCCCGGTCCAGTAGGCCAGCTGCCCGTCGAAGCCGCCGTCGGTGAGGCGGCGCACCTGCCAGGCGGCGTAGTCGGCGTACTGGATCGGGGCCGCGGCCGGTGCGGGGCCGGTGCCGAGCGCGGCGGCGTAGCCCATGGACAGCTCGCGGGCGAGGACGTCGACGGACCAGCCGTCGAACGCGATGTGGTGCAGGCTGAGCACCAGGTGGTGCCGGTCGGGACCGGTGCGGGCGAGCACGGCCCGCCACACCGGTCCCTCGCCGAGGTCGAACGGGCGGCGGTACTCCTCGCGGGTCAGCTCGTCCAGTTGCTCGTCGCCGGCGCCGGGCAGCTCCAGCCGCCGCAGCCGCAGGCCGACGGGGCCGGTCAGCTGCTCGTGGCCGGTGTCCGTGCGCCGGTAGGTCGTGCGCAGGATCTCGTGCCGCTGCTCGACGCCGCGTAACGACCGCTCCAGGGCGTCCGCGTCCAGGGGGCCGTCGATGCGCAAGGTGAAGATCACGTGGTAGGTCGCGGTGCCGGGGTGCAGCTGCTCCAGGAACAGCAGGCGCTGCTGTGCGGGGGACACCGGCCGGGGCCCAGTGCCGGGCGTGATCGTCGGCGCCGGCGGACCGCCGATGAGCCGCGCCAGCCGTTGCTCCACCAGGGTGCGCACGTCCGTTGGCAGGCGCTCCGGGCTGATGCTGGTGCTCATCGGGGTCCCTCCGTCGCGCGCGGGCGTCGTCACGCCGCGTCTGGTGACAGGCAACACGACGGGGACTAGGGAGTTTGTTAAGAGCGGCGGGCAATCGCCGGGGACCGGTGAAGTGTGAGGATTGTGCTAGGACCCACCGCCTACGGTCAGTCGCGGGCACCATCGAGACGGGGGACCTGTGCGGCCGACGGACGACTGGACGACGCAGACGGAGCTGGAAGCATCGGTCGAGCGGCTGCTGGATGTGCACGCGAGGGTCATGGCCCACGTGTTCGCGTTGATCAGCGAGACCGGAGCCGAGACCGCCGCAGCGGCACCGGCCGGTGCCGCTGCCGCCGCGGCCGGGACCGCCGGCCCCTGGATCGCCGCGCCGGAGGTACCCGAGCGGCCGCCGACGACGGGGGAGCCCTATCCGCTGTCGCCGACGCAGCGGGAGATCTGGTTCCTCGACCAGCTCGGCGACGCCTCGTCCCAGGCCTACAACGAGACCGTGCTGCTGGACCTGGCCGGGCCGCTGGACGCCGCGACGCTGCACCGCGCGCTGGACACTGTGGTATCGCGGCACGACAGCCTCCGCACCGTCTTCTCCGAGGACGGCGCCTGGCAGCGGGTGCTGCCGCACGCGCCGGTCGAGCTGCCCGTCGTGGACGTCGGCGCCGGCCGCACCGCATGGCTCGACGGGCGGGTGCGGGAGACGTTCGACCTGACCCGCGGGCCGCTGCTACGCGCCGCGCTGCTGCGCCTCGCCCCCGAGCACCACCAGCTGCACCTGCTCGTCCACCACAGCGTCGTGGACGGATGGTCGTTCGTCGTCGTCATCGACGAGCTGCTGCGGCTGTACGAGCAGCTGCGCGGCGGCGTCTCCGCCGGGCTCGTGCCCGCCCCGGTGTACCGGGAGCACGTCGCCCGCCTGACGGCCCGCCGCGAGGGCCCGGCCGGGGCCGCCGCGGCGGCGTACTGGACCGAACGGCTCCGCGGGCCGCGCCCGGTGCTGCAGCTGCCCCTGGACCGCCCCCGGCCCGCCCGTGGCGCCGGCCGGGCCGCCCGCCTCGACCTGGCGCTGGACCCCGCCGTCGCGGACCTCGCCGCCACCCGCGCCCGGGAGCTGCACAGCACGCTCTTCACGGTGCTGTTCGCCGCGTACGCGCACCTGCTGCACCGGCTCACCGGCGAGGACGACGTCGTGGTCGGCATCCCGGTGGCCCAGCGTGACCACCCCGGCGCCGACGTGCTCGTCGGGCATTGCAACACGGTGCTGCCGATCCGGCTGACCCGCGATGGCGCCGCCACCTTCGCCGAGCAGGTCCACGCCGTGCAGCAGGCGCTCATCGGCGCCTACGACCACCCCGACTTCAGCATCGAGCTGCTGCGCACCGACGGCGCCGACCCGGGACCGCTGCTGCGCACGTTCTTCAACCTCGACCGGGCCAGGGTCATGCCGCACCCGACCGGGGTGCACGCGTCGGTGGTGACGCCGCCCGCCGCGGTCGCGAAGGTCGACCTGTTCGTCGACATGCTCGCCGTCGGCCGTGGTCTCACCGTCATCTTCGAATACGACACGGCCCTGTTCGACGCGGCCACCGTGCACGGGTTCGCGGCCATGTACGAGCACGTGCTGCGCGGCCTGACCGCCCGGCCCGGCGACCGCGTCGACGCCCTGGAGCTGACCCCGCCGGCGCAGCGCCGGGAGCTGCTCGCCGCCGGCCGCGGACCCGTGACCCCGCCGGTCGCCGCCCGCAACGTCCTGGAGCTGTTCGAGGCGCGCGCGGCGGCGACCCCGGCGGCGATAGCGGTCGTGCACGACGGCGAACGACTGTCCTACGCGGACCTCGACACCCGCGCGGAGACGCTCGCCCGGCGGCTGCGGGCGCATGGCGCCGGCGTCGAGGACCGGGTCGGGGTGCTCCTGCCCCGCGGCGCCGGTCTCGTCGTCGCGGTCCTCGGCGTGTGGAAGGCCGGTGCTGCGTTCGTCGCGCTCGACCCGGACCAGCCCGTCGCCCGCCGCGCCGCGGTCGCCGCGGACGCCGGGGTACGGGTCGCGGTCACCACCACCGCCCTGGCCGCACAGTTCGACGGCACTGGCGTGTGCCTCGACGAGGACGCCACGGACGTGGCCGCCGTCCCGCTTTCGCGGCGGCCTCCCGGCGCGCTCGCCTACGTCATCTACACGTCGGGGTCGACGGGCCGGCCCAAGGGCGTCATGGTCACCGACGACGCGCTGCTGGCCGTGCAGCGCGGCTGGGAACGGGCGTACCGGCTGCCGGACCGGATCACGTCGGTGCTGCAGATGGCCAACTTCGGCTTCGACGTCTTCGTCGGCGACCTCACCCGCGCCCTGTGCAACGGCGCCCGGCTCGTGCTGTGCCCCCGCGACCTGCTGCTGCAGCCGGAGCAACTGCTGGACCTGCTGCGGCGGGAGGCCGTGGACTGCGCGGAGTTCGTGCCGCTGGTCGCCCGGCGCCTCGCCGAGCACGCCGCCGCGACCGGCGCGCGCCTGCCCGGGATGCGGCTGCTGATCGTCGGCTCCGACCTCGTGCACGCCGACGACCTCGTCCGGCTGCGGGCGCTGCTCGGGCCCGGCGGGGAGGTCGTCAACTCCTACGGGCTGACCGAGGCGACCATCGACAGCACCTACCTCGTGCACGACCGGGCCGACGACGGCGGTGCGCTGTGCCTCATCGGCGGGCCGTACCCGAACGCCGAGGCGTACGTGCTCGACGACGACCTGCGGCCGGTCCCGGTCGGCGTGCCCGGCATGCTGTACGTCGGCGGCGCCCTGGCCCGCGGCTACGCCGGCCGGCCGGACCTCACCGCCGCCGCGTTCGTCCCGCACCCGCACGCGGCCGTTCCCGGCGCGCGGCTGTACCGCACCGGGGACCTGGCCCGCTACCGCCGGCGCGGCGACGGGCTCACCATCGAGTACCTCGGCCGCCGCGACCACCAGGTGAAGATCCGCGGCTACCGGATCGAGCTCGGCGAGGTCGAGGCTGCGGTCCGCGCCGTCACCGGCGCCGCCGAGGTCGTCGTCCTGCCGCACCGCGGCGACACCGACGGCGACGACCGGCTCGTCGCCCACGTCGCCACCGGCGGATCCGACGCGTCCGGGCACCACGAGTCCGGGCAACTCGCCGACTGGCACGAGCAGCTCGGCGGGCGGCTGCCGCGCTACATGGTCCCCGACGGCTACGTGCTGCACACCGCGCTGCCCGCCAGCCGCAACGGCAAGATCGACCGGGCGGCGCTGCTGGCCCGCGGCACCGACGGCGTCCAGATCGCCCGCCGCGCCTACGTCGCCCCGCGCACCGACCTCGAGCGGCGCCTCGCCGAGGTGTGGTCGGAGGTGTTCGACCGCGAGCGGATCGGCGTCGAGGACGACTTCTTCGCCCTCGGCGGGCACTCGCTGCTGGCGACGCGGCTGGTCAGCCGGGCCCGCACCGCGCTGGGCGTGGAGCTGACGATCCGGGCGCTCTTCGAGACCCCGACGATCGCCGGCATCGCGGGCGGTCTCGAGGCCGGCGCCGCGACCGGTGCGGGCGAGATCGGGACCCGGCCCGCGCTGACGGCCGCCACCGACCGCCCGGCGGTCGTGACGCTGTCGCCTGCGCAGCAGCGGCTGTGGTTCCTGCACGAGTTCGAGGGGCCCTCCGCCACGTACAACATCCCGCTCGCGCTGCGGTTGACCGGCATCCTGGACCGCGACGCGCTGCAAGCCGCGTTCCGTGACGTGGTCGCCCGGCACGAGTCGCTGCGCACGACGGTGCGCACCGTCGCCGGGTCCGCGGTGCAGCAGATCACGCCGGCCGCCGCGGTGCGGGTCCCGTTCCAGACCGAGGCCGTGCACCCCGGCGACCTGCCCGGCGCCGTCGCCGCCGCGGCCGCCGCGCCGTTCGACCTCACCGCCGACCTGCCGCTGCGCGTGCACCTGTTCGCGCTCGGCGCCGACGAGCACGTCGTGGTCGCGGTCCTGCACCACATCGCCGCCGACGCCTGGTCGGTCACGCCGCTGGCGCGCGACCTCACCACCGCCTACGCCGCCCGCCGCGACGGCAACCCGCCCGCGTGGGCGCCGCTGCCGGTGCAGTACGCCGACTACACCCTCTGGCAGCAGCAGCTCCTCGGCGCGGAGACCGACCCCGGCAGCGTCCTGAGCCGGCAGGTCGCCTACTGGCGCGACGCCCTGACCGGCGCCCCCGACGCCCTGGAACTGCCCGGCAGCGGCACCGGCGCCTCCGGCTCGGCGGACGGCGCCGACGTGCGCTTCACCGTCGAGCCCGCCCTGCACGCCGCCCTGGCGCAGCTGGCCAGGCGCGCCCGCGGCAGCGTCTTCATGGTCGTGCAGGCCGCCCTCGCCGCGCTGCTCACCCGGCTGGGCGCCGGCACCGACATCCCCATCGGCAGCCCGGTCGCCGGCCGTCTCGACGAGGCCCTCGACGACCTGGTCGGCTTCTTCGTCAACACGCTCGTGCTGCGCACCGACACGTCCGGCGACCCGACGTTCCGTGAACTGCTGGACCGGGTCCGTGACACCGACCTCGCCGCGTACGCGCACCAGGACGTGCCGTTCGAGCATCTCGTCCTGGCCCTCAACCCGCCCCGCGCCGAGGGCCGCAGCGCGTTCTTCCAGGTGATGCTGGTCGCCGACGGCACCGAACAGGTCCACGCGCAGCTGTCCGGTCTCCTGATCGCCGAGGAGCCGGTGGCGGCGACGACCTCGACGTTCGACCTGGTGCTGGTCCTGCGGGAGCGCTTCGCCGCCGACGGGCAGTGCGCCGGCATCCGGGCCGAGCTGCGCTACCGCACCGACCGCTTCGAGCCCGCGGACGCGGCCCGGCTCACCACCCGGCTGCTGCGGGTGCTCGCCGCCGTGGCCGCGGACCCGGACGTGCGCTGCGCCGCGCTGGACGTCATGGACGGCACCGAACGCGACCTCGTGCTGCACACCTGGCCGAGCGGCGGCACCCCGGTGCCGCCCGGACCCGGGGCGCCGGCGACGCTGCCGGCGCTGGTCGAGGCGCAGGCCCGGCAGCACCCGCACGCCGTCGCCCTCGACGGGGCGGACGGACCGGTCACCTACGCGGAGCTGGACGCCCGGGCGGCGCGGCTCGCCGCGAGGCTGCACGCCCTCGGCGCGGGACGCGACGGCCTGGTCGCCCTGGCGGTGCCCCGCGGTGCCGGGCTCGTCGCCGCCGCCTACGCCGCGGGCAAGGCCGGCGCCGCGTTCATGCCCGTCGACCTCGACGCCCCCACGGTCAGGATCGCGTCGCTGCTGCGCGACGCCCGCCCGGCCGTCGTGGTGACCGACCGCGCCCACCGCGACCTGCTGCCCGACGTGACGATCGCCCTCATCGACGACGACGACGCCGGCGCCGACACCGACGCCGCGCCGCTGCCCGCGGCTGCCGCGCCGCTGCCCGGCGATGCGGCCTACCTGCTCTTCACGTCCGGCTCCACCGGGCGGCCCAAGGGCATCCTCGTGCCGCACCACGCGATCCTGAACACGTTGCGGTGGTACGTCGACGAGGGTCTCGTCACGCCGGCCGACCGGGTGCTGTTCAAGACACCGATCACCTTCGACCCGTCGCTGCTGGAGCTGTTCGCCACGCTCGCGGCCGGCGCCACGCTCGTGCTCGCCGAACCCGACGGCTACCGCGACCCCGAGTACATCGCCCGGACCATCGAGCGGTTCGCGGTGACGTCGGTGCGGTTCGTCCCGACGACGATGCGCCACTTCCTCGACGTCGTCGACGCCGGGCGGTGCCCGAGCCTGCGGCACATCCTCTGCGGCGGGGAGAAGCTGACCGCCGAGCTCGCCGCCCGCTGCCTGGACACGCTCGACCTCGAACTGGTCAACCTGTACGGGCCGACCGAGGCGGCGGTCGAGGCCACCTCGTGGCGGGCGCACCGCGACGCGCTGCCGGCCCGGATCCCGATCGGCCGGCCGGTCGCCGGCACCCGCGCGTACGTCCTGGACGAGCAGCTGCGCCCGGTCCCACCCGGCGCGGTCGGGCAGCTGCACCTCGCCGGCGCCGGGCTCGCGCACGGTTACCTGGACCGGCCCGACCTCACCGCCGCCGCGTTCATCCCCGACCCGTTCGGCCCGCCCGGCGGGCGCATGTACCGCACCGGCGACCTGGTCCGCTGGGACGACGACGGCCAGCTGTTGTTCCTGCGCCGCGCCGACACCCAGGTGAAGCTCCGCGGGGTGCGGATCGAGCTCGGCGAGGTCACCACGGCGCTGCGGGACGTGCCCGGGGTCCTGGACGCGGCCGTGCTCGTGCGCGACGTCGACGGCGAGCCGACCCTCGTCGGTTTCGTCGCCCACGGCGACGCCCCGCCCCCGGCCGCCGCCGGCGTGCTCAAGCGGCTGCGGGCGGTGCTGCCCGCGGCGATGGTCCCGACCCGGCTGGTGCCGATGCCCGCGCTGCCGCTGCTGGCCAGCGGCAAGACCGACGAGCGCGCCCTGGCCACCGTGCCGCTGCAGGCCGTCATCACCACCTACGTGGCACCCCGCACCCCCGCCGAGGCCTCGATGGTGCAGGTGTGGGGGGAGGTCCTGGACCGACCGGGGATCGGTGTCGAGGACGACTTCTTCGCCCTTGGCGGCCACTCGATGCTCGCCACCCGCCTCGTCGCCCGGATCCGCACCGACCTGGGCGTCGAGCTGCCGGTGCGGGCCGTGTTCGAGGCGCCGACCCCGGCGGGGCTCGCGGCCCGCCTCGACGGTGCCGCCGGCACGACCAGACCAGCGCTGGTGCCGGGGCCACGCCCCGAGGCCGTGCCGCTGTCGTTCGCCCAGCAGCGGCTGTGGTTCCTGTACCAGCTGACCGGCCCGAGCGCGACGTACAACGTGCCGCTGTCGATCCGGCTCACCGGCGCCCTGGACGCCGGCGCCCTCGCCGGTGCGCTGCGGGACGTCGTCGCCCGGCACGAGAGCCTGCGCACCACCGTCGTGGAGGTCGGCGGCGTCGCCACGCAGCGGGTCGTGCCCGCCGCGGACGCCACGCCGCAGGTCGGCCTGACCGTCGTGGACTGCGGCCCGGACGGCGCCGACACCGCGCTGGAGGCCGCGGTCGGCACCGCGTTCCGGCTGGAGGCGGACCTGCCGCTGCGGGCCTGGCTGCTGCGCGTGGGCCCGGACGAGCACGTGCTGTGCGTCGTGCTGCACCACATCGCGTGCGACGGCTGGTCGATGGTGCCCCTCGCCGCCGACCTGGCGCGGGCGTACGCCGCCCGGGCGGCCGGCGACCGGGTCCGGTGGGAGCCGCCGCCGGCCCAGTACGCCGACTACACCCTCTGGCAGCAGGAGCTGCTCGGCTCGCCGCGCAACATGCGCAGTCTGCTGTCGCGGCAGACCGCGTTCTGGCGCCGGGCGCTGGCGAAGATCCCGGCCGAGCTGGCGCTGCCGTTCGACCGGCCCCGCCCGGCGGTGCCGACGTCCGCCGGCGGCGGGATCCGCTTCACCGTGCCCGCCGGTGTCCACGACGGCCTCGCGGTCCTCGCGAGGGGGCACCGGGCCAGCACGTTCATGGCGGCGCAGGCCGCGTTCGCGGCGTTGCTCACCAGCGTCGGCGCCGGCACGGACATCCCGCTCGGCACGCCCGTCGCCGGTCGCGCCGACCCGGCCCTCGACGACCTCGTCGGGTTCTTCGTCAACACGCTCGTGCTGCGCACCGACACGTCCGGCGACCCGGCGTTCACCGACCTGCTGGCCCGCGTCCGCGACGCGGACCTGGAGGCCTACGCGCACCAGGATGTGCCCTTCGACCATCTGGTCCGCGCGCTGAACCCGGCCCGGTCCGGGTCCCGGCATCCGCTGTTCCAGGTGATGATCGTCGCCGACGACACCGACCGGGAGACCCTGGAGCTGCCCGGGCTGCGGATGCGGATCGAGCCGACGGCGTCGAGCACCGCCAAGTTCGACCTGAACCTGATGCTGCGGGAGCAGCTCGGCCCGGACGGTGCCCACCTCGGCATCGAGGGCCTGCTCGAATACAGCGCGGACCTGTTCGACGAGCCGACCGTGTGGCGGCTCGCCAGGCGCTTCACGACGCTGCTCGCCGAGGTTGTCGCCGACCCACAGACCCGGTGCTGCCGACCCCTGGATGTCCGCGACCCCTCCGCGAAGACGGTGACCGCTGGTGAGTGACCTCATGACCAATCCCTGGCTGCCCAACCGGCGGCGCACCGCCGGCACGGTCCTGCGGGTCTTCTGCTTCCCGCACGCCGGCGGCGCCGCCTCCGCGTTCCGGACGTGGCAGCAGGACCTGCCCTACGGGCTGGAGGTGTGCCCGGTGCAGCTGCCCGGGCGGGAGTCCCGCTTCGGTGAGCCGCTGCCGACGGGCGTCGTCGACCTCGTCCCGGGTCTCACCGAGGCGCTGCTGCCGGCGCTGGATGTGCCGTTTGCTCTGCTGGGCAACAGCATGGGCGCGCTCATCGCCTACGAGCTGGCCCGTCACCTGCGCCGGGAGTACCAGCTGAGCCCGACCCGACTCGTGGTCGCCGGCGCGAACCGGCCCGGCGGCGCGGCCCGCATGCCGGCGCTCAGCCACCTGCCGGACCTCGAGTTCGGCCGGGCGATGCAGGCCCGGCACGGCGGCATCCCCGCCGCGGTGCTCGACGACCCGCAGATCGCCGAGATCTACCTGCCGGTGCTGCGGGCCGACATGGCGATGGTCGAACGGTACGTCCCCGAACCGGGCCCCCCGCTCACCTGCCCGGTCAGCGCGTACGTCGGTGCCGGCGACACCGTGTCCACCCCGGAGGACGTCGACGGGTGGGCCGCGGTGACCTCCGGCCGCTTCGACCGGCGGGTCCTGCCCGGCGACCACTTCGCCGTCCTGGCTCACGGCGGCCTCGTCACCGGCCGGCTCGCCGACGAGCTCGCCCTGCGCTGAACCGCACCCATCTTTGAGAGGACACCGACATGGCCGACGACGATGACAGCCGCCGCTACACCGTGGTGGTCAACGACGAGGAGCAGTACTCGATCTGGGCCGACGGCCGCGACGTCCCGGCCGGCTGGCGCGATGCCGGCTTCTCCGGCACGAAGGACGAGTGCCTCGCCCACGTCACCGAGGTCTGGACCGACATGCGCCCGCTGAGCCTGCGCCGCGCGATGGAGCACCAGAGCGTATAGGGGCTGTATCGAAGTGGATGGTCGGGCTGCGGCGGACTCAGGCGCCGCCTGGACCCGCGCCGGTCACGCCTGGATACAACCCCGGTATCCAGGCGCGCCCGGCGCGGCCCCAGCCGACGCTTGAGCCTCGCCTCGCTCCAACCCCCACTTCGATACAGCCCCTAAGCGTTCTGCTAGAGATCCGCCGCGGCCCGCCGGGCCGCGGCGGACCCGCGTGATACTCGACTTCCCGCTCACGCCCGGCCCGTCCGCGGTCCGCCGCCGGAGGCTCAGGGCCCTCTTTCCGAAGGCGGTGCGGCCCATGGCGCACGAGCGTTCCCTCGACGGTCAGACCTCCGAAGCCCGTGCCGGGCTGCTCGCCCGACTGCGCGCTGCCGGCGAAGCCGACCGCGACCGGATGCTGCTGGACGTGGTCAGGGCCGCGGTCGTCGCCGCCACCGGCAAGCCCGGCCCGGTCGAAGGCGGTCTGGCGTTCCGGCAGCTCGGCGTGTACCGCGCGATCGGCACCAGCCTGCGGGAGGAGCTGGCCACCGCCACCGGGGTCCGCATCCCCGCGACGCTGCTGTTCGACTACCCGACGCCGGTCGCCGTCGCCGGGTTCCTGCGCGACGAACTGCTCGGCGAGCGCACCGGCGGGGCCGCCTCGGTGACCCACGCCGCCGTGGCGTCCGAGGATCCGGTCGTGATCGTCGGCATGAGCTGCCGGTACGCGGGCGGCGTCGACACCCCGGAGGCCCTGTGGCGCCTTGTCGCGGACGGATCCGACGCCGTCACCACGTTCCCCACCGATCGCGGCTGGCGGACCGACCTCTACGACCCCGACCCGGACGCGGTCGGCCGGTGCTGCACCCGGCACGGCTCGTTCCTGCACGACGCCGCCCAGTTCGACGCCGCGTTCTTCGGCATCAGCCCGCGCGAGGCGCTCGGCATGGACCCGCAGCAGCGGCTGCTGCTCGAGGTCGCCTGGGAGGCCCTCGAGTCAGCCCGCATCGACCCGCTGTCGGTGGCCGGGCGCCCCGGCGGCGTCTACGTCGGCGTGCCCTACACCCACTACGGCCCGGCGCTGCATCGCCCCGCCGACGGCATGCACGGTTACCTGCTGACCGGCAGCCTGACCAGTGTCGCGTCCGGCCGGGTCGCCTACACCCTCGGCCTGGAGGGGCAGGCCGTCACCGTCGACACCGCCTGCTCGTCCTCGCTCGTCGCGCTGCACCTGGCGACCCGGGCGCTGCGCGGCGGCGAGTGCGAGCTCGCCCTCGTCGGCGGCGTCACCGTCATGTCGACGCCGGGCGTGCTCATGGAGTTCAGCCGCAAGCGCGGCCTGTCGCTGGACGGGCGCTGCAAGGCGTTCTCCGACGACGCCGACGGCACCGGCTGGGGTGAGGGCGCCGGCATGCTCGTGCTGGAGCGGCTGTCCACCGCCCGGGCCCGCGGGCACCGGGTCCTCGCCGTCGTGCGGGGCTCCGCGCTCAACCAGGACGGCGCCTCCAACGGCCTGACCGCCCCGAACGGCCCGTCGCAGCAGCGGGTCATCCGCGCCGCGCTCGCCGACGCCGGACTGCAGGCGGGCGAGGTCGACGCCGTCGAGGCGCACGGCACCGGCACCGCGCTCGGCGACCCGATCGAGGCGCAGGCCATCCTCGCCACCTACGGCCGGGACCGCGACGGTGCGCCGCTGTGGCTGGGCTCGCTGAAGTCGAACGTCGGGCACACCCAGGCCGCCGCCGGTGTCGGCGGCATCATCAAGATGGTCCTCGCCATGCACCACGGCGTGCTCCCGCAGACCCTGCACGTCTCCGCGCCGTCCACGCACGTCGACTGGGCCGGCGGCAACGTGTCGCTGCTGCGCGAGGCCGTCGCGTGGCCGGAGACCGGACGGCCGCGTCGCGCCGCCGTGTCGTCCTTCGGCGTCTCCGGCACCAACGCCCACGTGATCCTGGAGGCGCCGGCGCCGCAGGACACCGACCAGCCGGCCGCTGCGACGGAGCTGGTGCCGGTGCCGATCGTGGTGTCCGGCCGCGGTGAGGCGGCGCTGCGCGCGCAGGCCGCCCGGCTCGCCGGGTTCCTCGACGCGCAGGACCTCGCCGGCGTCGGCTGGTCGCTGGTCAGCACCCGCGCCGCCCTGCCGCACCGCGCCGTCGTCGTCGGCGCCGACCACGACGCCGTCCGCGCCCAGCTGCGGCGCATCGCCGACGGCAGCACCGCCGGCGTCCTCGCCCGTCCAGGCGGGAAGGTCGCGTTCGTGTTCCCCGGCCAGGGCTCCCAGTGGGCCGGCATGGCCGTGCGGCTCCTGGACACCGACGCCGGGTTCGCCGCGTCGATCGCCCGGTGCGAAGCGGCGTTCGCGCCCTACGTCGACTGGTCGCTGACCGCCGTCCTGCGCGGCGAGCCGGGCGCCGCGCCTCTGAGCCGTGTCGACGTGGTCCAGCCGGTCCTGTTCGCGGTGATGGTGTCCCTCGCCGGGATGTGGCGCGCCGCCGGCGTCGCACCCGACGTCGTCGTCGGGCACTCCCAGGGCGAGATCGCCGCGGCGCACGTCGCCGGCATCCTCTCCCTCGACGACGCCGCCCGCGTCGTGGTGCTGCGAAGCCAGGCCCTGTCCGCCCTGACAGGCAAGGGCGGCATGCTGTCGGTGGCGCTACCGGCCGGCGACGTCGCAGCGCGGATCGCGGACTGGGCCGGCCGGCTCGGCGTCGCGGCCGTCAACGGCACCACCTCGGCGGTGGTGTCCGGCGAGCCCGCCGCCCTCGACGAGTTCACCGCGGTGTGCGCCGCCGCCGGGGTACGGACCAAGCGCATCGACGTGGACTACGCCTCCCACGGGGTGCACGTCGAGGCGATCCGGGACCGGCTGCTGGACGTGCTCGCACCCGTGGCGCCGCTGGCGGCGACCGTGCCGATGCACTCGACCGTCGGTGCCGACCTCGCGGGCGTCACCGTCGGTGGCGCCGACTACTGGTATCGCAACCTGCGCCACAGCGTCGAGTTCGCCGCCGCCGTCCGCGCCCTCACCGACGCCGGCGTCACCACGTTCATCGAGGTCAGCGCCCACCCGGTGCTCACCGTCGGGATCCAGGAGACCCTCGACACCCACGCCGGGGACGCGTTCGTCACGGGCACGCTGCGCCGCGACGACGGCGGCCGGGACCGGTTCCTCACGTCGCTCGGCGCCGCCTACGCGCACGGTGCGGCCGTCGACTGGACCGGCGTGTTCGGCCCGGACCGGCAGACCGTCGCCCTGCCGACGTACGCGTTCCAGCGGCAGCGGTTCTGGCTCGAGTCGCCGCTGCTGGAGGACCCGGCGACGACGGCGACCGGGCCGAGCGTGGACGGCGAGTTCTGGGCCGCCGTCGAGCAGGCCGACGCGGCCGGGCTCGCCGGAGTGCTGTCCGCCGACACGGACGCGGTCGCCGCCGTGCTGCCCGCGCTGCGCACCTGGCACGAGCACCGGGCCGTCCGCGGCCTGGTCGACGGCTGGCGGTACAAGGTCCGCTGGGACGCGCTGCCCGAGCCGTCCGCCGTCACCCTCACCGGCGAGTGGCTGATCGTGCATCCCGACCCCGAGACCGTGCCAGGGCCCATCGTCGCGGCCCTGATCCGGCACGGCGCGACCGTGCGGGTCCTCGCTGTCGACCCGTCCAGCACCGACCGCCCGGCGCTGTCGGACCTGCTGCGCGACGCGCTGTCCGGCGACGTGCCCGTCGTTGGGGTGCTGTCGCTGCTGGCCGCCGACGAACGCCTGCGCGACGCGGTGCCCGCCGGCGCGACCGGCAACCTGCTGCTGGTGCAGGCGCTCGCCGACCTCGGCGTCGCCGCGCCGCTGTGGTGCGTGACCCGCGGCGCGGTGGCCGTCGACGGCGAACGCCTCGCCGCCCCCGCCCAGGCCCAGACGTGGGGCCTCGGCCGGGTCGCCGCCCTGGAGCACCCGCGCACGTGGGGCGGCCTCATCGACCTGCCACCCGGCGACGGTGCCGACCTCGACGCCCGGGTGGCTGCCAGGCTGTGCGCGACCCTCGCCGGCCTCGGCGTCCCCGATCGTCCCGCCGGTGCCGCCGACAGTGCGTCCGGTCCCGGCGGTCCCGGCGGTGCTGGTAGTTCCGGTGGTCCTGGCGGTCCCGCTGGGTCCGCCGGCCTCGGAGGTCTCGTCGGTCTTGGTGGGGAGGACCAGGTGGCGGTGCGGGCCACGGCCGTCTTCGGGCGGCGGCTGGTGCCCGCCAGGACCGGATCGGCCGCGGCCACGCGCACGTGGCGTCCGTCGGGGACGGTCCTGGTCACCGGCGGCACCGGTGCCCTCGGCGGGCACGTGGCCCGGTGGCTCGCCGCCGCAGGCGCCCGCCGGCTGGTGCTCACCAGCCGCCGCGGTGCCGCGGCACCGGGCGTGGCCGACCTCGTCGCCGAGCTCGCCGTGGCCGGCACCGAGGCGAGCGTGGTCGCCTGCGACGTCGCCGACCGGGACGCCGTCGCGGCGCTCGTCGCCGACTGCGCCGGGCGGGGCGAGCCGATCACCGCCGTCATGCACACCGCCGGCGTCGCCGACCTCGCCGCGCTGCCGGACCTGACCGTCGACGGCATGGCGGCCGTGGTCGGCGGCAAGGTCGGCGGCGCGCTGCACCTCGCCGAGCTCCTGAACCGCGCGACCCTCGACGCCGTCGTCTACTTCTCCTCGATCGCGGCCGTCTGGGGCGTCGGCGACCACGGCGCCTACGCAGCCGCGAACGCCCACCTCGATGCGCTCGCCGAGCAGCAGCGCGCCGACGGCGTCCCGGCCCACTCGGTCGCGTGGGGCCCGTGGGCCGGCGGCGGCATGATCGCCGACTCCCTGGCCGACACGCTGCGCCGCCGGGGCGTGCCGCTCATCGACCCCGACCCCGCGATGCACGCCCTGCAGCAGGTCCTCGACCACGACGACACCACGGTCGCGGTCGCCGACGTCGACTGGGAGCGGTTCGCCGCCGTCTTCGGCAGCGCCCGGCGCAGCCCGCTCATCAGCGCGCTGCCGCAGACCCGCCCGGCGCTCGAGGCGGCACCCGGACCGGACGCGGCCGGGGCGGCCGGTGGCGGCGGGCTCGCCCGCGACCTCGCCGGGCTCGGCACCGCCGACCGTGACCGGGTCCTGCTCGACCTCGTCCGCGGGCAGGTCGCCCGGGTCCTCGGGCACGCCTCCACCGCCACCGTCGAGTCCTCCCGGGCATTCATGGAGCTCGGCTTCGACTCGCTGTCGGCCGTCGAACTGCGCAACGGCCTCAGCGCCGCGACCGGCCTGCGGCTGCCGGCGACGGCGGTGTTCGACCACCCGACCCCGGCGCACCTGGCCCGGTTCCTGCGCGCCGAGCTGTTCGGCGAGGCGCGGGAGGCGCCGGCCGCCGCACCCGTCGCGGCCGTCGACCGGGGCGACCCGATCGTCATCGTCGGGATCGGCTGCCGGTACCCCGGCGGCGTCCGCAGCCCCGAGGACCTGTGGCGGCTCGTGGAGGACGAGGTCGACGCGGTCGGTGCGATGCCCGCCGACCGCGGCTGGGACCTCGCCGGTCTCTACGACCCGGACCCCGACCGGTCCGGCACCACGTATGTGCGGCACGGCGGCTTCCTCTACGACGCCGCCGACTTCGACCCCGAGGCCTTCGGCATCAGCCCCCGCGAGGCCGTCGCCATGGACCCCCAGCAGCGGCTGCTGCTGGAGGTCGCGTGGGACGCCGCCGAGCACGCCCGGATCGCCCCGACGTCGCTGCGCAACAGCCGCACCGGCGTCTTCGTCGGCATGGCCGACCAGGCCTACGGCTCCAGGCCGCAGTCCGGCGCGGAGGGCATCGAGGGCTACCTCGTCACCGGCGGCGCGTCGAGCGTCGCGTCCGGCCGGATCAGCTACGTGCTGGGCTTGGAGGGCCCGGCCGTCACGGTCGACACCGCGTGCTCGTCGTCGCTGGTCGCCCTGCACCTCGCGGTGGAGTCGCTACGCCGCGGCGAGTGCGACCTGGCCCTCGCCGGGGCCGCGATGGTGATGTCGACGCCGTCGCAGTTCGTCGGCTTCAGCCGGCAGCGGGGCCTGTCCCGCGACGGCCGGTGCAAGGCGTTCGGCGCGGGAGCCGACGGCTTCGGCCTCGCCGAGGGCGCCGGCATGGTGCTGCTGGAGCGGCTGTCCGACGCCCGGGCCAACGGTCACCGGGTCCTCGCCGTCGTGCGCGGCACCGCGGTCAACCAGGACGGCGCCTCCAACGGTCTCACCGCGCCCAACGGGCCGTCACAGCAGCGCGTGATCCGCACCGCCCTCGCCGCCGCGGGCCTGGCACCGTCCGAAGTGGACGCCGTCGAGGGCCACGGTACGGGCACCCTGCTCGGCGACCCCATCGAGGCGCAGGCGGTCCTCGCCACCTACGGACAGGACCGCGAGATCCCGCTGTGGCTGGGGTCGCTGAAGTCGAACATCGGGCACACGCAGACCGCGGCCGGCATCGGCGGCGTCATCAAGATGGTCCTCGCCATGGAGCACGGCACGCTGCCCCGGACCCTGCACGCCGACGAGCCGTCACCGCACATCGACTGGTCCTCCGGCGCCGTGCGGCTGCTCACCCGGGCCCAGCCGTGGCCGGCGGGTGAGCGGCCGCGCCGCGCCGGGGTGTCGTCGTTCGGCATCAGCGGCACCAACGCCCACGTGATCATCGAGGAACCCCCGGCCGCCATCCCGGCCGCCACCCCCGACGCCGAGCTCCACAGCGCACCGACTGCGGCCGGCGGGCCGGTGCCGCTGGTGCTGTCCGCGTATGGCGCGCGGGCACTCGCCGCGCAGGCGACCCTGGTGCGCGAGCGGATCGGCGCGGCGGGAGCACGTGCCGACGACGCCACCGCCAACGACGTGGACGTCGCCGACGTCGCGTGGTCGCTGCTGACCACGCGGGCCGCCCTGCCGGAGCGCGCCGTCGTCCTCGGCCGGGACCGCGCCGAGCTGGCCGACGGTCTTGCCGCCCTCGCGTCCGGCGCCGAACCCACCACCGGCCCGGCCGTCGTGCGGGGCACCGGCGACGTCGACGGCCGCGTCGTGTTCGTGTTCCCCGGCCAGGGCGCCCAATGGGCCGGGATGGCGGCGGAGCTGCTGGAGACCACGCCGGTGTTCGCCGCGTCGGTGCTGGCGTGCGAGGAGGCGCTCACCCCGTTCGTGGACTGGTCGCTGCGTGCGGTGCTGCGCGGTGACGACGGCGCTCCCGGCCTGGACCGGGTCGACGTCGTGCAGCCCGCGTCATGGGCGGTGATGGTCTCCCTCGCCGCGCTGTGGCGCTCCCACGGCGTGCAGCCGGACGCGGTCGTCGGCCACTCTCAGGGCGAGATCGCCGCGGCCTGCGTCGCCGGGATGCTGAGCCTCGGCGACGCCGCCCGGGTCGTCGCGGAGCGCAGCAAGGCGATCGTCGCGCTCGCCGGCGGCGGCGCGATGGCCTCGGTCGCGCTGCCCGTCGCCGCCGCGCGCGACCGCATTGCCGCCGCTCCCGCCGACTCGGGCCGGATCAGCGTTGCGGTCGTCAACGCGCCGACGGCGGTCGTCGTCGCGGGTGACGTCGCCGCGGTGCACCGGTTCGTCGCCGACTGCACGGCCGACGGTGTGCGGGCCCGGCTCGTCGACGTCGACTACGCGTCGCACTCCGAGCAGGTCGAGTCCATCGAGGGCGCGCTGCTGGCGGCGCTCGCACCCGTGCGCGGCGTCGCCGGCACGGTGCCGATGCTGTCGACCGCGACGGGGGAGTGGCTCGCCGGCCCGCAGCTGGACGCCGGGTACTGGTTCCGCAACCTGCGGGAGACGGTCCGCTTCTCCGACGGCGTGCAGCGCCTCGTCGAGGACGGCTACCGGGCGTTCGTGGAGTGCAGCCCGCACCCGGTGCTCACCGTGCCGATCCAGGAGACCGCCGACGCGAGCACCGACGGCGCCTACGTGGTGGTCGGGTCGCTGCGCCGCGGCGACGGCGGACCGGACCGCTTCGCCCGCTCCGTCGCGGAGCTGCACGTGCGCGGTGGCGCGGTGGACTTCACGCCGCTGCTCGGGACGGGCCGCACCGTCGTGGACCTGCCGACGTACGCCTATCAGCGGCGCCGGTTCTGGCTCGACGGGGCGCCCGCCGCGGCGGG
>NZ_BONQ01000157.1 GCF_016862795.1 Dactylosporangium siamense | reverse complement strand
CCCCCGCCGCGGCGGGCGGAGCGCCCGCGGACGACCGGTTCTGGGACGCGGTCCGGCGCGGTGACGTGTCCGGTCTCGCCGGTGCGACGTCGGCCGATCCCGCCGCGCTCGCCGCGGTCCTGCCCGCGCTGCGGACCTGGCACGAGGGGTCGCGGGTGCGTGCCGCCGTCGACGAGCTGCGCTACGCGGTGCGGTGGGACGCACTCGACGAACCCGGCGCCGCGCTCTCCGGACGATGGCTGGTCGTGGCGTTCGGGTCGACCGGCGGCACCGTCGACGGTCCCGTCGATGTGGTGCTTGCGGCGCTCGCCGCGCACGGCGCCGACGCCGACCTGCTGCGGATCCCCGCGGGGGAGGCCGACCGCGACCGGATCGCCGAGCTGCTGCGCCCGCTCGTCGCGGGCCCGGTCGACGGGGTGCTGTCGCTGCTGGCCTGGGACGAGGCGCCGCACCGCACGGTGCCGGAGCTGCCGGCGGGTCTGGCCGGCAACGTCGGGCTGCTGCAGGCGCTGAACGGCGCCGGCGTCGGCGCGAAGTTGTGGTGCGCGACCGGCGGGGCGGTCTCCGTCGGCGCCGGCGATGCGCTGCACCGCCCGGTGCAGGCGCAGGTGTGGGGGATGGGCATCGTCGCGGGTCTCGACGACCCGGACGGCTGGGGCGGCCTGGTCGACCTGCCCGCCACGGTCGACGCCGCCGCGGCCGCGAGGCTGTGCGCCGTGCTCGCCGGGATCGGCGACGAGGACCAGGTCGCGATCCGGCCCGAGGGCGTCTTCGGCCGCCGGCTGGTCCGGGCGCCGCTGCCCGCCGGGCTCGGCGCGGCGGGCGGCCCGGACCGCCCGTGGCGTCCGCACGGCACGGTGCTGGTGACCGGCGGCACCGGATCGCTCGGCGGGCACGTGGCCCGCTGGCTCGCCGGTGCCGGCGCGACCCGCCTGGTGCTGACCAGCCGTCGCGGGATGGCGGCGCCCGGCGTCGCGGAGCTCGTCGCGGAGCTCGCCGCGCTCGGCGCCGAGGCGACCGTGGTGGCCTGCGACGTCGGCGACCGCGAGCAGGTGCGCCGCCTGCTGGCGGACCTGCCGGCGGGGTCGCCGCTGACCGCGGTGGTGCACGCGGCCGGGGTGCCCGGCCACGAGCGCCCGCTGTCCGGCACGGACCTCGCGGACATGGCCGCGGTCCTGCGCGGCAAGGCGGCCGGGGCGATGCACCTCGACGCGCTGCTCGCCGCGGTGCCGCTGGACGCGTTCGTCATGTTCTCCTCCGGCGCCGGGGTCTGGGGCAACCTGGGCCAGGCGGCGTACGCGGCGGGCAACGCCTACCTGGAGGCGCTCGCCCGGCACCGCCGGGACCGCGGCCAGGCCGCGACCTGCGTGGCGTGGGGCGCGTGGGAGGTCGGCGGGATGGTCGACGCGGGCGAGGCCGACCGGCTCGCGGAGCACGGGATCCTCGGCATGGACCCGGCGCACGCGGTCGCGGCGCTGCGGGACGCGGTCGAGCACGGCGAGGCCGCGCTCGTCGTGGCCCGGGTCGACTGGGCCCGCTTCGGCGCCCTGTATTCGATGGCCAGGCACCGTCCGCTGCTCGACGAGCTGCCCGAGGCGCGGCCGGTGGCGGGGGCCGGAGCCGAGGAGGAGCCGGGTGCCGGGCACCCGGAGCCGGCGCAGCGTCTGCGCGGGCTCGCCGACGACGAGCGGCAGCGGGAGCTGGTGCACCTGGTCCGCAGCCACGCCGCCGGCACCCTCGGGCACGCCACCCCGGAGGCGGTCACCGCGTCGCGGCCGTTCCGGGAACTGGGCTTCGACTCGCTGACCGCGGTCGACCTGCGCAACAAGCTCACCGCCCTGACGGGGCTGCGGCTGCCGGTGACGGTGGTGTTCGACCACCCGACGCCGGCCGCGCTCGCCCGGCACCTCAACACGGCCCTGGTCCCGGACGTGGCCGGCGACCCGCTCGCGGCGCTGGACGCCCTCGCCGCGGCGCTGCCGGCCGGCGACGCCGACCCCGGCACCCGCCGGCAGGTGGCTGAGCGGCTGCGCAGCCTGCTGCGCCGCTGGGACGACGGGCCGGTCGAGGGTGGGGACGGTCTGGCCGAGGCCGACGACGACGAGATGTTCGACCTGATCGACCGCGAGCTGGGCCTGACCTGACGGGCGGCGAGCCGCGAACTGCGGTGTGCGGGCCGCACCCCGGGGCGTGCGGCCCGCAGTCTCCGGGGTGCTGCCCGCACCCGCCGGGGTGTTGCCCGCACATGCAGGTGGCCGGGTCCCTTGGGTCCCGGCCACCTCGTGCGTGTGCTGTGCGCCCGCGTTCAGCGCCGTACGTAGTCGCTGAGCACCTTCGGCGGCCACGAGCCGACCCCGAAGAGGCCCATGGAGTACGCCTTGGACACCAGGGCCGCCCGATTCGGCACCTTGAACTGCCGCAGCATGTTGCTGACGTGATACTCGATGCCCTGCCGGCTCAGATACAGCTTTGCGGCCAGTTGCACGGTGGGGACACCGGTGGCCACCCCCTCGAGAATCTTCGCATTGATCTCGGTCAGGATCTTGTTCGGGCTGATGAGTACCCGACGGTCATCTTCGCCCTGGTCGGGTGCGACCAGGACGACGATTGTCTTGAGCTGCCCGGCGTCGCCCTGCACGGCCATTCCGGTGAGGGATCCGGTGAAGGCGGTGCGGGTCGCCCACAGGGCGGCGAGGTGCTCTACGAAACGGCCGCCGCGGCTGGTGAGAAGCCTCTCGAACTGA
This sequence comes from Dactylosporangium siamense, assembly GCF_016862795.1. Classification (GTDB taxonomy): domain Bacteria; phylum Actinomycetota; class Actinomycetes; order Mycobacteriales; family Micromonosporaceae; genus Dactylosporangium; species Dactylosporangium siamense. The sequence goes on along the minus strand of NZ_BONQ01000157.1, from coordinate 56,344 downwards.
CGGCGCATGTGCTGGCGCACGCTGGGGTGCAACAGCTCGGGAAAGTCGAATCCGTGCAGGTCGAAGCGCGGCTGACCGCAGTGCTCGAGCAATGCGGAGTTCGTGTGCTGGATACGCAGTTGTGGATTGAGGACGGCGAGGCCGACCCCGGTCCGTTCGACAATGGAAAGAAACAGCTCGCCGTATTCACTGGCACCGACGAGAGCCGCCGGATGAGGCTGCGGAAATGAGCAGCATTGTTCCGACAGTGTTTCAATCCTGTTTTGCCTCTGGAGCGGACCGGACTGAGTTGCGTCTCGTACGTCTGCCTTCGAGTTACTGACCAGAAGCATCGACACGTCTCCCAAATGCTCCAAATTTGTGATCGCATCGGGAGCCTTGCATGGCTTTCCGCGAGCGTCAACGCGAGCAAATCGGGCACCAAAGACTGTGGTAGGTGTGCGCCTAGTTCGGTGTGGTGGACCGTAGTCGGCGGCGCGGCGTGGCCAGATGGGGACGCAGGGTGGCCAAGGTTTCCGCAGGGGCACTGTCCAAAGGATGTTACCCCAGCTCAGAGTGGGTGTGGGTGACCGCCCCGACCTGCCTGACGGTGTGGTACGGCCACCCAGCGCAACGGAATCCGGACCGAAGTCCGGTTCCGCCCCACATGTGATCGTCAAGGTATACGTACCGTCCGATATCGATCTTGCGGAAAATTTGAGCATTGCCTTGAGGATCCAGGGCCCCCGCGGCGTATCCACGAACGCTTTCAGTGGCGCACCTATTACCGCTGGTGATCTACGCCCTGTTCGGACGCGAACGAAACTATTCAAAGCGTCCATCGGACATTTGGGTGGCTATCTGGTTGAGTACCGCCTTTAGTGCGGATCGGTTGGCGACCCCGAGTTTGCGGTAACAGTTGGTCAGGTGCTTCTCCACGGCCCGCTGGGAGACCTCCAGCCGGATGGCGATGGCCTGGTTCGTCAGGCCGGCCGTGACCAGCTCAGTGACGGTCCGCTCGGCCGGGGTGAACGAGCTGAACCCGGGCACCAGCTGCTCCTGGTGCGCCTGCAGGGCCTCCGTGACCGGCTCCATCAACCACGACAGCCCGGCCGCGGCCGCCAGCTGCCGCCCGCGGCGCAGGTCCTCGCCCGCGTTGCGCCGGCCGCCCGCGAGCAGCCGGGTGCCCCGGGCCAGCAGGGCGCGGGCCAGCTCCAGCTGGTTGGCGGAGCCCTCCAGCACGTCCACGGCGTCGTCCAGCAGCCGCAGCGCCTGTCGGCCGCGGCAGAGCTCGGCCCAGATCCGTAACGTCCGGCCGGTCGCCGCCGGCGAGCCCCAGGCCGCCGCCAGCCGGTGCTCCTCCGCGATGCGCTCGATCGCCTCCCCGGGCCGGCCGAGGCGGTGCAGCAGCGGCGCGATCATCGAGCCGGTCGGGAAGAGCGCCCGGTTGCGCCAGCCGTGGGTGTCCAGCTGCTGCTCGCACTCGGTCAGCGCGGCCAGGGCCGCCTGCGGCTCGGTGTCGTACAGCATCGCGCCGTACAACAGGTTGCTCACCATCGGCAGCATGCCCGTCTCGGCGGTGGCCAGCTCCGGGTGGCACAGCCCCGCCGCCCGCTGCCGCAGCCGGTCGTCCGGCACCGCAGCCGCGACCGCGAAGAGCATCGCGACGCTGAGTCCGTCGTCGCAGAAGCCGTCCGGTGCCACGGTGAGCGCGTTGCCGGCGCTGACCGCGGCCGCGGCGGGGTGCCCGGTGTGCAGCTGCTGGAACGCCAGCTGGGCGTACACCTGCGCGGACACCCGGCGGCACGGGCCGGCGTCGTGCTCCAGGCGCGCCTCCACCAGCCACGGCTGCAGCGCCGGCACCCGCTCGGCCGCGACGGCGCTGGCCACGAGCAGCGGCGCGATCGACGTGAGCGTCTCGTGGTCGGCGGGCAGCGACTCGAACAGCAGCTGGGCGAGGGGGGCGAGCTCCGCGGCGGTCATGTCCGCCGACATGGTCGCGCAGAACAGCAGCACCCCCGCCAGCTCCCGCTCCGCGGGCGTCCGCGGGAACGTTTCCTGGCCGCGCAGCCGTGCCGCGGCGGCGGCCGGCACCTTGGGATCCTGCCAGCCGGACATCCACAGCCGCGCCTCCAGCCGCTGCGCCAGCGCCCCGGGCCCCCACGACCCCGCCCCCGCACCCCACGTGGCCGGCGGGTCGGCGAGCTCCGGGTGCAGACGGCGCAGGACGTCGTCGATCGCCGCGCCCGCGGCCTCCGCACCGGTCTGCAGCGCCGTCAGCGGGACCCGGGCCAGCGCGGCGGCCCGCGCGTCGTCGTCCGGCAGCGACGGCAGCGCCTGCAGGACGCGGCGCACCAGCGTCGCCGGGTTGCCGCACCGCTCGGCGACGGCGAGCTCGACGAGGGCCTGGGCCCGCTCGGCGCCGTGCGGCGGCAGGCCGCGCAGCGCGACCCGCAGATACCGCACGGCGGCGGTCACGTCGTGGCGGGCCAGTGCGCTCGCGGCGGCGTCGGCCAGCACACCCGCCGCGTACGGCTCCAGCGTGACGGCCTGCTCCAGGTGCGCGGCGACCCGTTCCGCGGATGCGCCGGCCCGGTAGAGCGCCGTCGCGGCGTGCTGATGACCGGCCGCGAAGGACTCCGGGCAGATCGTGGTGCCGACGACGTGCCGCACGACCGCGTCCAGCAGCGGCTGCGGCTCGGCGGCGCCGTACAGCCCCATCGCCCGCAGCGCCCGGGCGGCGGTGCGGGCGTCGACGTCGTCGAGCCCGGCCAGCCGGGCGACCAGGCCGGCCTCCGCGTCGGTGCCGAGCAGCACCCCGTGCAGCAGGTACGCGCTCAGCGGCTCGGGCAGCGCCCCGACGACGGCGGTCACCCGCCGCAGCAGCGGCCGGTACGCCTGGCCCGTGACGTCGGGCGGGGCGGTGCCGGCCGGCCCGGCGGAAGCGGACCACCCGGCGGCGTCCGCCGCCATCGCCCGCACGACCGACGGGTTGCCGCCGCTGAGCCGGTGGCAGCGGTCGGCGGCGAACCGGTCCACGCCGGCGTCGGTCAGCAGCCGCTCGACGCCGGCCACACTCAGCCGGGCCGGGCGCAGCGTCCGGTCGGCGTCGGCCAGCGCGGCGCGGACCTCGGGCCGCTCGCCGCCGGCGTCGCCGTCCAGGACCGAGAGCGCGACGAGGACCGTCACCCCGCTCGCCCGGCCGGCGAGGCGGTGCAGGCGGTTGAGCCAGGCCAGGCTCGCGTCGTCGGCCCATTGCAGGTCGTCGATGGTGACCAGCAGCGCGCCGGCGCCGCCCGCCGCGGTGGAGGCGGTTGCGGCGCGCGCGCGGACCTCCCGCCACAGCCGGGACGCCAGACTCCGCGGCAGGCCCTGCTCGACCCGGTTCGCGGTGGCCGCGACCACCGGCACGCCGTCGGCGCGGGCGAGCTCCGCCGCCTGCGCCAGCAGCGCCGTCTTGCCTGTGCCCAGGTCACCGGTGATGGCCAGGACCCCGCCCTGCCCGGCCCGGAGCCGGGTCAGTGCGGCGCAGCAGATGTCACGTTCGTGGTCCCGCTCGATCAGCACACCGGAGAGTGTTCCCCAGCCGCGCCATACAGCACATCGGAAAGTTCCGATCTGTTGGAAATTCCGAGTTTCCGGTACGCGTTGCTCAGGTGCAGTTCCACGGTGCGCTTGGTGATGGCGAGGATCTCGGCGATCGCGGCGTTCGGCAGCCCGTTCGCCGCCAGCTCCGCGACCCGCAGCTGGGCCGCGGACAGGTTCCCGGCGTCGCCGCCGGACACCGGCCGCCGGTCGGTGCGGCCGGCGTTGCGGGGCACCGCGACGCTCCTGGCCGCCTTGGCCGCGCTGGTGCCGCCGACCCTGACGCTCCAGCCGCTGCCGGGCCCGATCCGGGCCGCGGCACGCACGGCCGCGTCGGCCGCCGCGGACATCGGGCGGCCCGCCGCGGCGCTCTCCAGCGTCAGCAGCGCCTCGGCCGACCAGCCGCCCCGCATCGCCGCCCACAGCGCCACGACGGCCCGGTCCGCCCTGCTCACCCCGTCGCCGTGCAGCAGCGCCGCCCGCAGCTCGGTGAGCGTGACGGTGCCGGCGGCTCCCCACCGCTCGGCGGCCTGCCGCTCCACCCGCAGCAGCGCGGCAGCTTCGGTGTCGTCGCCGCGGACGTGCTCCCACAGCGCCGCCTGGGACCGCCAGGGCAGCAGGGCCGGGTTGCGGTGCCCGGCCGACAGGCAGCGGCGGCCGCACTCGTGCAGCATCCGCACGGCGGCGTCGACGTGACCGTCGGCGGCCTCGGCGACGGCCCGGGCGTACAGCAGGTACGCCCAGGCGACGCCCTGGTCGCTGCCCGGCGGCAGCGGCTCGCCCAGCGCCGCACCGACCTGCTCCCTACGGCCGGTGGCGAGCAGCTGCATGAGCTGCAGCGCCCGCAGCCGCGGCAGGGCACTGGGGTGCCAGGACTGCTCCGGCAGGCATTGCTGCAGGTCGTGGAGGTCGCGTTCGGCCTCGGCGAGGTGGCCGGTGCGCAGCCACAGCTCGGCCCGCGCCGCCAGCGGCCGGGCGGCGTGCCCGCCGGCGCCGCGGGATGCCTCGACGAGCCCGTTGAGGCGGTGCTCGGCCGCGTCGAAGTCCTCGGTCACCATCAGCGCGCGGGCCGCCGCCACCTGCACGGCCGGCGGCACCACCGCACCGGCCGGCGGGTCCAGCGCGGCCAGGGCGTGCCGGCGGGTGCGGTCCAGGTCGTCGCCCGCGACCGCTTCGCGCCAGGCCAGGACCCCGCGCCCGGCGGGGTCCGCAGCGGCGCCGTCGAGGGCGGGCACCCGGTCGGAGGTCAGCTCGGGCGGGGTGCCGGCCCGGTCGGCCGCGAGCCAGTACAGCGCCGCGAGCGCCGCGGGTTCACCGGCGTGCGAGGGCGGTGCGGTGGCCGTACGGTGATGGGCGGCGGCCAGCGCGCGGCGCGCGGTCTCGTCGTCGCCGCGGACCAGGAGCCGGTCCGCGGCCGCGAGCCGCACCGTCAGCGCCCCGCCGTCCGGTGCCGTGCGCAGCACCGTGCGGAACGTGCGGTCGGCGGCCTCCGGGGAGCAGGTCAGCTGCGCGTCGCCGAGCGCCAGCGAGGTCGTCAGCCGCAGAGTGTCGTCCATCGGCTCGCGCAGTGCCCGGTCGTACAGCGTCGCGGCGGTCTCCCAGTTGCGTTCGGTCGCGGCGGCCGCGGCGGCGGCCAGCAGCGCCTCCAGCGCCCAGCTGGGCCAGCCGGGCTCGGTCGCGCTCAGCAGCCGGCCGACGAGGACGGGCGGCAGGCCCAGGTCGTTGGCGGTCTCGGCGGCGTGCCGGCGCAGCGCGGCCCGTTCGGCGCCGTCCATCGCGGCGAGCACGACGTCGGCGACGAGCGGGTCGGTGGGGTCGATTCCGGAACAGCCGGGGAGGCCGTGGGTGAGTCCCGCCGCGAGGCGTTCGGGCACTCCGGGGCCGAGCAGCGCCCGGATCCGCAACCCGCGCAGCTGCGGGGCGGACAGCAGGGCGAGCCGCCCGGCGACGAGGTCGCGCCGCACCTCGCGGCAGGCGGCGTTGAGCCCGTCGACGTCCGGGTCGCGCAGGCCGCTGCGGCGCATGGCGGCCAGCAACGCCGCCGGGTCGCCGGCGGCCGCGGCGGCGAGCAGCGCCTCGGTGTGGGCGGCGAAGGCGCCGTCGGCGTCGAAGGCGCCTCCGCCCGCGGCGGCGGGCACGGACCGCCACCAGGCGGCAGCGGTCCCGGCGGCCCGGGCCGGCTCGGTCATGACGTCGCCTCGGCCGGTCCGGCGGCGGACCCCGAGGCAGGGCCGCCGGGCCGGGGCGGGGCGGTGGCCCGCCGGGACGGGGCGGTGGCCCGCCGGGTCAGCGGCATCGGCTCGACGATGCCGGCCAGGGCGTCCCTGCGGCGGATCCCTAGCCGCCGGTAGGCGTTGGTGAGGTGGAACTCGACGGTCCGCACGGAGATGAACAGCTCCTCGGAGATCTGCCGGTTGGTCGCGCCGCCGGCCGCCAGCCGCGCGACGGCCCGTTCGCTGCTGGACAGCTCACCGCACGCGGCGAGCTCGGTGCCGGTGCGCCCGCCGGCGGAGCTGAGCACGTTGCGGCAGTGCGCGGCGAGCATCATGTAGCCGAGCCGGTTGGACAGCACCATCCCGTCCCGCAGGTGCCGGCGGGCGGCGGTGCGGTCGCCCAGCTCCGTCAGCGTCCGGCCGAGCATCAGCTGCGCCTTCACCTGGTGCAGCGGCGCCGGTGAGTGCTCCAGCTCGGCGAGGGCACCGAGCAGCAGCTCGACCTTGGCGCCCTGCTCGGTGAGCGAGGCCCTGGCAAGCAGGGCCATGCCCGCCGTCCGCGGGGTCCGCCACCGCCGGCACTGCTCCTCGGCCTGCTCGAGGCGCAGGTGCGCCTCGCTGCGGCGGCCGCGCAGCCCCAGCAGGATGATCTCGTCGAGCCACCAGCTGCTGAAGGCCGGGCTGCATACCCCGGCCTCCTCGATGACCTGCCCGCAGACCCGCAGCCGTTGCAGCGCCCGGTCGTAGTCCTGCGCCCAGTAGGCGGCGTGGGCCGTCGCCCCGACGGCCTGCACCTGCTCCCAGAGCGGCAGTTCGGAGCCGCGTTCGTGGATCGCCTCCAGGCCCGCCTCGGCCGCGAGGATCCGCGCCTGCGAGCTGTTGATCAGCGAGATGATCGTGTGCGCGGACCAGGTCGCGGCGCCCCAGTCGCCGTCCCCTGCCAGGCGCAGCGCCGTCGTCGCCTCGGTCCAGGCGGCGTCCAGCTCGCCGACCTCCAGCAGCACGTGCGCCCAGGTCGCCCGGGCGACCGCTTCGGCGCAGGGTTCGCCGCGGTCGCGGTGGTGCAGGGCCAGCCGGCTCGCCGCGGTCAGGGCCCCGGCGGTGTTGTCGGTCATCAGCAGCACCCGGGTCGCCATCAGCGGCGCCCAGCTGTCGCCCATCACCGGACGGTCCAGCACGAGCCGGGCGTACCGGGCCGCCTGTTGGACCTCGAGGCCCTCGTAGGCGGTGGTGAGCGCGTGCACGGCGAGCATCCGGTGGGTGGAGGAGGCGCCGGCGACGCTGGCCGGTGCCTCGCCGATGCGTGAGCGGACGGTGTGGTAGGTGGTGCCGCCGATGACGGCGTTGGCGGCGAGGGTCGAGTCGACGGTCGCGAGCTGGATGCGGTCCCGCAGCGAGGGGGCGCTGCCGGCGGTGCGCCGCAGCGTCTCCATGGCGTCGTGCAGCAGGTAGGGCGCGGTCGGCTCCCGGCCGGTGACGAGCGCGGCGAGCCCCACGCAGACCACGGCCCTGGCCTTCGTGCGGGCGTCGCCGGAGCGCGGCAGCGCCTGCCGGGCGTGCACGAGCGCGGCGGTCGGGTCGACGTTGAGCAGCGCGACGGCGAGGTCGACGGCGGCGTCCGGCGACTGCGGCTGCGCGGCCAGCAGCCGCGTCCAGATGCGGACCGCCGCCGGTGCGTCGTGCCGGTAGGCGCGGGTGGCCGCGTCGCGGAGGCGCTCCAGCATCCAGGGTTCGTCGAGGTCGCGCAGCTCCAGCAGCACCTCGGCGAGGCGTTGCACGGGCGCGTCGGCGTCGTTGAGCATGAACGCGGCCCGGCGGCACAGCTGCTGCAGCTCATCGGCGGCGAGCAGGCCGAGCAGCTCCGCGGCCACGGCCGGCGGCACCGGCTGGTCCGCCTCGCCGGTCACGATGCCGGTGTTGCGCAGCGTTGAGAGCCGCGCGACGGCGAGTTGCGGCGGGAGCCCGGCGAGCGCGCCGACCAGTTCGGCGTCGGTCCGCTGCAGCACGGCGGTGGCGACGGCGACCCGCAGCAGGTTCGGCTGGCGGCTCAGGAAGCGGCGCAGCCGGTCGATGCGCGGCTCGGTGCCGGCGTGCTCCGGCGCGTCGAGGTCGAGGATCAGCTGCCGCGGGGTGCCGAGGATGTCGGCGAAGAGGGTGTTGAGCGCCGGGTGCTCGCGGGGTTCGACGGCGAGCACCACCTGCAGCGGCCGGTTGGTGCAGCGCCGCAGCAGGTAGTGCAGCCAGCGCAGGGTCGCCGCGTCGCACCAGTGGGCGTCCTCGACGACGAGCCGGACCGGGCCGAACTGCAGCAGGCCCAGCGCGCGCCGGTACAGGTGGAGCACGGTGCGGTGGCCGCCGTCGGCGGCCACGACCTGGGTGCCGCTGCGCGGCTGGGCGGGCAGCAGCTGCCGGGCCGCGGTGAAGTCCACCGCGGCGCCGGCCTCCGTGCAGGTCGCGGACAGCACCGTCACGCCCGGCCCGGCCGGTGTCCGCAGCAGTGTGGTCTTGCCCGTGCCGCTCGCCCCGGTGATCAGGACCACCGCGACGGCCTCGACGTCCGGCAGCACCGGCCGGCCGTCGCGGGCCGGCGTGGTGCCGGTGCTGCGGTCCGGTTCGGCGGCCTGCGGTGTCATGAGGGGTGTCCCATCCGTACGGTCGGTGCGGTGTCCCTGCCGGTCGGCCTCGGTCAGGTGCGCGCCGGCGTCCGGGTGAACCCGGTGATGATCACGGCTCCGACCAGCAGGTGCAGCAGCGCGAGGGAGACCTTCGTGCCGGTGTCGAGGCCGCCGAGCGGCGCGAGCAGCGACAGCAGCAGGAAGATGACCGCGATGACGGTCCAGATCGTGCGGCCCTTCGCGGTGATGCGCTCCAGCAGGGCGAGCAGGCCCCAGCCGAGGAGGCCGACGACGACGACGCTCAGGATGACCGAGGCCACGCCGACCGTCTGGGTGCTGCCGCCGGACTTGACGACCAGGTCGCCGGCGACCTGACGGGCGATGAACCAGACGATCAGGGCGAGGACGGCGGCGGCGACGATGCTGAGCGGGCGCACGGCGGACGGGGAAGCCTTCATGGGCGGGTGTACCTCCGGGGTCGGGTGGAGCTGGACTGCTTCAGGGCACGGGCGACGGTTGTACCGCATCGAGGGCGCCGGGCGGAACCGCCGGGCAGAGCCCGGCCGAGGCGGCGCGGTCCAGCAGCGCGCGGACGGCGGCCAGGCCGGCGTCGCCGAGGTCCTCGGTGAAGGCGTTGACATACAGGGCGATGTGCTGCGCCGTCACCTCCGGCGCCATCTCCTGCGCGTGCTCGCGGATGTAGCTCTGCGACGCTTCGGGGTGCACCCACGCGTGCCGCACGGACGCCCGGACGGCGTCGGTGACCGCGGCGATGCGCCCGGCGCCGAGGTCGCGGCGGGCCACGATCGCTCCGAGCGGGATCGGCAGGCCCGTGTCCTCCTCCCAGAACCGGCCGAGGTCGACCAGCTCCCGCAGGCCGTACGTGTGATACGTGAAGCGGGCCTCGTGGATGATGAGGCCGGCGTCGACCACGCCGTCGCGGACCGCGGGCATGATCTCGTGGAACGGCATGACGACGATGCGGCCGAAGCCGCCCGGGACGCCGCGCTCGGCCCACAGCCGCAGCAGCAGGTACGCCGTGGACTGCTTGCTCGGCACGGCGACGACGGAGCGGCCCAGCTCGGCCGCCGTGCGCTCCTCGCGGGCGACCAGCAGCGGGCCGCAGCCCCGGCCGAGGGCCCCGCCGCAGGGCACGAGCGCGAAACGGCCCAGGAAGCCGGGCAGCGCCGCGTAGGAGATCTTCATGACGTCGAACCGGTCGCTGCCGGCCAGATGGTTGGTGACGTCGATGTCGGCGTGGGTGACGGCCGTCGCGGGCGCACCCGGCAGGACGCCGTGCGTCCACGCGTGGAAGACGAAGGTGTCATTGGGACACGGCGAATACGCGATGGACAGCGGCCGGTCGTCCATGGAGCCCCTTCCCGGAGGCGGGAGACGCATTGATCGTGCTGCCGGATCTTACGGCTCGCACGCGCGGCTTGTCCCGGTTCGTGGTGGCGGCCTCTTCGCATGCGGATCAAGTGTGGTGATTTCCCCAATCTCCGCCACGGCACGATGCCAGCAGCACAAGTGCGTCGGTCGCCGTCCGGGCAGGACCTGCAGGCCATCGACCGCCGCAGTTCCCCGTGTCCGGTGCATCCAGCCGGGCTCATCGCTTCCGGCACCCGAAGGACGAATCGATGACGACCGTTTTGGAGCCGGCCGCGGCGCTCACCGACGCGTGGTTGGCCGCCGACCTCGACGAGTGGACCGTGCGCGTGGTGCGCCGGCACTTCGACCCGGCGACCGGCAGCCCGTATTGGCTGGCCCGCAGGCCGCACCTCGGGTTCGACCCACTCGCCATCACCCGCTACGACGACCTCGCCCAGTTCGGGCCGTTCTCCCTGGCCACGCTGCGGGACCTCGACCCGGTGCAGCTGGTGCCGTCCGACGTGCCGCGCCCGCTGGCCGGGCGGATCTGGGAGTCCGGCGGCACCACCGGCAAGCCGTGCCGCATCTTCCACACCGCGTCGATGGCCGAGCACCACACCGCCTGGCGCCTGCGGGGGCTGCGGCTCACCGGCTTCGAACCGGGCCGCACCTGGCTCTACGCGTGCCCGAGCGGCCCGCACATCGTCGGGCGCGGCGCGAACCAGATCGCCGAGCTGTACGACTCGACGGTCTACACGATGGACCTCGACCCGCGGTGGATCAAGACGCTGATCCGCGACAGCCGGCTCGTCGAGATGAACATGTACGTCGAGCACACCATCGAGCAGATGACCGACGTGCTGGAGACCGGCCGGGTGCACTACCTGGAGACGACGCCGGCGATCCTGCAGGCGCTCATCTCCCGCCGCCCCGAGCTCGTCGCCGGGCTGGAGGGCGTCGGGCTCGGCGGGACCCAGCTGACCCCGTCGATGTACACCGAGATCGCCGAGGCGCTGCAGGGCGGCCTGATCGGCATGACGTACGGCAACACGTTCGGCTGCGCGATGGGCCTGCCGGTCGAGCGCGACGGCGCCGTCCTGCCGTACCTGCCGAACTACCCGCAGGTCACGATGGCGGTCGTCGACAAGGAGGACCCGCGGCGGACGGTCGGCTACGGCGAGACCGGCCGGGTGCGGCTCACGGTCCTGCACGACGACCTCTTCCTGCCCAACATCATGGAGCGCGACCAGGCGGTCCGGCTCCGGGCCGGGGACGCGTGGCCATGTGACGCCGTCGCCAACGTGCGGCCGCTGCAGATCACGTCCGCCGCGCCGGAAGGGCTCTACTGAGCCTCGCTCGCAAGCCCACACAAGTCGATGAGGAGTCGTAGGTGGACACAGGTCTGAAGCGGGAATTGGAGGCGAAGGTCTTCGCCGGAGAGCGGCTCAGCCGCGAGGACGGCATCGCGCTGTACGCGTGCGACGACCTCGCGTGGCTCGGCGGACTGGCGCACCACGTGCGCACGAAGAAGAACGGTGACGTGGTCCACTTCAACGTCAACCGGCACCTGAACATGACGAACGTCTGCACGGCGTCGTGCGCGTACTGCTCCTTCCAGCGCAAGCCGGGGGAGAAGGACGCCTACACGATGCGGATCGAGGACGCGGTCCGGCTGGCGAAGTCGATGGAGGCCGAGCAGCTCACCGAGCTGCACATCGTCAACGGCCTGCACCCCACGCTGCCGTGGCGCTACTACCCGCGCTCGATCCGGGCGCTGAAGGAGGCCCTGCCGTCAACGGTGGCGGTCAAGGCCTTCACCGCGACGGAGATCCACTGGTTCGAGCGCATCTCCGGGCTGTCGGCCGACGAGGTCCTCGACGAGCTCATCGACGCCGGTCTGGAGTCCCTGACGGGCGGCGGCGCGGAGATCTTCGACTGGGAGGTCCGCCAGCACATCGTCGATCACGCCACCCACTGGGAGGACTGGTCGCGCATCCACCGGCTCGCGCACAGCAAGGGCCTCAAGACCCCGTGCACGATGCTGTACGGGCACATCGAGGAGCCGAAGCACCGCGTCGACCACGTGCTGCGCCTGCGGGAGCTGCAGGACGAGACCGGCGGCTTCCACGTGTTCATCCCGCTGCGGTACCAGCACGACTTCCACGACTCGCGCGACGGCAAGATCCGCAACAAGCTGATGGCCCGCACGACGATGGCGACCGGCGCCGAGGCGCTCAAGACCTTCGCGGTGTCGCGGCTGCTGTTCGACAACGTCCAGCACGTCAAGGTGTTCTGGGTGATGCACGGCCTGCAGACCGCGGAGCTGGCGCTCAACCACGGTGCCGACGACATCGACGGCTCGGTCGTCGAGTACAAGATCACCCACGACGCCGACGAGTTCGGCACCCCGGACAAGATGACCCGCGAGAGCCTGCTCGACCTGATCCGCAACGCCGGTTTCCGGCCGGTCGAGCGCAACACCCGCTACGAGATCATCCGCGAGTTCGAGGGCCCCGACCAGGCGCGTCGCGAGACGCCCCAGCCGATGCGGGTCTGACCCCCGTGCCGGCCATCGACCGACAAGACGAGGCAGGTGAGCGCGGATGACCGCGACGACGGCACCGCAGGAGGAGCAGCTCGAGGTCTGGATCGACCAGGGGCTGTGCACCGGCGACGGGATCTGTGTGCAGTACGCACCGGATGTCTTCGAGCTCGACGTGGACGGGCTCGCCTACGTCAAGGGCGACGACGGGGAGCTGCGGCACACGCCCCGCACGGCCGTGCTGGTGCCGCTGGTCGCGGCCCAGGACGTCATCGACTCCGCGAACGAGTGTCCCGGCGACTGCATCCACGTGCGCCGGCAGCACGACGGCGTGGAGGTGTACGGACCGGAAGCGCCGACGGCATGACCGTGACGACGGCCGGCCCGGCGGCGGACGCGGGTGCGCTGACCCTGCTCGGCCGGCTCCTGCCGGCCGGCACGGCCGTCGTCGAGGCCTTCGACGACGCGCTGCCGGCGCCGCTGTTCCCGCAGGAGCTCGCGGCGCTCGGCAACGCGGTCGCGAAGCGTCGGGCGGAGTTCATGACGGCCCGCCGCTGCGCCCGGGAGGCGCTCGGCCGGCTCGGGATCGGACCGGTCGCGATCCCGTCCGGGCCGCGCCGGGAGCCGCTGTGGCCCGACGGCATCGTCGGCACCATCACCCACTGCGCCGGCTACCGGGCCGCGGCCATCGCCCGTGCCGGGCAGCTCACCACCATCGGCATCGACGCCGAGCCGCACGAGCCGCTGCCCGACGGGGTCCTGGACAGCATCACGCTCGCCGAGGAGCGCCGGCACCTGCGGCAGCTGGCCGCGCAGCGGCCCGGGGTGCACTGGGACCGGCTGCTGTTCAGCATCAAGGAGTCGGTGTTCAAGGCCTGGTATCCGCTGACCGGCCGCTGGCTGGACTTCACCGAGGCCACCGTCACGATCTCCGCGCAGCGCGAGACGTTCCACGCGTGGCTGCTGGTGCCCGGCCCGGTCGTCGGCGGGGTCGAGGTCGGCGGTTTCGGCGGCCGCTGGCTCGTCGGCCGCGGCCTGGTGCTCACCGGCATCGCGGTCCCGGCCCGGCAGCCGGCGTACGCAGCCTGACAGACAGATGAACGGCCCGGCACCCCCAGGGTGCCGGGCCTTCGCGATCCAGCGGTCAGCGGCGCGCGGGCACCGGCCACTCCGGGCCGACCCGCCCGGCGCGGTGCCGCGGCGGGAACAGCAGCAGCCCGGCGACCGCGCCGCAGACCAGGCCGATGCCGTGCTGGTCCGGCCGTGCCGCGAGCGCGCCCGCGGCGACCAGCGAGGCGACCCCGGCAAAGAACGCGACCCCGGTGTAGGTGTCCTGGCGCAGCAGCACGCTCATGATCACCAGTACGGCGGTCGGGGCGATGGTCGCGCCGAGGATCCCGCCGAAGCCGAGCCCGGCCACGCACGCCACGTAGTACGGCACGACGAACGCGTGCGGGCGGGTCGCCGCGCCGGGACGCAGCACCAGCAGCGTCGCCAGGGCGCCGGCGAGGCCGCAGACGGCGAGGGAGTTGCCGGCGCCGGTCGGGTCGAGCCGCTCGCCGAAGGCCTCACCGGCCAGGCCGATCCCGACGTACAGCACCAGCCAGCGCAACGTGCCGAACCGGCGCTCGGCGATGACCCCGACGACGATCAGCGACCCGATGTTGAACAGGATCTGCCCCCACCCGGCGGACTGCACCAGCAGCGGCGTGAACCACCGCCACCACTCCCCGTCGTGCAACGCGGGGTAGTCCCGGCGGAAGCGGGTCAGGACGCCGGGATCGTTGACCTGGGCCGCGGCACCGAGCACGGTGATCAACGTGAAGATCACGGTGGCGATCGGCAGGCCCGCTGGGCGGCGAGGTTCGACGGTTGTCACTGCCCCTACGCTACCGGTCGCGCGCTCGCTCCTCTCGGCATGATCGGCGAACTAAGGAATGTCCTAACCGTGATCGCCGATGCTCGGTACCGAGCATGGGAGGCGTGGCATGCAACCAGCGAGGCAGGCGGCAACCGACGCGGCGGCGGTCGAGGCGTGGATCCTGCGGCACGTCGCCGGGAAGGTCGGCACGGCCACCGTCGAGCCCGACGCGGTGCTCGCCGACCTCGGCCTGTCCTCCCGCGACGCCCTGGTGCTCCTCGGCGACCTGCAGGAACACCTCGGCCGGCCGGTCGCCGCCACCGTGTTCTGGCAGTACCCGACGGCCCGGCAGCTCGCCCGGCACCTGACGGGCGCCGCCGGACCCGCGCCGGCCCTCGCGGCAGCCCAGGCCGATGCCGCCGCCCCGATCGCCGTCATCGGCCTGGGGTGCCGGTTTCCCGGCGCGACCGGCCCGGACGCGTTCTGGCGGCTGCTGGAGTCCGGCACCGACGCCGTCGGCGGCGACGTGCCCGGCCACCCGCCGCTGGGCCGCCCGCACGGGCTGCTCGCCGACGTCGACCAGTTCGACGCGGAGTTCTTCGCCATCTCCGGCAAGGAGGCCGGGCACGTCGACCCGCAGCACCGGCTGCTGCTGGAGGTCGCGTGGGAGACCCTCGAACACGCGGGCGTGCCGCCGGCGACCCTGGCCGGCACCCGCACCGGCGTCTTCGTCGGCATCAGCGGCAGCGACTACGGCCGGCTCATCGCCCGCGAGCCGCACCTGCACACCCCGCACACCGGGACCGGGCAGGCGCTGAGCATCGCGGCGAACCGCGTCTCCTACGCCCTGGACCTCAAGGGCCCCAGCATGGCGGTGGACACCGCGTGCTCCTCCTCGCTGGTGGCGCTGCACATGGCCTGCCGCAGCCTGCGCCTCGGCGAGTCCGACACGGCACTCGCCGGCGGCGTCAACCTGCTGCTGGCCACCGACGGCACCGAGGTGTTCGAGCAGGCCGGCATGATGGCCGCCGACGGGAGGTGCAAGACCTTCGACGCCGCCGCCGACGGCTACGTGCGCGCCGAGGGCTGCGGCCTGGTGCTGCTCAAACGCCTCGACGCGGCCGTCCGCGACGGCGACCGGGTCCTCGCCGTGATCCGCGGGTCGGCGGTCAATCAGGACGGGCGCAGCAACGGGCTCACCGCCCCGCACGGCGGCGCCCAGCAGGACGTCCTGCGTGACGCCCTGCACGACGCGGGCCTGGCCCCCAACGACGTCGACTACGTCGAGGCGCACGGCACCGGCACCCCGCTCGGCGACCCGATCGAGGCGGCCGCGCTTGCCGCCGTCCTCGGCGAGGGTCGGCCCGCGGGTGAGCCGCTGCTGCTCGGCTCGGTGAAGACGAACATCGGGCACGCCGAGGCCGCCGCCGGGATCGCCGGGGTGCTCAAGGTCGTGCTCATGCTCCAGCACGGCCACGTCCCCGCCCACCTGCACCTGCGGGAGCGCAACCCGCGGATCCCGGCCGACGCGCCGCTGAGCGTGCCGACCGCCGGGCAGCCGTGGCGGCCGCGGCACGGCACCCTCACCGCCGGCGTCAGCTCCTTCGGCTTCGGCGGCACCAACGCCCACGTCATCCTCCAGGCCGCGCCGCCCGCGCCGTCGTCGAGGCCCGCGGCGGGCGGCAACATGCGCTCCTCGCACCTGGTGACCGTCAGCGCGAAGAACCCGGCGGGGCTCGCCGAGCTCGCCGCCCGCTACGCGAGCGTGCTGGAGCAGCGGCCGGCGCCGTCCCTGGCCGACCTCACCGCGTCCGTGCACACCGGCCGGTCGCACCTGCGGCACCGGGCCGCGTTCGCCGCCCGTACCCGCGAAGAGGCCGCCGAACAGCTGCGGCGCGTCGCGTCCGGCACCGCCCACCGGGGTCTGCACGCCGGGGTGCGGCCACCCGACGGCGGCGGGAGCGTCGCGTTCCTGTTCAGCGGGCAGGGCTCGCAGTACGCCGACATGGGCCGCCAGCTGTACGTGACGAACGCCCGCTTCCGCGAGACCCTGCTGCGCTGCGACGAGATCCTGCGGGACCTGATCGGCCGCAGCCTGCTGACGGTGCTGTTCCCGCAGCCCGGCGACGCGCACCTGCTCGACGAGACCCGCTACACGCAGCCCGCCCTGTTCTGCGTCGAGTACGCCCTCGCGCAGCTGTGGACCGGCTGGGGCGTGCGTCCCGGCCACCTGCTCGGCCACAGCGTCGGCGAGCTCGCCGCCGCCTGCGTCGCCGGGGTCTTCGACCTCGAGGACGGGCTGCGGCTGGTCGCCGCCCGGGGCCGGCTCGTGCAGGAGCACAGCGGGCCCGGCACGATGCTGGCCGCGTTCACCGGCGAGGACACCGTCCGCGCCGCGCTCGCCGCCGTCGCCGACCCCAGCCTGGCGATCGCCGCGGTCAACGCCGACACCAACGTCACCGTCGCCGGCACCCCGGCCGGGGTCGCCGCCGTGGAGGCGCACCTGACCGCCGCCGGCGTGACCGTGCGGCCGGTGAAGTCGGGCCTCGCGTTCCACTCGCCGATGATGGCCGCGGCCCGCGACGCGTTCGCCGAGGTCGCCGCCGCCGTGACCTACCGGGCGCCGCAGCTGCCGCTGGTCAGCGATCTCGACGGCCGGCACTTCGACGACACGCACCGCCCCGACGCGGCGTACTGGACCCGGCACCTCACCTCGACGATCCGGTACGCCGACGGCGTGCGCCGACTCGCCGACGCGGGCTGCACCACGTTCGTCGAGGTCGGCCCGGGCCAGGTGCTGCTCGGCGCCGGCCGCCGGGTGGTGTCCGGGGCGCGGTGGGTGGCGTCGTTGCGCACCGGCGCCGAGGACGGCGACGTGCTCACCGACTCGCTCGCCCAGCTGTACGCCGCCGGACACGACCTGGACTGGGCCGGCGTCCACGACGGGTTCCGCCGCCGGCGGGTCGACCTGCCCACCTACCCGTTCCAGCGCAGACGGTTCTGGTTGCCCACGGGGGCGCCCGCACCGGCACCGATCCCGAGAGGGGCTGAGGAGCACGTGGCACAACCGACGTCGGCAGGGGCGGGCGACCGTATCCTGGCGGAGCTGGGCCAGGTCGTGACGACGCTGCTGGAGTCCGACGCGCCGATCGACCCGGACACCTCGTTCCTGGAGCTCGGCGCGGACTCCATGACGCTGTTCCACACGATCCAGAGCATCCAGCGCACCTTCGAGGTGATCATCCCGATCGGGATGCTGTTCGAGGAGGTCAACACGCTGCGGCGGCTGGCCGACTACATCCGGCGGACCGCCCCGGCCGCCGTGCTGGCCCAGCGCGAACCGGCTCCAGCAGCTCAGCCGGTTGCTCCTACGCTGCCGGTTGGTCCTACGCTGCCGGTTGGTCCTGCGCTGCCGGTTGGTCCTGCGCTGCCGGTTGCGGCGTCGGCGGTGACCGCGGTGCCGACGCCCGTGCTGCCGCCGCTCGCTGCTGGCGGGAACGGCGCCGTCGACCGGTTCCTCGATGTCCACGCGCAGGTGATGGATCAGGCGTACGAGCTGCTGCGCCGCCGCCAGCCCGGTGCCGCACAGCCTCCGGCGCCGGCCGCCGCCCCCGTGGCGCGACCGGCCGAGCCCGTCCCGGCCGCCGTCCCGCCGCCACCGGCGTTCGTGCCGGCGCCGCCTGTGCCACAGACGGTGATCCCGGCCGCGCCGCAGGGAACGTTCGTCGCGTTCGGCCCCCGCACCGGCGGGCCGTCGCGGAAGCTCACCGACGCGCAGAAGGCCTTCATCGCCGACGTCTCCCGCGCCTACTGCGCCCGCACCGCCGGCTCCCGGACCCAGGCCGGCGCGGAGCGGCTCGGCCACGCCGACGTCCGGCACGCGCCGCAGCCGTACCTGAACCTCAAGGAGACCCGCTACCCGATCGTGGTGACCCGCTCCCACGGCGCCAAGGTCTGGGACGTCGACGGCAACGAGTACATCGACCTCACCATGGGGTTCGGCGTCAACCTGTTCGGCCACAACGAGCCGTTCATCAACGAGGCGATCACCGCCCAGCTCGCCGACGGCATGCAGCTCGGCCCGCACTCGCCGCTGGTGCCGGAGATGACCGACCTCATCCGGCAGCTGACCGGCAAGGCCCGGGTCGTCTACTGCAACACCGGATCCGAGGCGGTCATGGTCGCGGTGCGGCTGGCCCGGGCGATCACCGGACGGCACCGCATCGCGATGTTCGCCGGCGCCTACCACGGCACCGCCGACCCGATCCTGGCCCGCCAGGACATCGAGGGCTCCTCCGGTGAGTCGGTGCCGATGGCGCCGGGCATCCCGCCTGAGGTCAGCGCCAACGCGCTCGTCCTGCCCTACGGCGACCCGGCGTCGCTGCAGGTGCTGCGGGAGCGGGCGCACGAGCTCGCCGCCGTGATCGTCGAGCCGGTGCAGAGCCGCCGCCCCGACATCCAGCCGGTCGAGTTCCTCCGCGAGGTGCGCGGCATCACCGCCGACGCTGACGTCCCGTTCATCTTCGACGAGGTCATCACCGGCTTCCGGATGCACCAGAACGGCGCCCAGGGCCTGTTCGGCATCACCGCCGACATCACCACCTACGGCAAGGTCGTCGGCGGCGGCATGCCGATCGGGATCGTCGCCGGCAACGCGAAGTACCTCGACGCCATCGACGGCGGCGCGTGGGAGTTCGGCGACCAGCCGTATCCGCAGGCGGTCCGCACGTTCTACTCCGGCACCTTCTGCAAGCACCCCCTGTCGCTGGCCGCCGGCCGGGCCGTCCTGCGGGAGCTGGTGCGCCGCGGGCCGGCGCTGCAGGCCGACCTCAACGCCCGGACCGAGGCCCTCGGCGCCCGCCTGGACGCGATGTTCGAGGAGGCGGGCGTGCCGATCCGCGTCGCCCGCTTCGGCTCGCTGTTCCGGCTGCGGCTGGTCGAGGAGCCGGCCAACTCCGAGCGCGCCGAGATCTACCACACGATGCTCGTCCACGACGGCCTCTACATCTGGGAGGGCCGCAACTGCTTCCTGTCCCTCGCGCACACCGACGAGGACCTGGAGCGGATCGTGGCGATCGTCGTGAAGGCCGCCGACGCGATGACCGCCAACGGCCTGTTCCCCGGCGCCCGCACCATCCTGGCGTCCGCGAACGGTCACGGCTCGGCGGGGAACCTGTGACGCCCGACCGGCACCCCGTCCAGGTGATCGAGGGTGTCCGCACGCTCGGCGACCTGCTGCGCCACCACGCCGGGGTCCGGCCGGACCGGCCCGCCTGCGTCGAGCTGGACAGCCACGGCGAGGAGGTCACCACCCTCACCTACGCCGAGCTGGACCGGCGGGTCCGGGACACCGCGGCGCTGTTGCAGCAGACGGCGTCGCCGGGGGACCGGGCGATGCTCATGCTGCCCAACGGCGCCGACTTCGTCGTCGCGTTCTTCGCCTGCGCCTACGCCGGGCTCGTCGCGGTGCCGTCACCGGCGCCCGACGCGATCCACAGCGGGAAACGGACCCTCGGCCGGCTCGACGGGATCGTCAAGGACGCCGACCCTGCCGTGGTGCTCACCACCGCACAGCACGCGGAGTCGTCGCTGGTCGCGGACCTCGGCAGCGTCGAGCCGATCGTCGTCGCCGACGTGCCGGCGGGTCTCGCCGTGCTGTGGCGCGACCCGGGCGTGCGGTCGCAGGACCCGGCATTCCTGCAGTACACGTCCGGCTCCACCAGCGCGCCGAAGGGTGTCGTGCTCAGCCACGCCAACGTGCTGGCCAACGCCGCCGCCATCGAGGTCCTCGTCGACGCGCGGAGCTGCCCGCCGGACGAGTTCAGCGTCGTGAGCTGGCTGCCGATCTTCCACGACATGGGTCTCGCCCAGCTGATCGGCGCCCTGCACGCCGGCGGCCGGGTCGTGCTGCTGCCGCCGATGGCGTTGCTCATGCGCCCGTTCGTGTGGCTGGACGCGGTCAGCCGCTACCGTGGCTGGGTCTCCTCGGCGCCGAACTTCGCCTACGAGCTGTGCGTCGCCAAGCTCACCGAGGAGCAGAAGGCCCGGCTTGACCTGCGCGGGTGGAGGATCGCGCTCAACGGCGCCGAACCCGTGCGGCACAGCACCCTCACCCGCTTCATGGACGCGTTCGCCGGCGCCGGGTTCAGCGCCGACACCATGCGGCCCTGCTACGGTCTGGCCGAGGCGGTCGTGTATGTCAGCGGCGCCCGCAACCCTGACGACGCCCGCCTTGCCGACCTGGACGCCGAGGCCCTCGCGGAGCGCGGCGAGGTCGTCGCGGCACGACCGGGACACCCGTCGCGGCAGATCGTTGCCTGCGGCCGGATCCCCGCCAACCTCGACGTGCGGATCGTCGCCGCAGGGGTACCCGCGGCAGCGGAGCAGGTCGGTGAGATCTGGGTCGCCGGCGACAGCGTCTCCGGCGGCTACTGGCGGCAGCCGGAGGCGACCGAGGCCCGCTTCGGCGGCCGGCTCGCGGACCGGCCCGACACCACCTACCTGCGGACCGGGGACCTCGGCTTCGTCCGCGACGCGCAGCTGTTCGTCCTCGGCCGCCTCGACGACCTGATCATCGTCGACGGCCGCAACCACTACCCGACCGACATCGAACGCACCGTCGCCGCCGCGCACCCGGCGATCGCCGCCGACGCCGTGGCGGCGTTCCCGTTCGGCGACGACGGGCAGCTCGGCGTCGTCGCCGAGACCGCCCGCCAGGTCCGCGTCGACCGCTCCGTCGACCGCTCCGCCGGCGGCGCTGGTGTCGCGTACGACGACGTCGTCGCCGCGGTCCGCCGGGCCGTCGCCGACGAGCACCAGCTGCACGTCGCGTCGGTGACGCTGCTGCGCCCCGGCGGCCTGCCCCGCACCACCAGCGGCAAGGTCCAGCGCAAACGGAGCCGGGACCTGCTGCCCGACGGTGGGCCCAAGGCGTGGTGACCGGTAGCGTGGTGGCGATGCGCACCCTGTTCGACACGCCCTCCGCGTATGCCTGCGACCCGGCCTCCTCGGCGGATCCGGTGCCACCGGTGCAGGCGGTGCTCTTCGACTTCGCCAACACGATCTTCCACATGATCGACGTGGCGGTGTGGCTGCGACGGATCGCCGCCGACACCGGCCGCACCGACGAGCTCGACGACCCGGCCGCGCTCGCCGCGGTCGAGGCCGACCTGGCAGCCGCCTACCAGCTGCCGGAGGTCCTCGCCGTGCAGGTCGGCCGCGACCTGACCGCGGACCGGCACCGCGATGCGATGCTCGCCTGGTTCGCCGCGGTGCCGTTCCTGCGCGGGCACGAGGCCGCGGCGCAGGCCAGGGTCGTGCACGCCGACTCATGGGTGCCCTACCAGGACACCGGCGCCGTGCTGCGCGGGCTGCGGGAGCGCGGCGTGCGGGTCGGTGTCGTCAGCGACATCGGCTGGGACATCCGCGTGCACGTCGACCGCGCCGGGCTCGGCGACCTCGTCGACACCTACGCGCTGTCCTTCGAGGCCGGCCGGGAGAAGCCCGACCCGGAGCTGTTCCGCAAGGCGTGCGCTGATCTGGGCGCGGACCCGCGGGCGACCCTCATGGTCGGCGACAACCCGGTCCGCGACGGCGGCGCGTCCGCCGCCGGGCTGCGCTGCTACATCCTGCCGGCGGAGCACCGCACCGGTGATCGTGGCCTCGCCCCGGTCCTCGACCTCGTGCAGGCCGTGCGGTGAACCCGGCGGCCGCGGCCCGGCCCGCCGGGACCGGCCTCTCCGCGTTGCCGGGGCTGCCCGGCTTCCGGCGGGTGCTGATCGTCACCGCGGTCGAGCCGGAGCGCGCGGCGGTCCTCACCGGCCTCGGTCTCGCCCCGGACGACCAGCCGCGGGTCGGTGCGGTCGGGCCGGATTCGGTGCTGGTCGTCGCCGGCGGGGTCGGTCCGGCCGACGCCGCCGCGGCCACCGCGCGGGTGCTGACGCGCGCGGAGTGCGAGGGCTCGCCGTTCGACGCCGTGCTGTCCGCCGGGATCGGCGGCGCGTTTCCCGGCAGGGCCGACATCGGCGGTCTCATCCTGGGCAGCCTCAGCGCGGCGGGGGACCTCGGCGCCGAGGACGGCGACGGCTTCATCGACCTGGAGCGTCTCGGGTTCGGCCGCAGCCGTCACGCCGTCGATCCGCTGCTGTTGCGGCTGCTGCGGCAGGCTTTGCCGTCGGCGGCCGTCGGGCCGGTGGTGACCGTCAGCACCGCGACCGGGTCGGCCGCGCGGACCGATGCGCTGCGCCGGCGGGTACACGACGCGACGGCGGAAGGCATGGAAGGCTTCGGCGTGGCGGTCGCCGCGTCCGCGGCCGGGACGCCGTTCGGCGAGCTGCGGGCCGTCTCCAACGAGGTCGGTCCGCGGGACCGGTCCGCCTGGCGGATCCCGCAGGCCCTGGGTGCGCTCCGCGACGCGTTCGCAGTCCTGGCGACGGCTTCCTAAGGTCGCCTGGCTCGCATCACCATCAGGACGGCGAGTGCCGCGGCGGCACAGACGGCCATCGTCGCGGCCATCGGCACGGCGGTGGACTGCCCGGCGAGGCCCATCGCGGAGGCGGCGAGACCGGCGACGAGGAACTGCAGCAGCCCCTGCAGCGACGACGCCGCGCCCGCCGACCGGGCGTGCCCGGCCAGAGCGAGGGAGGTGGCGTTCGCGAGGACCAGGCCGAGCATCGACACCACGACGAACAGGCAGGCGAGCAGCAGCGGCAGTGGCAGGTCCGCCGTGGCGCAGAGCAGGACCCCGGCGGCGCCGGCGACCGCGACCCCGAGGCCGGTGCGCAGCAGCGCGTGCTCGCCCGCGACGCGGCCGACGAGGACGCCGTTGAGCTGCCCGAACAGCACGATGCCGAGACCGTTCGCGCCGAAGACGAGGCTGAACTGCTGGGGGCTCAGCCCGTGCACGTCCTGCAGGACGAACGACGAGCCGGAGATGTAGGCGAACACGGCGGCGAACATCAGGGCCGCCGTCAGGACGTAGCGCAGGTACTGCCGGTCGGTGACGAGCACCCGGAACGCGCCGAACGTGTCGCGGAAGCCGGCGCGGCGGCGCTCGGCGGGCAGCGACTCAGGCAGGGCAAGGGCGACGACCAGCGACAGGACGCCGCCGAAGGCCGCCAGGACGAGGAAGAGCGCCGGCCAGCTCGCGACGGCGAGGAGCTGGCCGCCGATGACGGGTGCCAGGATCGGGGCGGCGCCGTTGACGAGCATGAGGGTGGAGAAGAAGCGGGTCATGGCGGTGCCCTCGAAGAGGTCCCGGACGATCGCGCGGGACAGCACGACGCTGGTCGCGGCGCCGAGCGACTGCACGGCCCGGCCGGCGATCAGCCAGCCGACGTCGGGGGCGAGCGCGCACCACAGAGAGCCGGCGACGTACAGGGCCAGGCCCGCGAGAAGGGGCCGGCGGCGTCCCCACGTGTCGGACAGCGGCCCGGCGACGACCTGGCCGACGGCGAGGCCGATCACGAAGACGGTCAGGGTCAGCTGCACCATCGGCGTGTTGGTGTGCAGGTCGCGGGCCATGCCCGGCATCGCCGGGAGGTACATGTCGATGGTGAGTGGGCCGAACGCCGCGAGCGAGCCGAGCACCACGGCCAGCCGCGCCCGCTGCAGGCGTGGCACGGGCTCCACCTTGGTTATCGTCACATAACTATGCTGCCATAATCCACTACGATGACGCGGTGACCCACGACACCGACGCCGATCTCGCCGACCTCGCGCACCTGATCCTCAACGTCGGCCGGCTCGTGCGGGCCCGCACCCCCGAAGGTCCCGGCGTGGTGCCGATGACCGACACCGAGCGGCACGTGATGCGGGTCGTGGACCTCTTCCCGGGCGCCGCCCCGAGCGAGATCGCCCGCCGCACCCAGCTGCAGCGCACCAACGTCAGCACCGCCCTGCGCGCCCTCGAGGACAAGGGCATGATCTCCCGCCGCGCCACCGCCGGCCGCGGCGTCGCCGTGCACCCGACCGACCGCGCCGCCGCCAACCTGCGCACGCTGCGCGCCGCCTGGTCCCGCGAGCTCGCCGAGGCCGTCGGCGCCGACCTCGACGACGTCCGCCGCTGCGCCGCCCTGCTGAGCCGCATCGAACAGCACTTCAGCGCCGGGTGAAGGTGATCGGGACCGACATGAAGTCGCGGACACCAGTGCCGGGTGCCGACCGGGGCGGTGAACGGTCTGGCGTCGATGACCGCGGCGCGGGCCGCGGGCGGCGCGACGAGCAGCGCGCCGAGCACGATCAGGACGGCGGCCACGCGGGACCTCATGCCGCACCCCCCGCGGTGACGTTGTCGAACGTGGCGGTGGCGTTGAACGTAGGCACGCCGATCAGGCCACTGCCGAAGGTCCCGTCGGTGACGTCAGCTTCGGGTGGTCATGTCGGTCACGTAGACCCGGATGAGGCTGCCGGAGGCGACGACCTTCAGGTGGTACGCGGTGCCGGGCACCACGGTCACCGGTGCGGTCGCCAGCTGGGTCCAGTGCCGGCCGGACGCCGCGGACCAGGTCCCGCCGTTGCGGACCCAGGCGCTGTCGGTGTGGGTGCTGAACCGTTCGGTGACCTGGTACGGGAAGGTGATCGGGCCGAGCGTGTTGCCGCGCGGCAGGACCCGGCCGGCGTCGATGTCGACGGGGTCGACGTTGGGGCCGCCGATGGTGCTCGGATACTGCGGGTTCTCGCCGCGATAGCTGAGCCAGGTCCGCCCGTCGGGGCCGTCGAAGGCGTTGACGTGCCCACCGAAGAACAGCTTCGCGTGCGGGTCCTTGGTGAACGGGCCGAGCGGGCTGTCGGCGTAGGCGACGTTGGTCCAGTACCCCTGGTTCGCGGCGGGGCCGTAGTAGGCGGCGTGGAACAGGTACCAGCGGCCGTCGCGTTTCGTCATCCACGGACCTTCGAGGTACTGCGGATCGGTGGGGTAACCGATGTCGGCGTTGGCCGCGTCGACGACCTTGACCCGCGGCCCGGGCCGGGCCGGCCGCCCACGGCATCGCCACGGCGGCACTCCCGGCAACTGCGGCGCCGAGGAGCCCTCGACGGCTCAATGTGTTCGGATTTGGTGGATCTGGCGATTCGGCACGCAAAGTCAACGCCTCTCCTGGCGGATTGCGAAGCAATACGGCAACGTTCGCGCAGAAATCATCGCATATCAACACTTATGAGTGTCGATATGGGTGGAGTTTGTGCCCGGCCGATGCATGACCTCGGGTTTTGCGGGGAATCCCGTTCCATGTGGACTACCTGCGAACGCTTCCCCTCGCCGCTGTGGGGCTGCTGAGCGCGCTCGCCCTTTCGGGCTGCGGCGGCGACGCCCGCGCGGACACCGCTGCCGCCACCGCCAACCAATTGCTCAGCGCCGCTCGAGACGGCGATGGTGCCGCCGCCTGCGCCCTGCTCGCCCCGGACACCGCACACGCGGTCGAGCAGGCCGCCGGTAGGCCATGTCCCGAGGCGATCGGCGACGAGGGCCTGCCGGACCCGGGCGCGGTCACCCGCGTCGAGGTGTACGGGCAGCATGCCCAGGTCGCGGTCGAGGCGCCCGACGGTGACGGCACGCTGTTCCTCGCGATGTTCCCTGGCGGTTGGCGGGTCGCTGATGCCGGCTGCCGGCCGCAGGGTGACCGTCCGTACGACTGCGCTGTACAGGGAGGCTGACGTGCGTGTCATGTTCATCCTGTGCCTCGGCGTCATCGCCGTCGGGCTGGCGTACCTCATCACGATCGGGTTGATGCACCGGTGACCGCCCCACCTCGAATCGAGACACCCGCCGCCGACGCTGGCACGACACGAACCCGGCTGTGGCGCCGGCTGACCGGACATGCCCTCGGTCTGGTCTTCGGTGCACTGTTCCTGCTGGCGCTCGTGGGGCAGGCGCTGGCAGGGCACGCCGCCTTCAACGCTGAGCAGATCACCGACGGACTGCCGCCGATCTCCCTGACCCGCTATCTGACATCGGCATCGTTCGCCGCCGACGTCGCGGAGAACTGGCAGTCGGAGTACCTGCAGTTCTTCCTCTACATCGTGCTGACCGTCTGGCTCATCCAGCGCGGCTCGCCGGAGTCGAAGAAGCCCGAGGAGGCCGGCCTTGAGTCCGACGAGGACCAGCTGGTCGGCAGGTACGCCCGCCAGGACTCGCCGGCGTGGGCCCGCACGGACGGCGGCTGGCGGCGGGTGCTGCTGTCGAACTCGCTCGGGCTCGTCATGGGCGTCATCTTCGTGCTGTCGTGGCTGGCCCAGTCGATCGCCGGCGCCGCGGCGTTCAACGAGCGGCAGCTGGCGGACCGGCAGGACCCGCTCAGCTGGAGCCAGTACCTGCTCAACGCGGACTTCTGGAGCCGCACCCTGCAGAACTGGCAGTCGGAGCTGCTCGCGGTGGCGTCCATGGCGATCCTGTCGATCTACCTACGGCAGCGCGGCTCACCGGAGTCGAAGCCCGTAGGTGCCTCGCACAGCTCGACCGGTATCGAAGGGTGACCCAGCGGGGGTTCGCAGCTGATGCCGCGGGTACAGGTGAGATCATGCCTTCGTTGCGTGCCCTGGTCCTGGTCTGTTCGCTGAAGAAGTCTCCCGCCCCGTCCAGTTCCGAACTGCTCGGCCGGGAAGTCCTGGCCGCCCTCGCCGACCACGACGTCGACGGCGAGGTGATCCGCGTCGTCGACCACGACGTGCGGTTCGGCGTCTCCACGGACGAGGGCGACGGCGACGCCTGGCCACAGATCCGCGCCAAGCTCCTCGGCACGCAGATCCTGGTCATCGCCACCCCGATCTGGATGGGCCAGCCGGCGTCGGTGTGCAAGGTGGTCCTCGAACGGCTCGACGCCGAGCTGTCCGAGACCGACGACCAGGGCCGCCTGCTCACCTACGGCAAGGTCGCGGCGGTCGCGGTGGTGGGCAACGAGGACGGCGCCCACCACGTGACCGCCGAGGTGTTCCAGGCGCTCAACGATGTCGGCTTCACCATCCCGGCCGCCGGCGGCACGTACTGGGTCGGTGAGGCGATGCAGAAGGTCGACTACGACCAGGCGGGGCCGAAGCCCGACACCACCGGCGCCGCGACGAAGACCCTTGCCGCCAACGCCGCCCATCTCGCCCGGCTGCTGGCCGCTCAGCCTTACGAGCCGTCGGCTTGACCCACCCGCACCCGTGGGCAAACGCGGACACGTGCCCGGCCACGGCCCGGATGTCAGTGAGAAGTTCGGAGCCACGTGCAGCTCAGGTCCGGCTCCGCCCCTGTTTGGACATCATGCTGTGTCGGTGCGTTCCCTGCGTTCCCTGCGTTCCCTGCGTTCCCTGCGTTCCCTGCGTTCCCTGCGTTCCCTGCGTTGCAGCGTTCGAGACGGTCGTGGCGGTGCTGGCACGTCCGTAGGACGTTCGCTGCGGTACGGCAGGTGGACCTGTGCTCGGCTGCGCGTTTAGGGCTGACCGCAGAGCGGGCCCTCAGGTGGGCCAGTAGCCGGTTGTGCGGCGTACCGCAACCGCGCCGCCCCGGTCGACGGCCGCCTTGACGATGGCGAAGATCGCGCCCTGCAGAGCGGCCGCAGCGAGGATCTCGCCCCAGCCGCGGTCCTCATCGGTGGCGTTCGGTGCGTCGTCGTCGTGGCCGGCCAGCCGCCACGCCTGCTTGAACAGCGCCCCGGCCGCCGCGCCGGCGGCGACACCGAGCAGCAACCCGACCGGCTTGTACGCAAGCTTCCCAGCGAGGCCGCTCACCGGCGCCGCCCCCTCACGCCGAACACGACCAGCGCGACGGCGACGGTCACCGCGGTGCTCAGCACGGCGGCGGGAACTGGCCGGCGCAACCGCCGCCACCCGTGCGGGTCGCGGGCCGCCACGACGAGCGGCCCGGTTGTCGTGGCGGCGCGCTCGGCCACGGTGGTGGCAGCGGACGATGCCTGGTCACGCAGGCGTCCGGCGGCGGCAACGGTCCTCGCCTGCGCGCGATGTGCCAGCCCGGCCGCGGCGTCCTTCGCGCGAGCCTTGACATCGACCTTCGCCGCAAGGGCTTCGACAGTCTCGCCGAGCGCGACGCGGGTACGCGCGATCTCGGCCCGCAACTGTTGCGGATCAGCCGTCGTCGGGGCCATGCCATCCATCCTTTCGCGTCGATCACTTCCGCTGCCCATTCCCTTGCTGTGCGGAAAGTAAACATCGATCCTTCGCAGGTCATCGCCCATGCGCGTCGTCGGGATAGGCACCGCGTCGGCTGGCGCCGGCGCCCGGGCGGGCCTACGATGCGAGGTAGGTCAGGTCGTCCAGCAACGGCGGCCAGCACGGACCGTCCACGGGCACCGCGCAGCGGCACTCAATACCCCGGCTAGGTCAGCGCACCTATGCCGGCGTGCACGCCGCGCAGGCACCGCCCGCGCCTTTTCGACGCATGCCGCGCTCACCGCTGACCCGCTGTTCCTTGCCGCAACATCCCTGCAGTTCAGGAACAGCACTACAAACACCCTCCGAGGGGTTGCTGACCATGACCATGACCACGACCATCCATGCAGACGCCACAGGCGCCGCCGCAACCGACGATCCAGCGACGGTGACCCACCGCCGGGCCGCGGACCGGGCGGCAACCAATGCGGTCGCCATGTCGCTGCTGTCCCTGCTCGCCGACCTGCCCACCGGCAGCCCGGACCGGACCCGCATCCGCGCCCGGATCATCGAGCTGTACCTGCCGCTTGCCCGCTACCTCGCCCAGCGGTTCCGCAACCGCGGTGAACCCGTCGACGACCTGGTCCAGGTCGCCGGCGTCGGGCTGGTCAAGGCGGTGGACGGATTCGACGCCGCCCACGGGGTCGGGTTCACCGCGTACGCCATCCCGACGATCACCGGCGAGCTCAAACGGCACTTCCGCGACCGCTGCTGGGACATGCGGGTCCCGCGCCGCACCCAGGAGCTCCGGCTGCGGATCAGCCGCGTCACCGACGACCTCACCCAATCCCTCGGCCGATCCCCGACGGTGGCGGACCTCGCCACCAGGCTCGGCTGCACCGAGGAAGACGTCATCGAAGGTCTCGACGCCGCCCACGCATACCGCACCCTGTCCCTGGACGCCCCCGCCGGCAGCGAAGACAGCGACCGCGAGCACACCAGCCTCGGCGCCCGCCTCGGCTGCGCCGACCCGGGCCTCGAGCACGTCGAGGCCCGCGAGGCGCTGAAGCCAATGCTGGCCGCGCTTCCGGAGCGGGAGCGGGTCATCGTCACGATGCGGTTCTTCGGCAACTACAACCAATCGCAGATCGCCGCCGAGCTCGGCATCTCCCAGATGCACGTCTCCCGGATTCTCCGCGCCACCCTCAACACCCTGCGCCGCCGCCTCTCGGACGACTGACCAGATTCCCACCCCTATTGGCTGACAGTGTCGGGCGTACAGTTGCGCCGGCTCGAAACCAGTCACCGCAGCTGACCTCTCTCCATCGTTCAACGCGCAGCCGGCGCGCCCACGCGGCATGTTCGATGAAGGGACCCCCGTGACCATCGGTCAGCCACTCACCGCGCAGATTCTGCTCGTCGAAGACGACCCTGGCGACGAGCTCATGGCCCGCGAAGCGTTCGGCGACGACGTCCTGGACAGCGACCTGCACGTCGCACGCGACGGCGAACAGGCCCTCGATTTCCTGTACCAGCGCGGCGACTACACCGATGCGCCCCGCCCGGACCTCATCCTGCTCGACCTCAATCTTCCCCGCGTCGACGGTCGCCAGGTTCTGCGTACCATCAAGGCCGACGCGACCGTCGCCAGCATCCCCGTCGTCGTCCTCACCACCTCCAGCTTGATCGAAGACGTCATCGCCTGCTACGACACCCACGGCAATGCCTACGTCACCAAGCCGGCCGACTATCAGGAGTTCGTCGCGATCGTGCGCCAGATCAACCAGTTCTGGATCAACACCGTCCGCCTTCCCGGCGCAGCCACAAACTGAGCGACGCCGGTCGTGGTCCTTGCGGACGGAAACCCGCATGGCGGGCGGTGTGAGTCCAGCGGAAGAGTGAGGTTGTCTGCCCTCTCTCTGGCGTCGGGACGTGGTGCTCGTCGTGTGCTCGAAGCGCTTGCCTCGGTCCAGAAACCCAGAGCACGGAATTGCTGTTTGCGGGTATCCAATGGCGGGCAACCGATCTGCGCACGAGGTCACTGCGCCGCCGCCTTGCTTGACGCTGCCGGGCGGAGCTTGCCCCCGCCGGCGGATGGCGCCTCGATGTCGTCGGACCGAGGCCGACCCGGGAGGCCGTTGAGCATGCAGCACTACAGTCGGGCGGTGTCCGGCGACCGTCTTGTCTGCGAAGTGACCCACACGACACCGCTGGCGCATGTGGCCGTGCGTGGAAGACTCGACCCGCTCACCGCCCCGGTGCTCAGGCAGGCTGTACTGAAGGCATTGGCGGAGGAGCCGGCGGCCGTGCTCATCGATCTGGCCGGTGTCGCTGACGCCGACCCGATCGCGCTGACCGTCTTTCTGTCGCTGGCACGTGCGGCCGCGGCGTGGCCGGGAGCCACGCTCATCCACCACTCGGCGACGCCCGCGCTGGCGCGTCAGCTCGATGAGCTGGCGATCGGCCGGCACGTGCCGCTTACCGTCGACCGGGTCGAGGCGGAGGCGCTCGCAGGTCGGGGGAGCGGGCCGGTGCGGGTGCGCTGGGACGTCCTCGGCGGAGCCGGCAGTCTGGCAGAGGCTCGCGATGTGGTGCGGGTGTTCTGTCTGCGGCACGGCTTGGGCGCGCTGAGCGGTAACGCCGAGCTGGTGGTCACCGAACTGGTGGTCAACGCGGTGGTGCACGGTTCGGCCCCGGTCACCGCGTGGGTGTCGTTGCGTCGGCGGTATCTGCATCTGGCGGTCCGGGACCGGTCCGCGACGATGCCGCGTCTGGCTGTGCCAGATGTTGCAGGGGGCGGTGGAAGGGGGCTGGTGATCGTGGAGGCTTTGACGGTTGCCTGGGGCGCCACGGTCACATCGGACGGCAAGATCGTCTGGTGCACCCTGCGCCCATAGCGCGGTGTGGCAGGAGACGTCAGTCGCTCAGGCGTCGGCGCAAGGACTCCAATGATTGCCGCAGCAGGCGGGACACGTGCATCTGCGACAGGCCGACCTGCTCCGCGATCTGAGACTGGGTGAGGTTGCCGTAGAAACGCAGGCTCAGGATCTGTCGTTCCCGCGGGGGCAGACGCGCGATCAGCACACGCAGCGCCTGCCGGTGCTCGACGGCGTCGAACTCCGGGTCGTCGCCGCCGATGACCTCCAGCAGTGTCGCGTCGTCGTCGGAGCCGGCGGGCACGTCCAGCGACAGCGGACGGCTGGACTGACAGGCGCCGAGCATCTCGATGATCCGGTCGTCGGCGACGTCGAGGTACGCGGCAAGATCGGCGACGGTCGGCGAACGTCTGAGCGTGTGGGTGAGCTCGTCACGGGCGGCGTTGACGGACATCCGCAGTTCCTGGAGCCGTCGGGGCATCCGGATGCCGGAGGTCCGGTCGCGGAAGTGGCGTTTGATCTCGCCGAGAACCGTCGGTGTCGCATAGGTGGCGAACTCGAAGCCGCGCGCAGGGTCGAAACCGTCGACGGCCTTGACCAGGCCCAGTGCCGCGACCTGCCGCAGGTCGGCGGCCGCTTCGCCGATGCCGCCGTAGCGTCGCGCCAGCCGGTGGGCGGTCGGCAGGCACAGCTCGATGATCGCGTTGCGGGCGCGGTGACGTGCTGGGTCGCCGGGCTCCATCGTGTGCAGGTGGGTCAGCAGTTCGGTGGCGCCGGCAGGCCACTGGCCGTGGCTGAGCCGGAGCGAGGCAAGGTCGACGACCTGCCGTTGCCGTTGCGGCACCGGCCAGTCGCACGTGGTGTAGGCGTCCAGCTCCTTGGCGACGCCGGTGATCTCCAGCGCGGTCAGCACCGTGCCGGTCGCGCCGGTCAGCTGCAGGTCACCGCCCAGTCGCTGGGACCGTTCGCGCAGGTACAGGATGACATTGATCGAGGATGCGTCGAGGATCCGGAGCTGGGACACGTCGATGGTGATCCGGAACCGTCGCTCGTCCAGCAGCTCGAACACGACGTGTCGCAGGTAGGGCAGAGAGGAATAGTCGAGGACGCCGGTCAACTCGACGAGGTCCTGGCCGCGCCCGGACGACAGCGCGATGGTCAGATCTATGGCAGAGCGAACGCCTGAGCTAGCTGTTGTTGTCACGCGCGGGCCTCCCCTCGAACGTCGAGGCCTCGGTACCCCACGGCGGGACCGCCAACCGGATGTCGCTCGAATGTCTGCTTGCCGCATCCCCGGCGTGGGGTGGTGTCTCGGGTGACGTGCGCGGGTACGCGTGGGGCACGACCTCCGGCGCCATGGCGGCCGACGATGCCGGTCGGGTCCTTGCGGAAGGAAACCTGCATGCCGCGCGGTGTGAATCCAGCTCATTTCAGGGTCATGACGGTCAATCTGCTGTCGCCGGATCACGGAGACTGGGAGCGTCGCCGCCCGGTGCTGCGGGCCGGTCTCGCGGATCTGAGACCCGATCTGATCGCGTTGCAGGAGACGGTCTGGGGCAACGGTTACGACCAGGCGCTCGACCTGCTCGGCCCCGGCTATCACATCGTCCGGCATTCCGGGCGCTCCGCTGACGGCGTCGGCGCCGCCTTCGCGAGCCGGTGGCCGGTCGGCACGGTAGGTGAGCTGGATCTGCACGTCACCGACCGGGTGGACCTGCCGTGGTGCGCGGCGGTGGTCGCCGAGGTCGAGGCGCCGGCGCCGGTCGGGCCGCTGCTGTTCGTCCACCACAAACCGGCATACCAGGTCGGCTACGCCCACGAACGGGAGTTACAGGCGGTGGCCTGCGCCCGGTTCGTGGAACAGCAGTTCGCCGGTCGGGAACGGCACGTGGTGCTGGCCGGCGACTTCGACGACACACCCGACGCCGCCAGCGTGCGGTTCTGGACCGGCAAGCAGTCCCTGCACGGCAGCAGCGTGGCGTATCGCGATGCCTGGGCGGCGATCCACCCCGACGATCCGGGGCACACGTTCACGCCGTCGAACCCGCTGGAACGGGCGGGCGAGATGTCGCTGGAGCTCGGCCGTCGCATCGACTACGTCATGGTCCGCTGCGGCATCCACGGCCCGACGCTGGACGTCGTCGGATGCCGGCTCGCCTTCGACGAGCCGGTCGACGACGTCTGGGCAAGCGACCATTTCGGGGTGGTCGCCGATCTGGCGGCACCCGAGCATCCGCCAGGTGCCTGGCTGCGCTGAGACGCGCCGGGTAGAACACGACACCAAAAGGGCGGTTCACCAAGGCCGATCGGTCGTGGACAGCGGTGCGCCGGAGATGTTCCACGCGGCGGGTGGCGGGTAGGCCTCCATCATGGGTGAAACTGAGAAGCTGCTCGACGTGCTGTACACCGGGCGGGACCGATTGACGTCCGGTGAGATCCAGCGGCAGGCGATCGTGGCCGAAGCATCGGCGGCGGTGGTGGGGCGGCTGGAGTCGCTGCCGGAGGGCGAGTACACCTACGACGAGGCCGTGGACGCCCTGGCGGTGACCGGGCGAGGCGACGACGGGGTCGGCGTGCCGGCCGGGGCCCTGTCCGACGAGGACCTGTCCCGTGAGCTCGGCCACCTGCACGAGACCCGCGACGACACATTCCGGCACGGCTCGCCGCAGGCACTGGAGCACCACGACGAGCGCACCGCAGAGCTGGAGGACGAGTTCCTGCGCCGCTTTCCGGAGCGCTCCGTGGACCCACGGCGGCTGCGGACCTGACGCGCACGACGCGGGTGTGTTTTCGGGTGATCGGCGCGGGTAGCCGTCGGGTACCACCCCGACGTCGCGGCGGCAGTACCGGCCGGGCCGATCCGGAGGCATCCCATGGAGAGGAACGCAGCACCATGAGCGCACCGAGCACAGAGCGTCCGCTGGCCGTTGTCACCGGTGCCAGCAGCGGCATCGGTTACGAGCTGGCGCGGCAGTTCGTCGAGCACGGCTTCGACCTGCTGATCGCGGCCGAGGACGGGGGCATCGAGCGGGCCGGTGCGGACCTGCGCCGCGACGGCGGCGCGGAGGTGCAGACCTGTCAGGTCGACCTGGCCACCTACGACGGTGTTGAGCGGCTGTACCAGGACATCGCGCAGACCGGGCGTCCGGTCGAGGCGATCGCCATCAACGCCGGCCGTGGCGCCGGCGGCGACTTCACCCGCGACACCGACCTGCGCGACGAGCTCAACATCATCGATGTGAATGTCACCTCCACCGTGCACCTCGCCAAGCGGGTGCTGCCGGACATGGTCCGTCGCGGCTCGGGGAAGGTCCTGTTCACCTCGTCGATCGCGTCGACCATGCCGGGCTCCTACCAGGCGGTGTACAACGCGTCGAAGTCGTTTGTGCAGTCGTTCTCCGAGGCGGTCCGCAACGAGCTCAAGGACACCGGCGTCACGGTGACCGCATTGATGCCCGGCCCGACCGACACGAACTTCTTCGAGCGCGCCGACATGATGGACACGAAGGTCGGCGCCGGTTCGAAGGACGACCCGGCGAAGGTCGCCGAGCAGGGCTTCGAGGCGCTCATGAAGGGCGACGACCATGTGGTCGCCGGCTCGTTCAAGAACAAGGTCCAGGCCGTCGCCGGCAAGGTGCTGACGGACCCGGCGAAGGCCGAGATGCACCGCAAGATGGCCGAGCCCGGCTCCGGGCAGTGAAACCGCTCAGCGACGCCGTCATGGCACCTGACGGCGGCTGGCCGTGGCGCGCCGCTGTAGCGGACCTGTTGCAGCGGGAGAGCCTCGCGCAACCGGATGAGTTCGTGGCCGCTCGAGACGCACCTGCCGGAGCTGCGGTTCACCACCGCAGTGCTCGGCGACCTGGATCTGGACACGGGGGCCGGTTGCGCTACATCAACGCCGGGCACCCGCCGCCGCTGCTGATCCGGCACGGCAAGGTGGCACGCAGCCTCGGTGGCGGCTGGCGCATGCCGCTGGGCGTGGACGATCCACAGATTGAGGTCGCCGAGGAGAGCCTGGAACGCGGAGACCGGCTGCTGCTGTACACCGACGGCGTCACCGAGACCCGGGATCAGCGCGGCGGCATGCTCACCGACGCCGGGCTCGTCGACCTCGTCGAGCGCGACGCCGGGCAGCTGCCGGCGCCGGAAGCGCTGCGGCGGCTGTGCCATGCCGCGCTGGCACGCTACGACGGCCCTCCAGCGGACGAAGTCACGCTGATGCTGCGGGCCCGCGATGGTACGCCCGCCCCCCCCGGTAACCGAGCCTTCGGCGGCCGCGTCCTCACTGGACCTATGTCCGCCGTCGGCGCCGCTTCTACCCGTTCGCCGGTGCCCGCGTCGTGCGCGATCTGACCTGGCGCGGCGAGCCGGTCCCAGCGGGTTCGCTGCTGCTGCTGGACATCAGCACCGACGTCACGGCCCCGTTGACGCACAGGCGCCATCCGACGAGGAGGCCGGCACAGAGGCGGAGACTGTCCGGATGTCGAACTGACCCGCGGTGTTGGTGATGTCCAGGACTTTGCAGGTCCTCGGTGAGGGGTTGCGCAGGATCAGTCGGCTGCCCTGGGCGGCGCAACCGTCCCGCAACCGCAGCAGCGTCGTGATACCGGCCGCGTCGAGCAGGCAGACCCCGGCGAGGTCCAGGACCAGCCATCGCGGTGCATACTCGGCAAGGAGCCGGTCGACCAGCCGGGTCAGCGTAGACGCACTGCCGTAGTCGACGATGCCGACGGCCTCGACCTCGGTCAGCGGCCCGGTAGACAGGGTCGTCAACCCCAGTTCTGGTTCCTGGCTGCTGTGCGCCTCGCGGATCAGCGAGTGCTGCACCTGATAGCTGGACATAGGACTCCTCGTCACCATGGAGCGCTTCGTCGGGCGTCGTCCGCCACAGGCTCATGTCCGAACTATCGCCAACCGTACTCCCGAACCCACGGTGGCGCTCGGCGGACATCCGCCAGTCCGGCTCGACGCCTGGCACTCGGTACGCTCCGTGGTGACCTGCCGAAACACTCCTGTCGGAGGTTGCGTTTGTGGCACTTCACCCAGGGTACGGCGGAGGACCTGCATGTTTCCGCCGCGTGGAGGTTCTCAGACGATGGCCCGCGACAATCCCGGCAAGGCCGCCAGCAAGCCCGCCAAAGCCGCGAAGAAGTCCGCAGCAGCGGTCAAGAAGGCGGTCGGAAGCGCCGCTGAGAAAGTGGCGGAGCTGCTCACGCCCGACGTGCCGGGCTCGCCGGGCAGTGGCACGCCGTCAGTCGCCGAGCCGACCGAGCCCCGTGATCCGTTGCCGCCGAGGCCGGAGCAGGGGACGCCGCAGACCCGCACGCCGACGGGTGCGCCGACCGGTGCGCGCGCCGACGCCAACGGTCAGCAGGGGAAGTACCTGACGACGTCGCAGGGCGCGCGGTTGCGCGACACCGACCATTCGTTGAAGGCCGGTCCGCGCGGGCCGATCCTGCTGCAGGACCACCACCTCCGCGAGAAGATCACGCACTTCGACCACGAGCGCATCCCCGAGCGGGTTGTGCACGCCCGTGGTGCCGGTGCGCACGGTGTGTTCGAGGGGTACGGCACCGCCGACGGTGTGACGCGGGCGGGATTCCTGAAGAAGGGCAAGCAGACCGACGTCTTCGTCCGGTTCTCCACCGTGCTGGGGTCGCGTGGGTCGGCCGACACGGTCCGCGACACGCGTGGCTTCGCGACGAAGTTCTACACCGACGAAGGGACGTTCGACCTCGTCGGCAACAACATGCCGGTCTTCTTCATCCAGGACGGGATCAAGTTCCCCGACATCATCCACGCGGGCAAGCCGCACCCGGACCGGGAGATCCCGCAGGCACAGAGCGCCCACGACACGTTCTGGGACTTCGTGTCGCTGCACACCGAGGCGCAGCACCACACGATCTGGAACATGTCCGATCGGGGCATCCCGCGTTCGTTTCGGACGATGGAGGGCTTCGGCGTCCACACCTTCCGTCTGGTCAACGAGGCCGGGGACACGGTGCTGGCCAAGTTCCACTGGAAGCCGAAGCTGGGCGTGCACTCCCTGGACTGGGAGGAGGCGCAGCTGCTCAGCGGCATGGACCCGGACTTCCACCGCCGCGACCTGTACGACGCGATCGAGGCCGGCGCGTACCCGGTGTGGGAACTGGGCATCCAGGTGCTGCCCGACACCCCGGACGAGACGTTCGAAGGCATCGACCTGCTCGACCCGACGAAGATCGTGCCCGAGGAGCTGGCGCCGGTGCAGCCGATCGGGAAGATGACGCTGAACCGCACGCCGACGAACTTCTTCGCCGAGGTCGAACAGGTCGCGTTCCACCTCGGCAACCTGCCGCCCGGCATCGACGTCACGAACGACCCGCTGTTGCAGACGCGGCTGTTCTCCTACGTCGACACGCAGCTCACCCGCCTCGCCGGGCCGAACTTCTCGCAGATTCCGATCAACCGGCCGCACGCCGCCGTCAACGACATGCTCCGCGACGGGTTCCACCAGCAGGCGATCCACGCGGGCGTCGCACCGTACCGGCCGAACTCCCTCGACGGCGGCAACCCCTCGGTCGCCGGGGACGCCGACCAGGCGTTCCTCGACGTCCCGGTGACGGTGGCCGAGGCGAGCAAGGTGCGGGCCAGCCCCGTGTCCTTCGAGGACCACTACAGCCAGGTGCGCCTGTTCTGGCTGAGCATGTCGCCGGTGGAGCGGGAGCACATCATCCGGGCGTACACCTTCGAGCTCGGCAAGTGTTACGAGCAGGCGATCAAGGAGCGGCAGCTGCTGTCCCTGGCCAACATCGACCCTGTGCTGTGCGCGCAGGTCGCGGCAGGGCTGGGCCTGCCGGCGCCGGAGCCGACCGTGCCGCTGGCCGACGTCACGCCGAGTCCCGCCCTGTCACAGATCGGCGAGGTGTGGCCGGGAGACGGCCGGACGGTCGGCGTCGTCATCGACCCGGACGGCGACCTGGACGGGCTCGGTGCGTTGCGCGAGGCGGTGTTCGCCGCGGGCATGGTGCCGCTGCTGATCGCCCCGCACGGCGGGCTCGTCGGCGGCCTGCCGGTGCAGCGGACGTTTGCCACCGCCCGGTCGGTCGAGTTCGACGCAGTGCTGCTCGCCGGGGCGCCGGTGCCGGCCCCCGACGCGATCCCGGCTCGCGACGCGAAGGCCGGCACGAAGGGGTCTGCGGCGATCGACCCGCGGGTGCTGCTGATGGTCGAGGAAGCGTGGCGGCACGCCAAGGCGATCGGTGCATACGGCGCGAGCTCGGCCGTCCTGACCGCCGCCGGTGTCGACGGCACGCCCGGTGTGGTTGTGGCCGACAACGCGGCGGACGTCTTCACCCAGTTGCAGCAGCTCATGGGCGCGCATCGGGTCTGGGACCGGTTCCCGGCCTCCGTCGCCTGAGACGCGCACATCCGGCCGTCCCACGCCGCGAGGCGTGGGACGGCTGACGCTCAATGCTTGCGCTGCGGTCAGGACCGTGCCGAGGTGACGATCGACGGCTGGGGACACGCGCCTCGCCGTTGAAGGTCACCTCGGATGCGTTACCGCTCCTGGCGGATGCCGGTGGTGTCGGCAGGGTCCGAGCAGGTTGGCCACGACCGCTGGATCAGGCCGGTGAACTCGGTGCGGACGAGATCATCGTCGTGGCTGACGAGGTCGGTGAACGCCTCGTCGAACCTGCGGTCCCACTCCGGCGACAGTCCGGTGTGCATCACGGGTCACCACCTTGTCATGCTGCGGGTGCTGTCAGCTGTCGAGGAGCTTGTGCCCCTGCTCGGCGTGGCCACCGACGGTGATCTTGCGAGGCTTCGCCTTCTCGGCGATGGGGATCCGCAGGGCCAGGACGCCGTTCTGGTACGTCGCGTCGATGCGATCGGTGTCCAGGGCGTCGCCGAGGAACATCTGCCGGGAGAAGACGCCGAACGGTCGCTCGGTCAGGGCCGCCTGGGCCTGCTCGCCGAGATCGATGGGCCGTCGTTCCGCGCGGACGGTCAGCACGTTGCGCTCGATGTCGATGTCGATCGCGTCCTTGTCCACCCCGGGCAGGTCGAACACGATCACGAACTCGTCGCCGTTGCGGTAGGCATCCGCGGGCATGGCCGTCGGGCGGGACCACGTGCCGGTCGACGGGGCGCCGAACAGCTGCTGGGCAAGCCGGTTGACCTCGGTGAAGGGTTCGCTGCGCACCAACATTGGACTACCTCCTGGGTCTCGACTGGTCGGTCAATGCGCGATAGGTTTGTTGTAACACGTCATCGGAACGATGACAAGCGCGAAGTCAACGAAACGATGACGTCATGGAGAGCGGAGGTCCGTATGGCTGGACGGGACGCGCTGAGCACGGCCGTCGCGGCAATCACGGCGGTGGCCGAGCGGTGCGCCGACGACGGCACGGCGGTGGATGCCGACGCCGTCCTCGAGGCGCTGGTGCTGCTCCGGTCGGTCCAGGAGCAGCTCGCGGCCATCGAGCCCGACCTCATTGCTGCTGCCCGGCGGGCCGGGGTCAGCTGGCAGACCCTCGCCCCCGCGCTTGGCGTGGCCAGCCGACAGGCCGCCGAACGGCGCTACCTCAGGGCCGCGCCCACCGCCGGCAACGGAGCGGGGACCCGCGAGGACAGGGTCCGCGCTGAGCGGGACCATCGGGCCGGCGTGCGCGCCGTCGCGCAGTGGACCGCCGACAACACCGCGGACCTGCGCAGCCTTGCCGGGCAGGTCGCCGCACTGCGCAACGCGCCCGCCGGCGCCACCGCCGACCTCGACCGGCTGCACCGCGCCCTCGCCGACCCCGACGCGACCGCGCTACCGGCCCTGCTCGTCGCCGTCCGGCAGCACCTCGGCGGACACTCCGCGCTGGCGCAGCGGATCGACCAGGTCACCGCCAGCACCGACGAGGTGCTCCGCCACACCCAGCAACGCCGCGACAGGCAGTAGAACGCCGGCGCCGTCAGGCCCGCACGGCCAGCTCCCGCAGCACCGCCGGCAGGTCGCCGGCCCGCTCGAACGTCCGCCGCTGACGGGTCGCGCCGTTGCCCTCGACCCGCAGCCGGGTCAGCTCACCGGCGATGACGTCCCGGTCGCCGTGGTGTACCAGCGCCGCCTCGACGGTGGCGAGCAGCTCGTCGACCATCTCCCAGGCCGGTCGCGCCGCCCGCCGTCGCACGTCCATCAGGGTGCCGTCCAGGCCGCTGTGCGCCGCGCCCCAGTGCGCCGCCCGGAGCAGGTGGTTGGGTACCCGCGGCGCCGGCCGGCCCGCCGCGATGTCGGTGAGCGTGGTGGCGACCAGTCCCCGGACCAGACCGGCGATGAGGACGGTGTCCTCAACGGTGGGGCAGACATCGGCAACCCTGACCTCCACGGTCGGGTAGCGACTCGACGGCCGCGCCCACCACAGCACCATCGTCGCGTCGAGCATCGCGCCGGAGGCGACGAGCTCCGCCACGGTCCGCTCGTAGTGCTGGACCGACTCCAGGAACGGCGACGGCCCCAGACTCGGCCAGCGCTCCATCTGGATGCTGCGCCAACTGCCGTGGCAGGTGTCCGCGCCCGCGTGGAACGGGGAGTTGGCCGAGAGCGCCTGCACGACCGGCAGCCACGGGCGCAGATGGTTGCAGACCTGCACGGCTGTTTCCGGGTCGGGGACGCCGACGTGGACGTGGCAGCCGCACAGCGCGGGGTCGTGGGCGATGGGGCCGTAGTGCCGGGAGATGGCGTGGAAGCGCGGGGTGTCCTCGACGGTGCGGTCCGGCTCGCCGACCGGGGTGGCGCCCACCGGCACCAGCGCGGCGCCCACCGACGCGGCGGCGGCCGCGGCGGCGGACCGGTTGCCGGCGAGGTGCCTGCGTAGCTGGGGCAGGGACGTGCACACGGGCGTGACCATCTCCATCATGCTGCGCCGGAACTCGACCCGGCTCAGCGCGCGCGCCTCGTCGATGAGCGCTGCCCGGGCGTCGTCCGCCCGTGGCGTGTTCTGGCCGGTGCCGGCGTCCAGCAGCAGGAACTCCTCCTCGACCCCCACGGTGAGCCGCTGCTGGGCGATGGTGCCGGCGACGGCCGCCGGACCGGATGCGGTCAGTGACATCGATGCGCCTTTCAGGAGGGCCGGGTCGCGGTGAGCACGGCGAGCGCGATGCGTTCCGCGTGTGCGTAGGCGGGACTGTCCAGGTTCTCGCTGTAGACATCCGGATCGATTTCCCGGTACGTCCAGCGCAGGTCCGTGTCGGCCAGCCGGTGCGCGGCCGTCGCCAGCAGCGGGTCCTCGCCGTCGACGATGCCGGTGCCGCTGAACAGCACCAGCGAGCCGCCCGCCGCCAGCCGCAGCACGGCCGCGCCGAGGATCGACAGCGGAAGGTCGTGGCCGTGCGGGCCGCCGCCATCGCGATAGATCCGGCCCTCGGGGTCGATCATGAACGGCGGGTTGGACACGATCAGGTCGAAGGTGCCGTCAACGCCGTCCAGCAGGTCGCTGTGCCGGACCTCGACCCGCCGGGTGCCGGCGATCGCCGCGTTGATCCGGGCGAACCGCACGGCAGCCGGGTTGATGTCGACCGCGACGACCTCCGCCTGCGGGGCGTGCTTGGCGATCGTCACCGCCACCGCACCCGACCCGCAGCCCACCTCCACCACCCGGCGCGGCTGGCGCGGCAGTGCACGCAGGTGCGCGAGGGCGGCGTCGGCCGTGCGGTGCGTATCGGGCCCGAAGAACACCGATTCCGGCGCCGACGGCGGAAACGCCGAGTGGAAGAACAGCTCTCCGCCGTAGGTGGAGCACCGGACCAGGCTGCGCCACACGTCGCCGTCGCGTCCCAGCACGCCTGCGGCGTCCATGAGCGTCACGATGTCGTCAGGCAGCAGACCGGCATCGAACGGGCGGCTCCAGCCGAGCACGTCGCGCAGGCTGCCGGCGCGGTCGTTGCCGGGACGGTGGTTGATCCGCTCGTGTGTGGCGGGTGTGACGGTGGTGAACTCGTAGCCGGCGGACTTCAACGCGACGCCCAACTGCCGCAGGGCGGTGTCGCGCTGCGACAGCGTCTCGGTGGCGGCGGTCATGGCCTCGGGTTTCCCACACGCACATCGCCTAACCAGCCCGAATGAGGGAACTCCATCGCCATGCTCCTCGCCAGCCCCCGAGGTCCGAATTCCGCCGGACTGGTGGTGACAGCACCTACGGGTCGTGTGCGATGGTGTCGATGCGTAGCGCATGGCGCTGCAGCAATCGTCGGCTCAGGTTGTTATGAGCCGGGACAGTGTGTCCTGCAGAACGACCAGCACCGCGGTACGAGCGTCCTCGCCGCCGACGACGGTCCATCGGCCGGCATGCAGTTCGGTCAGCGAGCTGGACAGTGCTTGGCGGGCAAGCTCCAGTGCCCCCGCTGGAAGCAGGAGTGCCGAGTCGCCGGCGCGATACGCATCCTGAACAGCTGAGCCGATGGTCATCATGCAGCTCGCCGTACGGCCCAAGATCGCCCCCAGCGCCGGCTGCAGTTGGTTCGCGTTGATCAACGCGCAGTGGGTCGTCACGCCGAGCGCCGTGATGAGCCGACCGGCTTCATCGAAGTCCAGCACCGCGGGGTCGGCAATGGACTCCTGCGTGGACGGGCCGTCGGCCACTTCCGTGATGACGGTTTCCGCGATCGTCGTCGACAGCGCCGCGGTGGCGGCGGCGTCGAGGTTGTTCACGTCCATTGCCGCTGAGGGGCTGGCGGCGAGCTGCTGTTCGACGATCGCCTGAACAAGCCAGTCTGGAGCAAGGATCCCCCGGCCGTGTAGTTGCTGGCTGACGCGTTGAGTGATCTGTTGCAGCGGTGTCTGGTCGGAGGTGTCCTGCAGGTCCATGTAGCACCTCTTCAGTGAGGCTGACGGCGAGCCTGGTGCTGCGGGAGATCCTGGCAGCTGATGGTCCTTTCCTTCCACATCTTGCTGCCGCTGGTAGATTCGACGCAAAAATCGACGCAAGGTCAAAGTACCCGTACGTCGCGTTCGGCATCCGGATCCCCGAGCCGGTCCGGGCAGCCTGCGGGTCGGCCCTCGCGGCGACTTCATCGACCGCTGGAGCGCCATCGCCCTCATCGCCGACGGCCTGCCCGACAGCGGCTCGCTCTCCGAGCAGGGCTTTGAAGCAATGACGAGGGCACCGTCCAAGGACCACAGCGTCCGGCAGGCGCTGCAGCAGCGCCTGCCGGGTATCGGCCGTCCAAATGGAACGGCTATGGCCGCAGGAGCACCTTGACGGTGCCGTCCTTCTTTTCCTGGAAGTTCTGGTAGGCCTCCGGCGCCCCGTCCAGCGGCACTCGGTGAGTCGCGAAGGTGTCTACGCCGAGCGGGTCGGTGTCGCCGGTGAGCAGCGGCAGGATGTCGTCGACCCAACGCTTGACGTTCGCCTGGCCCATGCGCAGCTGGATCTGCTTGTCGAACATCTCCATCATCGGCATCGGGTCGGCGTTGCCGCCATAGACGCCGGACAGGGAGATCGTGCCGCCGCGGCGGACCGCGTCGATGGCGAGGTGCAGAGCGCCGAGCCGGTCCACGCCGGCCTTCTCGCTCAGCTTCGCCGCGGCCGCGTCTGGCAGCAGGCCCGCGATCGTCTGTGCGAGCTTGCCGGCAGGGGAGCCGTGTGCCTCCATGCCGACGGCGTCGATGACGGAGTCCGCGCCGCGGCCACCGGTCAGGTCTCGGATCGACTCGGCAACGTCGTTGTGCGCGGTGAGATCGAGGACCTCGACGCCGTTGGCGCGGGCCCGTTGCATGCGTTCGGACACGAGGTCGACGCCGATCACGCGGTATCCCAGGTGCTTGGCGACCCGGGTGGCCATGTCGCCGATCGGGCCGAGGCCGAGGACCGCAAGGGTCCCGCCGTCTGGGACCGCAGCGTACTGCACCGCCTGCCACGCCGTCGGTAGCACATCGGAGAGGTACACGAACCGGTCGTCCGGCGGGCCGTCCGGCACCTTGACGGGCCCGAACTGCGCCTGTGGCACCCGCAGGTACTCCGCCTGACCGCCCGGCACCTGCCCGTAGAGGCGGGTGTAGCCGAACAGCGCCGCGCCCTTGCCCTCAGCGCGCACCTGTGTCGTCTCGCACTGCGTCATCAGTCCCTGGTCGCACATGTAACAGTGCCCGCAGGAGATGTTGAACGGGATGACGACCCGGTCGCCGACCCGCAGGTGGGTGATCGCGGAGCCGACCGCTTCCACGACGCCCATCGGCTCGTGCCCGAGGATGTCGCCCTTCTCCATGAACGGGCCGAGCACCTCGTACAGGTGCAGGTCCGAACCGCAGATTCCGCTGGACGTCACACGGATGATGATGTCGTTGGACTCCTGAATGACCGGGTCCGGCACCGTGTCGACTCGGACGTCCCGCTTGCCGTGCCACACAACCGCTTTCACTGCACTCCTCCGACTTCGACGCAGTCAAGTCGCCGCTCCTCTGTCGGCTACCCGGCGGTGAGCGGCGGAAACGCCGCCGCTGGCCGCGTCGCGCTGTCGCCTGCACAGACCGGGGCGGCGTGCATGCCTCCCGAAACGTCGGTACGGTCCGGGCCCGGGGCAGCGGAGTGCTGCGTCTGGTCGGTCCGCTGATGCGACTGGCGGGCCTGTCCCGTGAAGCGATCGCGCCGCACGACGGCATCGTCTTCGCCGCTGACCCCACCGGTGATGCCCTGCACGGGCAGTGGA
Source organism: Dactylosporangium siamense (assembly GCF_016862795.1). Classification (GTDB taxonomy): domain Bacteria; phylum Actinomycetota; class Actinomycetes; order Mycobacteriales; family Micromonosporaceae; genus Dactylosporangium; species Dactylosporangium siamense. Next base: position 11,543 of record NZ_BONQ01000157.1, on the reverse strand, counting down.
CATCCGCCGCATCTACGTCGAGCCCGCCGCCGCGGAGCTGCCCCGCGGCCGGGAGGTGCCGGCCCGGTTCCCCGACGCGCACCTGGTCGAGGTCGAGAGCCACAATCGCATCCCCGAGCTCTACGGCGACGAGACCAACGTCAACCGCTGGGTGCGGATCAAGCGTGAGGCGCTCGTGCTGGGGGTCAAGAAGTCCCTGACCGCGCGGGTCTTACCCACAACCGGGCCCTGCACGAGGTGAACCTCGGCTGGCACCCGAAGGCCGAGGAGCTGATCTGGCGCCCCGACCTGCAACAGGTGAAACGCTCCGAGAACGGGTTTCGTCAACGTGCGGTACCGCACCGGCGCCAAGGGCGGCTACGTCGCCGCGCTGCGTGCGCTGATCGGCGAGCGCACCCCGTACTGCCGCATCCGGTACGCCTTCTGACATGCACGCCTTCGCCGGGCACGTGCTGCAGCGTTGGAAGGCCGGTCAGTCCTCGCTGGACAGGGGGCGCTCGCCGGTCGGTGCGCTGGGCGCCTGAAACCCGACCGCCTTGTGGGTGCCGTCGCAGAACGGTTTGATCGCGGAGCGGCCGCAGCGGCACAGCGCGACGGTGGCGCGGCCGGGGTCCACGACTGCGCCGTCCTGCGTGCGGAGCGTGAACGGGCCACGCAGCAGCAGCGGCCCGTCCTCGCAGACGGTGACGGAGGCGGAGCGATCATCCATGCCCATGGGGTGCCCGCTGACCGGTAGAGCAAACTGCGGCGTGGTGTCCAGCGGGCATGTTCGAGGCTAGCGCTGCCCCCACCACCGACGGTGGTGAACTCGGAGCCCAGCGGTTTCCCCGAGAGATGCTGTCTAACCAGCCCGAATAAGGGAACTCCATGACTATGCTGCTCCCCACCCCTCGAGGTCCGGTTTCCGCCAGGCTGGTGCGGACGCTGACCGGGGCCGCACGTGACCTGCCTGTCGGCCTCGGCCGTGATCTGGCCGCTGGCGGTGACCCGTTCACCGACGAAGACCTGCAGCTCACCCTGCACCTGTGCTACGAACTGCACTACCGAGGCTTCGACGACGTCGACGACCGGTGGGAGTGGGATCCCAGCCTTTTGGCGCTGCGCCGCACCGCGGAGGACCGCTTCGAGTCCGAGCTGCGGCGCCTGGTGCCGATGTCCTCCCCACTGTCGGCCCGTGCCGTGCCGGCAGCACTGACGGCACTCGTCGAGCAGGACGAAGGGCCGTCGCTGTCCAAGTTCCTCGCCCGCCGAGCGACGATCGAGCAGTTCCGCGAGTTCGTCACGCACCGGTCCGTCTACCACCAGCGCGAGGCCGACCCGCACACCTGGGCGATTCCCCGGCTGGCCGGCCCGGCGAAGGCCGCGCTTGTGGAGATCCAAGCCGACGAGTACGGCGGTGGCCGGCTGCCCCGCATGCACGCCGAGCTGTTCCGCGTCACGATGCGCGAGCTGGGCCTGGACGACACCTACGGCTCCTACCTCGACGCCGTACCCGCCGTCACCCTCGCCACCAACAACCTCATGTCACTGTTCGGCCTGCACCGCCGGCTGCGCGGGGCGATTCTCGGACATCTCGCCGTGTTCGAGATGACCTCGTCACTGCCGAACCGCCGCTACGGCAACGGCCTGCGCCGGCTCGGCGGCAACGCCGACGCGACCCGCTTCTACGACGAACACGTCGAGGCGGACGCGGTGCACGAGCAGATCGCGGCGCACGACCTGTGCGGGTCGTTCTGCGCGGAAGAACCGGACCAGGCCCCGACAGTGCTGTTCGGCGCGGCGTGCGCGCTCGCCCTCGACGCGCGGTTCAGCGAGCACGTTCTGGGCCGCTGGACCGCAGGGGAAAGCTCCCTGCGGGATCAGATGCCCTCCAGCGGCCGCTTGCTCGTCGGTGCGCTCGGCGCCTGAACAGCAACGGCCCGTTCTCGCAGCCCGTGCGCTCGGCGCCTCCGCACGCCCCACGGAGCCGTGCGGCGCGCAGCTCGATGCGGGTCTTTCACTCAGTCGGCGAGGAGGCCAGCGCGCAATCTGGCCAGCGCTGCGGCCAACAGCCGGGAAACGTGCATCTGTGACATTCCGAGCTGTGCGGCGATCTGTGATTGGGTGCAGCCACCGAAGAGTCGCATCGTGACAATCTTCTGCTCCCGGCCCGGCAGTTGCGCGAGAAACGGGCGCAGCGCTTCGCGCGCCTCGGCCAGCTCCACGTCGGCATCGGCTTGCCCGATCATGGACCCCAGCTCGGTGCCGGTCTGGTCGTCGCCCTTCGCCGGCGCATCCAAGGACAGCGCCCGGTAGGCCGATCCGGCTTCGAGCGCTTCGATGATCGCTTCCTCGGTGGCGTCGAGCGCACGTCCCAGCACTTGTCGCGGAAGTGCCACTTCAACATGCCGGTGATCATCGGTACGGCGTAGGAGGGGAACGCGGTGCCCCGAGACGCGTCGAAGCCGTCCACTGCCCGCATCAGGCCCACACAGGCGACCTGGATGAGATCCTCGATCGGCTCGCCGCGGTTGCGGAACCGCTGCGCCAGGTACTAGGCGATCGGCACATACAGCTCGATCAGCCGGCTGCGGACCCTGGGCCGGTCCGGGCTGTCAGCCGGCAGATCGGCCAGCACGGCCAGCAGCGACAAAGCGACCGCGTCGGTCTCCGCCCGCGAACCCGGCTTCGTCCGAGTCAGCCGGCTCACTTTGGCGGTGGGCAACGGTGACACCGAAGCAGGGAACGTGGGAACGATGAACATCGAACCTGACCTTCTGGTCTATGCCGGCGTGTCGGAGGCGGACAGCGTTGTCGGACTGGGCCGGCGCGACCGCGTCTTCGGCCCGGCGGCAGACGCTTCGCTCGTCCGGGTCGCGGTCGTGTCCGAGCGCGTTCCGGTTACGGCGGCGCTGCGGATGCAGCATCGGTGGGTGACATAGCTGACGTTTCTGCAGGCATCCGCCGGGGAGGTGTTCGGTACGACGTCAAGGAGGACGCTATGAGCACTGTGACCGAAACCGTCGACGTGCGCGTGCCGGTGCGCACCGCGTATGACCAGTGGACGCAGTTCGAGTCGTTTCCGCAGTTCATGTCCGGGGTCGATGCGATCCGCCAGCTCGATGACACGCACACGCACTGGGTGACGAAGGTCGGGGGTGTGCAGCGAGAGTTCGACGCGGAGATCACTGAGCAGCATCCGGACGAGCGGATCGCCTGGAAGAGTGTCGGTGGGGACACCCGCCATGCCGGCGTGGTCACATTCCACCGGCTCAGCGACACCGAGACCCGGGTCACCGTTCAACTGGACTGGGAACCGGAAGGGATCGTGGAGAAGGCCGGCGCCGCTGTCGGCGCCGACAGCCTGCAGGTGAAGGCCGACACCAAGCGGTTCAAGGAATTCATTGAGCAGCGCGGCAGCCAGAGCGGTGAGTGGCGCGGCGACGTGCCCCGGCCCGGTCAGTAACCCATCAGGCTCACTGAGGTAGTCATGCTGCCGGCCGGCCCTCTCGTCGGTCGGCAGCATGTGCGTTCCGACGCCATCCGCACCGCATCGGGAGAGAGCGTGCCGCCTTTCGCTGCGGCACCTGGACCACGGTCGGTGCTGCTCGCACGCGCCTGCCGGACGGCTAACCTGCCCCCGCTATCAATGCCATCCGAAGCGGCGCCCGGGGGAGCGGACGAACGTCCCGACGACCCGGGTCGACATCTGAACGGCGATCAGGATCACCACGGCCGACTTGAACGTCACGTTCACGGTCGGCCCACCTCCGCACATCTTGCAGGGCGAAGCGCCAATCAGCGTCACGTTTTCCCTCCGAACTACCTGTGGAGGGCTCATTGTTGCCAAGACCTCGCCGCACGGCCCTCGATCCTGGACAGGCCTGGACAGCCGGCCCGCCGCGAGTCCGGGTCCGGACCGATCAAGCCGGGCCTCGACACCCGATCTCCGATAGGGAATCAGCCGGTGCCGTGTCGCACCGGATAGTCGATGACGACCACACCGCCGGTGGCATAGTTGGCGACATCGGCGGTCACCTGCCGGCCCTGCGGAGACGCCCTCGCCGCGGTCATTGCCGCGGCGTCAGCGAACTCGGCTTCGAAGACCGCGAAGTACGGCGTCTGACCCCGCGTCGTTGCCACGTCGAAGCTGTAGCGCCACGCGAGCAGGCCGGGCAGGCGCGTGACCAGCGGGAGGTGGTTGGTCACGTAGTAGTCGCGGAAGTGGTCGGGATCGGCGGGTTCGGGATACAGGACAACCAGCTTGTGCATGACAACCTCCGTCTACGGGAAAGCCACCCCGCCGCTTCGGAAATCGAATCAACTCCCCGGACGCTACTGTATCGAAGATCGAAGCATCAAGAGGGGCGGCACAGGCGATGACGGTACCCAGGCCGGGCCGGCCCGTACGCGGATCGAGCACCGGACGACCCCTCATGGCCGCCCTCGACCTCCTCGGCCGCCGCTGGAACCTGCGCATCGTCTGGGAGCTGCAGCACGGGCCGATCGGGTTCCGCGCGCTGCGGCAGCGCTGCGACGACATGTCCTCCAGCGTCCTACGGCAACGGCTGACCGAACTCCTTGACGCCCGGCTCGTCGCCCAGCAGCCGGACGCGGCCTACGCGCTCACCGATCTGGGCCGGGGCGTGTTCCAGGCGTTGCGCCCGCTCGCCCGCTGGTCCGACGCGTGGGCCTCGGCCCTGAGCGAGGACGGCAGGGACTGATGACCGTCGCGATGAGCCAGTGGGGCGGATACGAACCCGGCCGCTTCCTGTCCCTGACACTCCGCGAGCGGGAGATCGTCATCCTGCGAACCTGTGCGCGCCGCGGCTGCGAATACGAGTGGGGCGCCCACGTGCTGGTCTTCGCCAACCGTGTCACGGCCGCCTGATGGCCGGCCCACCGATGGCCGTGGTGAACGCCTGCACCCGCGATGGGGAAGGCGGCAGCCCCACCGCGGTCGTGATCGACGACGCCACACTCACCGACGACGACCGTCACGCCATCGCCCGTAGGACCGGCACCTCCCACACCGCGTTCATCGACACCGGCACAGCCGACGCGCCGACGGTGCGCTTCTTCACCAGCGCCGGGGAGCTCACGAACTGCGGCCATGGCATCATCGCCGCGCAAGCCGTCCTGCTGCACCGCAGCGGCGCCACCGAGCACCACGGCAGCCTGCGCACCGCAGGCCGCACCTTCGCCACGACCGCCATCCGCCGCCACAACGGCATCGAAGTCTGGTTCGACCAGGGCGTCATCGCCCTGGCGGACCACGCCGACGCCACTGCCGGCGGAATCATCGCGGCCCTCGACCTGCAACGAGCGGACATCGCCGCCGACGTGCGGGTCGCCTCGCCCGGCACGCCACGACTGCTCGTCCCCGTCCGGGATCACCTGACGCTGCTGTCCATGCAGCCCGACTTCGATCGGCTGGCAACCGAGTGTCGCCGGTTCGGGTATCTCGGCTGCTTCGCCTACGTGCTGGCGCCGACCGCAAGAACGGCCGCGGCCCGCATGTTCGCCCCCGCGATCGGCGTCAACGAGGACATCGCGAACGCCAACAGTGTCGGCTGCCTTGCCGCCCACCTGCTCGACACGTCCGGCAGTGGCGAAATCGAGGTTCAGCAGGGCGACACGCTCCGGAGGCCGTCGTCGATTCTCGCCAGCGCGACACGTACTGGATCCGGCATCGTCGCCAGCATCGGCGCAGTGGTCGACGTCGGCCCGCCCATCGATCTCCGTGCACCGGCGCCGTCGGGCCACCTTCCCTGGCGATGAGCGGATGCCACGATCGTGACCGGCGGACGCGGCAGGGCCCGGTCGGCACGGCTCTTGCCGGCACGGCTCTTGTCGGCAGGGCTCTTGTCGGCAGGGCCAACGACGCGACCTGCATCTGGGACTCCGGCGGCGGCGGTTACCCGGCGAGCAGTTCGACTGGGATGTTGCCGCGGGTGGCGTGGGAGTACGGGCATACCTGGTGAGTGGCCTCGATGAGCTCGCGACCGGCTTCCCGCGGCAGGCTCTCCGGCAGCTTCGTCCGCAGGACGACTTCGAGACGGAAGCCGCCCTGCCCGTTCGGGACGAGGCCGACCTCAGCGGTGACCGACATGCCGGAGACGTCGATCTTCTTCTTCTGCGCCACCAGCTGCATCGAGGTGGCGAAGCAGGCGGCGTAGCCGGCCGCGAACAACTGTTCGGGGTTGGTGCCGTCGCCGGTGCCGCCCAACTCCTTCTGGAGGGCGAGCGTGACGTCCAACTTGCCGTCCGAGCTGAAGGCGCGGCCGTCGCGGCCGGTGGCGGTCGCGACGGCGGTGTAGTGGCTCATGTCTTGCCCCTCTGGTAGACAGACCGAAACGTTGACCGCATTCACCGTATGGAGATCAAAGACCGCTCTCCATGGTTCTAGGTCTTCGATACATGTCTGATCGTCTCGATCGGTGCCGTTGGGCGATACGATCTGGCGATGGACGTACTCAGTGACGCCATCCGCGTCATGCGCACGGGGCGGCCACATTCCGCCGAGATCCGCAAACGTGTCCCGTGGGGAGTGCGGGCCGAGCCGTTCTCGGGGGCCGGCTTTCACGTGGTGCTGGAAGGGACGTGCTGGCTGATCCCGTCGGAGGGTGCGCCGATCGCGCTGGGCCCGGGCGATGTGGTGTGCCTGCCGCACGGTTGTGGGCACGCGCTGGCCGACAGCCTGTCCAGGCCGCTGGCGGGCGCGCCCTCGGCCGCCCTGCCGGAGGTGGCGCCGAGCGCCGACGACGGCGAAGGCGCCGCCACGATCCTGTTGTGCGGCGCCTACACGCTCGACCAGACTCGGCCGCATCCACTGTTCCAGGAACTGCCCGAGGTGATTCACCTCCCGGCTCGCCTCGGCAACCGCTCGCCGCTGCACGCTGCCGTCAACCTGCTCGGCGACGAGATCGCCCACCCCGGCCACGGCACCGAAGCCGTCGTTTCGGCGCTGCTGGACATGATGCTGCTCTACATCCTGCGGGCCTGGCTCGCCGACCGGACCGAGGGCGGCCCGGCCACCGGTTGGGCCGCGACGCTGGCCGATCCCGCGATCACCGCGGCGCTGCGCCTGATCCACCAGGAACCCGCCCGGCAGTGGACAGTCGAAGCGCTGGGCGCGCAGGCCGGGCTGTCGCGGGCAGCCTTCTCCCGCCGGTTCACCTCACTGGTCGGCAAACCACCGCTCGGCTACCTGACCTGGTGGCGGATGACCTTGGCCGCGCAAGTGCTGCGCGACACTGACAAAGCGGTGCAGACCATAGCGCAGAGCGCCGGATACGCCTCCGAATTCGCCTTCGCCAAGGCGTTCAAACGTGAGCAAGGCTTGGCCCCTGGCCAGTACCGCCAGCACTCGCGAAGGTAATTCCCGTCCGCCGGCCTCTCCGAGGCGGGGCGGGTGTGGAGGTGCGGAGTGCCGGGTCGCCTGACCGGGATCTCCGCACCTCAGGGACGTCAATCCGGGAGGACGAACCGGCGGCGCCGGCGCCGGCCCGCGAAGAATGCGACAGCGCCGACGACAATCACGGTGGCGCCGGCGATAAGCGTCAGACCGGTTTGGCTGCCGGTGACCGGGAGCCCAGGGACTGAGCTGCTGGACGGCGCAGGGGCGGCGGTGTGGGTGGGCTCGGCCTGGTGGCCGCCGGGCACCAGGGGAAGGAAGAGGCGCGCCGTCTGGTCGCCGAGTACCTGCGCGTTTGGGGAGTTCTCGCCTTCGATCTTCCAGCCGGCGACGCTCAACAGGTACACGCCGGCCGGGAGCGTCATGGTGAACGTGCCGTCTGTGCCCGTCTTGGCTGTGCCGGCGGTCTTGCCCGCGGTGTCGGTGACGGTGACGGTGACGCCGGCGAGGCCGGGCTGGCTGTTGTCGAAGTCGCCCTTGACGTCCACGAAGACCTTGCCGCTGAGCACGCCCGAGGCGCCGGGCACGTCGATGTGGAACTTGCCCGTGTTGTCGTCGGGGTTGGCCTCGCCCGCGTCGTTGGTGACCGACCAACCGCCGTTTGCGAAGCCTTGCTTGGCCGCGGCTTGGTCGACCGTGCCGGCCCAGACGATAGAGCGGCTCGAGCCTGGCGCGAGGTCGAACTGATCGCTCGGTGGATCGGTCTTGCGGTCGACGCCTTTCTCGCTACCGCCTTGAATACGCGCGTTCTTGGCGGTGGCCGCACCCACGTTCACGATGGTGAACGTGGTAGTGATGGCGTCACCGACGGCGTAGGTCGCCTTGACCGGAGCGACAATGATGGTGACCCGCAGGTCGGGGAGGGCTGCCGCCACGGCGGGGCTCGGACCGACGAGGCCGACTGACGCGATGCCACCGGCGACGACCGCGGCAGCGGACAGCAGAAGCCGCCTGAAGGGATGAGCGCTGTTCACTGGGCTCCTTGATGCGATCCGGTTGGCTGCGGCAGCATACGTGCCTGTCGGCCAACCCGCTGTCCCGAAACGATGGGTCAGCGCACACGATGCGCAGCGCTTCTCTGCCTGATGGTGCGGCGGGCGGGGCGCACAGACTCGGGCGTCAGGGCTCACGGTTCCACGACCGGTGATGTCGCTGCCGGAGGTCGTGAGCCAGTGTTCCTGGGCAGCTGGTCAGTGGTGGGGATCCTGTCGTAGTGCGGTGAAGGCTGTGGGCGCTGGCCCGGTTTCGCGGTGTGTGAGCACGGCCTTGGCGAGTTCGGCGGCTGGGGCGGTGCTGGTGTCGACCTCAAGGTCGTAGTGCCCGTGGGAGTGGGCGGCGCGGAGATGTCCGCGGGCCAGGCCGGGGCGGCTGCGGCGGCCCCGTTCGCGCTCGCGGTTCTCGAGTACTGCTAACGGGCAGTGCACGCCGACGAAGAGCACGTCCAATCCGGCCAGCGTGTCCAACCAGTCGGTGAGGAGCTCAGGTGCCAGGAGCATTTCGTCGATGATGAGGTTGTTGCCGGCCACGGTGAGCGCCGCGATGGATGCGTGCATGGCCCGTAACATTCGCCGTCCGGTGCCGCCGTAGCGGATGACGGTCAGCGGCGACCCGTCGTGGTCGATCTCGGATTCGTCGTAGTAGAACCCGTCGCGGCTGAGTGGGCCTGCCCGGCCGCCGCCCCACTTTTCGGGCACCATCGCGAAGAAGGAATCGATGCCCGCGAGCAGGTACGGCTGTTGGCTTTCTTCCTGGATTGCTTGCGCGAGGGTGGTTTTGCCGGCGCTGGAGGTGCCGTTGAGGAAGATGATCTGTCCGTGCTGGTTGTCCTGCGGCTCGGTCATGAACGTGATCCTTTCGGCTGACCGGATCTCTCACGTGGCAACTGCGGGTCACGCGCTTGCACGGCGGCGTGAGTGCTCGTTCGTCACGGAGTCCTGGGCGGTGTCCTGCGGAAGAAGTCGGCCAAAGTTCGGCCGGACTCTGCGGACTCTCCCTCCTTCGCTTGCATGAGGGAGAGTTGCGTGGCCTGGGACGGACCGGACTGTGGAAACATGGCGGCGAGTCGCGGCAGCCGCTGATGGGACTCTGCCGGATCGTGGTGATCCCAGCGTTCTTCCTCGACGGGCCGCAGCAGTGGCTCGGCGGTGGTCGGCCGGGACGTCTGCGCGTGGTAGATACTCGCGCTGTCACCGTGCCGGCGTTCGTACTCATGGACGGCAACGAACTCCAATTCCTCCCAGTAAGGCCATTCCTGTTCCGCCCACGTGCGCGGGTGCCGGCCGGCCAGGCGCTGCACCTCTGGTTGGTCAGCGAGCCGGTCAGGGTCGTCGGCAACACGGTCGACCACGGCGGGACCAAGGCCGACCAGCCACGCGCGGAACCCGCTGAAGCCGTCATCGCCGCACCCATCCTGGATCAGGCTGGCCGCGTGCCACATCAACCAGCCGCTCACCCTATCTGTCTGGGCGTCGAGATGGTCCTGGAAGTCGATCAGTTCTTCGTCCGCGAGCCCGGTCAGCGCCGCTGCGAGCCAGTCGCCTCGCTCGATCGGATCGGTGTTCTCCTGCGTTGAGCGCTCAATGAGCGCCCAGAATCCGGCAAGATCCATGTGCCGCATTATGTCGTACGAGCCGCACGCTCATCGGCCGCGAGCGGAACGCCCGGCCACCAGGATCGCTGCTCGCGGCATCGTCCATCGACGTCAGCGTCGCTGATCGTGCCCCGCCGTCCAGCGGTTCAGGATCGGGTCGGTGAGGGTCCGGGCTCCCCAACACATGGTTTGGCCGTGTCTCGCGAACAGCTGATCCCGGGAGCCGAAATGGCCGAGGTCGGCAAGGACCGCCGCGGACAGGTCACATGCCGAGCAGGTGCCGGGTGTGCTGGTGACGCCGTCCCAGTCCACGGCGGTGCGTGTCACCGCATCAAAGAGCGTCTCCCCGCCGCGGTTGGTGAAGCCGCCACCGCTGGCACTGAGTTGCTCGACAGAGCCGAACAGTTCGGTCGTGGACACCCACTGCTGGTCGAGATGGAACTCGGGCCAGGCAAGGAGCACTTCTGTGGGGACGAGATGGCGCAGCCGGGGGAAGCGCGGGTACCAGAAACGCCCGTCCACCAGCAGTGCCCGGCAGCGCGTAGCGACCCCCGTCGCCCGGGCGACTGCTTCCAGCGCCGCGAGCCGCTGGCTACAGGACCCACGGCGACGGATCAGTTAGGTCCTAGGGAACCTGGATCCCGCAGAGCGTCACGCGAGCGGGTTGGTGCCATTCAGCCGACGCAGTCGCCGCTCACGACGCACCAGGAAGACCCGGCCCGCGACGGTGACGGCGAGGCCGGTGAGCAGCAGGGTCGGCACCGCGCCGTGCATCTCATCGCCGGTCTGCAGGTACACACCGGCGGGTATGAGAACCACAGCGAACCCGACCGACAGCACCGCGAGGGGCAATTCGAATCCGCGAAGTCTCGGCGGCGTCCAGATACGCGTGACCGCGAGGACAGACAGCACCAACATCCCGGCACCCAGCAACGTCATGAGCCAGCCGGACCAGCCGAGCACCGCGGCCGCCGCGAAGACTGCACCGATTCCCGCCGTCAGCGCCGTGTATTGGCGCTCACGGCCGCGCCATCTCTCCGGAACCCAGAATCGCGTGATCGCGAGCATCGAGAGCACGAACATGAAGATCGCGAACGTCCAGGCAAAGGACACGGACATCAGTCTATCGCTCTGTGACCAGCATCCCCTACCGGAATGAGTGACGAACACTTGACCTTGTCGCTGCGCACTTCACCGTCGCGGTCGACGGCGACCATGTCGTGGCGGACAGGTGCTGCCCGGTCAGGTGGCGGGCAGCGGGACCCGGATTGGGCGGCCAGCTATCGTGCCGGATCATGACGGCGGCGAACGGCGAACGGCTTGGCGTGATCGAACGGCGCCTGCGGGCCGCCGCCGCGTCGGTGGTCCGGACGCTGCGCTGCGGTCTGCCGGCGGAGTTGGTCTGGCCGGAGTACGAAACGGCTGTGGCCGAGCTTGACCACCAGCGTGTGCGCGTCGAGCGCCAGTGGCCGCTGCTGGCGGGGAGCGCCTGGCGCTGATCAAGGTGTGAGCAGCACAGGGCAGGTCGAAGCCAGCGCGGCTGGGCGATGTACGCGC
>NZ_BONQ01000156.1 GCF_016862795.1 Dactylosporangium siamense | reverse complement strand
GACAGCTGTCCGCGCGGCCGGTGCGCTCCTTCGATCTTGGGGGCAAGATCGTTTGCCGTGTCCTGCGGGGCGTCGAGTGATCCTGGGGTCGCCCTGACTTCCGGTTGCGGGGCTTCCTGGGGTCTGCCGACTCTTGGAACTCGGGTTTGCGGGGTGGGCACGAAGCGTAGTGGTTAGATTGCGAAGCGTGTTCACGTCTTGCTGGGCGTGGGCGATCGTCGGTGACGGGGGACGGGATGCGCGAGCAGTCCGGGTTGACGTCGAATGCCACGGGGCGCGACGGGAAGCGCGTCGGCCTCACCATCCTGACGGCGGGCCTCATCGGGTTCGCCATCACGGGCGGTCCGGCGTTCGGCGGGCTCATGGGTCAGATCGGCGCCACGCCCGGACCGTCGGCAGCGGCGACCGGCGGGCCGTCCCCGGCGCCGGGAACAGCGGTGCGGACGACGTCGACACCGAAGGCGAAGGCGCAGAGAGCGGGCGACACCGGATCACCGGGGCCGACCGGCGGGACGGCGAACGGCCTCGACCCGGCGGCGCAGGCGACGCGGAGCACCGACCCGTCGCCGTCTCCCACCGGCACCGACCCGTCACCGTCGGCAGGTAGCGGCGCGCCGGGCAGCGGAGACGGCAGCCAGGACGGCACCGGCGACACGAACGACGACGGCACCTGGGCCGGCAACGGAAACCCGGCCGACGACGGGACCGTGGCGGACGATGGGGTTGCCGGCCATGACGGCCAGGGCGACACCGCAGCCGCGGCCAGTGAACCGGTCGATGCCGACGGCAACCCGCTCGACACCGTCGACGACGCGACGGCCGCCGGCCGCGCCGCGAGCGCTGCCGCCGGCGGCGCCACGGCACCCTCGGCGCCGGAACTGGTGTCCGTGACGGCCGTGGACCACGGGCTGCGGGTGGCCTGGGTGCACGACGGCAGCGGGGTCGATCACTACGTCGCGACCGCGTACGACCGGCAGGGCATCGCCGACGGCAGCTGTCTCGGGGCGCTGCCGTCCACGGCGGCCTGCGACATCGGCGCCGGGGTGGCGGCAGGTGGGGCATACGTGGTGCGGGTCGTCGCGTACGGCGGCGCCGGGGCGGTCGCGCCGTCCAGCCCCGCCAGCTCCGACGTCGTCGTCATCAGCGGCTCGGCGCCGCCGACCGCGTCGACCGCGCCGACGATGCCGGTCGTGACGGCACCGCCGGGCGGGGGCGGGGTGCTGTCGGCCGCGCCCGGGGAGCCGGTCGAGCTGGTCGTGACGCCGGGCGACCGGCAGCTCATGGTCGAGTGGCGGGCGCCCTGGCCGCACGACGGGGTCGCCGGTTACACGGTGCACGTCGAGGAGGACGCGGGGCTGGACTGCGTCACCACCGAGGTGCACTGCACGATCAGCGGGTTGACCAACGGCACCCCGTACACCGTGCGCGTCCGGACCGACGGCACCGGCGGCTCGGGCGGGTCGGCGTGGGTCACGGCCGTCGCCACGCCGAGCCTGGCGCCGGGCGAGCCGACGGGGGTGACCGCCGTGGCGCGGATCGAGGCGATCACCGTGTCGTGGGTGGCCGGCGCGCCGGGGACCGGGGTGGCGAGGTTCCAGGCCCTGGCGACCTCGACGGTGGGCGGCGACCAGGGCGTGTGCGAGTCCGTCGACGGCAACACGTGCACGATCAGCGGGTTGAAGTGGGGCGACACGTACACGGTGGCGGTGAAGGCACTGGGCCGGCACGGGCGGAACTCGGCGTGGAGCGTGCCGGCACAGGTGGCGACGCCCGAGGAGGTGACGCTCCCGGCGAGCGTGCCGGTGGGGGCCGGCGGCATCGGCAGCTCCAGCGGTGACACGGTGGCGCCGGGTGAGACGTTCACGGTCAGCGGGTCCGGGTTCGCGCCGCACTCGACGGTCAAGGTCGCGCTGTACTCAGACCCGCACCTGCTGGCCACCACGATGACCGACGGCACGGGGGCGTTCAGCGTGCCGGTGTCGGTGCCGGCGGACCTCCACGGCGCGCACACCCTGGTCGTGGCCGGGGTCGACGGCGACGGGGCCGCGCGGTACCTGACGATGGCGCTCACCGTCGCCGAGGCGTACAGCGTGACCGCGTTCGGCGACGCCGGGGCAGGGATGCTGGCGGTGACCGGCGACCCGGTCGGCGGCATCGCAGGCACCGGTGCCGTCATGCTGCTGGCCGGTGTGGCGCTGCTCACCCTGACCCGGGCAGGAAAACGCACTGAGGGCACCCCGTAACGGGATGCCCTCAGCGGGTGTGGCGACGAACCTTCAATGTCCTGCCTCGGCGTGGTACCGCTCGACGAGATCCGAACGGATCCGGCCGCGGTCGGACACCTCGATGCCCTTCGACAGGGCCCATTCACGGATGGCCCGGTTCTGCTCCCGCTCGGCGCGGGCGGACAGGACCGGCCGGACCCGGCCGCCCGGACGAGCCGGAGCGGCGGCGGATGCCGGGGTGAGACGACCGACCTTGCTCGCGGCACCGACGAACGGCGCGAGGGCGTCGCGCAGTTCGGCCGCGTGCTTGTTGGACAGGTCGATCGTGTACTGCACGCCGTCGAGGCCGAAGCTGACACTCTCGTCGGCGAGTTCGCCGTCGAGGTCGTCGATCAGCTCATGGATCACGCGTCTGGCCATGACGATGCTGCCTTCCGGTACAGGGAGTTACTTCCGGACCCGTCGGCAACCTGAATTCCGCGTGTAAAACGGTCAGACGGGCAGTGACGGGCACGGAACGGTCGTTGGAGCGTACCCGAAGAGTAACCGCGTCTAGACGGCGGCCCGGGCGGACTGACGGGCCCTGGTGGCCTCGCGCCGCTCCACGAACTTGCTCGCCTGGGCGTCGAGCCCGGCCAGGAACGTGGACAGTTCCTCGCGCGCGGCCTCGCCGTCGCCGGACAGCTCGGACCGGTCGAACGCCTTCACCTGACGCAGCACCGGGATCAGCACGTCGTCGTGGTGCAGGCGCAGGTCGTAGATGCCGGCCATCGCGATCTGGACCGACTTGCGGCCGAAGTTCTCGATGGTGTGGCCCGGCATCTGAAACGACTTGGCGACCTTCGTGATGGCCCGCATGGTGGTGTTGGGCGCCACGTCGAACGCCGCGTTGAGCAGGTTGCGGTAGAAGATCATGTGGAGGTTCTCGTCGTTGGCGACCTTCACGAGCAGCTGCTCGCAGAGCGGGTCGCCGCTGGCCGTGCCGGTGTTGCGGTGCGACACCCGGGTCGCCAGCTCCTGGAACGACACGTACGCCACCGACTCGATCAGCCCGTCGTAGGCGTTGGTGAAGCCGACCTCCATGTGCGTCATCCGGGCCCGCTCCAGCGCGACCGGGTCGACGGCCCGGGTGGCCAGGAGGTAGTCACGGATGGCGACGCCGTGCCGGCCCTCCTCCGCGGTCCACCGGTGCACCCAGGTGCCCCACGCGCCGTCCCGGCCGAAGATCGTGGCGATCTCGTGGTGGTAGCTGGGCAGGTTGTCCTCGGTGAGCAGGTTCACGATGAGCGAGATGCGGGCCACCTCGGACAGCTTCGACTGGCCGGGCTCCCACGCCTCACCACCGAGCACGCCGTCGAAGTCGCGGCCCTGGCTCCACGGCACGTACTCGTGCGGGAACCATTCCTTGGCCGTGGCCAGGTGACGGTTGAGGTTGGCCTCGACCACCGGCTCCAGCTCGTTGAGCAGGGCCAGGGTGGCGGTGGGCTCGGTCGTCACGGAACCTCCGTTGAATGCGGGAGCAGCAGCTCGGTCGGTACTGAGTGAAACATGCTCGGCTAGTCGGCGGCCAGAAGGGACTCCGGCGTCGGCGCGGTCCCGCCGAGGTGCGCGGGCTGCCAGAACACGCCGTCGGGCTGATGCGGGTACTCCCGCTGGGCCCGGTCCAGCATCGTGGTCATTCGGGTCCGAAGCTCCGCGGTCACCGCGTCGGCGTTGTCCTTGCGGGTCGGGTGCAGTGGTTCCCCGGCGATGATCGTGATCGGCACCCCACGCTGGGTGAGATTCTTCGGGTGACCCTTCGTCCAGAACCGCTGCGTCCCCCACAACACCATCGGCACCAGCGGCGTGCCCGTGGCGGCGGCAAGCCGGGCCGCGCCCGACTTCATGTCCTTCACCGTGAACGACTGGCTGATCGTCGCCTCCGGGAACACCCCGACGACCTCGCCGGCCTTCAGGTTCTCCAGCGCCGACTTGTACGAGGCCATGCCCGCCTCCCGGTCCACCGGGATGTGCCGCATCCCGCGCATCAACGGCCCACCGATCTTGTGCCGGAAGATCGAGTCCTTGGCCATGAACCGCACCAGCCGCTTGGAGCGGTTCGCGCCCAGACCGCAGAAGATGAAGTCGAGATACGACACGTGGTTGCAGGCGATGACCGCACCACCCGTCGTCGGCACGTGCTCGGCCCCCTCGACGGTGATGCGCATGTTGAGCAGCCGGAACATCGTCTTCGCGAGCGCGATGACCGGGGGGTACACGAGATCAGCCATGTGCTAACGCTAGCGGTCTTGCCTGGACGTCACCCGGTACCCTGCCCCCAAGGTCGTTTTCTTCATCTTTGCTGTGGGAGTCCGGGTGTCCATCGACCAAGACGTCGAGAACGACGAGAACGAATCGCCGGCGGACGAGACGCCCGACGACGACGTCGACATCATTGTCATCCCGCCGCCGCGGTTCGGCACGCCGGGGCCGCCGATGCGGCGCTCGCCGTTGCTCATCGGGCTGTTCGGCGGGATCGGGCTGCTGCTGGCCTACAGCCTGTACCTCGCGGTCGACCAGGTCCGCTCGATCCTGGTGCTCATCTTCATCGCGATGTTCCTGGCCATCGGCCTCAACCCCGCCGTGGTGCGGCTCACCAGGTGGGGTGTGCCACGGGTCCTCGCGGTCGCCACGGTCGGGCTCGGCGCGATGCTGCTGCTGTGCGGCGGCCTGCTCGCGCTCATCCCGCCGCTGGTGACGCAGACCGGGGCGCTGGTGGAGCACCTGCCGATCTACATCGACAACCTGCGCCACCAGGACCAGCTCAACAAGCTCAACGAGGACTACAAGCTGCTCGACCAGCTGAAGGCCGTGGCCACCGCCGGCAACGTCACCAAGGCCCTCGGCGGCGTCTGGGGCGGCGCGCAGGTCGTGTTCGGCGCGCTGTTCAACATCGTGACGGTGGTCGTGCTCACCCTGTACTTCATGGCCGCGTTCGACCGGTTGAAGGACGGCGGCTACAAGCTCGTCCCGGCGTCCCGCCGCCCGCGGGTCATCCTGCTCGGCGACGAGATCCTGACGAAGGTCGGCGCCTACCTCGGCGGCGCGCTCGCCATCGCGGTCATCGCCGGGCTGTCGTCGTTCGTGTTCCTGCTGATCCTCGACATCAAGTACTCCTATGCCCTGGCGGTGCTGATCGCGATCACCGACCTCATCCCGCAGATCGGCGCCACCCTGGGCGCGATCGTGGTGAGCGTCGTCGGCTTCGCGACCAGCATCCCGGCGGGCATCGCCTGCGTCATCTTCTTCGTCATCTACCAGCAGGTCGAGAACTACCTGATCTACCCGACGGTGATGCGCCGGGCGGTCAAGGTCAGCGACCTGGCCGCGATCCTGTCGGTGCTGCTCGGCGTGGCGCTCATGGGCGTCGTCGGCGCGCTGATCGCGATCCCGGTCGTCGCCGCGGTCCAGCTGATCGTCCGCGAGGTCGTCATCCCCCGGCAGGACGCCCGCTGAGGCGCCGGCATGATGCCGCCCAGGTGCTACGTCTGCGGCCTCGACCGGCGCACCGCCAGGCCGGGGCCGCTGCACCGGCGGTTCGTCCTGGTGCACTTCGGCGGGGTGCGGCCACTGCCGGGAGGCCGGGTCGGCCATCCGCCCAACGCCGTCTGGTTCTGCTCCGCGCACGCGGGGCCCGCCAAGCGCCGCAGGCGCCTGCCGAAGGGCGAGGCCCTGCGCCAGATCGACGCCCTCAGGTCCGGCTCAGGACCCTGGTCAAGCCTGCTGCGACGGTGGTGGCCAGGGTCCAGCCGGCGATGATGAACCCGAACGCGAGCCACTGCCCGGCGCCGGTCGGGCGGTAGGCGGACTCCTGACCGAAATCGATGATCGGCAGGAGCAGGTCCAAGGTGTAGACGACCGGGTGCAGCTCGGGCGGCTGACCGGGATTGACCGGCGCCGGCCGCCACACGGTGAACACCGCGGTGCCCACGACGAGCAGGGCGAGCAGCCAGACGGCGGCGCGCTGGGGGCGGTACCCGTAGCCGACGGTGACGTCCTGCAGCCAGTTCCACGGCCACGTCCACCACGGCCGGGTCGCCCGACGGCGGCGCTGCTTGGCGAGCAGCACGGTGCGGGCGTCCTCGTCGTGGCCCAGCTGCCGGTAGACCGCGGCGAGCTGCTCGTAGGGCTGCGGCGGCAGGCCGTCGGGGGTCCGCGCCAGCCATTGGAGTCGCTGCGCGGGCTCCAGCAGCGGGTTCAGCGTCTGGTACGTGAGACCGTCGAGCCGCACGTCGGCGGGCCACGTGGCAGGATCATCCCGCAGCCGTCCGACCCGCATGTAGCGCAGGTCGAGCCAGCCGGCCGGCGGCTCGGCGAAACGCAGGTCCACCTCAGCCACCTCGACTCCGGTGCACTTGAGCTCGCGCAGGTGCGCATCCAGGAAGCAGAGCTTGCCGCCGATCCGCGCCGAACTCAGCCTGATCTGACCGGTCGCGGTGAACCCTCGGCAGCAGTTCATCATCGACGCGACCACGATCGAGGCGGCTCGCAGCGAGGTCCCGTCGGGGTTGTCGAGGCGGGCGCCCTCGAGGAAGACCGCGCCGTCCACCCGCGCCTCGAGCAACGACACCTCGCCGGTCGCCGTGAACCCGTCGCGGCAGTCCAACGGCCCGTCGACCGTGCAGTTGTCGGCGCGCAGGGCGTGGCCGCCGGGGTTGGCGAGGGTCGCGCCGGCAAGCCGCAGGATCCGCCCGACGCGGGTGCCGACGAGGCGCAGCTCACCCTCGACCGAGCAGCCGCCGAGCAGGTGGACGCCGCCGGCGACGTCGGCGCGGTCCAGCCGCATCGCGACGGCGCCCGGGTTGCGCAGGGTCGCGCCGGTGAACGTGGCGACGCCGCCGATGGTGGAGTTGCGCAGGCTGACCTCGCCGTGGACCGTGGCGTGGCGCCCGAACACGCCTCCCTGGACGGTCGCGCTGTCCAGGTCGACGCCCATGGCGGCGCCGGGACGCGGGGTGAGCGTCTCCCCGTCGCCGAGGTGCTCGAACGTCTCCAGTGGGGCATCCGGCGCGGCCGGTGGCGCGATGACGGTGGCGTCGTTGAGGTGGATGCCGCCGGTCACGGTGGCCTGGAACAGCCGCAGCGTGCCCTCGGCGCGGAAGCCGTGCTCGGCGACGAGGTCGCCGCTGAGCTCAAGGCGCTCGGCCAGCAGCGCGGTGCCGCCGGGACGCAGTAGGTGCGCCCGGTCCAGCAGCAACCCACCGGCGATCTTGGCGCCCCTGAGGTTGATCACGCCGGTGCACCGGATCCCCGACAGCCGCAGGTGCCCGGCGACGGTCACCCCGGCCGCGTGCAGGCCCGGCAGGCGGGTGTTGCGGAACCCGGTGAAGGCCAGGCGCGCCCAGTACAGGTCCGGCGCCTCGAGGAACTCGCTCTCCTGCACCAGCAGCGGGCAGGTCACCTCGGCGAAGGACAGCACCAGCTTCCCGGTGACCCGCGCCTCGTGCAGCCGCAGCGCCGCGCGGCGGGTGGGCAGCTCCCCCGTGAGCAGCTCCATGAGCAGGGCGGCGGGCACGTCGGCGCCGCCCAGGTTCAGTGGCTGACCGACCGCGAACGCCTGCCGCACCCGCTCATCGACGTCCACGACTGTGGATCGTAGCCGGAACCGTCAGCCGTTCGCGGCCCGCCAGGTCGCCCGGGTGATCAGGACGCGGGCCTCGTCGGCGACCTCGGCCTCCACCGTGACCGCGTACTGGCCGGCCTGCAGGGAGCTGCGGGACGTGAAGTCGCGCCGGCCGCCGGTCGCGGCGTGCGCGAGGGCGCCGAAGATGCCGCCCCACAGGCCACCGACGAGGATCGCGGCGAGCATGATGCCGACCCACGACGACGTGCTGAACAGGGTGAACAGGATGCCGAGGAAGAGGCCGAACCAGACGCCGCTGAGCGCGCCGGCCATGGCGGCCCGGCCGATGGTGAGCCGGCCGAGGACGTTTTCGACCAGGCGCAGGTCGGTGCCGATGATCGCGGTCCGCTCGACGGGGAAGCCGTTGTCGGAGAGGTAGTCCACGGCCCGCTGGGCCGAGGCGTAGTCGGAGTAGCGGGCGACGGTGACCGTGCTGCGTTCCAGCTCGACCAGTTCGTCAGAAGGGGACGGGACGTTCGATTCGGGCTGTGGAGGGGTCGTCATGGGCGAAATCGTAGGGCCACCCTCCACTGGATCACAGCCGGACTACGGGACAGGGACTCAGGGATCGTTCAGGGCCACACCCGAGGTCGTCAGGCCCTTCCACCGGGCAACCTTGGGGACATGACCGAGATCAAGCGCCTGCGCCGCTCCCGCGCCGACCGCACCCTCGCCGGTGTGATCGGCGGCCTCGCCGAGTACTTCGGCGTCGACCCGACCATGGCCCGTGCCGCCTTCCTGCTCGCCGTGCTGCTCACCGGCGGGACGGCCGTGCTGGCGTACCCCATCCTCTGGATCGTCATGCCCGACACCCCCGCCGACGTCAAGCCCGTGAGTCCTGCGTCCGGCGATCATCTGCCCTATGGTGCGTGAGTGACCGCGTTGTGCGTGCCGGTGCTGGGCGGCACCCTGGAGGTCCGGGTGGTGTCGCCCGCCGGCGGCGCCGGCGTGGTCCTCGTCGCGCACGACGGACCCGCCTATGAGGACGGCGCCGCGCTGACCCGCGTGGCGAGCGGCGCGCACGTGGCGCTGCTGTCCCCCGGCGACCGCAACGAGTGGTATTCGGCGAACCCCGCCTACGCCGACGCCCTCGTCGACCGGGTGCTCCCGCACCTGCCGGCCGGCCCCCTGGTCGGGCTCGGCGCGAGCCTCGGCGCCCTGGCCCTGCTGCACGCCGAGCACCGCCGGCCCGGCACGTTCGACGGGCTGTTCCTGCAGTCGGGGAGCTTCTTCACCGCCGAGCTGGACCCGCAGGAGGCCGGTTTCCCCCGGTTCCAGCGGATCCTGGACTTCGTCGACGTCGCCGCGCCGACCGCGGCCCGGACGGTGTTGACCTGCGGGCGGGACGAGGAGAACCTGCACAACAACCGGGCCATGGCGCGGCGGCTCGGTGTGCCGCTCGTCGAGGTGCCCGGCGGTCACTCGATGACGACCTGGCGCGACGCACTCCGCCCGCACCTGCCACCGCTGCTCCGGGAGTTCACGGATGGACCATCTCATCGGCCTGCTGCTCGGCACGGAGCAGGACTGGCCACGGGCGTTCGAGACCTTGATCGGCCGGATCGGTCCGATCCGCGGCCGTGACGGCACCGCGCACGACCTGCGGACCTCGCGGGTCAGCATCGAGCCGTTCAACCTGCGGGACCAGCCGTCGCACGACCTGGTGATCGACCGGCTGGCCTATTGGTACTACCACCCGCGCGAGTGGCTGAAGAAGGTCGCGCTGATGGACGACGTGTACCTGCTCAACAGCCCGTTCACGTTCCAGTCGATGGAGAAGCACGCCGCGTACTGCGCGATGATGCGCCTCGGGCTGCACGTGCCGGAGACGGTGCTGGTGCCCTACAAGAACCCGGTCGACCACGCGAAGTGGGCCTACACCGCGGAACGGTACAACCAGCCGTTCGACCTCGACGCGGTCGCCGAGGATATCGGGTATCCGCTGTTCATGAAGCCGTACGACGGCGGCGCGTGGGTCGGGGTGTCCCGGATCACGGACTCGACCGCGCTGCACACCGCCTACGACCAGTCCGGTGAGCGGCTCATGCACCTGCAGCAGTCGATCGAGGGCTACGACGTGTTCACCCGGTCCCTGACGATCGGGCCCGAGACGATGGTGATGAAGTTCCGCCCCGAGCTGCCGATGCACGAGCGGTACGCGGTCGAGCACAACTTCCTCGACGCGGCCGTCGGCGACGAGGTCGTGACGATCTCCCGCCTGGTCAACGCGTTCTTCCGGTGGGAGTTCAACTCCTGCGAGTCCCTGGTCCGCGACGGCGTGGTCTACCCCATCGACTACGCGAACGCGTGCCCGGATGTCGCCCTCACCAGCCTGCACTACTACTTCCCGTGGGCGATGACCGCGCTGGTGCGCTGGTCGGCGTTCTGCGTGGTCACCGGCCGGCGGCCGAGCCTGGACCTGGACACCGCCCGCTACTTCGCCGTCGCCGACGACCCGGCCCTGGACTACCGGGGCAAGCTCGCCGCGTATCGCCGCATCGCCGACGACTACCTCGCCGTCGACGACTACCGCGAGTTCTGCGACACCGCGCTGCCGCACGTGCCGTCGCTGGTCGCCGAGTGGGTGTCCTCGCCGGACTTCGACGATCTGTTGGTGTCGACGGTGCGGGCCACGTACCCGGCGCACGAGCACGACCGGTTCATCGCACACTTCCGCGGCCTGATCGACCTGTGGAAGCGCGAGACGATCAGCCCTTGAGCTGCGCCTGCAGCAGCGGTCAGCCCTTGAGCTCCGCCTGCAGCAGCGGGGTGAGCAGCTTGATGTAGCTGGTCGTGACATGGCTGCCGTCGCGGTAGACGAGGGCGTTGCCGATGATGACCGGGCAGACCGTGTCGGTGCAGAACCACGGGGTGGGGTCGATGACGGTGAACCCGGCCTTCGTCGCGGCGTCCTCGTTGGCGGTCTTGCGGGTGGCGTAGATCGCGGTGGCGACCTTCAGCGCGCACTGCTGGACGGCCGCGGGGTGCGCGGCGACGCAGTCCGGGACGCTGGTGCCGCGCGGGTCCGGTGTGTCCTGCATGATGACCGGCCGGGCGCCGAGTTGCTGGACCCGCTTGGCGGAGCGGATCAGCGCCTGGGACCACGCGGTGTCGGCCTCCGCCTTCCCGACCGTCACCGCGCCGGCCTTGTCCACGGGCGGGTCGCCGTAGGTGCGGGTCGACATCAGTACCAGCGCCGGTTTGAGCTCTTTGATCTTCGCGAACGCCTCTTCGCGCCAGGTGGCGCACTCGGTGAAGGCCCGGCGCGCGTTGACCTTGATCGTGTACGCGTCGGCGGGGGTGCACCCGGACTTCGTCAGCACGACCAGCTTCTGGTGGTTGCGTTTCGCGACCGCGTCGACGGCGTCGAACCACTGCTCGGTGTGCGAGTCGCCGAACAGCACCATCGTCGTCTTGCCCTGCGGGTCGCCGTGCTTGTCGCAGCCCTGAGCAAGTGCCGGCTTGATCGACGTCTCGTCCAGGGAGGCGAGGCAGTCCTTCGACCCCTGCGGGCGGTCGCCGGTCGCGGCGGTGACGGGCGGCGTGAGGTTCTGCGGCATCGCCTTGGTGGTCTCCGCTGCGGCGATGAGCTCCAGCAGCCGCTTCCGGGCCTCTTCGAGCTGCCGCGCCTCCGCCGCCGCGTCGTTGACGGCGTTCTGCTGTGCGAGGGCCTGCGCGGTGTCCTGGGCGGTGCCCTCGCCCCGCACCTCGTTCGGCAGGCCGAGGAAGATCGCGGCGGCGCCACAAGCGAGGGCCGTGAGCATGGCGCCGAGGCCGAGCCCCCTTCTGGGGCGGCGCTTGAACACGGGGTTGAACCGGACGCGGTTCTCGACCAGCTTCAGCGACAGCCACGCGGGGATCAGGCTGCCCACCGCGACGGCTGCCTTCGCCCAGACGTTCAACTCACCGCCGGCAATGTGCGGGGCCAGCATCAGCGCCGGCCAGTGCCACAGGTACCAGCTGTAGGAGAGCTTGCCGATCGCCTGCATCGGCGGTGTCTTGAGCAGCGCTACCGCGCCTCTGGGGCTCTTCGCGCAACCGCCGGCGATGACGAGGACGGCGCCGGCGACCGGCAGCAGCGCCGCCATGCCGGGGAACCGGGTGGTCTCGTCGAACATGACCGCCGCGGCGACGATGCCCGCAAGGCCGAGCCACGTCAGGGCCGCGGTTCCCCTTGCTTTCGCCAGGCGTTCGGCGGCCAGGGCGACCAGAGCGCCGGCGGCCAGCTCCCAGGCGCGGGCCTGGATGCCGAAGTACGCCCACGGCTGCGAGTGCCCGGTCTGCCACACGCACACCGCGAAGGACACCACGCCCAGCAGGGTCAGCGCGATCGCGGCGCTTCGCCGGTTGGCCCTGCGGGTGGCGGCGACGATCAGCAGCAGCGGCCAGATGAAGTAGAACTGCTCCTCGACGGCGAGGGACCAGAAGTGCTGCAGCGGCGACGGCTCCAGCTCCGCGGACAGGTAGTCGGTGCCGAGGACGGCGAGCCGGACGTTGATGCCGTACGCGGCCGCGGACAGCGCGTCGAACACCACCGCCTTCGCCTGCACCGGCGACATCCACGTCCACGCGGCGGCGACGGTGGCGATGACGACGACCGTCGAGGCGGGCAGGAGGCGCACGATGCGCCGGCCGTAGAACGCGCCGAAGCCGATCCGCCCGGTGCGCTGCAGCTCCCGGAACAGGTGCAGGGTGATGAGGAACCCGGAGATCACGAAGAAGACGTCGACGCCGACATACCCGCCGTGCACGAGCCCGAGCCCGGCGTGGTTCGCGACCACCAGCAGGACCGCGACGGCCCGCAGCCCTTCGATGTCCGGGCGGAACCGGTCCTGCTGCTGTTGTTCCGGCCCTCTGGCTTGTGCGCTTCGTGCTTCTGGTGCCGTTCGGTAGGGCTCATAGGTGGCGTTCCGGCTCGGCACCGGGACACGGTACCGGGTGCCGCGTGCTCGCCTTCCGCCAGGTGACGTGGCTCACTGCCGCGGGTCCCCCGTTGGCGTGACGCTGCGGTAGTCCGCGTCACAATCCGTAGTTGCCGCTGGTAGCGCCTCGTAGCTTCGGTGGTGTTGGTACTGGTGTTGTGTCTTGGAGGTTGTTGCATGCGTCCGTACGACCACCCCGAATGGTGCGCCCGTGGACACCGGTGCGGTCTCGGCGAGCACCGCGCCCACCCGGTCGTCATGCAGGTCGACGGTGTGGGCAAGGTGCTGCTGACCCGGGTCCTCGGCACGAACGGCCGCGAGCGGATGGAGCTGACCGGCTCCGCGTACCTCACCGGGAAGGGCCCCGCCGCCCGCCGCCAGGTCGACCGCACCCTGCGCGGTTTCGCGGACGTGCTGTCTACCGAGGCCACGCTCGCAGGCGCTGCCGCAGCTCGCTGACCCGTTCGGGGGTCAGCCCGTAGTAGGCGAACCGGCCGTCGTCGAGCCGGTCCAGGTAGCGACCCGCGGCGTGGACATCGTCGTCCTCGAGGCCCGGGTCCTGCCGCCGGGCGAGCTCCAGCAACTGCTCCACGTCGTAATGTTGCAGCGCCGCGGCGACGTCGATGTAGTCGCGGACCTCCCGCCGGTTGACCAGCGCCGCGACCTTCGTGGCGATCAGGTCGTCGCGGTGCATGACCGGCCCGACGTCCATCATGACCGGGCTCTCGGTCCGGTCCAGCCGGCTCAGCGTCAACCGCACCGTCCTGGCACCGTCGCCGACGGTGAACTCGCGCTGGTCGAAGCCGGCGAACAGGTCGAGAAGGTCGTCGGCCTCCTCCTCCGCGACGCTGTAGCCGGCGTGCCGCAGCGCCTGACAGACGGCGTCGGCCGCCCGGCCCGCCCCGCCGTCGGTGTCGGTGAACAGGTCGACGTCCTCGGTCGGCCGGCTGACGAGCCCGCTCATCAGCCACGCGAACCCGCCACCGAGCACGAACCCGTGCCGCTCCCCCACCGCGAGCGCGATCCTGGCGACCTCGGTGTAGAACGGGTCCGTCGTCTTTCCGGGCTTTGGCTTTTCGGGCTTTGGCTTTTCGGGCTGCGGCTTTCCGGGCTGCGGCTTTCCGGGCTGCGGCTTTCCGGGTTCGGTGCCTTTGTCGGTCACCTTTGGTTACCGCAGGCGGAGCTGCTGGTGGCGGGCCTCCCACGCCAGGCGGACCCCGCGCGGCAGGTTCAACTCCGGCCACACCCTGACCAGCCGCCGCCCGTTGACCCAGCGGCGCAGCTCCTCGAGGCGGATCGCCTCACGCAACACGTTCTCATACATCCACAGCAGCAGGTCGGGATTGTTGAGGTCGAAGTCGCGCCGCGGGTTCCACATCAGCCGCTGCGGCAGCTCCACCACCCCACGGACCGGCCCGCGCAACTCGGTCAGCGTCCTGGAGACGAGCGCCGGACGGTGCGGCCGCGCGAGAAACGCGACGCGTCCCGGATCCGTCTCGTCCTGCATGCCCGACCCTCTCCCGATCCCTTGCCTGGCGGTAGTGTACCGCCGCCCACCACCCCTCAGCCCAAGCGTGCCCCCACGGTCGCGCTGTGTCGCCGTAAGCTCGGCGGGTGCTGATCTATTTCACCGCCCATCCCCAGTAGTGGCCGCACCCCGCGGCCCCGATTGGGGTCAACCATGTCACGCACCGATCACCACACCCCGTCCTGGACCCGCGCCACCTGGTGGCATCCGCTCCACCGCTGCGCCGCGCTGTTCACCACTGACTACCCCGGCCCTGCCCGTCTCGCTGTTCTTCCTCATCTTCCTTTCGGCCCCGGCATCCGCCGGGCGCGACGGGGCTCCGCCCCGTCGACCACCCAATGCGACCTGCCTCCCGCGCCCGACCTGCGCCAGATCCTCGCCTCCCCGAGCCAGACGCACTGCGGCTGGCGCCCGCTGCACGTGCCGGGGACCAGGTTCGTGTCCGGCCCGACCCGCGAGTTCGTCCTGATCACCTGGACCAGCCGCCAGCGCGCCCAGGTCCGCGACGAGTGCCACCTGGCCATCCAGCAACACCGCGCCACCGGCACCGTCGACGTCGACCCCTCCACCGCCCACCACCGCCACGACGCCCACTGGGCCATGTGACGCCCGGCTTCGTTGATCATCTGCGGCGTACGATGCCGCGCGTGACCGTCTACGACATCGCCGCCCAGCTGCCTTCCATCGACGTCCTGCGGCAACGATGCAGGGCACTGGCGATGCTCGACGTGATCGTCGGGGGCGACTACTACACCTACGACCTCGCCTGGGGCATCGACCAGGCCGCCTCGATGCGCAACGGAAGCGGCGAGGAGTACGACGTCGTCTTCACCACCGACGGCGTCTTCATCCGCGGCGTCTACCACGAGTCGCCGCTGTTCCAGGCGAACGGGCACATGTGGCCCGGCCTGCTCGACGGCCTCCCCGACGAGTTCAGCTCCCAGGTGACCGAGCCCGCCTTCAGCCACCCGGACGGCACCCTCTACGCCAGTTTCGTTCTGTGGCGGCGCACCGAGGACGACCGCTGGCACGCGGGCGACAACATCGACTTCCGGCCCGCCTCTGACGTCGAGGTCGATCCGGACGGCTCCTGGCTCCTGGACATCCTCTTCGACGACATCACCGAGAAGTACCACCAGCACGCCGAGGAGGTCTACCAGGTCGACGTCCCCCGGCCCGCGATCGACCACGTCGTCGCACTCCGGCCCCTGACCGACGCCGTCATCCGTGCCCTCAACCCGGAAGCCTCACCAGCACACGTCCGAGCCGAGGCCGAGAACCTCAGATACCCACTCATCCCCTGACGTCCCATGATCCAGAAGATCTTGTGTACCCCGGGGTGCACAGGATCTTCCGGATCACGGGGAAGTCACCGGAGTCAATGCATGGACTGGGCAGTACCAGCGCCCTAACGGCGATCTCCCGCCCCACCCGTGATCAAAGGAGCGCCGCGGTCGTCCGGGCGGCCACTCAGCGACTTCGATCAAGCACACAAGATCGAAAGTTCGCGGTGCGGTCCGTGCCGGCGTCCAGATCCGGGTGATTTGTACGAAGCTTTGAACCAGCGACGGCGTGGCACCACCGAATGACGACCTCGACGGCGCTGGATCATGCGAGTGCGGACCTGGCTTGGGATCACCGCAAAGACGGCAGTCACGGTGACCACGCAACCCTGTCGCACGGACGCGCCAGCGTCCGGGCGGAGCCATCAAGTCCCCGCGCCTGTAGCTGAATATTTGAAGGGCACGACGACCAGAACGCCGAACCGCGACCACCCGCCAGCCGCCGACCAGCGCAACCACCGCAGCCAGCGAGACAGGCAGGCGAACGCAGACAGGCAGGCGCCGGGGTCAGCGGGAGTGGCGCGGCTCCACGTTGTCGTGCGCGCCGGCCTCCCCGTCGGCTTCGTGAGCGCCCGCCGCGTGGCTGGGCGTGTGGCCGACGTGAGGTTCCGCCACGTCGTCCGCCGCATGGGCGGCCGAGCCCCCACCCCCGTTCGACCCGTTGCCGCCGCTGCTCACTCCGCTGCCGGGCAAGCTGCTACCGGCCAGATCGCGGCCCGGCAACCCGGCTGACGCGGCAGGGGCGGCGGCGGAGGCGCGGGCGTCCTGGGCTTCCTCCTTGGCGCGTTCCTGGGCGGCCGACATGGAGCGCAGCGGGACCTCGGGCAGGAACAGGATGACGACGAAGCCGACGACCATGATGGCGGCGGCGACCATGAAGACGACGCTCATCGAGTCCGCGAAGCCGACCTTGAACGGGTGGGCGAGGGCGTCGGCGAGGCGGTTGACGAACGAGGTGTCGTTGAAGGCGCTGGCGCTGCCCGAGGTGCCGGCCCGCGCGATCTCCTGGACCTGGGCGGGGTTGGCCCGCGCGGCGGCCTGGAACTCGGGAGTGGACTGGGCGGCGGTGAAGGCGGCCTTCGTCTTCTCCGGCAGGAGGCTGAACAGGACCGAGAGGAAGACCGCCGCGCCGACGGTGCCGCCCATCGAGCGGAAGAACGTCACCGTGGAGGTGGCGACGCCGATCTCACGCGGGTTGGCGGCATTCTGCGCGGCGGTGATGACCGGCTGCATGTTGCCGCCGAGGCCGAGGCCCATGAGGGCCATGACCAGCATCGTCTGCCAGAGCGGGGTGTCGGCGCCGATCCGGGAGAACAGGGCGAGCGCGGCGACCATCAGCAGGGAACCGATGATGGGGAACTTGCGGTACTTGCCGGTGCGGGCGATGACCTGGCCGGAGATGATCGAGCCGCTCATGATGCCGAGGACCAGCGGCAGGAGCATGAGGCCGGCCTCGGTGGGGCTGGCGCCCTTCACGATCTGCAGGTAGAGCGGGAGGGTCAGCAGGCCGCCGAACATCGCGATGCCGAGGATGAAGCTGCTGGTCGAGGCGACGGAGAAGGTGCGGCCCCGGAACAGGCGCAGCGGCAGCAGCGCCTCGTCCTTGTAGGACCACTCGGTGACGAGGAACAGCACCAGGCCGACGACGCCGATGCCGTAGCACAGCAGGGACCTGCCGGAGTCCCAGCCCCACTCGCGG
This sequence comes from Dactylosporangium siamense, assembly GCF_016862795.1. Classification (GTDB taxonomy): domain Bacteria; phylum Actinomycetota; class Actinomycetes; order Mycobacteriales; family Micromonosporaceae; genus Dactylosporangium; species Dactylosporangium siamense. Next base: position 102,352 of record NZ_BONQ01000156.1, on the reverse strand, counting down.
CCCTGCTCGGCGACGGTCAGCAGCGGCACCAGGCAGATGACCAGCGCGACCGCGCCGGGCCAGTCGATGCGGTGGTCCTGGCGGCGGTGCGGGATGTGCAGCACGCGCATGACCACGAGGAACGCGGCGAGGGCGATCGGCACGTTGATGTAGAAGATCCAGCGCCAGCCGGTGACGCCGAGGATACTGTCGGCGCCGGCGAAGAAGCCGCCGAGGACCGGGCCCAGGACGCTGGAGGTGCCGAACACGGCGAGGAAGTAGCCTTGATACTTGGCCCGCTCGCGGGGCGGGACGACGTCGCCGATGATGGCGAACGCCAGGGAGAACAGGCCACCGGCGCCGATGCCCTGCACGGCGCGGAACGCGGCGAGCTGGTAGACGGACCCGGCGAGGCCGCACAGGACCGAGCCGAGGATGAAGATGCCGATGGCGAACAGGATGAACGGCTTGCGGCCGTAGATGTCCGACAGCTTCCCATACAGCGGGGTCGCGATCGTGGACGTGATGAGGAACGCCGTCGTCGCCCACGCCTGGATGGAGAAGCCGCCCAGGTCGTCGGCGATGGTCCGCATGGCCGTGGACACGATGGTCTGATCGAGGGCGGCGAGGAACATCGCCATCATCAGACCGCCCAGGATCGTGAGGATCTGGCGGTGGGTCAAGGCCGTGTCGTCGGCCGTCGTCGTGCTCAAACCGTCCCCCAAACACCAAAGCTCGTTACGAGCCGATCGCGTTCCGGAAATCACGCTACTCCATGCGGAGAAGCCATGCGGAGAAGCCCTGCCGAGAAGCCCCGGCCCGCTCAGACACAATATGCCCGGGGTACGACAAGACTTGGGAGGTAACTGGGTGAGCGCCACGCTCGTGGTGAAGGAGCTCGCGGCCGGTCACGGCGATCGGGCGTTGTTCTCCGGACTGAACCTGGTCGTCGCGCCGGGCGACGTGATCGGCCTGGTCGGGGCCAACGGGGCGGGCAAGTCGACGCTGCTGCGCACGCTCGCCGGGCTGCTGCCGACCGAGGCGGGAGGGTTCGGGCTCAACCCACCCACTGCGATCATCGGGTACCTGCCGCAGGAGCCGGACCGCCGCGAGGGCGAGTCGCTGCTGCAGTTCCTGGCCCGCCGCACCGGGGTCGCCGAGTCCCAGAAGCGCATGGACGACGCCGCGGAGCGGATCGAGCAGGATCCGGACGAATACGGCGACGCCCTGGAGCGCTGGCTCGCCCTCGGCGGCGCCGACCTGGACGAACGCGCCGCGGCGGTCGCCGCCGACCTGGGGCTCGCCGTGGACCTGGACCTGCCGATGACCGCACTGTCCGGCGGTCAGGCCGCGCGGGCCGGGATGGCGTCGCTGCTGCTCTCGCGATACGACGTGTTCCTGCTCGACGAGCCGACCAACGACCTGGACCTCGACGGCCTGGAGCGGCTCGAACGGTTCGTGCAGGGGCTCAAGGCGGGCGTGGTGATCGTCAGCCACGACCGGGAGTTCCTGGCCCGCACCGCGACGGGCGTGCTGGAGCTGGACCTCGCCCAGCAGCAGGTCAACTTCTTCGGCGGCGGTTACGCGGCGTACCTGGAGGAGAAGGCGATCGCCAAGCGGCGGGCCCGGGAGGCGTACGACGAGTACGACGACAAGAAGTCCGACCTCGAGGCGCGGGCCCGGATGCAGCGCGCGTGGATGGAGAAGGGCGTGAAGAACGCCCGGCGCAAGCAGCCCGACAACGACAAGATCGGCAAGAGCAAGAAGATCGAGGGGACGGAGAAGCAGGCGGCGAAGGCCCGCCAGACCGACCGGATGATCGAACGGCTCGAGGTGGTCGAGGAGCCCCGCAAGGAGTGGCAGCTGCGGATGGAGATCGCCGCCGCGCCACGGGCGGGTGCGATCGTGGCGACGCTGAACCGGGCCGTGGTGACCAGGGGCGGGTTCACGCTCGGACCGGTGGACCTGCAGGTCGACTGGGCCGATCGGGTCGCGATCACGGGCGCCAACGGCGCCGGCAAGTCCACGCTGCTCGGCGCGATGCTGCAGCGGATCCCGCTGACCAGCGGCACCGCCGCGCTCGGCCCGGGGGTCGTGGTCGGCGAGGTCGACCAGGCCCGCGGCCTGTTCCTCAACGATCAACCGTTGCTGGACGCGTTCTGCGCCGCCGTGCCGGACCTGCAGCCGGCCGACGTGCGGACGCTGCTGGCGAAGTTCGGGCTCAAGGCGCACCACGTGCTGCGCCCCGCGGCGAGCCTGTCCCCCGGCGAGCGCACCCGGGCGGCCCTCGCCCTGTTGCAGGGCCGCGGGGTCAACCTGCTCGTCCTGGACGAGCCGACGAACCACCTGGACCTGCCCGCGATCGAGCAGCTGGAGTCGGCGCTCGACGGGTATCCGGGCACGTTGCTGCTGGTCACCCACGACCGGCGGATGCTGGCGGCGGTCAGCACGAACCGCCACATCGACGTGCGCGACGGGAAGGTCAGCGTCAGGTGAGCGACGACGGGTTCTGGACCGAGCGGCACCTGTGCACGATCACGACGATCCGGGCCGACGGGACCCCGCACGTGGCGCCGGTCGGCGTCACGTACGACCCGGGCACCGGCCTCGCGCGGGTGATCACGTCCGGCACGTCGCAGAAGGTCCGCAACGTCCGCGGCAACCCACGCGTCGCGGTCTGCCAGGTCGACGGGCGCCGCTGGACGACCCTGGAGGGCACCGCCGTCATCGAGACGGATCCCGGCGCCGTCGCGGACGCCGAGCACCGCTACGCCCAGCGGTACCGGACGCCCCGGCCGAACCCGGCGCGGGTCGTCATCCTGATAGCGGTGACGCGGGTGCTGGGCACCGTGCGGCCCGACGTGCCGGTAGGTTCGCCGGATGGGGATTCCTGACTACATCCGGGTCATGCGCACGCATATCGGTCACGACCTGCTGCTCCTGCCGGGCGTCGGCGCGATCGTCGTGGACGACCGCGGCCGGCTGCTGTTCGCCCGGCGCAGCGACACCGGCCGCTGGGCCGTCGTCGCGGGCATGGTCGAGCCCGGGGAGCAGCCCGCCGACACGATCGTGCGGGAGGTGCACGAGGAGACCGGCGTCGACGTGACGGTCGAACGGATCCTCGGCGTGGCCACCCACCCGGTGGACTACCCCAACGGCGACCGGTGCGAGTACCTGAGCATCACGTTCCTGTGCCGCGCCGTCGGTGGCACCGCGCGCGTCAACGACGACGAGTCCCTCGATGTCGGCTGGTTCGAGCCGACGGAGCTGCCGGAGCTGGAGCCGTACTCGCGGCTGCGGGTCGAGATGGCGTTGCGCGACGCGAAGGAGGCATGGTTCGCCCCCGTCGGGTCGCGCCACCCGGCCCTGGTCGAGCCTTCCATGTGAGTCAGTTGTTCGGCGCCGGGGGCCAGCTCGGCGGCGGCGTCTGCGGGTAGCCGGGCGGCGGGTCCGAGTTGGGCGGCCCGCTCACCGGCGGCGAGACGGGCTGCGACGGCACCTGCGGCGCGGCGCCGCCCGTGCCGGGGACCGTCCACGGCTGCGGGATCACCGGCCCCGGCGGGGGCGGATACGTAGGCTGACCGAACGCGGGTCCGCCCGACGTCGGCAGCGGGGGCGGCGGGAAGCCACCGGCCGACTGCGCCGGGATGCCCGCCGGCGAACCGGGCGGATAGGCGAACGCCGGCGGCGGGAAGCCAGCGGGTGCCGGCGGGAAGCCACCAGGTGCCGGCGACCCGCCGGCGGTTGCGGCCAGCGGGGCGAAGCGGCGGCCGAGCAGCTCCAGCAGCCACACCGCGATCAGTCCGACGACCGCCAGCGCTCCGGTCGTCAGCAGCGCGATCGCCGCGCTGGCACCTTCGAGCACCTCCCAGCGGCGTACCCCGTCGACAATGACGACACCGAGCACGACCCCGAACACGCCGGCCCGCCGACCGAACAGGCTCACCCCACCGAGGAGGACCGCGGCGAGCGCGTACGGCAGCTGGCCGCTGTCGCTGAAGGCGGCCGCGCTGGTCAGGCGGGCCGACAGCACGCCGGACACGCCGGCCAGGACGGCGGATCCGGTGACGCCGACGAGCGCGCCCACCAGCTTCGCCGGGCGCCACCGGCCGGGGTCGTCACCGCCGGCGACCGGGCGGTTCGCGGACAGGAACCCGCGGACGGCGGGCAGCGTGAACAGGACCGCGCCGGCGAGGGAGACGACGACGAAGACCGCGGCCCACACCCCGAAGGACGACGAGCGGCCGTCACCGGTCACGGGGACCAGCCGGCCCTCGGTCGCCTCGAGCAGCGCCGCCGAAACGATGAAGCCGCCGCCGAGGGTCACGCCCCAGGCGGGCAGCGCGGTGAGCCCGACGAGCAGGGCGAGCAGCACGCCGACCCCGGCGGCCGCGAGGACCGCGACGATGAACGCGACGGTCACGGACGTGCCGTCGTTGACCATCTTGGCGAACACCCAGCCGGACAGCACGGCGATCGACCCGATCGCCAGGTTGGGGGTGGCGGTGCGCAGCGACAGGGCCAGGCCGCAGGCGGCGAAGCCGAGGATCGCGATCCCGCCCCACACCTGCCCCCGGCTGAACACGTCGGAGTTGGCGTTGTACTGGCCGGCGACGACGGCGCCGGCGGCGAGCAGGAGCACCGCCTCCCAGACCAGGTGCGGTGCAAGCTCACGCATGGGACGGACCTGGGTCATGCGGCGACGCTACCGCGCATCGACGGGGAGCGCTGCACACACGCCGCCCGACATCATCCCCTCGGTGTGCTCTACTCTCCGCGGGTGGCCGACGATGTCGAAGACCCGGTGGCGCAGGCGCACGGTGAGCTGTCCCTGGCGCGGGTGGCGCTCGCCGAGGGCGACCTCGAGCACGCCGCCGACCACCTGGCCGGCGCGATCGCCTGGGCGCCGGGGCTGCCGGAGGTGCACGAGCTGCTCGCCGCGCTGACCGTGCGCGCCGGTGGCGGGGTCGCGGACCTGTTCCCGCTGCGGGAGCCGGCGTTCATCGGCACGGTCGTGGCGCGGGCACACGTGACGGCGCCGACCGACCCGATCGGGTCGCTGCGGATGCTGGCGCAGGCGACCGGGTTCGACCCGGAGCAGCCGTGGGCCGACGTGAGCTGGGTGCGGGCCGTCGACCCGGCCCGGCTGGACCCGGACGAGCTGGCCCGGCTGTTCGTCGGGGTCATGCAGCGGCTCGGTGACCCGGCGCCGCCACCGGTCGCGAAGGCCAATGAGGTGTACCTGGACCTGGCCCGCCGGTCGCTGCGCGTACACCCGGACCATGCGCTGCTGCACGGCGCCGCGGCCGGGCTCGGGCGCCGGTTCGGTGACACCGCGGAGGCGGTCCGGTGGGGCGCCCGTGGGCACCGGCTGCACCCCGACAAGCTGACCTCGGTCTGGTACGCGTACGCCCTGCGCGCCGACGGCCGCCTCGACGCGGCGTTGAAGGTGATGCGGCAGGCCTGGCGGGCCGCCCCGCAGGAGATGGACCTGTGCGCCGACATGGCCAACTGGCTCGCCGACTCCGGTCGGGTCGACGAGGCGATCGCGCTGCTCGACGAGGGCCTGCGCGGCCAGTCGGACTACGACTGCGCCGTGCACACCGCGCAGCGGCTGCGGTTCCGGCGGGACGGCGACGTGCGGCACCTGGTGGCGCTGGTCGACTTCATCCGTGAGCATCCCGTCGTCAGCCACGAGCACAGCGACCTGGCCCAGGCGTGCGAGCGCCGCACGTGGCTCGGCCGGGTCGCCGGGCCGACGGAGGCGTCCGTGAACACGCTGCAGCGGGTGCCACCCGATCAGCGGGGCACGATGGACGGTGGCATGTCACTGTCGGCCCTGGAGGTGCCCAGCGCCCTCGCCCTGCTGCGCCGGGAGGTGCCACGGGTGGCCGTGGAGGTGGCCGGCCCGCCGCCGCCGGACCTGGTGCAGCCGCTGAAGCCGGTGCGGGTGCTGTGGCGGTACGACGCGACGACCGCCTACCCGACGGTCGAGCCGGCCTCGGCGGCGAGCCAGGCACTGCTCGCGGGCCTGGCGGGTCCGGCGTGGCCGCATCCGGTCGCCGCCTACGACCACGCGCTGCCGCTCGGTGAGCTGCCGGTCGAGCAGCTGCTGTCGCTGCTGGTGCACCCGCCGGCCCGCCCCGAGCGCTACGCCGACCTGCCCGACGGCTGGTGGGAGCGTTCCGCGCAGGTGTTCGCGTGCCTGGGCCTGCTGCACTGCGGCGAGTTGCGCAACCCGGCCGACCCGGGTGACACGGCCGCCCAGCGGCGGCTGCTCACCGACGTCGCGTGGGGTGTGGAGGACTGGACGACGGAGGCGGCGCTGTTCGCGTTGACGGTGGCGGCGTGGCTCGACCCGACGTGCCGGGTGGAGGTCTGCGACACGGTCGGCCGCCGGTTCCTGGCCGCGGTGCAGGCGTCGCGGACCAGGCCGGTCACGATCCGGGACTCCCTGGCGGCGCTGGTGCACATCGTGCCGGACATGGTCGGGGACGTGCTCGCCCTGGCCGACGAGGTGACCGGCGCCGCTCCCGCGCCGAAGGCCACCCCGTCCCGGCTCCGCCGCTGGTTCCGGCGCAACGACACATAGGGCACGCAGACACGTAGCCCGGAAATACCACTGGCCGGCGGGGGGACCGCCGGCCAGCGCATGAAGTGCGGGAGAGTTACCAGTAGTGGCGTCGCCCGGCGAGCGGACGGCCGACGGCGCCGAGGATCCAGAGCACCGCTCCCACGATCAGCAGCACGATGCCGATCGTCTCCAGGATGCCGACGTGCAGGAAGAGCCCGAGCAGGAACAGGATCAGGCCAAGGACGATCATTTCAGCTCCCGGGGAGGAGGGGTGTTCATGGACAATCTTCAGATACCCCTCCCCCGCCTCGTCTGAAACACGGATCACCCGCGGCGGCCCCGACGTGCGCGGATGTAGTCGGAGACGACGTATCGGCCCAGGTCGCCGGCCTCCGGGGTGAAGACCCGCCCGCCGCTGCGGCGGGCCACGGCGTCGACGAACCGGCGCAGGCCGGGGTCCTCGCCGAGCATGAACACGTTGAGCACGGCGCCGTAGCGGGTGAGCTGATCGACCTCGTGCACGGTCGAGGTCACCGTCTCGCGGGTCGACGGCCAGTGGAAGTAGGACGTGCCGTCGTCCAGCAGATGCGCGGTCGGCTCGCCGTCGGTGACGACGAGCACGACCGGGTCGGAGCCCGGGTGCCGGCGCAGGTGCCGGCCGGCGAGCATGAGGGCGTGCTGCAGGTTGGTGCCCTGCACGTAGTCCGGTTCCACAGCGGCGAGCTCCTCGACGGACAGCTTCGTCGCGTACCGGCCGAAACCGATGATCTGCAGCGCGTCCTGCGGGAAGCGGGTCGCGACGAGGTGCGACAGCGCCAGGGCGGCCTGTTTCATCGGGCCCCACCGGCCGTCGGCCATCATCGAGAAGGACAGGTCGACGCAGAGCGCGACGGCCGCGGAGACCCGCCGCTCGGTCTCGGCGATCTCGAAGTCCTCGACGTCCAGGCCGATGGGCAGGACCGCGGTGCCGCCGGTGGCCTGGCGGCGGACCGCGTTGCCGATGGTGCGGACCACGTCGATGGGCTGTTCGTCGCCGTACTGCCAGCGCCGCGACGCCCCGGTCAGCTCGCCCGCGGCCCCGGCGTCGCGCAGGTCGTGCTGGCCTTTGCGGCCGGCGGCGAGGTCGGCGAAGACGGTGCGCAGGGCGGTGCCGCCGAGCCGGCGCAGGGCCTTCGGGCTGAGCGTCAGCCCGTCGGCGCCGCGGGTGACCCAGCCCTGCCGGCGCAGCTGCTGCTCCAGCTCCCGCAGCCGGCGCAGGTCGTCGGCGGCGGACCGGCCGAGCTGCCGCTCCACCGCTTCCACGTCCACGTCGTCGAGGGTGGCGCCGGGGTGCTCCTGGCCGAGCTGGTCGAGCAGGTCGTCGAGGTCGCCGATCTCCTCGAGGGCGCCGGCCGCCTCGCCGTAGCCGAGGTCGCGCTGCCCGCGGACCCGTTCGCCGCGGCCCCAGTTGAGGTCGGGGCGCAGCGAGCGCAGGTTGTCGGTGAGGGCGGCCATCTCCCCGGCGAGGCTGCCGAGGGACTGCTCCATCAGTGCCTGCAGCTCCTCGCGCTGCTGCGGGCTGAGCGAGCGCAGCAGCCGCTCCCCGGCGGCGGCGCGGCGGGCGAGGGCGTCGATGAGCTCCTCGACGGTGCCGGGCTGCTCCGGGAAGAAGTCGCCGTGCTGGGCCATGAACTGCGCGAACGCGTCGTCGGTGTTCTCGCCGCGGGCGTGCTTGCCGAGCAGGGCGTTGAGGTCCTGCAGCATCTCCCGCATGCGTTCCTGCATGGCCGGGTCCTGCATGGCCTCCTTCATCCCCTGGAACCGCTGGCCGAGGACCTCGTCGCGGAGCTGGTCGAGGATCTGCTGGTACAGCGCCCGAGCTTCAGGTGATGTCCAGCTATATTCGGACAATTCCGAAACAGCCTTCGAGGTCGACCGTGGCAGATTCGCCAGCTGCGCCTCAGCGAATCGGGCGTCGTCGGAGTCCAGAGCGGCCAGGGCGTCGCGTTCCGTGGCGACCGCCTGGTCGAGCAGCTGCTGGGCGCGGGTCACGGCACCGTCGAGGTCGCCGCGGCGCATCGCCTCGCGGCGCAGCCGCCGGGCCCGGGCGAGCAGGTCGTCCAGGCCACGCCCGCCGTCGGGGCCGTTGCGCAGCAGGTTGCGCAGCGCCTCCCGGAGGCTGCCGCCGTCGAGGACCTCGGCGCCGACCTGGTCGACGGCGGCGCGCACGTCGTAGGGCGGGGCCAGCGGGTCGGGCCCGCCGCGCCACGCCCCGTAGCGGAACCTGTTGTGGCGCACGTGCTCAGCCTCCGTAGACGGTGCGGCCGTCCTCGGTGAGATCCTTGGACAGCCGTCTGGTGAGGTGCAGTCCTTCCAGGACGAACTCGATGCCGGCGGCGGCCTCGCCACGGCTGGGCGCGTCGCCGAGGCCGAGCCGCTCGAGGACCTTCGCGAGGCCGGGCACGGTGCCGACCTGCTGCAGGATGTCGTCGGCGCCGGCGAGTTCGCCGGTCTCGATGACGGCGCCCTCGGCGACGAGGTCGGTGAAGCCGGACAGGTCCAGCCCGGCGAGCCGGGACCGGAACGTGTCCGCGGTCGCGGTGCGCAGCAGGTGGGCGAGGATCTCGATCTCGCGGCCCTCCTCGCCGCTGTCGAACTCGACCTTGCCGCGCAGCGTGCTGGTGACCGACACGGTGTCGCCGACGCGGGCGACCGGTTTGTCGTCGCCGAGCAGCCCGCCGCGGCGCAACGCGGACGCGGCGACGGTCTCGGCGGCGGCGATCGCGAACCGGGCCGACACGCCGGAGCGCGAGTCGACGGCGGGCGATTCCCGCACCGCGCGGGTGAAGCGGGCCAGGACCTCGATGACGTGGCCGGGGACCTGCGCGACCAGCTGCGCCTCCTGCTGGATCAGGTCGGTCTCCAGCTCCAGGTCGAGGGGGTAGTGGGTGCGGATCTCGGCGCCGAAGCGGTCCTTGAGCGGCGTGATGATCCGGCCGCGGTTGGTGTAGTCCTCCGGGTTGGCGCTGGCGACGAGCAGCACGTCCAGCGGCAGGCGCAGCTGGTAGCCACGGACCTGGATGTCGCGCTCCTCCAGGACGTTGAGCAGCGACACCTGGATGCGCTCGGCGAGGTCCGGCAGCTCGTTGACGGCGAAGATGCCGCGGTTGGTCCGCGGGACGAGTCCGAAGTGGATGGTCTCCGGGTCGCCGAGGGTCCGGCCCTGCGCGACCCGGATCGGGTCGACGTCGCCGATGAGGTCGCCGACGGACGTGTCGGGGGTGGCCAGCTTCTCGCCGTAGCGCTTCGACCGGTGCAGCCACTCCACCGGCAGCGCGTCGCCGGCCTCGAGCGCGAGCCGCCGGGACGCGGGCGTGATCGGCTCATACGGGTGCTCGTTGAGCTCGGACCCGGCGATGACCGGGGTCCACTCGTCCAGCAGCGACACGAGGCCGCGGATGACGCGGGTCTTGCCCTGGCCACGCTCGCCGAGCAGCACCAGGTCGTGGCCGGCCAGGATGGCCCGCTCGAGCTCGGGCAGGACGGTGTCTTCGTAGCCGACGATGCCGGGGAAGCGGGGCTCGCCGGAGCGCAGCTTGGCCAGGAGGTTTTCGCGGAGCTCTTGCTTGACGGTGCGGAACCGGTGGCCGCTCGATCGCAGCTCGCCCACGGTGCGGGGCAGGTCCAAAGGCTGGGTCACCGTCTGAACGTAGCGCGGTTACGTTTCCATCGGCGAAACGGACCGGAACTCCTCCAGCAGACGGGTGCGGACCGCGGCGACGGCCGGTGCGAGCGGGCCGTCGCGGTGCGCGAGGAACAGGGTGTTCAGCGGCGGCACCGGCGGCTCGTGCAGCAGGACGAGCCGGCCCGCGTCCAGATCCGCGCGGACCAGATACTCGGGCAGCACGCTGCACCCGCCGCCGGCGAGCACGAGCGCGCGCACCGCGTGCAGGTTGGGCACCACCACGTCCGCGGTGCGGTGCTGCCGCTGGTCGAAGACGCTGCGCCAGTACCGCCGGATGATCGGCAACTCCTCGGCGTAGCTGACGAGCGGGGTCGACGCGACATCGCACCGATGGGCGGCGACCAGCACGAACTCCTCGTCATACAGCGGGTCGGCGCGCAGCTGGCGGCGGCGGGGGCGGCTGGTCAGGACGGCGAGGTCGAGGGCGCCTCCCACCAGGGCGTCGGCGAGGTCGTCGGACAGGCCCAGCGTGACCCGCAGCTTCAGCCCGGCGGCGACGAGCCCGGCGAGCGCCGGCAGGGCCAGGTCGGTGAGGAACTCGGCGGCGCCGCCGAGCCTGGCAGTGCCTTCCTCGGGGCGTTCGGCGACGCCGGCGAGGTCGTCGAGCGGCCCGGCGATCTGCCGGGCCAGGAGGTCCGCGGCCGGGGTCGGCGTGACGCCCCGGGGCTGCCGCACGAACAGCGGCCGCCCCAGCGCCGCCTCCAGGGCCTGCAGCTGGGCGGTGACGGTCGGCTGGGACAGGGCGAGCCGGCGAGCGGCGCCGGTGACCGAACCTTCCCGGTGCACGGCGAGGAACGTGCGCAGCAGATCCAGCGAGAGTGCCATAGAATTTCCGATGATACCGGCGCAGCCCGGCTATTGGCGCCGATGGCAACCGGTGCGGCAGGCTGGCCGCCATGACAGCGACTCTGATTGTCCTGACCAGCCACGCGACCCTCGGCGACACCGGCCGGAGCACCGGTTTCTACGTGTCGGAGGCGGCGCACCCGTGGGAGGTCTTCAGCAAGGCCGGCCACACCGTGTCGGTGGCGTCGGTGCTCGGCGGCGACCCGCCCCGCGACGGCGACCCGGCCGGCCACGAGGACTTCCTGGCGTTCCTGGGCCACGACACGCCGGCCGTCGGCGACCTCGACCCGACCCGGTTCGACGCGGTGTTCCTGGCCGGCGGCCACGGCACCATGTGGGACTTCCCGGACAGCACGGCGCTGCGGTCGTTGGTGCGGCAGGTGTACGAGCAGGGCGGCGTCGTGGGTGCCGTCTGCCATGGTCCGGCCGGACTGGTCGGCGTCACGCTGACCGGCGGCGGGCACCTGGTCGCCGGCCGGGACGTGGCCGCGTTCACCGACGAGGAGGAACGCGCCGTCGGGCTGACCGAGGTCGTGCCGTTCGCGTTGCAGCGGCGCCTCGAGGCGCTCGGGGCGCGGCACACCGGCGCGGCCCCGTTCCAGCCGTGGGTGGTCCGCGACGGCCGCCTGGTCACCGGCCAGAACCCGGCCAGCGCCACGGGCGTCGCCGAGGCGATGCTCACCGCGCTCGACGAGCGCTGACGAGCGCCGACGAGCGCCGACGAGCGCCGACGGTCGGGTCCTACCCCAGGTAGTACTCGACCGCCGGTTGCCGGCCCATCCGGGCGAAGGCGATGCCGAACAGCACGACGGCGCCGACCACGGCGCCCGACGACAGCGCGGTGAACCACACCGGCAGCAGCGTCTCGTAGAGGGCTACCTCGGCAGCGCCCTGCGCCTGCACCAGGTTCTCGGGGCTGAACACCACGCCCAGGAGCAACGCGACGGCCGACAGCAGCGCCGCGCCGCCGACGAGCGACCGCGAGGTGTCCCTGCGGCGCGGGACCGTGAGGGTGGCGAAGCCCAGCAGCAGCGCCACGGACCCGGCGAGCACGACCGCGGCGGCGAGCCGGAACCGGATCGACTCCGAGATGTCGTAGATCTCGAGCGGCCCGCACACCGCGGTGCAGGCGTCGTCAAAACCGGCGAGCACGACCGCGGCCGCGACGCTCTGCCCGAGCACGAGCAGAAAACCCGCGGCGGCCAGCCAGAACGCCTGGCGCACGGGGCGCGGCGCGGGCCGTTTCTGGATCACTTCGTCGGTCATCGGGCACACGATAGGGCCACGTCACGGCGCGCGCGATCCCTCATTTTCGGCGGTAGCGGGCCGGCGGTTCCAGGCCGCGACCGGGCCGTGGTAGTGGTAGTACTCGTAGGCCGGCTCGCGGCCCATGACGACGAACGCGACGGCGAGCGCCAGCATGGCGCCGGAGACGGCGATCGACGACAGCACCGAGAACCACATCGGCAGCACCAGGTGCAGGTGCGCCTCCTCGGCGGCGCCGTAGGCCAGCAGCGCGTTGTCGGGGTTCATCACCACGCCCAGGAGCAGCCCGACCGTGGCGAGCAGCGCGGCGAGGCCGACGAGCGGGCGGGTCCCGGCCGACCTGCGCGGCACGGCGACGGCGACCCCGGCGAGCAGCACCGCGAGGCCCGCGCTGAGGACGGCGGTGAGCGCCAGCCGGGTGTGCATGCTGTCGAGCTGAACCTGCTCGAGGACGCTCCACGGGGCGTGCGCCGCCACGGTCGCGTCGAAGCGGACGAGCAGCACGGCCGCCGCGACCGCCTCCGCCGCGATCAGCACGATGGCGCCGATGACCAGCCGGAACGCCTGCCGGACCGGGCGCGGCGCGGCGGCGAGCCGGCCCGCGGCCGTCAGCGCCGGCTCGCGATGTTGAGCCACGAGATGAAGCCGCGCCACGTCGCGGTCGGGTCGTGGTGCTGGTAATAGTCGAGGGCCGCGTCCCGGCCGAGCCGGGCGAAGGCGACGCCGAGCAGGACGATCACGGCGGTCACCGTCGAGCTGGCCAGGGCCGTGAACCACACCGGCAGCAGCATCTCCAGGTGGGCGAGCTCGCCCGCGTCGCCGGCGAGCACCGCGCCGTCCGGGCCGACCACGATGCCGAGCAGCAGCGCGCCGGCGAGGACCACGGCGGCGCAGCCGACGACCGTGCGGGTGCGGGTGGATCGGCGCGGGACGGCGAGGGCGGCACCGGCAAGCAGCATGGACATCCCGGCGCCCAGGATGGCCGCGCCGACCAGCCCGGCATGCAAGCTGTCGGCCTGGGCCTGCTCGCTGAACGTCCACGGTCCGTGCGCGTCGTAGGCTGCGCCGAAGCGCACGAGCAGGAACAGCGTGGCCAGGGTCTGTGCGGCGAGCAGGACAAAACTACCGGTGACCAGCCAGAAGGCTTCCCGCACCGGCCTGCTCGGCGGCTTGCCACGTGCCATCGCCTTCAGGGTACGGCCGGCGACCGAGCGTGGTCCATATCACCTCAGGGCCAGATGCCGGGTGGTTGGCGGCCGGGCGGCGACGCATGGGGCAGGATGGACCGCGACACACAACCATCCCGCCGAGGAGTTATCGCATGGCGCTCAGCAAGCCCGACGTTTCCCTGCCCGACGGCCCGCCGCCGGCGGACCTGGTCATCGAGGACATCACCGTCGGTGACGGTGCGGAGGCTCAGCCCGGACAGCAGGTCAGCGTCCACTACGTGGGTGTGTCGCTGTCGACGGGCAAGGAGTTCGACGCCTCGTGGAACCGTGGCGGCACCTTCGACTTCGGGCTCGGCCAGGGCCAGGTCATCGCCGGCTGGGACCAGGGCGTGGCCGGCATGAAGGTCGGCGGCCGGCGCAAGCTGGTCATCCCGCCGCACCTGGGCTACGGCAGCCGGGGCGCCGGCGGTGGCCTGATCAAGCCGGGTGAGACGCTCGTCTTCGTCGTCGACCTGGTCGGCACCCGCTAGATCGTCATACCCGTCTGTGGGTCCGGTATTCCCCACCGGACCCACAGATGGGAATGCGGTAATTCACAGCGCTCCCCAAGCCCAGCTCGGACATCGAGGTGGGATGCTGGACCATCGGCGTCGGCCGGCACGCTTTTCACCATGTCATAACGCCATAAAGGGGTGTGCAGATGACAATGCAGTCGGCGACACCGCGCGCGAAGCGGATTCTCATGATCGGCGCACCAGGTGCGGGCAAGGGCACCCAGGCGCAGCTCATCGCGCAGCAGTTCGGCATCACCCACATCGCCAGTGGCGATCTGCTCCGCAAGAACATCGCCGAGGGCACGACGATCGGCCGCACGGTCGAGGAACTCGTCAACAAGGGTGAGCTGGTCCCCGACTCGATCATCATGGACATGCTCCGCAAGCCGGTCCTGGCCGCGAACGCCGACGGCGGCTACGTCCTCGACGGTTTCCCGCGCACCGTCGAGCAGGCCGAGGCGGCCTACCGGACCGCCGGCGACCTCGGCGTCGGGGTGCAGATCGCGATCCACCTCGAGGTGCCCGAGGACGAGCTGACCCGCCGGATGCTGGCCCGGGCCCGCGGCAAGGACGACACCGTCGAGGTGATCAAGCACCGGATCAAGGTGTACGAGGAGAAGACCCGCCCGCTGCTCGACTACTACCAGCAGCGCGAGCTGCTGATCCAGGTCAACGGCGCCCGCCCGGTCGGCGAGGTGACGTGGTCGATCGTGGTGCAGCTGCAGCGGGCGTTCAAGCAGCGGCCGTCCGCGGGCCGGGCCGCCGCCGCCGCGCCATCGGACCGCGCGGTCGCCTGACACCGCTCAACGACGTTGGCGAAAGCCCGGCCCTGGGGCCGGGCTTTCGTGCGTCATGCCGACAGTGCCGCCGACACGACCCCGCGGGCCTCCTGCTGGATGCGCTCCAGGTGCTCGGGACCCTGGAACGACTCGGCGTAGACCTTGTAGACGTCCTCGGTGCCGGAGGGCCGCGCCGCGAACCAGCCGGACGCGGTGACGACCTTCAGCCCGCCGAGGGCCGCGCCGTTGCCGGGGGCCGCGGTGAGCTTCGCGGTGATCGGCTCGCCGGCCAGCTCCGTCGCCGTCACCTGCTCCGGCGACAGCCTGCCCAGCACCGCCTTCTCCTCGCGGGTCGAGGCGACGTCGATCCGCGCGTACGCGGGCGCGCCGTGCCGCGCGACCAGGTCGGCGTAGTGCTCGCTGGGCGACCGGCCGGTGGTCGCGATGATCTCCGCCGCGAGCAGGCAGAGCAGCAGGCCGTCCTTGTCGGTGGTCCAGACCTCGCCGTTGCGGCGCAGGAACGACGCGCCGGCGCTCTCCTCCCCGCCGAAGCCGACCGACCCGTCCAGCAGGCCGGGCACGAACCACTTGAAGCCGACCGGCACCTCGATGAGCGTGCGTCCGAGGTCCGCGGCGACCCGGTCGATCATCGAGGACGACACGAGCGTCTTGCCGATCGCGGCGTCCTTCGGCCAGCCGTCGCGGGCCTGGAACAGGTACTGGATGGCGACGGCGAGGAAGTGGTTGGGGTTCATCAGCCCGGCGTCGGGGGTGACGATGCCGTGCCGGTCGGCGTCGGCGTCGTTGCCCGTCGCCACCTGGTAGTCACCCCGCTTGCCGATCAGCGACGCCATCGCGTTCGGCGACGAGCAGTCCATCCGGATCTTGCCGTCCCAGTCCAGGGTCATGAACCCGAACGTCGGGTCGACGTACGGGTTGACCACGGTCAGGTCCAGCTTGTGCCGTTCGGCGATGGCCCCCCAGTACGCGACGCTGGCCCCGCCCAACGGGTCGGCGCCGATGCGCACGCCGGCGTCGGCGATCGCGGCCACGTCGATGGCGGACGGCAGGTCGTCCACGTAGGCGGCGAGGAAGTCGAACCGGCCGGCGTGGTCCTTCGCCCGGGCGTACGGGATCCGCTTGACGCCCTGCAGCTTGTCGGCGAGCAGCGCGTTGGCGCGGTCCTGGATCCACTTGGTGACGTCGGTGTCGGCGGGCCCGCCGTGCGGCGGGTTGTACTTGAACCCGCCGTCCTCCGGCGGGTTGTGCGACGGGGTGACCACGACCCCGTCCGCGCCCAGGTGCCGGTGGGTCAGGATCGCGTGTGACAGCGCGGGCGTCGGCGTGTAGCCGTCCCGGCTGTCGACGAGCACCTGCACGTCGTTGGCCGCGAACACCTCAAGGGCGCTGACCGTCGCCGGCTCCGACAGGGCGTGCGAGTCCTTGCCGATGAAGAGCGGCCCCGTGTACCCCTGGAGCTTGCGGTACTCGCAGATCGCCTGGCTCACCGCAACGATGTGATCCTCGTTGAACGAGCGCCGCAGGCTCGACCCGCGGTGCCCCGACGTGCCGAACGCGACCTGCTGGGCAGGATCCTCGACGTCGGGGTGCTCGGCGTAGTAACTGGTGATGAGTCGCGGGACGTCGACGAGGTCGGAGCGCTGCGCCGGTTGTCCTGCGCGGGGATGGACGGACATAGCGCATACGTTGCCATGTCGGGCTGCCCGCTGCGACATGACCGGGGCAACGACGGAAACAATCCGTGGCCGCACTGCCGCGCATCGATGCCCCTTCACCCTCGTGAGGCGATGACGACCGGACATGGTCGCGGCCTGGCCAGGCCGGGCCTGCCGGGGCGGCGGGCGTGGCATGATCGCCGTATGACGTGGATCGCGCCGGCGGCGCCGCCCTTCGGGGGTTCGCTCGTGGCCGACGAGCGGACCCTGCTCGAGGGGTTCCTCGACTGGCAGCGGGCGGTGCTGGTCGGCAAGTGCACCGGCCTCACCGGCGAGGAGCTGGCGCAGCGTTCCGCTCCCCCGTCGACGCTGTCGCTGCTCGGGCTGCTGCGGCACGTCACCGATGTGGAGCGGGAGTGGTTCCACGCCCGGTTCCGGGGCACGCCGGTGCCGTTCCTGTACCGGCGCGACGACGCCAAGGACGCGGCCTTCGACGAGGCCGACCCGGCCGGGGCCGAGGCCGACTACGACCGCCTGCTCAAGCAGTGGCAGTCCTCGCGGGTCTCGGTGGCCACGGCGGCGCTCGACGACGCGTTCGAGGACCAGCTGCGTGGCCCGATGTCGCTGCGGGCGGTCTACCTGCACCTGATCCAGGAGTACGCCCGGCACAACGGCCACGCCGACATCCTGCGCCAGCGCATCGACGGCGAGATCGGCTGACGCCCGTCACCAGGTCAGGGTCACCGCCAGCGGCGCGTGATCGGATGCGGTGGTCGAGCCGACCGCCGGTTCGCTCGCGGTGAGGCCGCCGCGCACCAGGACGTGATCGATCTGCTGTGTCGGGTGATCCGCCGGGAACGTCGGCAGCGGGCGGAACCCGGCGAGGGCGTCGGCGAAGCCGGAGCTGGCGAACGCGTCCATCGACTCGTCCCCGGGCTGGATGTTGAGGTCGCCGGCCACGATCGTGGGCCGGTCACCGCCGAACCGGGTCGCGAAGTCGCTGATCTGCCGCGCCTGGGTCAAGGGGGCGCGGCCCGCCGGCGGCTGGATGTGGGTGGAGACGACGGCGATCTCGCGGTTGCCGGCACGGACGGTCACGCCGAGCGCCTGGGCGCCGGTCGGGGCGCCGTCCGCGCTGAGAGCGACCGACTTTCGGCTGGTGACCGGCAGGTTGGTGAGCACCGCGTCGCCCCAGACCGGGTCGGCGGCCGGGGCGAACGTGTATCGCATCCCGAGCTTGCGCGCGAGGATCGCCAGGGTGTCGTGGCCGCCGTTGAGCAGCCACCCGCGGTCGACCTCGGACAGCACCACGACGTCTGGATGCTGCTGCCGCACGGCCGCGGCGGCCGCCGAAGGGTCGAACGTCCCGTCGAGGCCGAAGCCCATGCGGATGTTGTACGCCACCAGCCGCACCGACCGCAGCTCCGGCCGTTCGGGCGGCGTCGGACCGAGACCGATCAGCCCGAACAGGCCGGTCATCAGGACCGACAGCACCACATAGGACCACCGCATGTCACGTTCGTCCACGATCTCGCCCCGCCCGGCGAAGGCGGAGGCCCGCAGGGCGACGTAACCGGCGACCACGACCGGCACCCAGCGGTTCGGGTATCCGAGGTCGTAGGCGGCGTAGTAGACGACCGCGGCGACGGCGAACAGCAGCATCCCGCCGAGCGCCGAGAGGCCGGTCAGCACCGGGCGGTAGGTCTCGCCCTGCCAGGTGACGGAGAGGCACCGGCCGAGCGCCCAGGCGCCGAACCCGATCGCGGCGAGGCGGAAGATCGGACCGTACCCGTGCACGGGAACGTACATGTACACCGCGACGCAGACCACCAGCAGCACACCGAAGATGATGATCACTTCCGGCATGCCGTTGCTCAACCGGATCATGCCGCGCCAGAAGGCCACCACCGGGAGCACGAACAGCAGCCCCAGCCACGCGGACACGGACACCCCGACGCCGGGCCCGGCGAGATCGCCACCCGGGGCACCGGCCAGATAGGACACCTCGACCATCGTGGCCGCGGGCGACAGCACCACGACCGACGCCAGGAACAGCACCGGTCCGGCGGTCGACCAGCCGGTGCTCAGCGTGCCGACGTCCCACGGCCGGCGGATCGCGAACACCAGGAACGCCAGCAGTTCGAGCGCCACGATGACGACCGCCCACCACGTCCCGGTCCAGGTCAGGTCGACGGTGCCCAGCGCCAGGTGCCCGGCGGCGGCGAGCGCGATCCCGGCCGGCACCCCGGGCACCGGCGGGGCGCCGTCCATCGCCTGCACGACCAACCAGATCAGGCCGCACAGCACCCCGGCCGAGGCGACGTACAACTGTGGCTGTCCGCCGTGGACGAACAGCAGCGCGGCCCGGCACCCGGCCAGCCCGACCGCCGACCCGTTCATCAGCAGCCGCCGCGGCCAGTCCGAGAACCGGTCGTCCCACAGCCACACCACGGCGAACGGCAGCACGAACCACAGCAGCGCGAACCCGCCCAGGTGCGCCGGCGGTGTCGCGCCCGCCTGACCGAAGATCGTGATGGTCGACGGCAGCCACACCCGCAGCACGTCGACGAAGAGCAGCGTCCCGAACACGAGCATGGGCCCGCTGCGACGCTGCCGCTCCCAGATGTCCATGCCGGCTCCCCCGCGTGATCGGACCCGGTCGATGCCGGGACCCGGCCTGATTCTGCCGGACCGTCCCGCACCACGAGACCCCGTCCGGACGGACGGGCGGGCATACTCAGGTGAGCTGAGTACATCGACGGATGGCGCTGTGGACGGGGCGCCGGAATGCTGTGCGCATGGGGGAGGTCGACGGCGGGGAGCGCGCGGCGCTGGTGGTGGGGCAGTTGGCGGCGGTGTGGGCGATCGGCGCGGCCGGGTTACCCGTCGCGGCCGGCCTCGTGTTCCTCGCCGCGTACAGCGGCGGCACCGGGGCGCTCGCCGTCGGGGTGCTGGTGGCGCTCGCCGCGATCGGCGGCCTGCTGTGGCTGACGGTCAAGGGCACGGCGGCGGCCTCGGTGCTCGGGGCCACGACCGCCGGGCAGGTGGTGTGGGCGCTGCTGGTGGCCGTGGCCGGCGGGGTGCTGTGGGGGCTCTGGTGGTCGATGAGCGACAACCCCGAGGGGATGCTCGGCAAGGGCGGGGCGCCGGGCCTGCTGGTCAACGGGTTGCCGTTCGCGGCCGTCGCCGGGGTGTTGCTGCGCGGGTGGCCGGCCCGGCTGGCCGGCACCGGCGTCGTGGCCGTGGCCGCCGTGCTGACGGCGGTCACCCCGACCGGGCGGCCCGCAGCACCCGACGACCTGTCGGCGCGGCTCGACCGGGCCCGGCTGGACCGGGAGCTGCTGTACGTCGTCAGCATCCCCGGGTATCGCCCGTCCAGCGACATGTTCGGCGACGACCTCGGCACCGGCACGTTCATGCCCGTGGACCCGCTGGCGATCCCGGGGCTGCGCTGGATCACGATCATCGCGTTCGACCGGGCCACCGCGGTCCAGCAGTCCGGCGGGTGTGGTGAGGGGGTGCCGGGCTCGGTCCTGGAGACCGCCGCGTGCACCACGGAACCCGACGGGTGGGTCTACCGCCGCACCGGCGTGGAGCACGGCTACCAGGTCGTCGTCGGGGCGCACCTGGTCGTGGTGTCCGGGACGCAGGCGGTGCCGCGGGAGGTCGTGCGGGGTGTGGCGGGCACGATGCGCAGGGCGCGCCCAGAGGACGGTTTCGGGGCTCCCGGCCAGGTGTTGTTCACCGCCGACGTTCCCGGCTACGGGATGTACGGCCATGACGCCCCGCCCGGCATCATGCTGCAGTCCAGGGACCCGCACGCGACGCCGGAGAGCGTCCGGATCGAGGTCCTCGTCGACCGGTTCGACGACCCGTGCGCCCCGGCGACCTGCCCGGAGGACGGTGACGGCCTGCGGTACCACGAAATTCAGGACCTGCACGGTTACGTCATCCGCCGCGGCGCCGTCAACGTGTCCGTCCTGGGCGGCGTCGGCGTCGACCGCGCGGTGCTGCGCCGGGCCGCCCTCGACGCGCGACCTGTCACCGAGGAGGAGTTGCTGCGCGCCCTGCCGCCGGCATCGAAGTGAGGCCTGAAGCTACCGGACGGGGATGGGCAGCGGGGTCTCGACGGTGGTGTCGGGGTCCGGCGGTGCCGCGGGCAGCGCTCGCCGGCGGCGGCGCAGCAGGCGCAGCGCCGGGAGCTCGACGCCGTGGTAGACCGCCATCGCGCCGAGCAGGCTGATCGAGAACACCGAGACCGTGACCAGGGCCGCGACGAGCGGATGCGCATGGTGCGGGAGCAGGCCGAGGCGTTCGTAGGTCAGATACGTCAGGTAGTGCACCAGGTAGAACGCGAACGACACCTCCCCGAGGTATCGCAGCAGCGGCCGGGTCCACACGGTCGGCACGCCGGCCAGGTCCGCGCGGGCGGCCGCGGCGACGACGAGGGTGACCGGCACGAGGGTCAGGGCGTGCTGGTTGAGCGGGTAGGGCGCCCGCAGCGCGGCCACGGCGCCGAGCGCCACCAGGACGAACGACCAGCGCAGGCCCGGCCCCCGCCACGCACCGGCCCGGACGAGCAGCGCCACGACGATGCCGAGGATGAACTCGGCGATGCGTACCGGCGGGAACATGTACCCGAGCCAGAGCGCCTGGGAGCGCGGCACGGTGGTGAGGGCGGCGCCGAAGAGCAGGACCCCGCAGGCCAGCGTGCCGGCCGTGGCCCACAGGCCGCCCGGGCGCAGCCGGCGCAGCGCCGGCAGCAGCAGCGGGAAGCACAGGTAGAAGAACGCCTCGCAGGACAGTGACCAGCTGACCGGGTTGAGCGCGCCGAACACCGACGCCTGCGGGAACCAGGTCTGGGTCAGGGTCAGGTGCGCGGCGAGCTGGCCCGGGCCGGCCCCGACGACGAGCAGCGCGAGGAGCGTGGTGACGAGCGTCGCCGGGTAGATCTTGGTGAAGCGCCGCCACCAGAACCCGGCGGCCCCGCTCCCGGGCGTGTCGGACCAGGTCAGGACGAAGCCGGAGAGCACGAAGAAGAACGACACGCCCATCGCGCCGCCGTTGACGAGCAGCGCCCACAGCGCGGCCCGGACCGGTCGCGGCGCGACCAGGTCCGGGTCGTAGAACAGCTCCAGGGTGTGCTGGCCGAACACGACGAGCGCCGCCGCCCAGCGCAGGCCGGTGAGGGCCGGCAGCCGGCTGTCGCGGTTCACGTTTGATGTCTAGTCAGTCTTCCCGGCCGGCGCATGCCAGGCCGGGAAGAATTCACCCCGATGTGACCGGTGGTGACGTCACGTCACCGCGTGTTTACCGAATGGCGTCCCCCGGGCGGTTACCGCGACCACCGCGGTCACCCCAGCCGGCGCTGGCGCCGCCGCTGCGTTCGCCGCCACGTTCGCCGCCCCGCTCGCCACCGCGCGTTTCGCCGCGGGCTTCGCCCCTGAGGTCACGGCCGTGGTCGCGCAGGCCGGGCAGGCGCATCGTCAGCAGGCCGAGCGCGATGATGACCAGGCCGATGACGATGTTGTTCGCGATGGCCCCGCCGCTCGGGTAGGCGCCCAGGATGACCCACGGTGCGACGAACGTCCACACGCCGATGACCACCGGCACCCAGGTCATGCCGTGGGTGCGGCCGTACGCGATGCTGAAGCCGGCGGCGAGCGCGCCGACGACCGCCCCGCAGATGAAGTTGTTGACCGCGAGGTCGGATTCGAACATCGCGAACCCGATCACCCATGGCGACACGGCGAGGTAGAGCCCGGCGAGCAGCAGTCCGCCGTCGGTCACGTGTGCGGTCGGCGTCTCCGCCGCTCGGTCGTAGCGGGCCCGCAGCTCGAGGATGTCCGGGTGCTGGTCGAGGTCCGCGATCGGACGGGTCATGACGGTCCCCTTTCCTTCGTCGGAGAAGGGTTCTCTAACCCGAACGGAGCAGAACTAACCCATGGTGGGCGCGGCGGCGGCGCTGCAGACGCCGTCCGCCGCACCCCGGTTCGCGATGGGAGCCGCGAAAAGGGTGGGCATCACCTCCAGGTGGATCGATAGCCGTCGCGACCATAGGTGAATTCGGAGGTGCTTGTCCCGGGAGCGCTCCCATGCCAGAATCAGCGCCACCTCGCGTCTGGGAGCCGACGGGGCACACGCAGCGACTGGCTTATGTCACAACGCCGTCGCGCTGTCGCGTGCCCTCTCCCCGCCCCCGAAACTTTCACGAGGAGCACCCCAGACATGACCACCCGCAATCATCGCCGGCTGCGTGCCGCGGCCGTCGGCCTCCTGGCCACCGGCACGCTGTTCGCCCTGCCGGCCGGGATCGCACACGCCGCCACCGGCTGTTCGGTCGTCTATTCAGTCCGCAGCCAGTGGCCGACCGGATTCACCGGCGACCTCGTGGTGAAGAACCTCGGCGACCCGCTCACGAGCTGGAACGTCAGCTGGACCTTCGCCGGCAACCAGCAGTTGCAGCAGAGCTGGAACGGCGACTTCACCCAGACCGGCAACCAGGTGACGATCCGCAACGCCCCCTGGAACGGCAGCCTGCCCAGCAACGGGACCGTCAACCCGGGCTTCAACGCCGGATACAGCGGCACCAACGTCAACCCGACCAGCTTCTCCCTCAACGGGGTCGCCTGCACCGGCCCGAACGCCGCGCCGTCGGTGAGCATCACCGCCCCGGCCGCCAACACCCGCTACACGGCGCCGGCGTCGATCCCGATCACCGCCACCGCATCGGATCCCGATGCCGGTGACTCGATCGCCAAGGTCGAGTTCTACCACGACGGGCTGCTGCTCGGGACCGACACGTCGGCCCCGTACGCGTACACCTGGACCGGCGTGCCGGCCCAGAGCGCGGCATACAGCCTGCAGGCCAAGGCCTACGACAGCAAGGGCGCGGTGACCACGTCCACGGCGGTGCCGGTGTTCGTCGACCCGGTCGTCGGGCCGTCGATCGTTGCCACCCCGTCGCCGCTGACCGTGCCCGAGGGCGGCTCCACGCCGCTGTCGGTCAAGCTGAACCAGGCGCCTTCGGCGAATGTCACGGTGGCGGTCGCCCGTACCGGCGACACCGACATCACCGCGGCGCCGGCCTCGTTGACGTTCACCGCCGCCAACTGGAACGTCGCCCAGGTCGTCACCGTCAGCGGCGCCCAGGACACGGACACCACCAATGGCACCGCCACGATCAACCTGACCGCCTCGGGTTGGGCCGCGGCAGCGGTACCGGCCAACGAGAGCGATGACGACGTCGCCGGCGGCGTGTACGTCCAGCGGTTCCTCGAGCAGTACCAGAAGCTGCACAGCTCCGGGTACTTCTCGCCGGAGGGCGTGCCGTACCACTCGATCGAGACGCTCGTCGTGGAGGCGCCGGACTGGGGTCACGAGACCACGTCCGAGGCGTTCAGCTTCTGGCTGTGGCTGGAAGCGCAGTACGGCCGGGTGAAGCAGGACTGGGCCCCGTTCAACCAGGCCTGGACCACGATGGAGAAGTACATCATCCCGACCCACGCCAACCAGGTGACCGGCGGCTACAACGCGAACGACCCCGCCGACTACGCGCCCGAGGCGGCGCAGCCCAGCCTGTACCCGCAGCAGGGCGGCCACCTCGACTCGTCGGTGAAGGTCGGCGTCGACCCGCTGTACAGCGAGCTCACCTCGACGTACGGCAACACCGACGTGTACGCCATGCACTGGCTCGAGGACGTCGACAACGTCTACGGCTTCAGCTCGTGCACCCCGCAGGCCGGCTCCACGGTGTCGTACATCAACACCTACCAGCGCGGCCCGCAGGAGTCGGTGTGGGAGACCGTCGCCCACCCGTCCTGCGAGGACTTCCGCTTCGGTGCCAAGGCCAACGGCGGCTTCCTGCCGCTGTTCATCGACGGCACCCCGGCCAAGCAGTGGCGCTACACCAACGCCCCCGACGCCGACGCGCGCGCCATCCAGGCCGCGTACTGGGCGCAGCAGTGGGCGACCGCGCAGGGCAAGGGCGCGGACGTGGCCGCGGTCGTGGCGAAGGCCGCCAAGATGGGCGACTACCTGCGCTACGCGATGTACGACAAGTACTTCAAGAAGCCCGGCTGCACGTCGACGGCCTGCGCCGCCGGCACCGGCAAGGACTCCGCCGCGTACCTGCTGAACTGGTACTTCGCGTGGGGCGGCGACGCGGGCGGCCAGTGGTCGTGGCGCATCGGCTCCAGCCACAACCACCAGGGCTACCAGAACCCCCTGGCCGCCTACGTGCTGTCGAACGTCTCCGGCTTCGCGCCGCAGTCGCCGACGGCGAAGGGCGACTGGCAGACCAGCCTCGGGCGGCAGCTCGAGTTCTACCAGTGGTTGCAGTCCTCCGAGGGCGCGTTCGCCGGTGGCGCCACCAACAGCGTCGGCGGCAACTACTCCGCGCCGGCCGCCGGCACGCCGACGTTCTACGGCATGTTCTACGACGAGAAGCCGGTCTACCACGACCCGCCGTCCAACCAGTGGTTCGGCTTCCAGGCGTGGTCGGTGGAGCGGGTCGCGGAATACTACTACGCGACCGGCGACGCCAAGGCCAAGACGATGCTGGACAAGTGGGTCTCCTGGGCCATCGCGAACACGACGTTCGCCGCGAACGGCGACTTCAAGATCCCGGACACCCTGCAGTGGACCGGCGCCCCGGCCACGTGGAACCCGGCGTCGCCGGCCGCCAACACCAACCTGCACGTCAGCGTCGTCAGCACGGGCACCGACGTCGGCACCGCCGCCGCCTACGCCCGGCTGCTGACGTACTACGGCGCCAAGGCGAACAACGCCGCGGCGAAGACGACGGCCAAGAAGCTCCTGGACGGCATCTGGCTGCACACCGACAGCAAGGGCGTCGGCATCCCGGAGACCCGCACCGACTACAACCGCTTCGACGACGTCTGGTCCTCGTCCAACCAGCAGGGCCTGTACATCCCGTCCGGGTACAGCGGCGTCATGCCCAACGGTGACGTCATCGCCCCCGGCAAGTCGTTCCTGGACACCCGTTCCTTCTACAAGAACGACCCGAACTGGCCGGCCGTGCAGGCCTACCTGAACGGGACCGGCCCCGCGCCGGCGTTCACGTTCCACCGGTTCTGGGCCCAGTCCGACATCGCCATGGCGATGGCCGACTACGGCCTGCTGATCGGCGCATAGGTTCCAACGGTGGCCCCCGTCGTTCCCGGCGGGGGCCGCCGCTATGCGAGGGCCTCGACCGCTGTCCCGGCGCGGGTCTCGGCGGCCGCGTAGTGCAGCTTCCTGGCCACTCGCAGCGCCTCCTCGGCCTCGGCCGGGTCGCCGGTGGCGAGGGCCTGGACGCGGCGCAGGTCGGGTTCGGCGAAGCCGGTCTGGCCCGGCAGGCCACCCTCGAGGGCCTTGCCGGCGATCGCCGCCGCCTCCGCCGACTGCTGCAGCGTCAGGCACGCGTCGGCGTGCAGCGCCTCGAGGCGGCCGAAGCGGCGCATCGCGTCGCCGAGGTGCGTGCGGCCCTCGACGATCCGGGTGAGCCCGGCGTCGTCGCCGGCGCGGACCTCGGCCCAGCC
Source organism: Dactylosporangium siamense (assembly GCF_016862795.1). Classification (GTDB taxonomy): domain Bacteria; phylum Actinomycetota; class Actinomycetes; order Mycobacteriales; family Micromonosporaceae; genus Dactylosporangium; species Dactylosporangium siamense. The sequence goes on along the minus strand of NZ_BONQ01000156.1, from coordinate 76,243 downwards.
GAGCAGGATCGCCGACATCGCCTGATACTCCAGGTGCCCGCCGCGCTTGGCGAGGCGCAGCGTCGTGCGGGCCGCCTCCGCGGTCGCCGGCGCGTCGTACCGGTCGGCGGCGACGGACGCGGCGTAGTGGCTGACGTACATCTCCAGGAACGGCTCGCCGACGCGGGCGGCCCGCTCCCGGGCGGCGCGCAGGTGCCGGGCGGCGGCGGGGTGGTCGCCGAGCATGCCGCAGACAATCGCGGCGGGCGCCTGGGCCCCGATGACCGGGTCCCAGTTGGCGATCGGAAACACGGGCAGGTCGCCGCCGGGCAGCGCGTCCAGCGCGGTCTCGAAGCACGTGCGGGCGGTCGGCAGGTCCAGCACGGCCAGGGCCGCGGCGCCCTCGTGCACCTCCGCGACGATCGACGCCCACGGGTCGGTGCTGCCCTGCTCGCTCGCGGAGCGGGCCATCGCGACCGCGCGCGCCACGTCGCCGGCCGCGGTGTGGAACGACGCGTACCCCCACAGCGCCGGCAGGATGTCCAGCACCGGCCGGCCGCGCAGCCGGACGAGCAGCGGCTCCATCGCGGCGTACTGGGCCGTCACGAACGGGGCCAGGTAGCCGTCGGTCGCCTGGTGCATGTACGCGAGCCGGATCCGCAGGTCCAGCTCGGCGACGTCGCGGCGCTCCCCCGGCGGCGCCCGGTGCAGCACGCCGACGGCCTCCTCCAGCAGCGCCGAGGCCTGCTCGTGGGCCGTCTGGTCGTACGCCTCGCCGGCCGCCTCGACCAGCGCCGGCACCACGTCGAACGGTGACAGCACCGGCAGCGCGGCGCGCAGGTGCCCGGCCAGTTCCGCCACGGTCGCCAGGCCCGTGTCCCGCAGCGCCTGCGCGGCCCGCGCGTGCAGCCGGGCCCTTCGCAGCGGGCCCTGGTCCAGGTACGCGGTCTGCCGCACCAGGTCGTGGGAGAACCGCAGCAGCCCCGGGTCGTCGGTGGCGGTCAGGATGCCGCTGACCACTGCGGTGTCGAGGGTGTCGAACAGCGCCAGTTCGTCGATCTGCACGACCTCGCGCAGCACCGGCACCGACACGTCCCGCCCGAGCACCGAGGCCACCGCGATCACGGCGTTGACCTGCCCGGGCAGCTTGGCCAGGCGGCGGCGTACCACTTCCTGAACCCGGACCGGAACATGCTCCGGCGCGAGGGTGTGCTCGGCGACCAGGACCCGGAGCAGCTCGACCACGAAGAACGGGTTGCCGCCGGTGCGGTCCAGCAACATCGCGACGGTCTCGTCCGGCACGTCGGCGCCGGTCACGTCCCGCGCGAGCGCGGCGACCCCGCCGGCGCCGAGGCCCTGCAGCGGCAGCCGCACCGCGGACGGGTCGGCGAGCAGCTCGCCGAGCGCGGCGGCGAGGGGTGCGTCCGGTGCCAGTTCGGCCTCGCGGTATCCGACGGCGAGGAGGACCCGGTTGTGGCGGACCGCCCGGGCGAACATCGTCAGCAGCACCGTCGACGGCGCGTCGAGCCAGTGCGCGTCGTCGACGATGAGCACGAGGGGCCGGTGCGCGGCGAGCCGGCACAGACCGTCGACGATGCCCTGGTAGAGCCGGGACCTGGCCAGCTCCGGGTCGGCGATGCGCTCGGCGGCGGGCAGCGGCAGGGCCTCGATCAGCGTCGGGTCCAGCACGGCGGGCAGGTTGCCGTACGGCGCGAACGCGGCGGCGAGGGCCTGGGCGGCGTCGGGGGCGGCGGCGATGGTGCGCAGGATCTGCGCCCAGGGCAGGAAGACCGGCGGCGCTTCACCGTCGACGCCGGTGCCGGTGCCGACGAGCCCTTGCGCGCGGGCGGCGAGCTCACGCAGCAGGGCGGACTTGCCGATGCCCGGGCTGCCGGAGACGAGCAGGAGGCGGCCGCGGCCGGTGGCGGTGCCGGCGAGGAGCTCGTCGACGGTGCGCAGCTCGGCGTCCCGGCCCACGAGTCCACCGTCGTCGGCGACGTCCCGTCCCGCCGGTGCGCTTCCCTCCATCACGACGGACATTTCCGAAATGCCCGTCGGGCTGGGATGAAAAGCCTGCGGTGCCCCGGCCGCAGCCGGCGCACCTGAGATCGGCGCGCCCGAGATCGGCACACCCGAGATCGGCACACCTGAAACCGGCGCACTTGACGTCGGCGCGCCTGAGGTCGGCGCCGTGGCCGGTTGCGCCGCCGTCAGGTGCGGGGCCTGCCGCAGGATGTCCTGCTCCAGCTGCTGCAGCGCCGGCCCGGGCTCGATGCCGAGCTCGTCGACCAGTCCCGCACGGGCCCGCGCGTACGCGGCGAGGGCCTCGGCCTGCCGCCCCGAGCGGTACAGGGCGAGCATCAGCTGCCCCCAGAGCCGCTCCCGGTACGGCGCCTCCACGAGCGCGCTCTCACTCAGATACGCGACCTCGGCGGCCCGGCCGAGCCGCAGCAGCGCCTCGGACCGCTCCTCGATCGCGATCAGCCGCAGCTCCTGCAGCCGGCTGCGCTCCGCCCGGGCCAGGGGCGAGTCACCGAGCTCCGGCAGCGGATCGGCCCGCCACAGCTGCAACGCGTCGGTGAGCGCCCCCAACGCCTCGGCCGGGTCGGTGCCGGCGCGCGCCCGCTCGACCGCCGCGGCGAACCGGGCGGCGTCGACCGCGTCGGCGGGCACCATCAGCTGATACCCGGGCGCGCGGCTGACCAGCACGGTCGAGCGGTCGCGGGCGGTCCGGGCCGGTTCCAGGGCGCGGCGCAGCCGGGACACGTACGCCTGCAGCGAGGCGATCGCCCGCTCCGGCGGCTCGTCGGCCCACAGCTCGTCGATCAGCCGCTGCACCGACACGGTCCGGCCGGGCTGCATCGTCAGCATCGCCAGGACGGCGCGCTGCTTCGGGGTGCCGGTGTCGACCGGGCCGCCCTCCCCGACGACCTCGAGCGGGCCCAGGATCCGAATCTGCAGGATGCGAAACTCCCGTCCCGGGAGGCCTACAACTCCACGGCGTACGACCCGTCGTCGAACGGTCCGAAGCCCGCTCGACGCAGCAGCTCCTCGCCGTGCGCCAGAGGCGCCGCGACGAGCCTACGGGCAGGACCGGCCCGCAGGGCGTCCACCAACGAGATCAGCACCTGAACGGCGAGGTCGGTGCGTCCGCCCGGCGCCACGAGACCGACCAGACGGACGATGTTCTCCCCCGGCCGCACGGCTGCGAGGGCGGCCGCGGGCTGTTCGTCCCCGTCGGCCGGGTCGATGAGCTCCCACCACTCGAGCCCGTCGAACAGGAACTCGTCGACGACGTCCACCCCGAGCGCGAGCCGGGTCACGGCGCGCCGCCCGGCCGGCACACGCCGTACCAGCCGCAGATCTTCTTTCACCACCCCAGCAAACCCGCCCGCACTTGCAAACGACTTGCCTTTGCTACCGTCGCAGGCGTGACACGGGCCGAACTGATCGCATATTGCCTGGCCAAACCGGGTGCGTGGCAGGACACACCGTGGGAGGGCGACGTCGTCGTCAAGGTCGGACCGAAGATCTTCGCGTTCCTGGGCGCCGACGGCGAACGGCCCGCCGTGGGCGTCAAGTGCGCGCCGACGCGGGAGGCCGCCGACGAGTGGCTGGCCCGGTTCCCCGACGACGCGCGGGTGATGCCGTACATCGGACGCTCCGGCTGGAACTCGCTGACGGTCGGCGCGGCGATCCCCGACGACGAGATCCTCGAGGCGGTCGAGGAGTCCTACCGCTGGGTGGTGTCGAAACTGCCGAAGAAGGACCGACCCGTCCAGTAGGCAGCCGGCTCCGAATGACACTCATGAATTCGGGGACGGTTGCCGGTCGGTACCGGCTGCTGCGCGTCATCGGCACGGGCGGGATGAGCCGGGTGTGGCTGGCCCGCGACGAGATCCTGGCCCGGGAGGTCGCGGTCAAGGAGGTCATGGCGATGCCCGGGTTGCCGGCCGGGCAGGCGGACCTGTGGACCCGCACGATCGCCGAGGGCCGGGCGGCCGCGCGCCTGGCACATCCGAACGTGGTGCGCGTCTACGACGTGCTGTTCACCGGCGGGCGGCCGTGGATCGTCATGGAGTACGTGCCGTCGCGCTCCCTCGAGGACGTGGTGCGCACGGACGGGCCGCTCGCACCGGACGTCGCCGCCCGCGTCGGCCTCGCGGTGCTCGACGGGCTCGCCGCCGCGCACCGGGCGGGCGTGCTGCACCGCGACGTCAAACCGCCCAACGTGCTCATCGCCGACGACGGCCGGGTCCTGCTCGGCGACTTCGGCATCGCGGTGCTGCACGACGAGGTCGACGGCCCGGAGACGCCGCTGATCGCGTCGCCGTCCTACGTCGCGCCGGAGCGGGTCCGCGACCACGTGTCCAGCGTCGAGACCGACCTGTGGTCGTTCGGCGCCACGGTGTACTGGTGTGTCGAGGGCCGCCCGCCGTACGCCCGTGCCACGACGGCGGAGGTGCTCGACGCCCTGGCCACGTCGCCGCCCGACCCCGTTTCGCTGGCCGGGCCGCTGCGGGAGGTCGTCGAGGGGCTGCTGCGCCGCGACCCGGCCGAGCGGCTGACCGCGGCGCAGGCCAGGACGCTCCTGGCGGACGTGGCACCGGCGCCGCGGTCCGCTGTGGTGCCGGCCCTGGTCGCGCCGCTCGCCGCGACGATGCGGCTGTTTCGTTCTCCGGCTGCCGCGCCGGTGCCGGCACCGGCGGGCGACGACCGACGGCGCACGGCCGCCCGGATGCTCACGGCGGCGATCGGGGTGCTACTGGTGGCCGGCGGGATCGCCGGGCTGGTCTCGGCCTACGGGGACGACGGCCGGCCGCGGTTCGTCGACCGGGCCCAATCCGTTGGCGGGACACCGCAGAACGGCGCGGCGGCCGCCGCCCGGGCCCCGGCCACCTGCGCGGACGGCGCGGTCCCACCCGGCACCGGGCCCCTGCCCGGCGGCACCGCGTCAGCTGCCGCCGGTGGGGACGGGCTGCCGGCGGGCTGGGTGTGGCATGACGACCCCGCCGGGTTCCGGATCGGGCGGCCCGCCGACTGGGTCCGCGCCACCGCCGGGGGCATCGTGTGCTTCCTCGACCCCACCGGCGGGCGGCGGCTGACTGTCGGCCTGGCCCCGTCCGCCGTGGCCGACCGGGTCGCCTACTGGCGGGCCGCCGAGCAGGACCTGCTGCGCCTCGACCCGCCCACCGGATACACCTCGATCGGCATCGCTCCGGTGGTGTACGCCCGCGGCGCCGCCGACTGGGAGTTCACCTACGCCGGCGGCGCCCAGTGGCACACCCAACGCCGGTTGTTCGGCGTCGCCGACGGCCGCGAGTTCACACTGTCCTGGACCACGGCCGACGGCGCGTGGAGCCCGGGCCAGTCCACCTTCCGCACGTTCACCGCGTCGTTCCAGGCCAGGTAGTCATGCCCATCGATCTCCTGCGGCAGAAGTGTCAGGGGGTCCCGGTAGCGTGCGGCTCGTGGATGAAGGTGCGTACGTGCCGCACCCTCCGGCGGGGACACGTCGACGAGGCCATGGCGGTGGTCCACGGGCGTGAGCCGCTTGTCCTGTGGCCTGCCCGGGCGGCGTGATCGGCATGGACCAGTTCTGCTGGCCGGTCCCGAGGTGTGATCGATGGAGAGCAGCGCGGTCGGCCGGCGGGGAGCCGTGACCGGGGCGGACCGGCCCGGTCGGTCCTGGGGCAGCGGCATGGTTGGCCGGTTGCGGTGGGCGGCTTCGGGGCACGCTTGGGCGATGAGGGTGCGACGGTCGACGGTGGCGGTGTTCGCGGTGGTGCTCGTCCTGGCCGCCGCGGGGCTGAGCCGGGCCGGCCCGACGCCCGAGGGGCCGGGCCTGGCGAGCGCCCCGCCCACCGCCGGCGTCGGGTCGGGAGCGTCGCCGGGCTTGGAGGCGGGCGCGTCGCCGGGGTTGGAGGCGGGCGCGTCGCCGGGGTTGGAGGCGGGCGCGTCGCCCGGGTTGGGGGCGGGAGGCGCTGGTCGTACACCGGCGGCGGGCGCCTCCGCGATGGACGGGTCGCCGCCGCTGCGGGTGTCGATTCCCCGGCTGCGTGTCGACAGTGAGCTGGTCGCGTTGACGCTGCTCGGGGACGGGGCCATGGAGGTGCCGGACGACGCGTCGACGGTCGGGTGGTTCACCGGGGGCCCGACGCCCGGGTCGATCGGGCCGGCGGTCCTCGCCGGGCACGTCAACTGGAAGGGGCGGGACGGAGCGTTCGCGCGGCTCGGCACGCTCGTCGCCGGGGACGAGGTGCAGGTGGAGCGGCTCGACGGCAGCGTCGCGGTGTTCGCGGTGACGGGGTCGGGGCGGTATCCGAAGGACCGGTTCCCGACCGACGCCGTGTACGGGCCGGTGGACCACGCCGGGCTGCGGCTGATCACGTGCGGTGGGGAGTTCGACCGCGCGACCGGGCACTACCGCGACAACATCGTCGTCTGGGCCGTGCTGCGCCCGTGAATCGCCTCTGTGCGTGCGCTCGGGGCGATAGCGTAGGACTGGCCTGGGGGCGACGCGGCGGGGGAAATGCGCGTGCCGAAACCGATCGCGGCCACACTGCGCCGGCAGTTCGTCTGGCTGGTCGTCGTGCTGCTGTCCGTCGGCGCCGCGCGGTTCCTCGGCGGGCAGTATCTCGGCGAGGTCTACGACGGGCAGTTGCAGCGCATCGCGGACACGTCCCGCGCCAACCAGCGGATGCTGCAGGACCTGACCGACGTCGAGACCGGCGTGCGCGGGTATCAGCTGACCGGCGAACCGCCGTTCTTGGACCCGTTCCGGGCCGGCGCCGCCGACTATCCCGTCGCCCGGGACGCCGCGCTGCGGGCCGCGCCCGACGACCGGACCAGGGTCCTCGTCCGGGACCAGGACCAGGCGGCGCAGCGGTGGCTGGCGCAGGTGGCGCTGCCGATCAGCGCGCTGCCGCCGGGGTACCCGGGCCTCGAGGCCGACCGCAGCGGGCGGGGCAAGGAGCTGTTCGACGCCGTCCGGGCCCGCAACGCGGCCGTGGCCGGCGCGGTCGAGGACGCGCAACGGGCGGCGACGGCGGGGTACCGCACCGCGAGCACCGTCCTCGAGGCGTCCCTCGCCCTGCTCGCGCTGCTGTCGGTGCTGGTCGCGCTGCGCATCCACCGGACCGCGAAGCGGATGCTCGTCACCCCCCTCGGAGCGTTGGAGGACCTGCTCGACCGGCGCGCCGGCGGTGACCTGTCCGCCCGCGCCGCCCTCACCGGGCCGCCGGAGGTGCGCCGGCTGTCCGCCGCGCTCAACGCCGAGCTCGACGAGAGCGGCCGGGCCCGGGAGAGCCTCGTCGCCGGCGCCGACGCGGTGGCCGCGCAGAAGGCGTACCTCGACCAGGTTCTCGACGTCATCGAGGTCGCCGTGCTCACCTGCGACACCGACGGGCGGATCGTGCACCTCAACCGGGTCGCCCGCAGCCGGCGCCGGGACGGCGTCCCGCAGACGATCGCCGACCTCGACCCCGTGTGGGTGCCCGGGGCCAACGTCGCCGACCCGCGCCCGCACCCCCTTGCCCGCGCGCTCGCCGGCGACACCGTCAAGGCGCAGGAGATGGCCCTCGTCGGGGCGGCCGGCGAGCGGCGGGTCGTCGCCGACGCCCGTCCGCTGCGCGACGAGGCCGGCCGGGTCATCGGCGCCGTCCTCACCGGCTACGACGTCACCGACCTTCGCGAACGGGAGGCCGACCTCGCCGCGTTCGCCGCCATCGCCGCCCATGACCTGCGCTCGCCGCTGACCACGATCTCCGGGTACACCGAGATCCTCGCCGAGGAGCTCACCGACCCCGACCACGTCGCGGTCGCCACCCGCATCGGGTCCGGCGTTGAGCGGATGCGGCGGCTGATCGACGACCTTCTCGCCTACGCCACCGCCCGGGACGCGCCGCTGGAGCCCGCCCCCGTCGACCTGTCGGCGCTGGTCGCCGCGATCTCGCCGCAGGTGCGGGTCGCGGGGACGCTGCCGGTGCTGGATGCCGACCCGGGGATGATCCGGAGGCTGTTCGAGCATCTGATCAGCAACGCGCTCAAGTTCACCCCGCCGGGCCGCGAGCCTGACGTGTGCGTGTCCGCCGCGTGGGCGGCCGGTGGGGGCGTGCAGCTGACGGTGGCCGACCGGGGCATCGGGATACCCGCCGAGGAGCTCGGGCGGGTGTTCACGTCGTTCCACCGCGTGCACGGGCGCGGCTACGCCGGCACGGGCCTCGGTCTGGCGATCTGCCAACGGGTCGTGGCCCGCCACGGCGGCACGATCACGGCCGCGGACAACCCGGGCGGCGGCACCGTCATCCAGATCGTCCTGCCGGCCGCGGCCATCGCGCAGCCGGTCAGTCCATGACGGCGGCCACGGCACAGTAGGCCGGTCCGTGGCTGCGGTCCCGGACGCGACCGTCAGCCACGGCACAGTAGGCCGGTCCGTGGCTGCGGTCCCGGACGCGACCGTCGCGGAGCCGGTCAGGCCATGACCGCAGCCGGTCGCGACCGGAACGCAACCACCACCATCGCGCCGCCGGGCAGGCCATGACCGCAGCCGGTCGCGACCGGAACCCAACCACCACCATCACGCCGCCGGTCAGGCCATGACCGCAGCCGGGTCGCGGCCGGAGCGCAGCCGGTCAGGTCGTGGCCTCGGTCCTGGTGCGACCGGCGCCCACCGCCACGAACAGCGCGAGCACGCCGGCCACCAGGAGCAGGCCCACGGGATCGACCAGTCGCGTCCCGGTCTCCCACGGCGGGGCGCTGTTGCGGATCCAGTCGTGGCTCAGCGGCAGCAGCCCGTCGATCGCGGCGGCGAGGACCACGGCGGTCACCATCGCCGCGACCGCCGCACCGACCGCCACCCGCGGCCGCCCGTCACCCGCCACCCCCGGCCGGTCGTCGCCCGCCATCCCTGACCGGCCGTCGCCGGGCACGGCCCGGGCGCGGCGCTCGATGAGGGCGGCCGCGACGCCGCCGGTGGCCATCATCAGCAGCAGCGCGGGCACGTTGCTCGACGCGACCCCGGGCAACAGCGCCGCCAGCCCCAGCCACCCCGCCGCCGCCGCGAACCCGCACCCCGCCGCGATCCCGACGGCCCCGGACCGCACCGCGGCCCGCCGGCGGGTCACCCGCACCGCGGCGAGCAGGACCAGCCCGAGCAGGACCAGCCACACGGTCAGCACGACCGTCCCGTCACCGGTCCGCGGTCCCCCGTCGCCCCTGACCGGCGGCACCACCCGGATGACCTGCGCCACCCCGAGCACCTCGAGCGCCACCACGCACCCGACCGCGGCGCGCACCACGCCCGCGAGGCCTCCCCCGGCCGCCACCGGACCGACCGGGAAGGCCGCGACGCCGACCAGCACGGCGACGACCGCGACCATGACGTCGACGCGCTGCCGCAACACCGAAAACCCGACGTCCCGCGCCAGGACGGCCGCCCCGACCAGGGCAACGGCCGCCGCCGCCCACAGCAGCGCGGCCGCCGCGCGCCCGACCCGTCGTGCCGCCACGCTCGTCATGACTCGTAACTCTATCTAGATAGAGTTACGAGTGGAAGAGGTCGTGCCAAGGTGTCCGCATGACGTTGCGGACCGAGCGGCTCATCATGCGACGGTGGCGGGAGTCGGACCGGGCGCCGTTCGCCGCGTTGAACGCCGACCCGGAGACCATGCGGTTCTTCCCCGCCACGCTGGACCGCGCCGCCAGTGACGCGATGGTCGAGAGCATCGAGGCGCGGTTCGACCGGCACGGGTTCGGGTTCTGGGCCCTGGAGGTCGCCGCGACCGGCGCGTTCATCGGGTTGACCGGCCTGAACCCGTTGCCCGACGGGCTACCGGGGGCCGGCCAGCTCGAGGTCGGCTGGCGGCTGGCACGGCATGCCTGGCACCGGGGGTACGCCACCGAGGCCGCCCGCGCCGCGCTCGGCGTCGCCGCCGGCGAGCTGGGACGGACCGAGATCTGGTCGCTGACCGCGGTGCTCAACACGCCGTCGCAGGCCGTCATGCGCCGGTTGGGGCTCACGGAGGCGGCCAGGTTCGACCACCCCCGGATCCCACCCGGCGATCCATTGCGGCCGCAGGTGGCGTACCGCGGCCTGCTGCGTCAGGCGTAGGGCGCGATGCCGAGAATCGGGCCGCCCACCTCGCGCAGGATCGTGTGCAGCTCCGTCCACGCCGCCTTGATCTCGTCGGGCACGTCGTCGTGCGACTGGATCACCGCGTCGTAGGCGTCGACGTCGCCCATGGCGAAGGTGGAGAAGCCCTCGGCGCAGATCTCGATGAACGTGGTCGCCTGGTACTTCTGCCGGTTGACCTCGTCCATGTCGACCGTGTCGGAGGCGCGGCCCTGGTCGGCGCCGATCAGGAACTCGCCGTCCTTCTGACGCAGCGTCAGCCACGCCTGGTAGTACCGGCGCGCGACCGGGGACAGCGCGTTCCACAGCCGTTCGCCCTCGTCGATCTCCGGGGTGCGCGGGGGGTCCTGCGTGCCCGCCCGCGCCGCCACGGCACGTGCCTGGATGTGGGTGACGTAGGCCCTGAGCGCTTTGTACCTGCGTGCGGTGAAGACATCGTTGTGAGCGGTCATCGTCTCGCCGATCAGCGCACGCTGGAAGCCCGCGTGTCCGGACTCGTGCAGCGCCAGCCGGACGAACGCGTCGGCCGGCTTGTCCGGCAGGGCCCTCAGGTGCACCTCGCGCTTGTCGGAGACGTACTCACCGACGGGATCGTTGATCTCCTTCGATCCGAAGACGAATCCCCTGACGCCGATCTGTCTGAGGTTCGTGAGGTAGCTCGGATGAGCGGTGAGCCATTGGCGCAGCGCCCGGCACTGCGATGCCGTGGCGCCGTCCGTCTTGACGGTCAGGCCCGCATCGGTGAAGGCCTTCGCCAGCTCGCCGCGCTCGGCCGCTTCCTCGGCGAGCAGCTCCTGCACCTTGTCGGCGACACCGGGATTGGCGTCCACCGCGGTCTTGCCCTGGGCGAGCTGTGCCGTGCCCGGGTCGGGCAGGCACCGGTGCACGGCGCAGACCAGGTTCACCAGGTCCTGCATCGTGCCGTTGAAGTTGAAGCCCTCCATCACCAGGCCGAGCGCCCGGGTGTCCTTCTCGCTGGACTTGCCGAAGCACGCCCGCTGGAGCTGCTGGATCTGGGCGGTGTTGAACGACGTGATGTCCTGGCCGTCGACCACGACCTTGTAGGTGTCCGGGGTGAGGCTGGGGCCACGCTGCTGCCGCAGGGCGTCCGCGACCGGCACCATGCCCTGGCGGGCGATCAGGATCATGTCCATGGTCGTCATGGCGATGCGCAGGTCGGCCTCGTCCAGGGCGTTGTTGCCGTGCGCGGCGACGACCTGGCGCATGTGGTCGAGCGACGCCTGCATCCTGGTCCCCCGGGGCAGGTCGGGCCGTTGGAGGAAGGCCTGCAGCGTCGCGATCTGCTCGTCCCTGGTCGGCGCCCGGTTCACGACGGGCGGCGGCGCCGGGGCCGCGATCACGGGCTGCGGCTGTGGGTTCGTGTTCCGGCGGGTCAGCGGGTCCACCTGCGGCTGCGGCTGCCCGGCAGCGCTGGAGCTGTCACTCTCGCTGGTGCTGTCGGTGTCGTTGACCTGCTGCGCCGTCGACATGGCGTTCGCCCGGCGCCGCTGCGGAGTGACCTGCGTGCGCTTGGCCAACGGATTCTTCAGGTTCTTCAACTTCTTCAGAAGATTCGGACTCGCCATGAGCTGCCTCCCCTACTGGACCTGTGCCTGGTACGTCAGCACCAGGCCGACGTTCTGCAATGAACCCTTGTCGCCCTCGATGACGAAGCGCAGCGGTGCCGCGCCGTCGATCGTCAGGCCCGGCGTCTCCTGCAGCGTCGCCGCCGGCAGGGACAGCTGGTGGCTGCCGTTGAGGCGCAGCCGGGCCGAGCCGCCGTTCACCATCTCGTACGTCGGGTAGATGGCGCCGATCTGGCGGTTGCCCATGCCCGGGAACTGCTGCGGCGTCAGCGGCAGCGCCAGCTCCGGGCTGTCGCCGTCGATGAACGCCGACCACTGCGCCGGGAACTCGCGGGCCACGTCGATGAAGCGGGCCGCCGCGTAGGGCCGTAGCATGCCGCGCACCGCGTTGGTGAACACGTCACCGCCGTCCAACGCGGTGTAGCGCACGGTGATGAGCACGTCGTACGGGTGCTCGGCGAACCGGCCGGATCGGCGCAGCCGCCACGTGGAGACCGCGCCGGTCCGCTCGAACGGCAGGTAGCGCTCGTCGTCGTAGCGCAGCTCGAACAGGCCGTTGTTGTCGCCGTCCACTTCGGACAGCGCGATCTGCTGGCTCGGCCGCCAGTCGGCGCGGACCGTCTGCGGGGCGAGGCCCTTCGGGTCCAGCAGGTGCCGGACCGCCTGCGGGTCCGGCTCCAGCACCGTCTTGTGCCCGAGCTGGGTCAGCGTCGCGTTCATCCAGATCGGCTGGCCGTCGGCGTTGGTGAACGTCACGGTCAGCGTGCGCAGCTGCCGGCGGTAGTGGCCGGGGAAGTCCTGGTCGAACTCGCTCTCGGTGAGCGCGAACTCGCAGGTGCCGGTCTCGCGCAGGCGCAGCAGCGCCAGCGGGTCGAGCTCCAGCAGCGACACCTGTTTGGTGATCTCCAGGCCGCGGGTGTCGGCGTCGAAGTAGGCCTTGCCGAGCCGTTCCAGGTCGAGGCCGAGGCTCTCGCCGGCGAGCAAGCCGGCGCGGCGGCTGTCCCAGTACGCCGGGCGGATGAAGTCGGCCTCGGACTCGGGCACGCCGCGCTCGAACTGCATCGCCCGTTGTGCTTGCAACGCCGTCTCGTGGGCCAGGTGGTAGGCCTCGAAGTGCAGGCGGGACAGCTGGGCCGCCATCCAGCCGTAGAGCTCGGCGGTGGCGAACTTGCCGCGCATGAACTCGGCGACCGCCTGCTGGTGGGCGATCTCCAGCTCGAGGCTCGCCGCCTCCTGCCGGGCGATCGCGAGCTGCGTCGTCACCCCGGCCAGCTGGTGGCCGATCTGCACGATGTCGTTCTGCGCCGTCTGCAGCTGCACGACCCAGTCCTGCGCGGTGCGCTCGTACTGCGCCTTCACGCCGAGGATCTCGCCGGCGACGCTGAAGCCCTCCCCGAGCGACTCGGAGACCTCGGCGGCCTTCTCCAGGGCGCCGCTGACCTGCACGCCGCCGGACTCCACGCCGAGGATGAACGGGCCGGCCTTCAGCTGCGGCACGGCCGCCGCGATGCTCGCCGCGACCTTGAGCACGCTGGAGGCGAAATGCGCCGACGCCGCGGTCGACATGAGGTCGAGCTGGGCCTGCTCCAGGCCGGACATGCCGGCGGCGATCAGCCCCTCGTAGTGCGCGACCCGAGCTCGTGCCGCCGCCTGGCCGGCGCTGAGCTCGGCGACCTGTTCCTCGGCGACGCGGACCTGCGCCTCCTTGATGCCGCGGGTCAGCCCGAGGATCGCCGCCTCCTGCCGGCCGCGCAGCAGGTTGAGTTCCTCGGCGTCGCGGCGGTCGAGCGTGTCGAGCAGCTGCGAGCCGAACTGGCGCAGCTTCTCGGCCAGGTCCTGCGCCTTGCGGAACGCGGCGGCGAACCGGTACACCGGCGGCGACGCGGTCACGGCGGACCCCACCACCTCCGCGTCCAGCCCGCCGGCGACCCCCTGCACCAGCACCATCGGGTCCAGCGGCGGCGCGAACAGCGGCAGCGGCTGGCTGATGCCGAGGATGTTCATCGACTGCCGGATCTTGCGCAGCCGGTCCGCGACCCGGCCGCGGTACTCGGCGAGCGCCGCGTTGCCGGGGATCTCGAAGTACCCGTCGGCGACGCCGGCATGCACCGCGCCGCCGCCCTCCAGCAGCGCGCCGTCGGCGGTGAGGTATCCGGCGAGGTCGAGCTCCCCCGGTGCGGCGTCGAGCTCGGCGAAGCCGGCCGCCGCCGGCAGCCGGTGCGGGCCGAGCTCCGAGCCGGTCCCGAGCAGGTCGTAGGCGAGCACGTAGAGCATCCGGGCCTCGTCGACGCTCTCCGGGGTGTACTGCCCGAACAGCAGGTCGGCCCAGTCGAGCAGGTTGTCGATGTAGCCCATGACGACGGCGCGCCGGTAGGCGATCGGGCGCACGTCGGCGATGGCGTGCGGGTCGAACGGGTGCTCCCGGTAGGCCTTGAGCAGCCCCTCCCGGTCGCCGAGCCGGCCGAACAGCTGGCGCAGGTCGGCGATGACCGCGGCCCGCTCGCGAATCCCGGTGACCGCGTCGCGCTGCGGGCCGGGCAGGTTGCCGGGCAGGCCCTGCAGTTTCAGCTCGATGTCGCGCTGCGTCAGCGCCGACGTGAGCCGGGTCAGCGCGGCCGTCTCCGCCGCGGTCAGCGGCGGGCGGTTCTGCAGCGCCGCCGGCGCGAGGGCCCGCAGGTCGGCGACGACCGGCGCCAGGACCTCCCTGAGCTCGGCCACGCCGCGGCGCCGGCCCAGGTCGGCCAGGTCGGCGGTCACGCCGTCGGCGAGCTCGTCGAGGTCGGCGGCGAGGAACGGCAGGAACCGCCAGGCCGCCGGCTGGGTCGGGTCGAAGACGTACTCCCACCACTGCTTGGCCGCCTCGAAGCGTTGCGCGGCGTTGAGGGCCTGGGCGATGAGCACCGGCGCGTGGAAGAAGATCTCCCAGTAGTAGAGGCCGTTGGCGCTGCCGAAGTCGAGGTGCGAGCCGGTCGGCAGGCGGTCGACGTCGACGATGCTCGCCTCCACGGCCACCGCGCCCGGCTCGCGGCGGGTCGACACCCGGACCTCGTCGAGCTCCTGGGTGGCCAGGTCGAGCAGCGCCGGTACCCCTCCGGACAGCAGCCGCCGGTTGAGCTCCGAGGCGGTGCCGGTGGTGAGCCGGACCAGCTCGAACGGCACGGCCGAGCGCTCATACGGCGGTGCGACCTTGCCGCTCTTGGAATACCGCAGATACTCGGTGCCGTCGACCAGGAAGATCGAGGCGGCGGTCTCCAGCGCGCCGTCGAAGGGCCGGTCGCCGGCGCGTGGCAGGTCGGCCCACGCACCGGCGGTGGTGCGCGGGGCCGGGAGCCTGGAGGGCTCGGTGGTGGCGTTGATCCGCGCGTAGCCCGCGTCGGAGAACAGGTAGACGGACCCGTTCCGGCTGAACGCGGCGTTGATCTTCCGCGGCAGCGGCTTCGGGTAGCCCTCGTCGATGAGGTCGGGCACGGGCGCGTCGGCGGACGGCAGCGTGTACCGGACGTATTCGCCGTCGCGGGTCAGGTACAGGCGGGTCCCACCGACCCAGGCCGCGTCGACGGCACCCTGGTCGCCGACGGTGCTCTGCGGGCCGACCAGGGCCCGGAACTGCCGGCTGCCACCGGAGACGGTCAGGTAGCGGCCGGCGTCGGTGTTGTCGAAGTAGTAGGTCGTCTGGCCGATCCGCGCCGCGGCGTGGATCTTCAGGTCGGTCGGCAGGCCGTCGGGGTTGCCCTCGAGCTTCCTCGCCTTGATGTCGGCCTTGAAGTCGACCTTGTCGTAGGCGGCACCAGCTACCCGGAGGTAGTCCTTGCCACCGATGAAGAACGTGGCCTGATCGGTGACCAGCACCGCCTCGAGGTCGCCGAGCCCGAGCAGGCGCAGCCAGTGCTCGGCGAGGTCGACCGTCGACTGGGTGCCGGTGCTGGGCCGCACGACGGTGACCTTGCCCAGCGTCCTGGAGTAGTAGTACTCGGCCCCGTCCTGCCCGGTGAACGCCACGTCGACCCGGGTCCACTTCGGCAGGTTGTCGGTGTTCGTCGCGAGGTCCCTGGGGTACCCATCGTCGAACAGCCGGAACGGTGTGCCGGTGAACCGCACGTACCGGCCGCCGAAGAGCACGAACGTCTGCTGGCCGCGGACCACGACCGCGTCGATGCCCGCCGTCAGGACGCCGTCGGAGAGGGCGTCGCCGGGCAGCACCGTGGGCCGGCGCCCCCACCGCCGGCCGGTCGAGGCGGGGTCCCCGGGGCCGGCGTCGGCGGTGCCGGTCCGGAAGGTGCGCGCGGTGTTGTCGAAGAAGTACCGCACGCCGTTGGGGAGTTCGACGGCGGCGTCGACCGGTGCCTGCACCGGCAGGTGGTCCCGGTTGCCGGCCAGGGCCTGGCGCTTGCCGCCGGAGCTGGTCACCGGCACCGGGCGGCACAGGAAGCTGCCGCCCTTGTGGTCGACGCTGAACCAGTTGAGGCCCTCGAAGCCGGCCGGCTGGTCGAAGCGGACGATGCCGGCCGGGTCGACCCGGTCCAGGAAGATCCGCGAGACCTGCTCGGCGGTGGCCGCGGCCGCGAGGGTGACCTCGATGTCGGTCATGACCGCGGCGCCGGCCGGGGTCAGGCCCTTCGGGTCGTCGGGGTCGAGCAGGTCGTCGGCGTAGAGCTCCGGGTTGAGGTCGAACAGCACGGCCGCGCGGCGCGGCGTGGGCGGTTCGGCGCCGGTGTCGGGCGCGGTCACCGTGTAGGAGCAGGAGACGGCGATCGACGTGGCGCCGCTGTCGTCCTTCACCCGCGGGCGGACCAGCAGCGTGACGCCGGAGATCGTGCCCTCCTCCCGCGGGCCGACGCCGAGGGTCTGCATCGGCACCCAGTCGCGGTTGAGGTTGGAGAACGAGTAGCGGATCGCGACCCGCTGGGTCTTGGTCTGGCTGCCCGACACCTGCCGGTCGTCGGCGACGACGACGCTGGTCGTGCCGGGGTCGTCGGGCTGCGCGTCGGCCGCGTCGGCCCAGAACACGAACACCCGGCCGAACGCGTGCACCGGGTGCACCTGGTCGGCGCCGATCTGCACGTTGACCGGCTGCCACGCCTCCCACGTCGCCGACAGCGGCTCGGTGGTGCCGAACTCGGCCCGGCGGAAGTAGTACCGGCGTGGGTCGGTCTTGGTCCGGCCGAACAGCACCAGGCGGCGCACCCCGTCCGGCGCCATGTCCTTGGTGTAGACGTAGCCACCGGCGATCGTCAGCCGCGACACCTCGGTGTACTCGTCGAGGTACCGCTTGAACGCCCGCTCGACCCCGTCCGGGGTGATCTCGCCCTGCAGCAGGTCGCTCTCCAGGGCGCGGAAGGCCGGGGTCCTCGCGGCGCGCAGCTCGGGGCGCAGGTAGTTCTCCGGGTACAGGAACACCTTGCGGTTGGCCTCCCACAGCCGGTAGCCGCGCATCCAGGACCACCGGTTTTTGACGAGCGCCCGGACGGCCTCGGGGTCCACCACGTCGTCGGCGGAGTCGTCGGTACCGTCATCGGCCGCCGCGGGCAGCAGGCGCAGCAGGTACCGGTGCAGGTACAGCTGCACGGCCGCGATCGCCTCCCGCACCCGCGAGGTGGTGCCGCTCCCGCCCATCTCGACGTCGATGAGGAACCAGTCGAACAGGTCCCGGGCGGTGTGGAAGTCCGGGTCCGCGGCGATGACGGCGGCGACGAGCGCGTCGCGGCGGGCCACGTTGAGCTCGTCGTGGACGGTGCGGGCCAGGGCCGGCAGCTCGGCCGCGGGCGTGCGGCGGGCCAGCAGCCCGTGCAGCGCGCCACCGGCCGCGTCGAGCGCGGCGGGAGCGGCCGGGGTGCCGCTGTCGTGCAGCCGCGCCCACACCTCGGCGCGCAACGCCGAGGGTCCGGTGCCGAGCCGGCCGGCGAAGGCGAACAGCTCGGCCAGCTCCAGCAGGAACTCGATCTCGAACCGGTCCTCGTCGGCCGGGGCGCCGGACAGGAACCGGCTGTGCCGCCGACACCAGCGCAGCTCGTCGGCGTCCCAGCCGAACAGCGTGCTCAGCCGCAGGTACGGGTCGGCGTAGATCGACGGGCCGGGCAGCAGGAACGCGGCCAGCCCGCCCTCGACCGGGTGCGCGCGGGCCAGCGCGGCGAACCGGCTGATCGCCCGCACGTCGGCCAGCCGGTAGTCGGCGCCGTCGGTGAAGCGGTGCCGGAACAGCTGCGGCACGGTGTGCTCGGTCAGCTCCAGACCGCCGGCCGGCAGCTTGACGAAGGCGTCGCCGCGGCTCAGGTGCACCCGGCCGGCGAGCGTGAACGCGCCGTCGATGCCCCGCTCGAACGCCGCCGGCAGGAACCCCCAGTCGTCCTTGACCGGCCGCGGGTAGCCCGGCTCGACGGTCCCGGGCACACCGTCCGGGTAGCGGATGTAGCGGGTGCCGCGGAACGCGTACAGCTCGCCGGACGGCGCGACGAACGCCGCGTCGATAGGCGCACCCGGCGCGAACGCGTCGCCGAGCACGCCCCAGGCGCCGGCGATCGGCGCGGCCGTGACCTGGTTGCCGTGGATGGTGAGGTACTGCTCGCCGGCGAACAGCACCGTCCGGCCGCCGGCGTCGCGGAACGCGGCGTCGACGCGGTCCTGGAACGCCTCCGGCAGCGCGCCGACATGCAGCTCGTCGCCGAAGCCGGCCAGGTCGCGCGGATAGCCGTCGTCGACCGGGCCGTAGTCGCGGCCGGTGTAGCGCACGTACTGGTCGCCGGAGAACAGGTAGGTGACCTCGCCGTCGACCAGGGCGGCGTCGACGCGCTGCCGCTCGGCGATCGTGTTGCGCACCCGGACCAGGTCACGCAGGTCGAGCGTGGCGGTCGCGGTCCGCGACACGGCGTGGCAGGCACCGCCGGCGAACACGTAGGCGGTGCGGTCGTTGCCGGTCACCGCGTCGATCAGCGGTCCGGCGCCCAGCCCGGCGAGCTCGTCGTCGAAGGTGGCCGGCAGGTTCGCGAACGGCTCCTCGAGGCGCAGCCCGCCCACGATCGGCTTCGGGTAGCCGGCGTCGGCGTACTCGTAGTCCGCGCCGCTGTAGCGCACGAACTGGTCGCCGGAGAACAGGTACGTCACGCCGCGCAGCACCACGGCCGCGTCGACCCGCGCGCCGGCGGCCAGGAACGCGTTGCGGGAGCGGCCCCACCGGTCGCGGATCGGCTGGCGGGGCTCGACCACGCCACCGGCGTACCGCGCGTACTCCCCGTCCAGGAAGAAGTAGGTCGCGCCGTCGCGGCCGGTGAACGCGGCCGTGAGACCGGTCGCGTCGCCGAGCCCGCGCCAGATCCGCTCCAGCGGTCGCGGGTAGGACCAGGTGCCGGTCCGCTCGTCGCGCTGCAGGCACACGCCGCCGGTGACCAGCAGCATCGTGTCGCCCTCGAACAGCACCGCCGCCGGCAGCACCGTCCCGGCCGGCCGGTGCTGCCGCGGGATGTCCCAGAAGGTGGCGTCGACCGTGACCGGCGTGCGCTCGTCGGGCCGGCTGTAGTCGGCACCGGAGTAGGTGACGCAGCGCGCGGTGCCGTCCGGGCCCGGCGGCTCGAACAGGTAGGTGGTGCCGGCCCGCACGTAGGCCAGCGCCACGCCGCGCAGCCCGCCCCAGTGCTCGGCGACCGGCCGGGCCGGTCCCTCGGCGTCCGCCCCCGCGTACTGCGTGCCGGTGTAGGTGACGAAGTGCTCGCCGCCGAAGACGTAGGTGTTGCCGTCGGCGCCGACGAACGCCGCGTCGACCCGCCGCTGGATGGTGGCGCGGGCGCGGCCCCATTCCTCGGCGAACGGGTAGGCGCGGTTGAGCCCGGTGTTCCAGCAGGCGTCGCCCTGGAACAGGTAGGTGGTGCCGTCGGTGCCGTGCAGGACCGCGTCCAGGCCGGCGCGGAACCGCTCCGGGACGCCGCGCAGCGCGCGGGGCCGGGCCGGCGTCGCGGTCGGCGAGGTGCCTTCCAGGGCGCTGAGGTGGCTCCAGCCGCCGGGACGCTCGGCCAGCAGCGCGCCGTCCTCGACGAACGCGCAGCCGATCGGGCCCGGCAGGTCGTCGTAGCGCCGGTAGGTGGTGGCGGACACGACGTGGCACTGCGCCCCGCGGAACAGGTAGACGTTGCGCCGGTCCGCGACCGCCGCGTCGACGCCGTCGAGGCGGGCGGCGAGGTGCCGCAGCCGGGGCTCGTGGCGCAGGTCGGTGAGCAGCTTCGGGTAGCCGAGGTCGACGGTGTCGTACCCCCGGCCGGTGTAGCGGACGTACTGGTCGCCGGAGAACAGGTAGGTGTGTTCGCCGGCGACGAACGCCGCGTCGACCCGGCCGGTGCGGGCGATATTGTTCGGCACGTTGCCCCAGAACGCCGCGACGCGCGCCGGGTAGCGCTCGTCGACGCGGGTGCAGCGCGGGTCGGTGTACCGCACGTACCGGCCGTCGGCGAACACGTAGGTCTTGCCGTCGGCGCCGACGAACGCCGCGTCGACGTGGTCGAACGGCAGGCTGTTCCAGTCCTCGTCCAGCGACATCGGCGGGGACCACCAGCGGCGCTTGTTGTCGAACACCACGTACTGCCCGCCGCTGAACAGGTAGGTGCGCCGGTCGTGGCCGGTGAAGACCGCGTCGATGCCGGCGAGGCGCCCCGGGCCGGACACGAACTCGTCGGGCAGGTTCCACCAGTTGTCGCCCAGCGGCCGCGGGTACCCCGGGTCGGGGACGGTGTAGTCGCGGGTGGAGTAGCGCACGTGGACCTCGGTGTCCTTCGCCGGGTCGAAGTGCGCCTCGATCCGGGCCGCGGTGGCCGCGCCGGTCTCCGGGTCGGTGCCCGCCTCGACCAGCCGCAGCCGCACACCCTCGACCGACCAGGCCGGGCGAGCGCCGGTGACCTTCGCGTCCTCGGCGACGGTGACGGCGTGCTCGGCCAGGCGCTGCCGCAGGACGCGCGGCAGCCGGCCCGTGTCGAGGGCGGCGGCGTGCTCGGCCGGCGCGTCGAACAGCTTGCCGCCGGTGCCGAACAGGTACGTCGCGCCGTCCAGCACCACCGCCGCGCCGACCCGGCGCAGCCCGCCCCAGTCCCCGGCGATCGCCCGCGGAAAGCCGGGATCCACCGCGGAGTAGTCGGCGCCGCCGTAGCGCAGGTAGGTGTCGCCGCTGAACAGGTAGGTGTGGCCGTCCAGCCCGACGAACGCGGCGTCGACGGCACCGTCCGGGTTCAGCGACGGACGCAGCACGCCCCACCGTTGCCGGGTCGGCACGGTTTCGGTCTGGTACCCCGGGTAGTCCGCGTCGGTGCCCAGCGCGACCGTCTGGCCGTCCTTGAACAGGTGCGTGGTGCCGCTCGCGTCCACGAACGACGCCTCGAGCCCGTGCCGGAACGCCGGCGGCGTGGCCGGGCGGTGCGTCTCGATGCGCTGCGGGTAGCCGCCGTCGACCCGCAGGCCGGCGTTCTCGAGGTCGTCCGTGTGCCGGAGCACCTGGTCGCCGGCGACGAGGAAGTGCTGCGAGCCGTTCGTGTACGCGGCGTCGACCCGCTCGGCCGCCTCGAACGCGTTGCGGACCCGGCCCCACACGGCGCCGACCGGGCGTCCCTCGTCCGGGTCGTCGGTGCCCGCGCCGGGCCCGACGGTCCGGAACCGGTCGCCGGCGAAGAGGTAGGTGCGGCCGTCGTGGCCGAGGAACGCGGCGTCCAGCGACCGGCGGAACGGCGCCGGCAGCGCGGCGGCATGCTGCTCGTTCTCCCACCACTGCCCGATCGGGCGCGGGTAGCCGTCGTCGACGGTCGCGGCGCCGCTGGTGGTGTACCGCACGTACTGGTCGCCGCAGAACAGGTAGGTGCGGCCGTCCCGGTCGACGAAGGCGGCGTCGATGGCGGCCGGGGCGGCGAACGCGTTGGTCACGGCGCCCCACTGCTGCGTCCGCGCCGCCCACCGGCCGCTGCCCGGCTGCCGCACGAACGTCAGCCCGGCTCCCGCGGGGTCGCGGCCGACGAGCCACTCCGCGCCCGCCGGGTCGGTGAACGCGGCGTCGACGCTCAGGCCGGTCAGGGCCGCCGACAGCGCGGACAGCGGCGCCGGAGCAGGGTCGGCCGGGGCCTGCGCGCCGGCCGGGTAGGTCCAGTAGGCCGTGTCGCGGAACACCAGGACCGTGCCGTCGGCGCGTTCGAGCAGCGCGTCGATGCGGTCGATGCCCGGCGGCAGCGCCAGAGGCTCGGCGAACTTCCCGGTCAGCTGCTGGTCGCGGAAGGCCAGCGCCACCTCGTCGGCGTCGAGGCCGAGCCGGGCGGCGAGCAGCGCGAAGCCCTCGATGCGGCGGAACGCCCGGAGCAGCGGCACGTCCTCGTCGTCGTCGTCCGGCACCAGCAGCTCGACGACCCCGGCGGCGGCACCGAGGACGGCGGTGCAGATCGCCTCCGCGACCGCTGCTGGCACGCCGAGCGCGTCGCGGAGCACCTCGAAGACCAGGGCCCGTTGCCGCGCGCCGTGATCGGCCAGGACGGTGGTGATCTCCTCGATGCCGGCCAGGACCCGCACGGCCACCGCGTGCAGCAGGAAGAACACGTCCATGCTGAAGTCGGCCAGCCCCGGCACGGTGAACGCCGGCGCGTTGGTGACGGTGGCGAAGTGGGCGAGCCGGTCCTCGGGCACCGTCAACGCCGGGGTGAGGTGCCCGACGCCGATGAGGTGGGCGACGAGCTGGTCGCGGCGGGTGTCGTCGAAGCCCAGCCCGGTGAGCGCGGCGAGGTCGAGCCGGAAGGCGCGCTGCTCGGCCAGGATCGCCGCGATCCGGTCGAACACCGTGTCGTTTTCGCTGTCGGTGAAGCCCTCGACGGCCAGGGTGTTGCCGGGGTCGGCGAAGAACGCGAGCCCGTCCGGGCCGGGGCGCCCGTCGACGAGCGCGAAACCGTCGAGCCCGTCGGCGAACCGCTGCGCGACCGCCACGTCGGCGATGTCGCGCAGGTCGTCGGGGCTCAGCCGGAGCAGCCGGTCCCGGGCGTCGCGCAGCTGCGCCTGCATGGCCGCGAGGACCTGGCGGCGGTACGGGTACAGCTCCAGCGCCAACCCGAACTCGGCGGGTGAGCTGTCCAGCAGGCCGAGCGGATCGGCGTAGGTGCCGTCGGCGTCGATGTGCCCGTTGTGACGCAGGCTGTCCAGCAGCACCCGCTCGTCCGCGCCGGTCCCGGCGAAGATGGCCGGGTCCAATGGGATCGGTTCGGTGCCGAACCTGGCCACGACCTCGCGCAGCAGCGCCAGGACGGGCTGGGTGACGTCGTCGAGCTCGGCGTCGACCTGCAGCTGCGCCGCGTTGCCGGGGTCGCCGAAGAATCCGGGCTCGCGCACCCGCCCGTCCGGGTCCAGCAGGCCGTTGTAGATCAGGTTGCCGTACAGCTCGGTCCGCTGCGCGGCGGTCAGCGTCCCGAGCGTCTCCAGGTCCGACGGGTACACCATGGGCCCGTCCGAGCCCTCACACAGCCCGGCGATCAGCGCGAACACGTCGTCGCGGACGTGGCCGAGGCCGCCCGACAGCCGCAGCGCCTCCGGGGTGGACGGCAGCCGGTCGGCCACCACGGTGCCGTCGGCCTCGACGTAGCCGCCGGCGACGAGGCCGGTGAGGATCCGCTCGGTGGTGCGCGCGTCGAGCCCGAGGCCGAGCAGGTCCGCCGGCACGATCACGCCCAGCTCGTTGACCGCCCGGTACGCGGCCGCGGCGCCGGTCCAGGTGAGCACCACCCGGTCGTCGCGGTCGCACAGCACGCCGCCGGTGACGGCGAGGGCGCTGTGCAGCACCTCGGCCGCCCGTTCGCCGAACTGGCCGGCGGTGAACGCGGCGGGGGTCAGCGCGACCGCGTCGAAGCCGCCGCGCAGGCGCTCCAGGACCGCCGTCAGGGCGTCACCGCGCGAGCCGCCCAGCACGGTCACCAGGTCACGCCCGGTGAGCCCGCTCTCGCGCAGCCAGGTGACCGCGCCGAGCAGCGTCTGGGCCAGCCAGAGCCCGGCCACCGGGTCGGTGCCGGCCAGCGCCGACGAGGCCCGGTCGAGCGTCACGCCCGGGTCGATGAGCAGTGGGAACGGGGCGAAACGCGACGCCGCCGGGTCGCGGTCGAGGGCGTCGAGCACGTCGAGCAGGTCGGTGACGCCCAGCCCGAGCCCTCCGGCGAGGCGGGCCACGCGGTGCAGCAGGGCCAGGCCGGCGGGGCCCAGGCCGCGGTCGAACGGGCCGCTGTCGTCGGCGGCGCGGAACCGCTCGACGATCGCGGCCAGGTCGGCCTCGGTGATGCTCAGGGCCGTGGTGATCCGGCGGCGCACGTCCCGGTTGCGGGACGCGAGGATGTCGCCGACGCAGACGAGCTCGCGCAGCCCGGCGTAGGCGCTCGGCGCCGGGCCGGTCCCGCGCAGGACGGTGCCCTCGGCGGCCACGAACGGCACGTTGAACACCCGGTCGAACAGGTCCGCCGGCTCGGCGTCGTCGCCGGCGCCGAGCTCCGGGATCGGCGCGACCAGGCTCACCACCACGTCGACCGGCAGGCGCAGGGCGCGTTCCAGGTGCCGCACGATCGCGATCACGCGCAGCGCCGCCAGGTCGATCCGGTTGCCGCAGCAGGCCCGCAGGACGAGGTCGAGGTCGGTGAACGACAGGCCGGTCCGCCGGGCCAGCCGCACGAACCGGTTGACCCGCTCGAACCACTCGACCGGCACCGGCCGGTCGGCACCGGAGCGCAGCCGCTCCTCGGCCGCGTCGAGCCGGACCACGGCGCCGCCCTGGTGGATGAAGGACCCGGCGGTGCTCTCCGCCGCGCCGGTGCGCTGGTAGAGCAGCTCCCGCAGGTCGGCGGCGCTGAGTTGCATGGCCTGCCGGAGCCGGTCGGCGGACTCGAGCCGGTTCCACGGCTCGTTGCCGAGCGCGAAACACCCGCGCAGGTCGGGGCCGTTGGTCAGCACCGTGGTGAGCAGCGTGACGTCGGCGGCGGTCAGGCCGAGGTGCTCCCGCGCGACCGTGTCCGGGTCGATGCCGTCGGCGAACAGTTTGTACAGGTCGGTGGCCTCGACGCCGAGGTGCCGCAGGTAGGTGCGGATCCGTTCGTGGCGCAGCGAGAACGGCAGCGCGGCGGGCGAGTGAGCGCCTTCGAGGATCGTCTCGGCGGTGGTGTCCGCGGTCGCCTCCAGGGCGCGCTCGAGGACCTCGTTGACGATGTCGAGGTACGGCACCTCGGTGTACGTGTGTGCCAGGTCCAGCGGCACCCGGGCGATGTCCGGCCGCCGCTCGGCGATGCCGCCGTCGACGCCGGCCACGAGTTGCAGCAGGTCGGCCAGGTACGCGGCCGGGGAGTACACCGAGCGGGACTCGTCGCCGCGCTGGAACAGCAGCTCACCGAAAAGGTCCTGGTAACTCGGCAGGGCACCGTCTGAGGGCATGACTGTTTCCTCCGCGACGTGGGGTTGCGGGCGCCGGGCACGCAGCATGAAGATCACGCCGCGCTATGACTCATGCGCTGAACGTGACATCGACCAAGCTATTCGGGCCTGCGCGTGAGCCGGTATCCACCGTTCGGCGAAGAAGCGCGGATGGCGAACATGTCCGAGGTTCGCCGTATTTGAACGCTGCGTCCCGGATCACGGGCAGGTGGGCCTGGCCGGGGACCGGCGCCGCGCGGGAGCAGACCGGCGGGCCGATCGGGGCGGCGGGCAACTGGCTTTATCGTCCGTGAAGGGAATAAAACGTGTCAATCGGGCATTCGGCCCTGTCAGTCGGCGTTTTCCCTTCATATCGTTGCCAGCCGGTGAGCCACCCGAGCCTGGAACGCGAACGGCTGGACCACCTCGCCGCGTCGCCCGACCCGCGCCTGCGCGGGCTCACCTACCGCGACCCGAGCGTGCCCGCCGAGGTCATCGAGCGGCTCAACCACGATCGGGAGACCTTCGTCCGCGGCTTCGTCGCCGTCGACGCCAGGCTGTCGCCCCGCCGGGTCCTCGAACTCTTCGCCGACCCGGACCTGTGCGGTCAGGCCGCCGCCAACCCCCACCTGCCGGTGGACGTCATGCGACGCATCATCGACGACGGCCGGGAGCTGGCGAACGAGCGGCCACCCGAGGGGATGGCGGTCTTCCTCGGCAACTGGGACCCGGAGAAGTCGCCGGCGTAGTGCTCGGGCGACCCCGGGATCAGGGGCAGGTGGACCTGGTCGTCGGGAGCCGACGCGGGGGCAGTTCGGTGCGGCGGTGGCCATGGCACCGACGCGGCCGAGCGCCGATCCTGCCGTCGCGATGTCCCACAATCCCGGGCCTGGCGGAGCGTCCGGGCATCGCAACGGCAGGATCGGCGCGGCTCGGGGCGCCGCAGCGGCCGGTGGGAAGGACGGTCAGGGGCGGACGGCGGCCCGGGCGGCGGTCGGGGTGTCGGCGGCCAGGGCGGCCTTGGCGAACTGGACGCACTCGTCGTGGGTGTGCGCGGCGAGCGCCTCGCGGACCGCGGGGATGCTGCGGGCCGCCATCGACAGGCTGGTGATGCCGAGGCCGACGAGGACCAGGGCGAAGTCGGGGTCGGCGGCCGACTCGCCGCAGACGCCGACGGGCTTGCCGGCTTCGCGGCCGGCGGTGGCGCAGGCGGCGATGAGCGAGATGAGCGCGGGCTGCCACGGGTCGAGGAGGTCGGCGAGGTCGCCGCACATCCGGTCGGCGGCGAAGGTGTACTGGCTGAGGTCGTTGGTGCCGATGCTGAGGAAGTCGACGTCGCGCAGGACGGTGCCGGCGCGCAGGGCGGCGGCGGGGACCTCGATCATGACGCCGGCGGTGCGCAGGCCGTGGTCGCGGCAGGAGGCGGCGAACGCGGCGGCCTCGGCGGCGGTGGCGACCATCGGGGCCATGACCCACACGTCGGCCGTCGACGCCGCGGCGGCCGCGGCGATCGCGGACAGCTGGGTGTCCAGGACGGCGGGCGTGGCCCGGGCGACCCGCAGGCCGCGGATGCCGAGCGCCGGGTTGGGTTCGTCGGCCAGGCGCAGGAACGGCAGGGGCTTGTCGGCGCCGGCGTCCAGCGTGCGCACGACCACCTTGCGGCCGGGGAGCGCGGCGAAGACCTGCTGGTATGCGGCGACCTGCTCCTCGAACGACGGCGGTTCGGTGCGGTCGAGGTAGAGCAGCTCGGTGCGGAACAGGCCGACGCCTTCGACGTCCACCCCGGCCGGCAGGTCGCGGGCCGAGCCGATGTTGGCCAGGAGCGCCACGGGGTGGCCGTCGGCGGTCGCGCCGGGGCCGGCGGAGGCGGAACGGCGGTCCAGCAGGGCCCGCTGCGCGTCGTTGACCGACTTCGCGGACGCGTCCGACAGGCCGGCGGCGACAGCGCCGGACGAGCCGTCCAGGCTTACCAGTACCCCATCCGCAATGTCGAGAACAGCACCGCAGCGGACCACGGCGGGGATGCCGAGGGTCCGGGCCAGGATCGCGGTGTGGCTGGTCGGCCCGCCCTCGGCGGTGATCAGGCCGAGGACGACGGACGGGTCGAGGCCGGCGGTGTCGGCGGGGGCGAGATCGCGGGCCACCAGGATGAACGGGTGGCCGGGCGATGGCACGCCCGGCATCGGCAGGCCCAGGCAGGCGGCGACGAGCCGGTCCCGCAGGTCGTCGAGGTCGCTGACCCGCTCGGCCAGGTATCCCCCGGCGGCCTCGAACGCGGCGCGGTGCTCGGCGAGCGCGGCCACGAACGCGTGCGGCGCGTCGGCGCCGCCGTCGATCGCGGTGTCGACGGCGTCCAGGAGCGTCTCGTCGGCGGCCATGAGGACCTGGGCGCGCAGGACCTCGGCGGCGGTGGCGTCGGCGGCGGCGTCGGCGCGCTCGCTCAGCGCCGACGTGACGGTGGCGACGGCGGCGCGGGCGCGGGACCGCTCGGCGTCGATGTCGATGACCGCCGGTGCGGGCGGGAGCGGAGGCGGCGGGGCCAGCCGGTGGACCGGCCCCGCGGCGCGTCCCGGGCTGACGCCGATGCCCTGGAGGTCAGCCATCTTCGGCGTCCAGGTCCCGCTCGAGGAGGGCGGCGAGGGTGTCGACGGCGTCCTGCGCGCCGTCGCCGTCGGCCTCCAGGGTCACCTCGGTGCCCTTCTTCGCGCCCAGGGACAGCACGGAGAGCATGCTGCGGGCGGGCACGGCCTTCTTCTCGCCGGTGCGGATGGTGACCGGCACGGGCTGTTTCGCGGCCGCGGCGACGAACAGCGCGGCGGGGCGCGCGTGCAGGCCGCTGGCGGAGCCGACGACGACGGTCCGAGTGGGCATCAACGACCTCCTAGGGTTCGATGGTGACCTTGATGGCCTCGCCGCGGGCCACGATGCCGAAGGCGTCGAGGGCGTCGGCGAGGGGCAGGCGGTGGGTGATGAGGTCCGCGACGGGGACCGCGCCGGAGGCGATGAGCTGCAGTGCCTCCTTGTTGTGGGCGGGGCTGGAGCCGTTGGCGCCGACGATGGTGAGCTCGCGGTAGTGCACCACGTTGGAGTCGACGGACACGACCGGCTTGTCCTTCGGCAGGCCGCCGAAGAAGCTGATTCTGCCCTGCCGCGCGGTCATCTGCAGCGCCTGCTCCTGGGCGGCGCCGGACGCGGCGGCGGTAATGACGACGTCGGCGCCGCGGCCCTCGGTGAGTTTCATGACGGCGTCGACGACGTCGGTCTCCGCGCCGCAGATGGCGGCGTCGGGACGGACCAGGTCGGCGGCGAGGTCGAGGCGCTCGCGGTTGAGGTCGACGAGGAAGACGCGGGCGGCGCCGCGGGCCCGGGCCAGCCGCACGTGCAGGCAGCCGATCGGGCCGGAGCCGACGACCACCACGTCGTCGCCGTCGCCGACGCGGGCGAGGTTCTGGCCGTTGAGGACGCAGGCGAGGGGTTCGGCGACGGACGCCTCGGCGTAGCTGACGCCGTCGGGGATGCGGTTGAGGCCGTCGACGTCGAGCACGTTGCGCGGCACGACCATGTACTCGGCGAAGCCGCCGTCGAAGTGGTATCCCATCGACACCTGGTTGGGGCAGACGGTCATCCGCCCGCGCCGGCACTCGCCGCAGCGGCCGCACGGGATCGCCGCGATCACCTGAACCCGGTCACCGGGCGCCCACCCGGTGACGTCGGCGCCGACCTCGACGACCTCGCCGGCGATCTCGTGACCCATGACCCGCGGCGGGACGATGTGGTGGTGGCCGTGGTTGTAGATCTTCACGTCGGTGCCGCAGGTCGAGCAGGCCCGGACGCGGATCTTCACGTCGGCGGGGCCCGGGGTCGGCTCCGGCGCGTCCTCGATGCGGACGTCGCCGGGGGCGTGGAACGTCAGGACTTTCACGATGTCTCCAGGAGTTCTAGCACGTCGGCGGGGTCGGTCGCGGTGCGGAGCCGCTGTGCCTGGTCGGGGTCCATCAGGACTTCCGCGAGGGACGCCAGGATGTCGATGTGGCCGTCCCCGGCGGCGGCGATGGCGACGCAGACGCGCACGTCGTTGCCGTCCCAGTCGACGCCGTCGGGGAAGCGCAGCACCGCGAGGGCGTCGCGGCGCACGTTCTCCTTGCTGTTCAACGTGCCGTGCGGGATGGCGACGCCCTCGCCGATGTAGGTGGAGACGCTCTGCTCGCGGGCGAGCATCGCGTCCACGTAGTCCTCGCTGACGGCACCCACCGAGACGAGGACCTCGCCGCAGCGGCGGATCGCCTCGTCCCGCGATCCGGCCCGCTCCTGGAGCCGGATCGCGTCGCTGGTCAGCAGGTCAGCCACTGAGCTCACCGCCGCGTTGGACGGCGTTGACCACCTTCGTCACCGCTGGGTCGCCGATGAACACCTGGATGGGCACGATCACCTTGTCGGGGGCGCTGACCCGGGCCCGGGCGGCGAGGCCCTGGTGGCAGATGACCACGTCGGCGTCGGCCGGGATCTGGTTCACCGGGGTGTGCTCGACCGTGACGTTGGTCTTCGACAGCTGCCGCCGCAGGGTGCTGGCGAGCATGACGCTGCTGCCCATGCCGGCGTCGCACGCGACGACGACCTTCTTGATCTCGGTGCCGTTGATGGTGGGCATGCTCAAACCTCCTGGCGGGCCTGGGGAGTGCGCGGGGCGCCTTCTTCCACCACGGTGGCGTCGTCGGCCGCCACGGCGTCCGGGTCCTCCGCGGGCGGTTCGCCGCGGCCGAAGCCCAGCAGCAGCGAGGCGACGGCGAAGGTGACGGCGGCGGAGATCGCGATGCCGAGCAGGACGACGAAGTAGCCGCCCTTCGGGGTGACCGCCATGTAGGCGAAGATGCTGCCGGGCGCCGGGGTGGCGACGAGTCCGGCACCGGTGACCATGAAGGTGCCGACGCCGGCCGCGCCACCGGCGATCATGGCGAGGATCAGCTTGGGCTTCATGAGCACGTACGGGAAGTAGATCTCGTGGATGCCGCCGAGGAACTGCACGATGATCGCGGCCGGGACGCTGGGACGCAGCGCGCGGGGGCCGAAGAGCATGAACGCGAGCAGCAGGCCGAGGCCGGGGCCCGGGTTCGACTCGATCATGAACAGGATGGACTTGCCCTTGTCGGCGGCCTCGGCGACGCCGAGCGGGCCGAGCACGCCGTGGTTGATGGCGTTGTTGAGGAACAGCACCTTCGCCGGCTCGACCAGCACCGAGGTCAGCGGCAGCAGGTCCTTGTCGACCAGCCAGTCCACGCCGGAGCCGGCGCGCTTGGTGAGCCACTCGACGACGGGGCCGATGCCGTAGACGCCGCCGATGGCCATGGCGCCGCCGATGATGCCGGCACTGAAGTTGTCGACCAGCATCTCGAAGCCGGGACGGATCCGGTTCTCCACGAGCCCGTCGAAGAGCTTGAGGAGATACGCGGTGAGCGGACCGATGATCATGGCGCCGAGGAACATCGGCACGTCGGCGCCGATGACGAGGCCCATGGTGGCGACGGCGCCGACGACCGCGCCGCGCTGGCCGTGCACGAGCCGGCCGCCGGTGTAGCCGATGAGGACCGGCAGCAGCACCGTGATCATCGGGCCGACGAGCCCGGCGAGCTTCGCGTTGGGCAGCCAGCCGGTCGGGATGAACAGGGCGGTGATCAGCCCCCAGGCGATGAAGGCGCCGATGTTGGGCATGACCATGGCGGCCAGGTAGCCGCCCACGCGTTGCACGGAGGCCTTGAAGCCACCGCCTTGGACCTGCGGGGTGTAGGTCGACACGGGGTTCTCCTTCAGGAGGGCGGACCGGAGCGCAGCAGGGGGCGGAGCTGGTCCGGTTGGGGGTGGATGGCGACGTTGTGGCGGATCAGGTCGGCGGGGCCGGGCATGCGGCTGCCGGGCAGGCTGACCGCGGCGGCGCCCCAGGCCAGGCCTTCGGCGAGGGCGGCGGCGCCGTGGGCACCGGCGGCGAGGAACCCGGCCAGGAGCGCGTCGCCGGCGCCGACGGTGCTGCGGGGGCGGACCACGGGGCAGGTGCCGGTGACGACCCCGTCGGCGTCGACGAGGACCGCGCCGTCGGCGCCGAGGCTGGCGACGACCGTGCCGGCACCCCAGGAGCGCAGTTGCTGGGCGGCCTCGACGACGTCGCCGAGGTCCGCGAGTGGGGTGCCGACGACCTCGGCGAGCTCGTCGCGGTTGGGTTTGAGCAGGGTCGCCCCGGCGAGCGCGGCCTCGCGCAGGGCGGGGCCGCTGGTGTCGACGGCGACCCGGATGCCGGCGGCGCGCAGCCTGCGGCAGAGCTGCGCGTACGCGTCGTCCGGCAGGCCCGGGGGGACGCTGCCGCACAGCACGACCCAGTCGGCGCTACCGGCGCGGGTCAGCACCCGGTCGGTGATCTCGTCGAACTCGGCACGGAACATCGCCGGGCCGGGCTCGTTGACCTTGGTGACCGTGCCGTCGGGCTCGGCCAGGGTGATGTTGGAACGGGTCCGGCCGGTGATCGGGACCGCGAGGACCTCGACCCCTTCGGCCTTGAGCAGGCGGACGAGCTGACCGCCCTCGTCACCGCCGCACGGCAGGACCGCCACGGACGGCACTCCGTTGGCGAGCAGCGCCCGGGACACGTTGACGCCCTTGCCGCCGGGGTCGAGGTGGGCGGCGGTGGCGCGGATGACCTCTCCCCTGGTCAGCGCATCCACCTCGACCGCCCGGTCGAGGCTGGGGTTGAGCGTGACAGTGACGATCATGCTGACCCCCTGGCCGCACTCCGGCGGCAACCCAAGCAGAGCCGGCGACGCATGACCAGCCCTCCACTTCGCTGCGGGCCGGTCATGCGCGCGTCACCCGAACGCCCGCGGCCTCGAGGTCGCCGACCAGGTCACTGTCGGCGACGGTGTCGGTGATGAGCAGGTCCAGGTCGGCGAGCTCGCCGAACCGGGCCAGGTAGTCGTTGCCGAGCTTGGTGTGGTCGGCGAGCAGGACCGTGCGCCGGGCGGCGCGGATCATGGCCCGCTTGACCGCGGCCTCGGCCGGGTCGGGGGTGGTGAGGCCGCGCTCGACGGAGATGCCGTTGGTGCCGACGAACGCCACGTCGACGTACAGGTCCGCGAGGGGCCGCAGCGACCAGTCGTCGACGGTGGCGAGGGTCTTGCCGCGGACCCGCCCGCCGAGCAGCAGCACGTTGAGGTTGGGGCGGACCCCGAGGGTGGTGGCGATGACCGGCGAGTTGACCACGACGGTCAACTCCCGGTCGGCGGGCAGCAGCGAGGCCAGGCGGGCGGTGGTGGTGCCCGCGTCGAGGATGATGGCGCCCTCCTCGGGCACCTCGGCGAGCGCGACCTTGGCGATGCGCTCCTTCTCCTCGATGAGCACCGCGTCACGGGTCGCCAGGGCGGGCTCGAACCCGATCCGTTCGACCGGGATCGCCCCGCCGTGCACCCGGCGCAGGACGCCGGCCCGCTCCAGCATGGTGAGGTCCCGGCGGATGGTCTCCGTCGTGACGTT
The DNA here is from genome assembly GCF_016862795.1 of Dactylosporangium siamense. Classification (GTDB taxonomy): domain Bacteria; phylum Actinomycetota; class Actinomycetes; order Mycobacteriales; family Micromonosporaceae; genus Dactylosporangium; species Dactylosporangium siamense. The sequence continues at coordinate 43,654 of NZ_BONQ01000156.1, read as the reverse complement.
GAGCTCGTCGGCCAGGCCCGCGACCTCGACCCGGCCCTTGGCGCGGGCGATCCGGAGGATCTCCTGCTGCCGTTCTTCGGCGTACATCGTGTTGTTTCACCGCCGTTTCGTTTTGCTTGTGCTTTGTTTACGCCCGCTTTTGTTGGAAGTCAAGAGTGGCCCGGTCACGAACCAGATGGCGAGCACGACCGACACCTGACTCAGGCCCGCCTTCAGCGCGCCGGTGCGGGCCGGGTCGCCGATCCACCAGATCCCGGCCCCGAGAAAAGCGCAGGTCAGCGCCCACGCGATGGCCGCCAGGCCGAAGAGCCGCCACTCGTGTGCCCGTTTGTTGGTTGGTTTCTGTGGTTTCGGGCCGCCGGCGAAGCGGTGCGCGAACCGCACGTCCGCCCAGCGCACCATGCTGTGCCCGAACGCGAGGGAGAACCCGAGGTACAGCGCCGCCAGGGCGTGCCGCGTCCCGGCCGTGGCGCCGGCGCGCAGGTCGAGCGCGCACGCGACGAGCAGCACCAGGTCGACGAGCGGGACGGCGGCCAGCACGACCGCGCCGGCCCGCGGGCGGCGCAGCGGGTACCGCAGCAGCAGCCCCGCGGCCAGGACGACCCAGAACGCGATCTCACAACCGATGATGAATCCGATGACCATGTTCTGAGGGTTCCGTGCCCCGGGGGCCGGCGCGTCAGTCGTGACGACGGGCCACGGGTACATCCTTCGTCGCATACCGGTCCAGCCGCCCGAAGTGGTGGAATCGAGTCATGCGAGGACGGACCGTCGACCTGGCGCTCGCCGGGACCGGGCTGGGCGTGGGGCTGCTCATGTTCGCCACCGGGCAGTACCAGGCGCAATGGGGCGTCGGCTGGCTGGTGCCACCGCTGCTGGTGTGCTGCGCGGCGGTCCTGCTGCGTCGGGTGTCGCCGCTCGCGTCGGTGCTGATCGGCACGGTCGCGCTCACCGCCGACGTGATCGTCGGGCCCTCGCTCGCGACGCCGCTCGTCTACACCCAGGTCCTCTACGACGCGTGCGTGCACGGCCGGCAGTCCCTGGCCCGGGCGCTGCTGGCGTGCTCCGTCGTCGGCTCGGTGGTCACCGCCGTGGTGGGCCTCGTCGTGTTCCGCGACATCCGGGCGCTCGGGCTGGCGATCCTGCTCGCCCTGGTCACCGTCGTGCCGGTGCTGACCGGCACCCACGTGCGGCACCATCGCGAGCAGGCGATCGTCGCGCGGCAGCTGGTGCGCCTGGCCGAGCTGGACCGGGCCAACGCCGTCGCCGGGGAGCGCGCCCGGATGGCCCGCGAGCTGCACGACGTCGTCGCCAACCACCTCAGCGCCGTGGCCATCCACGCGACCGCGGCGCTCAGCGCGGACCTCGGCCCTGACGGGACCCGCGACGCGCTGCGGGTCATCCGTGAGAACAGCGTGCGCGGCCTCGCCGAGATGCGCCAGCTCGTCGGGTTCCTCCGCGACCCGGCGGCCGGCGAGGACGTCACGGCCGGGCTGGCCGACCTCGAGGATCTCGCCGGTCGCGCCAGGCGTTCGGGTCTGTCCGTCGCGGTGTCGGTGCGGGGTACGCCCGCCGACCTGCCCACCTCGGTGGACCTGGCCGCGTATCGCATCGTCCAGGAGTCGCTCACCAACGCCCTCAAACACGGCGACGACGGCCACGTCACGGTCGAAATCGACTACGGTCCATCCACAGTGGACATCGCCGTGGCGTCACCCCTGGCCGGCGGCGCGCCGCGCACCGACGGCGCGGGCGCGGGCGTCATCGGTATGCGGGAACGCGCCGAGCTGCTCGGCGGGTCCCTGGCCGCCGGCCCGCGCGACGGCGGCTGGCTGGTCGCGGCCCGGCTCCCCCGCGAGGTGACGGCGTGACGGTGCGGGTGCTGGTCGCCGACGACCAGGGTGCGGTCCGCGCGGGCCTGGTCCTCATCCTGGGTTCCGCGCCCGACCTGGAGGTGGTGGGCGAGGCCGCCGACGGGCAGCAGGCGATCGACCTGGCCCGCGCGCTGCGCCCCGACGTCGTGGTCCTGGACGTGCGGATGCCGCGCCTCGACGGCATCGCGGCCACCCGTGAGCTCGTGGCGCTCGGCGTGCCGGGCGTGCTGATCCTGACCACGTTCGACCTGGACGAGTACGTGTTCGGCGCGCTGCGGGCCGGCGCCGCCGGGTTCCTGCTCAAGGACGCCGAAGCGGCCGACCTGCTGGCCGCGGTGCGGGCCGTGGCCCGGGGCGACGGTGTGATGGCGCCTGCGGTGACCCGGCGGGTGATCGCCACGTTCGCGGGGCCGCCGGCACCGCCGGTCGACCTGGCCGAGCTCACGGAGCGTGAGCGCGAGGTGCTGCGTTGCCTCGGCGACGGTCTCTCCAACGCCGAGATCGCCGGCCGGCTCGGTATCGCCGAAGCCACCACGAAGACCCACGTGAGCCGCGTCCTGGCCAAACTCGGCCTCCGCAGCAGGGTGCAGGCGGCCATCGCCGCCCGGGGCCTCAACATGGGCTGAGGCCCCGGCGGCGGCTTATGCGAGGGGCGCGGACGCCGGGGTGATCGGGGCCGGGAGCCGGCCGCCGCCGCCCAGGTACTGGTGGACCGCCGCGGCCGCGGAGCGACCTTCCGCGATCGCCCAGACGATCAGCGACGGGCCGCGACGGGCGTCCCCGGCGACGAAGACGCCCGGGGCGGCGGTCTGCCACTCCTTGTCGGTGTCGATCGTGCCGCGCCGGTTGCGGGGCAGCTCGACCTGCTCCAGGTGCGGGCCGGGCTGCGTGCCGGCGAACCCGATCGCCAGGAACGCCAGGTCCGCGGGGATCTCGCGGATCGTGCCCTCGACCTCGGTGAGGGTGAAGCCCGGGCCGAGGACGACGTCGACGAGCTCGACCGCCCGCAGCTGGCCGTCGTCGTCGCCGATGAAGCGGCGGATCGTGCAGCCGTAGTTGCGCTGGCCGCCCTCCTCGTGCGCGGAGGCGGTGCGGAGCATGATCGGCCAGGTCGGCCACGGGTTGCGGCTGCTGTCGCGCTGCGGCGGCGGCAGCGGGACGACCTCGACGAGCTGCACGCTGACCGCGCCCTGGCGGTGCGCGGTGCCGAGGCAGTCCGCGGCCGTGTCACCGCCGCCGACGACGATGACGTGCTTGCCCGCCGCGGAGATCGGCGGGGCGTCCAGCTTGCCGGCGACGACCTTGTTGGAGCCTTCCAGATACACCATCGCCTGGTGGATCCCGCTCAGCTCGCGGCCCGGCGTGCCGGGCACGTCGCGGGCGTCGAGCGCGCCGCAGGCCAGCACCACAGCGTCATGCCGCTGGCGCAGGTCGGCGAGGGAGACGTCGACGCCCACATTGCAGTTGGTGACGAACGTCACGCCCTCCGCTTCCATCTGGGCGAGCCGCGCGTCGATGTGGTGCTTCTCGAACTTGAAGTCCGGGATGCCGTAGCGCAGCAGACCTCCGGGGGCGTCGCTGCGCTCGTACACCGTGGTCGCGTGCCCGGCGCGGGCCAGCTGCTGCGCCGCGGCCAGGCCCGCCGGTCCGGAGCCGATGACGGCAACGGTGCGACCCGACGGCGCCGCCACCGGGAAGGGCCGCAGCGGCCCGTCGTCGGTCGCGCGGTTGATGATCTCGACCTCGACCTGCTTGATCGTGACCGGGTCGTCACCGATGCCGAGGACGCAGGCGGCCTCGCAGGGCGCCGGGCAGAGCCGCCCGGTGAACTCGGGGAAGTTGTTCGTCGCGTGCAGCGCGTCGGCGGCGCGGCCCCAGTCGCCGGTGCGCACCAGGTCGTTCCAGTCCGGGATCAGGTTTCCCAGCGGGCAGCCGTTGTGGCAGTACGGGACGCCGCAGTTCATGCACCGGCTGGCCTGCTCGTGGATCAGCTGGCCGTCGGCGCGCTGGTAGACGTCGCGCCAGTCGGCGACCCGTTCGGGCACCGGCCGCAGCAGCGGCAGTTGACGACCGTATTTCAGGAACCCCGTCGGATCGGGCACAGCTGACCTCCACCGTTTGCCTGGCGGCGCAAATCGAAGGTGGGACAGCGTTGGCCCGGGATATGGCACCTTAGCCGCCGCGCCCATGACCTTCACAAGGGGCTACCCCTGCCCAATGCACCACACCGTCTTGACATGTGACCTTTAGGTCACATAACTTTGGGTAGTGGATGACGACGACCGCGTCTTCAAGGCACTCGCCGATCCCACCCGGCGGTTCCTGCTCGACCTGCTCTTCGCGCGTGACGGCCGCACGCTCACGGAGCTGGAGTCGGAGCTGGAGATGTCCCGCTTCGGGGTCATGAAGCACCTCAAGGTGCTCGAGGAGGCCGACCTGGTCGTGACCCGCCGCGCGGGGCGGGAGAAGTTGCACTTCCTCAACCCGATCCCGATCCGCCAGGTGCACGACCGGTGGATCGACAAGTACACCGAGCACCACGTCACGGCACTGCTGGAGCTGAAAGCCGACCTCGAGGAGAACGAGTCATGAGCAGCACGCAGGTCTACAAGGTCTACATCAAGGCGACCCCGCAGAAGATCTGGGACGCGATCACCACCCCGGAGTGGACCGCGCGGTACGGCTACCGCGGCGCCAACCACATGGACCTGCGCCCGGGCGGCGAGTTCCGGGGCCTGTCGAACGAGGGCATGATCGCCGCCGGCGCCCCGGAGGTCGGCGTCGACGGCGAGATCGTCGAGGTCGATCCGCCGCTCTACCTGGTGCAGACCTGGCGGATGCTGATGGACCCGAACCACATCCCGGAGGGGTTCACCCGCCTCACCTATCAGCTGAAGGAGGGCAAGGACGGCGTCACCTCGCTGACCGTGACCCACGAGATCGGCGACGAGGCCGGCCTGGCCGAGATGCTCGCCGGCGACCTGGAGGAGATGGGCGCCGGCGGCGGCTGGCCGTGGATCCTCAGCGACCTCAAGTCGCTGCTGGAGACCGGCACCGCCATGACGGACCCGGTTTAGTAGCGGAAGCGGCCGACCAGGTCCTGCAGGTCGGCCGAGACGCGGGTCAGATCACCCGCGGCCGCCCCGATGCCGGCGACCCCGTCGGTGGTGGTGCGGGCGGCCGCGGCGACGGCGGCGACCTCCCGGGTCGCGTCGTCGCTGCTGACCGCGACGCCGGTGATGGTGCGGCTCATCTCGGCGGTGGTGGCGGTCTGCTGTTCGATCGCCGAGGCGATCGACGTCTGCAGGTCGTTGATCCGGGTGACGACCCCGGAGATCTGGGTGATGGCGGCGACCGCGCCGCTGGTGTCGGACTGGATCGCCACGATCCGGGACGAGATGTCCTCCGTGGCGCGGGCGGTCTCCGCGGCGAGGTCCTTCACCTCGCCGGCGACCACGGCGAAGCCCTTGCCCTGCTGCCCGGCGCGGGCCGCCTCGATGCTCGCGTTGAGCGCCAGCAGGTTGGTCTGACGGGCGATGCCACTGATCACCTGCGCCATCTCGCCGATCTGCCGGCTGGAGGAGTCGAGCTTGTCGACGCTGGCGGTGACGTCCGCGGCAAGGGCACTCGCGGTGGCGGCGACCCGGGCGGCCTCGTGCGCGCTGGCGGAGATCTCGGCGATGGAGGCGCCCATCTGCTCGGTGCCGGCGGCGGCGGTCTGCACGCTGCGGGAGATCTCGCCGGTGGCGCTCGTGACGGCGGCGGCGCGGGTCGCGGAGTCAGCCGCCGACACCTGCAACGCGCCGGACACGCCGGTCAGCTGTCCCGAGGACGCGGCGACGACCTTCGCCCGGTCGTCGACGGAGCGCATCGCTTCGGCGAGGCCGGCGGCGAACCGGTTGAACGCGGCGGCGATGGTGGCGAGCTCGTCGCGGCCGCGCTCGTCGAGACGCGCGGTGAGGTCACCGTCGCCGTCGGCGATGTCGGCGAGCCGGGCGTCGAGGGCGCGCAGCGGCTGGGCGATGCCGCGGATCACCACGAGGGCCGTGCCGACGGCGAGGATCAGACCGGCGATGCCGGTGAGCCACATGAGCCGCCGGCTGTCGTCGGCCTTGGCAGCCGCCGCGGCGGCGACGGCGAGGCCCCGGTCGGTGACGTGCGCGGCGAGACCGCTGGTGGCGTCGGCCGCCGCGCTGAACTCGGTGATCGAGTCGCCGGAGGCGAGCTCGTCGGCGACCGCCTTCGCGGCGGGGGTGCCGGTCCGGTACGCGGCGATCATCTTGTCGTCGATGGCCATGAACCGGTCGAACGCCGCGACGGCCTGCTCGAGCAGGGTGCGCTCCTCAGCGGTGAGATCGGCGGCGGTCGCGGTGGCGAACGCGGCGCGCAGCGCCTCGGCGGCGATGAGGAACTCCTTGCGCTGGCCGACGGTGTCGTCGAGGGCGCCGGGCACGCCGCGGTCGAAGTCGAACGCATAGCCGGTCTGCCAGCCGGAGATGTCCGCGATGCGGAACTTCACCTCCATGACGACCGTGGAGAGCCGCATCGCGCTGGTGGTCTCGGTGCCCGCGGTGCGCTGGGTGCCGAACCCGGCGACGGCCGTCGCGAGCAGCACACCGGACACCAGGGTGCCGATCGCGGCCAGCAGGAGAATACGGGTCGTGATCCGCCACCGTCGCATCGGACCGGTCACCTTCGATTCCTGGCTCAGCCGCACGGATCTCGTGCCACAGTGGGCATCGGCACCCAGAGGCAAGAGCTGAGATACATCCCATCTTTCGAGAACTGTCACTGGCCCGGCCCACGGGTACAACGGACGTTGCAGGCATTGACGAAGCCAGACATCCAATGTTGACTGCTCTTCACACGAGAGGGACTCGACGGCGCGAGGCTCCCGCTCCAGATACCAAGGAGAGTTTCTGTGGGCAAGCCCCGCCGACTCGCCCTCCTGGCGGCCGCCACCGTCCTGTTGGGCACGTTCGTCACCCTGATCCACGGCCAGAACGCCACCGCGTCGACGACCGATGAGGCGTTCAACCCCGGCACCGGCGCACTCGACGTCGACTATGCCAGTTACCTGGGCAAGCACGACATCGTCTACAACAGCCCCCAGACCAATCCGCTGCACGGGCTCACCGTCGGCAACGGCAAGACCGGCGCGATGGTGTGGAACACCAACGGCCTCACCATGCAGGTCTCCGGCGTGGACCTGTCGCAGCAGTCGGCGTTCGCGGCGGGCCTGGTCAACCTCAACACCAACCCCGGCCTGGACACCGGCGCGAACAGCTACCAGCAGCGGCTGTCGCTCTACGATGGGACCCTGACCACCCGGTACACCTCCGGCCGCAGCGTCACCGTCATGGGCGTGCCCGGCTCCGAGGTCATGGGTGTGCACGTCGAGGACGACCGCACCGGTCTCGGCACGACCACGCTCGACCTGAGCCTGTGGGACCCGAACACGGTCACCAACAGCGCGGACGTGCCGAACCTGGACACCTGGAAGCAGGTCAGCACGTTCGCCGACGCGACCGCCGCCGGGTTCAGCCGCGGGCAGAGCGACGCCAACGGCTTCGGCTACACCTTCGCCGCGACGGTGGAGGGCGCGGCGTACACCACGCAGGTCGTCAACGGCACCCGGGTGCGGCTCAACATCACGCCCGCCGGCAGCTACACGATCTGGTTCACCGCGGCCAGCCGGGTCAACTCCCCCGGCGCCAACTCGGTGACCCAGGCCCGCAACCAGCTCGCCGCGGCGAAGAGCACCGGCTACCTGACCAACCTCAACAACTACCGCAACTGGTGGCACGCGTTCTGGGCCAAGAGCTTCGTGCAGTACAGCGGCGCCGCCGGCACCGGCGACTACCTGGAGAACGTGTACTACCTGTCGACGTACATGATCGCGGCCGGCGGCTACGGCAACTACCCGTTCCACTTCATCAACGGCGTGTTCCGGGCGACCGAGGACCGCACCAAGTGGAGCAACGGCTACTGGTTCTGGAACCAGCGCGACGTGTACAACTCGTTCCTCGCGTCGAACCACGTCGACCTCTTCGCGACCGAGAACCGGCTGTACAGCCGCAACCTCACCGCGCTGAAGGCCTACACTTCTACCAGGTACGGCATCGACGGGCTGTGGGTGCCGGAGACGATGGGCTGGGACGGCAACGCCCGCGGCACCGTCGGCAGCGACTTCGTCAACGACATCTACTCCACCGGCACCGAGGCCGCCTACAACATGTACCTGCAGTACCGGTACACCAACGACACCGCGTATCTGCAGAACACCGCGTATCCCTACATGCGCGAGGCGGTGAAGTTCTACCAGTCCAAGCTCAGCTACGACGCCGGCACCGGCCGGTACTACATGGCGACGTCGAACGCGCACGAGACGTACTGGGACGTCAAGAACGCGATCACCGACCTGGCCGCGGTGCGGCTGCTGTTCCCGCTCACGATCGCCGTGAGCAACCAGCTCGGGCTCGACGCCGGCCTGCGCGCCGGATGGCAGAACGTGCTCGATCGCATCGAGCCCTACAAGACCAGCAACGGTGCGTGGCTGCCGCACGACCCGCCGGCCCCCGCGCAGCAGCGCAACGGCGAGAACGTCACCTCCGAGCTGATCTGGCCCTACGACCTGACCGGCATCGGCGCGCCCGACTACTCCACCGCGCTCAACAGCTGGAACACCCGGCCCAACCCCTACAGCAACGTGTGGGCCAACGACGCCGTCCAGGCCGCCCGGCTCGGCCTCGGCGACCAGGCGCTGCAGGGCATGAAGCTCATGCTGCAGCGCTACCAGAACTACCCCAACGGCATGACCAACAACACCAACGGCGTCTTCGAGTACCTCGGCGTGCACCTGGCGGCGATGAACGAGACGCTGCTGCAGTCCTACAACGACAAGATCCGGGTCTTCCCGGCCGCGCCGAACGACTCCAACTTCGTCGGCCGGTTCACGCTCCTGGCGAAGGACGGGTTCCAGGTCAGCTCGGAGCGGGAGGGCAACGAGACCAAGTACGTCGGCGTCAAGAGCCTCTACGGCAAGCAGGCCAGCGTGGTGAACCCGTGGGGCACCGCCGAGATCCGGGTCCGCCGGGCCTCGGACAACGTGACCCTCACGACCACGACGGCCGGTGAGGTCACCTTCGCCACCGCCGCCAACACCGTCTACATCGTCGAGCGGACCGCGAAGCCGCTGACGTCCTACACCAGCACCTCGCTGAGCGGCACGGTCAACAACGGCGTCAAGTCGCTGTCGGGCACCGCGTCCACGCTCGGCACCGGCGGCGCCGGCACCCCCGGGCTCGTCAACAACACCTCGCTGACCTACGACGCGAACTGGCACCTCACGACCGGCCGCGGCTACGGCGACTACAACGACGACACGCACCACTCCACGACCGTCAACGCCACGGCCAGCTACACGTTCACCGGCACCGGCGTGGAGCTGCTGTCGGAGCGCTTCAGCGACATGGGCAACGTCGACGTCTACATCGACAACGTCCTGCAGGCCAACGTGAACCTGTTCGCCAGTGGCGCCCGCCAGGCACAGCAGGTGGTGTACAGCAAGACCGGCCTCACCAACGGCACCCACACGATCCGCGTCGTGAACAAGACGACCTCGGTCGGCATGATCGACGCGCTGCGGATCCTCACCGGCGGCACCCCGCCGACCGGCACCGGCCAGTCGCTCATGGCCCAGGTCAACAGCCGCTACGTCACCGCCGGGTCCGGCCCGCTGATCGCTTCGCAGACCACCGTCACCGCGGCCGAACAGTTCGAGATCGTCGACCTCGGCGGGGGCAACGTCGCCCTGAAGGCCAAGGCCAACGGCCAGTTCGTCTGCGCGGAGAACGCCGGCGCCAACCCGCTGGTCGCCAACCGCGCCGCGGCCGGCTCGTGGGAGACGTTCAAGCTGATCCACAACGCGGACGGCACCGTCAGCCTCCAGGCCACCGTCAACAACAAGTACGTCGTCGCGGAGAGCGCCGGTGCCGCCGCACTGATCGCCAACCGGGACGCGATCGGCCCCTGGGAGAAGTTCCTCCTCCAGTAGCCGGATCTTTGCGACAACCCGGAGGATCGCGGCGGATCCTTCGGGTTGTCAGCGCACGCGCGGGCAAATTCCCGAGGTCAGGCGGCGAGGGCGAGCTCCCGGGGCGGGGCGGTGAAGTCGCGGGCCGGCAGCGGGGCGAGGGCGTCGTGCGCCACCCCGGCGATCACCCCGCTCGCCGCCTCGGGCACCCCGGTGCCGAGCTGGGCGGTGCCGCCCTGCGCCGTCGTGAGCATGCCCGCGGTCGCCAGCTGGGGTGCGGCGATCACCAGGGAGAAGGTGCGGCGGTTGCTGGTCAGGCCGAACTGGCCGGACACCGGGCGGTCCACGGCGGCGCGCACGGGGGTGGTCAGGACCTTGCCGGCGCCGCAGCGGTCGCCGAACGCGGACCGGTCGCCGAGCGGGCAACGGCCCGCGTCGATCGCGGCGCGGGCCACCTCGGGGCGCAGCACCGACGCGCAGTTCGGTCCGACGCCGGCGACCGGGCGTCCGCCGGAATCGGCGACCTTGGCGACCGGGAGGGGGTCGCAGTGGGTGCCGTCGGCGGCCAGGGTCGCGTAGGCGTTGGCCAGGTCCAGGGCCGTGGTCGCGGAGACGCCGAGCGTGAACGCGCCCCACTGCGCGTTGGCCGCCGGCTCGCTGAGCGTCTGGTCCTCCTTGCTGCGGAAGGCGATGCCCAGGCGCTTGGCCATGGCGATGGCCTGGTTGGCACCGACCTGTTCCTCCAGCGCCACGAAGTACGTCAGCACGGAGTGACCGAACGCGTCCCACATGGTGCGGCGGCCCGACTGGTACGCCGGATCGCCGGTGTTGGCGGGGCACCAGTACCCGCCGTTGCACGCTGCCGGGCTCGACGGGTCGATCCGGTACTTCGACTGGTACACCCGTTTCGTGTCGATCGCGTGGTCCAGCCGGAGGCCGCTGTCCAGCGCCGCCGCCAGGGTGAACATCATGAAGGGCGCACCGGCCGCCTCGCCGGGCGTGTCCGCGTCGCCGGAGACGATCGGGGCCACGGTGTCCGGTCCGGCGGGAAGTCGCAGCGGCGGCTGGTTCTGGTCCACCGAGCTCGTGGGCAGCGGCTGGCGGCGGAAGTTGCGGTTCACCGCCATCGTCTTGACCAGGCCGGTGCCGGGCTCGATCGCGGCCAGGGAGAACACCTTCGGGTCAGTGACCGGCAGCAGCGCGTCGACCCGCCGTTTCGTGCCGGCCTGCAGCTGGAGGTCCAGCGACCCGCCGATGCGGTACCCACCGTGCAGCAGCCGGTCGGTCCGCTGCGCCACGTCGTCACCGAAGAGGGCCTGCGCCTGCCACCACGTGACGACGTACTCGCAGAAGAAGCCCCAGTCGTTGACCGGGGCCCGCACGCAGCCGTCACGGGGATCGTCGGTGTCGAACCGCGCGATGAGTGTCGTGCCGTCGGCCGCGTACAGCTCCGACGGTTTCCGGGCGGCGGCCGCCGGCGCCTGCGACCCGCCGGGCGCGGCCGTGTCCCGGGACGACTGCCACAGCACCACGCCGACCACGGCGACCAGCACCAGGACGACCGCCACGGCCAGCACCGCGCGCCGGTTCACCGGCCCGGGTTCGGGTCCCGACTCGATGATCGACTCACTGGTTGATGCCCCCGCCATTGCCGCCCCCGCCACCCAGGTCATTCGCTCCCAATGAGCGGTTTGGATGATATCGACTGATGTCGCGGGACGCTGACCCGAGCCGGCGGCCCGGGCGTCAGACGTCGGCTTCGAGGGCGAAGCGTGGGAGCTGGTCAACATCCTGGCGAAGGAGAACTTCTACGCCGTCATGCGGCGTCCAGGCAGCCCGGCCTCCTGAGCGCATCGCCCGGACGACGGATCTCGGCGGCCGACGGGCGCGGTCAGTCCGGTAGCTGGAGGGGGCCGCCGTGGCCGGGGAGGCCGCGGTCGGGCGGGATCGGTGGTTCGGTGGTGCCGGCGGAGGTGATGCCGTGGGCGCGGGTCTGGTCGGCGAGCCGGTGGTGGTACGCCGCGACGATGGCCAGCACCCGGCCCGCCGCGTCCAGCAGGACCGGCGCGGCACGGTCGATGACGTCGGCCTCGTGGGTCTCGAAGGCCCGGACGCCGTCCAGGACCGCGGTCTTCAGATCGCGGAGCAGGCGCAGGTCGGTGCCGGCGAACAGCTGGCACAGTGCCGTGACGCGGCGCGGGTCGTCGCCGGCGAGGAGGAGCTCCTTGACGGCGGGGACGCTGCCGCGGACGAGCTCCGTGTCCGGGTCGGCCTCGACGGCGGCGAGGTCGGTGTCGAAGGTGCGGATGTCGAGATGCGGGTCGCAGAAGCCGGCGGTGCGCTGCCACAGGGTGCGCAGATCCTCGTGAACCAGGCCGTCGAGATAGCTGACGAGGAACCGCCGGTGCGCCTCGAGGACGTACTGGGCCTTGAACGGGGTCAGCTCGCGCGGGTCCTCCCCGGCGGTGGCGACCGACGTGATGAAGCCGAAGTCGGCGCTGAGTGCGTTCTGCATGCCGGCGAGCAGGTACACGAACTGCACCCAGGTCGCGAACAGCTGCTCCAGGGAGAGGGCGTGCAGTCCGTCCTCGGTGAGGACGACGCCCCAGCGGGCGCCGAACCGCAGCCGCCGCAGGTGGCCGATCTGATACATGGCGAGCTGGGCGTCGATCTCGGCGTGTGCGTGGTGCAGCACCGTGCGGTACGCGGCGGTCGCGTCCGTGCCGGCGTGGTTGCGGATGATGTGCGGCCCGCCGATGTGCAGGTGCAGGAACTCGCCGACGTCGTACACGGCGCCACCGACCGCCATCCAGTGGCCGGCGTTCGCGCTGTTGCGTCGCGCCAGCTCCGACACCTCGAAGCGGGGGCCCTGCTGCGCGTGGCCGAGATACGTGGTGAAGACGTCCTGGCCGAGCCGCCCGTCGGCGATCAGGCGGCGGATGAACTCGCGGCCGTCGCCGGGCACGACGTCGGTCAGCGCCTCGATGACGGCGGCGGCGAAGGGCGCGCTGCCGCACACGTAGACGTGCGCGCCGCGGCCGCCGTCATCGACCGGGCGCAGGAGGTCCCACAGCGCGTCCGCGTCGGCGCGGATCACGTCGTCGACCCGGCGCCGGCGGCCGTCCTGCACGGTGTGGCGGCCGTCGGCGAAGCCGACCGCGGCGTCGGCGCGGGAGAACGCGACGGTGAACGTGAGCCGGCCCGCCGCCGCGGCCGCGTCGAGGACCGGGTGCGCCACGTACTCCTGCGGCGTGCGGATCCCGACGTAGAGCAGGTTCTCGCCGGGCCCGGTGCGGGCGGCGACGAACCCGAGGAACGGAGCGACGCCGGAGCCGGCGGCGAACATGACGACGGGGCGCGCCGGATCGTCCGGCAGCCGGAACCGCGGGGTGGGCACGATCTGCAGTGACAGCCGCTGCCGTCCCTCGTCGCCGGCCCGGCGCAGGAAGTGCGACGCCGCGCCACGGCGCTGCCGGGGGTAGGACCATGGCGTCCGGGCGGAGGTGTACTCGAGGCCGGCGACGACCAGGTGCAGGGTGCCGGCCGGGCGGCCCGGCGGCGGCACCGAGGCGATGGAGTACAGCCGGAACGGCTCCGGCGGGACGACCGCGCAGAACGCTTCGGCGTCGCCGGGATCCGCCTTCCACAGCCGGGTGACGTCATAGCCGCCCGCGTACAGCAGGTTCAGGACGTCCCACAGCTCCCATTGGTCCTCCATGCGGGCGTCGACGATGCGCTGCCAGGACCCGACGGCGGTCAGTTCGGCGAGCTGTTTCGCCAGCTCCCGCCCGACCGGCCGGAGCCGGGCGAAGCGCAGCAGCGTCCGCAGCGGCAGGACGTCGACGTCGCCGTATCCGGCCCGGCAGGCCACCGCCCGCCGCCACGGCGGGGTGAGCCGCACCAGTTCGTCGCCGGTCGCCTGCAGGGCCGCCACGGTCCGCCGGACCAGGTCGTCGTCGTGCTCAGGGAGAATTCCGACCCGGTCGCCGGGCAGGTGGTGCACGCCCTGGCCGGCGACGTCGATCTCCAGGTAGCAGGTCCACGCGCCGGACGCGCCGGTGACGACCCGGCTCCGGCGGGCGGTCCCGAACACGACCGGCGGTCCCACCGGGGGGCGTCGCTCGTCGCGCACGACGGCCAGTTCGTGGTCGACCTTGTCCCAGGTCCGGTCCTTGAACAGGCCGGTGAACCGGGCGCCGGTCGTCACCTGCCGGCCGACCTTGAACGACACCTCCAGGAACCCGTAGGCCTTGATCCGGTGCAGCCCCATCCAGCCGCGGTCGCCGACGTACGCGTCGAGCACGGCGTTGTAGACGCCACGCAGTGCCGGGTTGCGGGTGTCCTCGACGTACTGGCGCACCGACACCTCCCGCAGTGCGGCGACGAGGTCCTGCCAGTGCCGCGGGAAGAACCCGGCGAGGTACGTGCTCTGCCGCCCGACCAGCGAACCGTAGTCACGGCGCTCCAGGAACGCGTCCAGGGCGTGGATCTGCGGCTGCGCGGTCCCGCTCGGGCTGGGCGCACCGTCGAAGATCGGCACGCCCGCGGTGCCGACGGTCTTGGCCCACAGCACCTGATCCAGCGGGTGCCGCCCGCGTGGGTTCGGGTCGATCTGCGGATAGACGGTCTGCGTGACGTGCTGCAGCCGGTCGAGGATGACGAGCAGGGCCCGCTCGACGGCGGCCGGGTCGTCGGCGGCGACGGCCTCCTGCGCGTCGAGCATCGCCCCGAGCACCGGCGTCAGCCCCATCGCGAACTCGGTCGTGACCAGGTAGAAGACCCGCTCGGCGGCGTTGTCCCAGGTCGGCACCAGCAGATCCATGTTGTCCAGGACCCGCGGACCGGCCGGATCACGCAGCCGCCAGTTGTAGAAGAACAGGTCGATGTACGACACGGCCGGGACCTGCTTGCCCAGCCGGCGCGACACCAGCGTCCACGGCCGCAGCAGCGACTCCGGCAACGCCCCCGGCGGGTCGACCGCCATGTACTGGTAGGCGTGGGCGTACACGCCGAGCAGCGTCGAGGCGCGCAGCAGGTACCGGTCGGGCAGTGCCTCCGGCCGGGCGTCCAGGACCGGCATGGCGTCGAACGCCCGGCGCAGCGACAACCGGCGGAACAGCTCCGGCAGCCGCTCGCTCATGTCGTCCCAGGCCCGGTGCGACTCCGGCAACGCCGTCAACGGCGGGTCGACCGGCAGGAAACCGTGCTCCAGCGACAGGAACCCGTCCAGCTCGTGCCCGGCCCGCCGGTTGTCGGCCTCGGCCGCCTCGATCACCCGCCGGGCGGCGACGCCCGGCGGCTCGAGCGCCCGCAGCATCGTCCGCTCGCCGGGGTCCATGAACGCCGTGGCGTCCGGGTCGATCAGCGTCCACCCGATGTCGAACCGGCCGATCCGCAGCCGATCCCCGGCGGTGAGCACCCGCCGCGTCACCCGCTCGTCGTTGACGAACGTGCCGTTGGTGCTGCCCAGGTCGGTGACGACCAGGTCGGCGCCGTCGAGCTCGAGGCGGGCGTGCCGCCGGGAGACGTCCCGGTCGTCCAGCACCACCACCGTCGCCGCCGCGCTGCCCCGCCCGAGCGTCGCCGGCAGCGTGCACACCCGCTCGGCACTGCCGCCGGCGTGCCGATCGGTGATGACCAGCCGGAGCTCAGGAATGGTAGATCACCGCTCGGCAGAGGTCGGCCCGCGACAGCGTGCCGACGAGCGTGCCGTCGTCGACCACCGGCAGCCGGCGGATGCCGCGGTCGAGCATCACGATCGCGGCCCGGGCGAGCTCGTCGCCGGAGCGGACCGTCGCCGCGTCGCGCACCACGAGCGGGTCGACGACCCGGTCGGCGAGCGCCCGGCCGCGCTCCAGGAACAGCCGGAACGCGTCGGCGAGGGTGCCGCCGGCCTCGGTCACGTCGTCGAACCCCGGCAGCATGGCGCGCACCAGGTCCTCCTCGGACACCGACCCGATGAATCGCCCGTCGTGGTCCAGGACCATGAGCTGGCCGACCTCGGACACGCTGACCACTTCGGCCGCCCGCCGGATGGTCGTGCCGAGCCTGATGTAGGCCGGAAACGCCGTCATGACGTCTTTGACCAGCATGTCACCTCCAGGTCCGCCCCTCCCCGCGCCCGCACGCCGGGATGCCGCCGCAGATGAGGTTGATCTGCGATGGTCATCATCGCACCGCACGGGCAGGTTGTTCATTGCACGAGCGGCCGATGGCGAAGGTCAGCCGTTCACCGCAGTTTGGGCGCGGAAGAGGCGGCCGGGCGCAGCGAGCATGGGGGGTCGAGGGGTGGGAACCCCCGCGCCGGCAGGCGCGGAGCAGCACGGGACGGCAAACAGCGCCAGTCCCGGAGGGGCCCCTCCGGGACTAGCGCCTACCCTGCTCGGCGTCGGCGTCGCTCTGCAGGGTGTCGTCCGCAGGACTTCGAGCGGTGGGTCCGCTCATCGAACCATGGACAACCCTCGACACGAAGTGAACATCGGAGGTATCGGTTCGTCAAGAAGGGTGCCGAACTTCTGTCGCATCGAACAAAAGCGACAGGCTTCAAGATTTTGCCCCTTGCCGATCATGGGTCGGGCCTGCTAGACATCGGATGTATCCGAAGGGACTGCGGCAGGGAGGGTCATGACCAACCGATTCGTGTCGCTGGACACCTATGACGCGCGCGTCCAGCTCGACGCCGCCCGCGTCGCCCAGGTGAACGAGACCGTGGCGAGCTCTACGATGCGGGCCGAGAGCCGGGCCCGCCACACCTTCCCGGACGGTCCCGGCTGGCACACCCCCGAAGGAACCTGAGGATCCCGCCATGAAGCTGTTACGACCGGCCATCCTGGCCACCGCCTTGGTCGTCTCGCTCACCGCCTGTGACTCCGCCGCCACCCCTGAGAACGCCGGAGGAACCAAGCCGATCGCCGTCGACCTGCCCCGGGCCGACTCCGATTTCTGGAACTCCTACGCCAAGTACGTCCCGGCGTTCGCGAAGGAGGCCGGCATCAACCTCATGACGCCGACGAACTCGCAGAACGACATCGCCAAGCTCGTGGCGAACACCCAGGCGCTCACCAGCCAGGGCGCGAAGGCGATCGTGATGGCGCCGCAGGACACCGGCGCGATCGCGACCACGCTGACCCAGCTGGAGCAGAAGAAGATCCCCGTCGTCACCGTCGACACCCGGCCCGACAAGGGCAACGTCTACATGGTCGTGCGGGCCGACAACCGCGCGTACGGGCAGAAGGCGTGCGAGTTCCTCGGCGCGAAGCTCGGTGGCAAGGGCAAGGTCGTCGAGTTTCAGGGCTCGCTGTCCAGCGTGAACGGCCGGGACCGGTCCGAGGCGTTCGCCGAGTGCATGCAGAGCAAGTTCCCCGGCATCACCGTGTTCGCCGAGCCGACCGACTGGGAGGGTGCGAAGGCGTCCGCCGCGCTGCAGACCCGCCTGGCCCAGCACCCCGACATCAACGGCATCTACATGCAGGCCGGCGGCGTCTTCCTGGCCCCGACGCTGCAGCTGCTGCGCACCAAGAACCTGCTCGTCCCGCCGGGCGACCCGAAGCACATCTTCATCGTCTCCAACGACGGCATCCCGCAGGAGTTCGAGGCGATCCGCAAGGGCGAGATCGACGCGACCGTGTCGCAGCCCGCCGACCTGTACGCGAAGTACGCGCTGTTCTACGCCAAGGCCGCCGTGGAGGGCAAGACGTTCCAGCCCGGTAGGACCGACCACGACAGCACCATCGTCGAGGTCCGGAAAGGGTTGCTCGAGGACCAGCTGCCCGCCCCGCTCGTCACCAAGGACAACGTCGAGGACTCGGCGTTGTGGGGCAACCAGATCGGCAAGTGATGACGGGCGCACCGGCGGTGGAGGCCGTCAACACGAGCAAGCGCTTCGGCGCCACCACGGCGTTGCACGACGTGTCGCTGTCCATCGCGCCGGGCAGCACCCACGCCCTCGTGGGCCGCAACGGCGCCGGCAAGTCGACGCTCGTGTCGCTGCTCACCGGGCTGCAGAGCCCGGACGCCGGCGTGGTCCGCTTCGATGGGGAGCCGGCCCCGCCGGTGCCGGACCGGGCCGCGTGGCGCCGCCGCGTGGCCTGCGTCTTCCAGCGCTCCACCATCATCGCGGACCTGTCGGTGGCGGAGAACCTCTTCCTCAACCGCCAGGGCGACTTCGTCCGCTGGGGGCCGCTCCGCCGGCGCGCGAAGCAGCTGCTGGACGACTTCGCCGTCGACGTCGACCCCGCTGCCCGGGCCGGTGACCTGGGCGTCGAGCAGCGGCAGCTGGTCGAGATCGCGCGGGCCCTGTCGCAGGGCACCCGGTTCATCATCCTCGACGAGCCGACCGCTCGGCTCGACGCGACCGCGATCGAACGCCTCTTCGTCCGGCTCCGGGCCCTGTCCGCGACCGGCGTGACGATGCTGTTCATCTCGCACCACCTGCGGGAGGTGTACGAGGTCTGCGACACCGTCACCGTGCTGCGGGACGCGCGGCACGTGCTGACCGCGCCCGTCGGCACCGTCGACCACGACGCGCTCGTCACCGCGATGACCGGCGAGGCGGTCGGGCTCACCACGGTCGGTGCCCGCCCGCCGGTCCCGCCGGAGACCCAGGTGGCGTTGCGGGTGGCGGGATTGACGTTGCGCGGTTCGTACACCTCGATCGACGTCGACGTGCGCGCCGGGGAGATCGTCGGGGTCACCGGCTCCGGCAGCAGCGGCAAGGTCGCCCTCGCGGAAACCGTCGGCGGGCTGCGGCGCCCCACGACCGGCACGGTGACCGTCGGCGGCCGCACCGTCACACCGGGCAGCGTGCCGGCCGCCCTCGCCGCCGGGATCGGCCTGGTGCCGCACGACCGGCACCGCGAAGGGCTCATCCCGCTGCTGTCGGTGGCGGAGAACGCCACCCTGCCGATCGCCGCGTCGTTCGGGCCGGCCGGCTACGTCTCCCCCACGAAACTGGCGGCGACCGCGCGGGCGTTCATCGACCGGTTCGACATCCACACGTCAGGGCCGGCCGCACCGGTGAGCAGCCTGTCCGGCGGCAACGCGCAGAAGGTCGTGCTCGCCCGCGCCCTGAGCACCGCGCCGTCGGTCCTGGTCCTGATCAACCCGACCGCGGGCGTCGACGTGCGCTCCAAGGAGTCCCTGCTCGACGCGGTGCGCACCGCCGCCGGCACCGGCACGGCGGTGCTCATGGTCTCCGACGAGCTCGACGACCTGCGCCACTGCGACCGGGTCCTCGTCATGTTCCACGGCCGCGTCGCCGCGGCCCTGCCCGCCGGGTGGAGCGACACCGACGTCGTCGCCGCCGTCGAAGGAGTCACCCGATGAGCACAGTCCCGGCCCGCCTCTCCGGGATCCGCCTGGCCAGGATGCGGGACCTCACCCTCATCCCGGCGATCCTCGTCCTGCTCGTCGTCGGCGCGGTCGTCGACCCCGTCTTCCTGTCCAGCACCAACATCATCAACGTGCTGCAGCAGCAGACCGAGCTGTCGCTGCTGGTCCTCGCCGAGACGGTCATCCTGATCGGCGGCCGCTTCGACCTGTCCCTGGAGTCGACCGTCGGCCTCGCGCCGGCGCTCGGCGTCGCGCTGGTCATCCCGGCCGCCAGCAACGGGCTCGGCACGTCCTGGCCCTCGGCGCTCGCCGTGCCGCTGATCCTGCTCGTCGGGCTGCTCGTCGGCGCGCTCAACGCGCTGCTGATCGTGCGTTTCGGGCTGTCCGCGTTCATCGTCACGCTGGGCATGCTCATCACGCTGCGGGGGCTGCAGATCGGCATCACCGGCGGCCAGAGCCTGTTCGAGCTGCCGCCGTCGGTGCTGTATCTCGGCAGCGCCACCTGGCTCGGCCTGCCGCTGTCGATCTGGCTCTGCGGCACGCTCTTCGCCGTGGGGATCGCGGTGCTCGGCTGGTTCCGGCACGGGCGGGCCGTCTACGCGGTCGGCGGCAACGTCGACGCCGCCCGCGCCGCCGGCATCCGCACCGACCGGGTCATGTGGATCGTCTTCATCGTCGCGGGCGTCCTCGCCGCGCTCGCCGGGCTGTTGATGACCGGCCGGCTCGGGTCCATCGCCGCGGCGCAGGGCGACGGCCTCATCTTCAAGGTCTTCGCCGCCGCGGTCATCGGCGGCGTCAGCATGAACGGCGGCAAGGGCACCCTGTTCGGCGCCCTCTGCGGCGTGCTGGTCCTCGGCCTGATCACCAACATCCTGACCCTCGCCGGCGTCTCGGCGCAGTGGATCCAGGCGGTGTACGGCCTGATCATCCTCGTCGCCCTGGTCCTCGCCCGCGTGACGACGGGCAAGGCGCAGGACTCGTAGGGCGGCACACAGACCGGCATGGTGGGCGGTGTCTTGGCGGTCACCGCCCACCATGCCTTTGCGCTATCGTGACCGCCTGAACACCATCGACGCACCCTCGCGGCGGCGGGAACTGGCCCGGTTCGCGCTCAGCCTCTCCGCCGCGCAGTACCAAACCCACCACACGCGACTGTCCGCCGGCGACGTGGACGACCGGCAGGACGCGTTGTTCCTCGCCGTCGTGCGGCGCGACGTCGCCGCGGTTGAGCGGGCCCTCGACGACGTCGACCTGCTGGGCCGGGCGTTGTCCGCGGCGGTCCGCCTCCCGGTGTCCGACGCCGCGCTGCGCCGCCTCGCGCTGAGCGCACCGTTCGTCATCCGGCGGCAGGTGTACCGCGTGCTGCGCCGGTCCGGTCGCCGGGACCTGGCCGGGTCGCTGCTGCCGCTCGTCCCCGCCCGGGACCGGCCGCTGCTCCTGTCGGCCTGCTCCCCCGACGCCGTCGAGCGGTGGCTGCCGGCGCTGCGGGTCACGGTCGACGACCTGCACCGCCTGGCCCGGGTGGCGCCGGTCGCCGTCGCGCGCCGGCTGGTCGAGGACGGCGCCACGGACCCGGCGCTGCGGTGGTTCGACCGGCGGCACGCCGTGGAGACCGCGCTGCGGCGCGATCCGACCGCGGCCGCGATCGTGTCCCCGGACCGGCACTGGTACGAGCTCGGCACCCCGGCCGCCGTCGCGGCGGCGCTGCGGGACCGCACGTGGTGGTGGTTCCCGACGCCGTCGCACGGCCTGCCCCGGCTGCCCCGGCGGGCCCGCCGCACGGTCCGCCGGCTGCCGGCCGCCGACCTCGACACCCTCGCGCGCCTCACCGACGCCGAAGGGCGTGCCGCGCTGCTCGGCGCGCTGCCACCCGCCCGCCGCCGCCCGCTGCCGGGTCCGTCCGTCGTCGAGCTCATGGCCCTGCCGTTCGCCGACCGGGTGGCCGGGGCACGGACGCTGCTGGCGGAGCGCCCCGGCGATCCGGAGGTGCTCGCGCTACTGCCGTACCAGGAGGTCCGCGACACCCTGCTGAGCATGACCCACAGCCACCGCCCCGACGAGCGGGAGCGTGGCTGGCTGGCGCTGCTGCGCAGCGCGATGCTCGACCCGGACCCGGCCGCCGACACCGACGCGATCGGCCGGGCCGGGCGCGCCTGGACCGACCAGCACCTCGTCCAGCACCCGGTGCTGAGCCTGCTCGGCGCCGCACCCGCCCGCAGTGTCACCGCCGTGCCGGTGCCGGTGATCGCCGCCGTCGTGCACGCCGTCCTCACCCGCCCCGACGCCGCCCCGGGCTCGTGGCTGGACATCGACGAATGGCTCACCCGCACCCTCACCGTCGCGCTCGGCGCGGCGCACCGCCAGGACGCCGGTGCCGCCGAGGTGGCCCGGGCGGCCGAGGTCTTCCTGGTGTACGCGCGCACCATGCGGGGCCTCGGCCCGTGGTACGGCGCGCCACGGCTGCGGCCGCACGTCCAGGCCGCCGTGTGGGACCTCGCCCGCCGCGACCTCGACGGCCGGGCGCTGCTGGCGGTGGCGGCGCAGCTCGGGCTGGACCTCGGCGACCGGATGCGGGACATCGCGCTGGGCGCCACGGATCCCGAGATCGCGCGGGAGGCGGCGCGGCTGTGGGTCGGCGGCGCCCCCGCGGACCGGGCCGAGCGGCTGCGGACCCTGCTGGAGCACGATCCGGCGGTCGCGCGGGTGCCGGAGATCGCCCGCCTGCTGACCACCCGGCACACGAGCCTGCTCGACCACGCCGCGGTGCGGTCGCTGCGGCCGTTGCTCCCGGCCACCGCTGCGGCGCTGCGGGCCTGGCGACCGGCGCAGCGAACCTGGTATCTGGACGCCGCGGCCGAGCAGGCCACCGACCCGTCCGTCGCACCCGCCGACCGGATCGCGGCCGTCCGCGTGCTCGACGACCCGGAGCTGCTCGTCACTCTCGCCGGGGCGGACGACGGCGGGGTCGCCACGGCCGCGCTGGGCGCCCTGGCCCGCGGCACGCAGGGCCTGACCCATCTCGCGGAGCGCGTCGACGACCCCGTCGGCTACCGGGCCCGGGCCGCCGCCCGGGCGCTGCGGGCCGCGCTGGACACCGTCACCGACGCCGCCGCGGTCGGCGTCCTCACCGCCACGCTGCGCAGCGGTGGCCGGCTCGCACCGGCGAAGGAGGCCGTGCGGGCCCTCGGCGCGCTCGGCACCCCGGCGGCCGTGGCCTCCCTCGTCGACGCCTGGCGCCTGCCCGACCTGCACCGCGACGTCCGCGCCACGGTGGCCGCCACCCTGGTCCCGTCCGTCGAGACCACGGGCGGCGTCGCGGAGCTCCTCGCCGCGGCGCTGCGCCCCGGCGCACAACCCGGGGCCGTCCGGGCCGCGATCCTGGCGACGCCGGTCGAGCGGGTCCCCGCCGATCGGCGGCCGGCCATGGCCCGCCTGCTGGTCCGTGCCCTCGACACCGGCGACCCGGCGGTGCTGATCGGATACGCGCGCTGGACCCGCTACGCACCCGAGGGCCTCGACGTGGTCGCCCGGATGGTCGGCATCGATCACCCCGACGACGTGTCCGGCGCGGCGCGGTCCACCCTGGGCGCTGCCCTGGGCACCCCGGCCGGCGACCACGCCTGGGCGGCCACCGTGGAGGTGCTCGCGGTGCAGGCGGACCGCGACCCGGTGACGGTCCGGCGCCGGCTGGCCGGCCTGGCCACCACGCTGACCCTCGGCCTGTCGCACACGCCGCCGGCCGCCCGGCGCGCCGCCGCCCGCGTGCTCGAACGGGGGCTCGTCCCGTGCGACCTGCCCAGCGTGCGGGTGCGGCTGCTGACCCACCTCGCCCTCGGCGACCTCGCGGAAGCCGATGGCGCCGGGCCGGACCAGGCGCTGTGGGACCGGCTGCTCGACGCCGTGGACGACCGGCCGCACCGGTTCGATGTCGAGTCCTGGCGGGGCCTGCCCCGCCTGACGGAGCCCGCCCGCCTGGCCGCGGTCCTCGACCACCTCGCCGGGCGTCCCGGCCTCGCCGCGGCGCTGCTGTGGCTCCGGCTCGCCGCCACGCAGGAGCGCTGGCCGGCGCCGCAGCTGCGCCGGCTCGACGAGCTGCGCCGCCATGCCGACCCGGACGTCCGGGAGGCCGCCCTGGACGTGTCGGCGTCAGGCTGACCCGCCGCGCAGCTCGACCAGCAACTCCGACAACGCGGCCGGGTCGGCGGTGCCCAGGGGGAGGTGCCGGGCCAGCTGCAGGTGGTCCGACCAGGCATCGTCCAGCCAGATCTCGGTGACCTGCTGGTCCGACGGCGCGTTGAACGCCGAGTCGGCCCCCGGAGTGATCTCCACCAGCAGCGACAGCCCGTCCGGCAGGTCGTGCGCCAGCTGCGTGTGCGGCCGGCTCGGCACGAAGGACGAACCGTTGCCCCGCCACGCTCTGCGGTGCATGAGTTCCAGGGCCCGCCCGGTCGAAAGCGGCCCGAACCCGGTCAGGCCGGTCGCGGCGCGCTCCGCCTCGGTGAGCGTCACCACCGGCCGGTGCAGCTGCGGAAACGGCGGCAGGATCTCATAGTCGGTGCAGAGCTGCATCCAGTGGGCCAGGTCCGGGCCCAGGTCCGCGGGGTGCACGAGGCCGAGCAGTGCGTCCCCGTCGACGGTCGCCGCCGAGTCGTGCAGGTCGGCGAAGCTGCCGTCCTCGGCGATCCGCAGGGCCCGGATCAGGCGGCGCCGCTGGTCGTACTCGCCCCACAGGAGCCGCCGCGCGAGGGGTCCCAGGATCGGGTGCGGCAGCACGACCGCCGGCAGGTCCCGGGCCGGCCGGAACCGCCGCGCGAGCAGGTCCCGCTGCAGCCGGGTGCTCTGCGCCGCCACGGTCGCGCGCAGGTCCTTCTTCAGTTGCAGGAATCGTTGGTACGCGTCGGGATCGGTGTCCTTCACACCCGGCTTGGGTGGCCTGGCGACGGGCCGCCCCGCAAGGTCCACGACCCGGAGGTTGAGGTGGTCGTCGGTGACCACCGTGAACGCGCGCGGCCCGTAGTCCAGCGTGACGCCGGTGTCGAGGCCGTGGGTGGCCGCCAGCCGGTCCGCCAGCTGCGTCACGGACAGCCCGCGCCGGGCGGCGGCCTGCGTGAGGTAGTTGGTGGCCCGCTCGTTCGTCGCCCCGCCCGACATGTTCTCCTCGATCGCCACCAGCTGCCGCAGCGCCGCGTCCGTGCCTACGGTGGCCAGGACCGCGAACCCGTCGATCGCCCGCGCGTAGCGGCTGAGGGCCGGCCACGATCGCACCAGCGGCGCGAGCACGTCCATGGTGGCGTCGTCGCCGATGTGCGCCTGCGCCAGCAGCGCCCAGGACTCCGCCGGCGGCGCCCCGTCCTCCACCCACTCGTGCAGCACGGCCCGGCCGAACGCCGCCAGGCTGGCAGGGTCGCAGCCCGCGATGCGCTCGCGGGCCTCCGGTTCGGCCGGCTGGACGAGGGGCTGCGTGGCCACCGACGACTCGACGGCCACCGGCACGGCACCGTCGGATCCGGGCGCCGGCTCCGGCGGTCCGGCCAGGCGCGACCAGCCCAGTGCCTCCACGACCCGGGCCACCTGGTCGTGCGGCAGCGCCCCGCCGCCGGCCCGCTGCAGCTCCGGCAGCCGATCGGGGCGGGTCCAGGCCGGCGGACGGCCCTTGCGCGTGGCATACGCCGGCACCGCGAACAACGACGGGACCCCGGACGCCGCCTCCAGGAAGCGCAGCGCGTCCTCCGCCTGCTGCTGGGCCCGGCCCGGGCGCCCCTCGGCGACCGGCGTCAGCGTCCGCATCGCCACGTCCGCGTGCCGCTGCAGCCACAGCCGCGCCCAGAGCCGCGCCGAGCCCAGGTGCCGGAGCCAGCCCGCGATCAGCGTGGCCACCTCGGCGCCCCGGAACGGCAGCACCAGCAGGCCCAGGCGGTCGGCGTCCCCGCCCGCGTCGCGCAGCACCAGCGGCAGCGCGTCCAGTCCGAACCGGGCGACCGCGACCCGGTCCAGGTCGATGCGCTGTCCATGGCGCAGCAGGATCAGCGACTTGCCCAGCAGCGCCCGCGCCGACGACTCCGGCCCCCGCACGATCAGCCATGACAGCTGCGCCGGGGTCAGGTTCGACAGATCGTCGGCCCGCGCCACCGCGGCGCCCCAGTCCGGCTGCTCGCGCCCGTGCTCCAGCGCCGTGGCCCGCGACCACCACCGGTCCCGCTCCCCGTCCTCCCACGCCAGGACCGTCGACCGCAGGTCGGGCCCGCTCGTCATCAGTTCCAGCCTCCAGGGTGCCTGCCGCCGGGAATCGATGCCGCCGACCGTACAGGCCCACCGGCGCGGGCAAGGCGCCCGGAGTACCGGTAGTGAGCCCCGTGCATGCGACGGTACGGTGTGGCGATGAGCGAGGCGGCGGTGGCTGAGGGTGTTGTGGTGCAGGTGGTCGAGCTCGCCGGCGGGCGGGAGATCTCGTGGGGTGACGGGACCGTCGAGCGGTTGCGGGACCGGCTGTCCGACGTGCAGTCCGCGATCGTCGCCGGGGTGCGGGCCGTCGCCGCGAACGTCACTCCCGACCTGTCCGGGTGGGAGGTCGCGGAGCTGCAGGCGAAGTTCGGGGTCACGCTCAACGCCGAGGCCGGGGTCGTCGTGTCGCGGGCCACGACCGGGGCCACGTTCGAGGTGACGGTGACCTTGCGGCGCAAGCCCGACGCGGAACCGGCCGCCGAGGCCGGCCAGAGCGGATGATCGACGGGCGCATCGTCGCCGGTGGCCGGGATCTGGGCAGCGGGTTCGTCCTGACGGACCGGATCGTCGCCACGGCGGCGCACGTGGTGCGGGACCGGGCGGCCGAGGACCTCGAGTTCGTGACGGCGGCCGGGGTCCGGCTACCGGTCGAGGCGGTCCAGGCGGAGCCGACGATCGACGTCGCGACGCTCCGGGTCGCGGAGTCCCTCGCCATCGTGCCCGCGTTGAAGCACGCGGTGCTGCGCGCCGACTGGCGGGTCACGGCCCGGCCGAGGAACCACGACGCGCAGCTCACCGGCACGGTGACAGCGACCGACCATCTCATCGTCAACCAGGGCGGCACGGAGATGACGGTGCTGCAGCTGCACGTGGCGGAGGCGTTGCGCGACTACCGCGGCTACTCCGGCAGCGCCGTGACCGTCGACGGTGCGGTCGTCGGGGTGCTGGTCGAGCAGGTGCGCGAGCGGGCCTCCACGGGCGACGCCCGGCCGGCCGCGGCCAACGTGCTGTTCGCGGTGCCGGTGGCGCAGATCGTCCGCAGGTTCAGCCTGGGCGTCGTGGTCGGGCGGTCGGACCGGGCGCTGCCCGTGCACCAGCTGCTGGACACCGCATACTTCGATCTCGACCGGCTCAAGACCGCGATCCTCGAGGAGATGGCCACGGCCGGCGGGCGGTTCCTCGCGTTCGGGGTCGACGCCGGTGAGCAGGCGGTGGTGGACAACCTGTGCGCGTGGCTGCGGCAGTACGTGGGTGAGATCGCCCGGCAGCACTGGCTCGATCTCAGCGCCGAGCTGCACTCCGTCGACACGGCGGTGCGGAAGATGACCCGCTACCCGGCCGTGCTGGCGGCCCGCAACGTGATCTGTCCGGTGACGGTGCGGGGCACCCCGGCCGCCGACGTGGCGGAGCTGGTGCGGCGGGTCCGGGAGGCATACGGGCAGCCGAAACGCTGGTGCATGCTGTTCCTGCTCGGCGTGCCCGCCGGCGGGTTCCCGGACGAGGTCACGGCGCTGCCGCCGCCGCGGTTCGCGCACCGGGACGTGGAGCGGTGGGCGGCGCACGTGACCGTGTACAAGCGCTGGCCGCGGCCGCTCGCGACGGCGTGGACGGCGGACATCGTCGGCCGGATCGGCGAGGAGCTCGACGTGCGGTACACGTATGAGGAGCTGGCCGAATGTATCGACCGCGTCCGGTTCCAGCCGGACGAGCTACGCGGCTACCTCGAGGACCTGGAGGCCTGATGCTGACCCGCCACCGCGTCGACACGTCGCTGCGCTTCGATCGGCTCGCCGAGCTGCCGGAGCGGCGCGACATCGAGGTCGCCGGCGAGGCTGCCGGACCGCAGCCGCGGTTCGAGCCGCGCCTGCGGGAGCCGTACCGAGCCTCCGCCGACCTGGAGGAGGCGGTGAACGTCGCGATCGCGCTCGGCCGGCCGCTGCTGCTGCAGGGTGACCCGGGCGCCGGCAAGACCCGCCTCGCGCACGCCGTCTCCTACGCGCTCGGGCTGCCGCTGGAGGAGGCGTACATCAAGTCGACCAGCCGTGGCCAGGACCTGCTGTACGTGTACGACGCCGTCCGCCGCCTGTACGACACCCAGCTGGGCCGCGCGGCCACCGCCGAGAGCGACTACGTCCGGCTCGGGCCGCTCGGCCGGGCGATCGTGCGGGCCGGGCACGGCCGCCGGTCGATGGTGCTCATCGACGAGATCGACAAGGCCGACATCGACTTCCCCAACGACCTGCTGCGGGAGCTGGACCAGCTCGCGTTCGACGTGCCCGAGGCGCACGGCGAGCGGCACGCGGTGCCGGCCGACCGGCCCGACCTGCGGCCCGTCATCGTCGTGACGAACAACGAGGAGAAGGCCCTGCCGGCCGCGTTCCTGCGCCGGTGCGTGTTCCACCACGTGCGCTTCCCCGACGCGGCCGCCGAGCTCGACGCGATCCTCGCCCTGCACGGCATCGGTGACATCCAGCTCCGCGCGGAGGCGATCGACACGCTGCTGCGGCTGCGGTCCCTGGACCTGGCGAAGAAGCCGGGCCTCAGCGAACTGCTCGACTGGGTCAGCTACCTGCAGGCGGTCGGTGCGCGCCCCGGCGCCGGGCGGCTGCCGTTCTCGGGGGTGCTCATCAAGCAGCACGCCGACGCGCTGCGCCTGGAGCGCTGAGTGCCGCCGTTCGTGCTGGCGATCGTCGACCAGCTCCGCCGGCGGGGGCTGCCGATCGGCGTGGACGACTGTGACGCCCTGCGCCGCGCCCTGGCGGCCGGGTTCGGCTGGACGTCCGGCGCCGCCCTGACTGAGCTCTGCGTGATGCTCTGGGCGAAGACCGAAGCAGAAGCGGACATGGTGCGGGCCGCGTTCGCCCGCGTCGATGCTCCACAGTGGACCCTGGCGGTGCCGGCCCAGCCCGCACCGGCGCCGGTGGAGGCTACCGGCGACGCACCCCCGATGGAGCAGGCACCCGCGCCGCCGGCGGTCGACGCCGCACCCGCACCGCCACCGGTCGCCGCACCCGGCCGGGGTCTTCCGGCGGCGCCGCCCGGCACCGGACGGGCCGACACCACGCTGGTCATGACCCCTCAGTACCCACTGACCGAACGCGAGATCGTCCAGGTCTGGCGGGGCCTGCGCCGCCCGACCCGGCACGGCCCACCGGTCGAGCTCGACGTCGACGAGACCCTGCGCCGCTCGGCGCGCCTCGGGCTGCCGGTGCCGCCGGTGCTGGTCCCGGCCCGCCGCAACACAACCCGGCTGCTGCTGCTCGTGGACCGGCAGGGGTCGATGGCGCCGTTCCACCGCTACGTCGAGCACGTCGAGCAGGCGGTCCGCCGCGCCGGGCGGCTCAGCGCGCTCACCGTCGTCTACTTCCACAACACCGCCGGCGCGGCGGACCCGGGGCTGCTGCACGCGGTCCCGGACCCGTTCGACCCGGCGATCGACGCGGTCCTGCCGGCCCTCGCACCGTTGCGGGACGGCACTCTGTACCGCGATCCGGCGCTGACGTCGCCGGTGCCGTTGCGGGAGGTCCTCGACGCGGTCACCGCGACCACCGGCGCCGCGGTCATCAGCGACGCCGGCGCCGCCCGCGGCACGCTCAGCCCGGCCCGGCTGCTGGACACCGCCGCCCTCGGCAAGGCGCTGCGGGCCGCGGCCGGCGCCGTCGCCTGGCTCAACCCGGTCCCGGCGGCCGGCTGGCGGCGCAGCACCGCCGAGCAGGTCGCCCGGCACCTGCCGATGTTCCCGCTGACCCGCGCCGGCATGTATCAGGCGGTCGACGTGCTGCGCGGCCGCCCGTTCCCCGTGGCCCGGCCGCTGTGACCACCGCCTGGGTCCGCGCCTCCCCCGTCGCGGCCCGTCTCGCCGCCGCCCGGTCCCGCCTGCCCGCCGGCGCCCTGGAGCTGGCGTGCCACGCCGCCGTGGCGGTCGCGGTCGACGCCGGCCTGCTGCACCTGCTGCGGATCAACTTCTTCCTCGACCCGCCCACCGTCCTGCCGTTCGAGGCCGAGGCGGCGCTGCTGCTGTCGCCGCTGTTCCGCGAGGTCGGCGAGGACCTCTACGAGATCGACCCGGCCCTGCGCGACGCCCTGCTCGCCGCGCTCACCGCCCGGTTCGGCCCCGAACGACCGGCCCGGGTGGCGGTGCTGCTGGAGCAGTACACCGACCAGCACCCCGCATGGCACCTGCAACCGGAGCTGGAGCACGCGCAACGGCTCACCGCGCTGAACCTGGTCGACCCGGCCCGCGCCGCCGACTGGCTCGCCACGAACCGCACCTCGGCCGGCGGGCCGGCGCTGACCCGCGAGTGGTTCGTCGCGATGACCGGCCGCCTGCGACCGCGGGCGTCACTGCCGGACCGGCTGGCCGACGCGGTCGCGGCGGCCGACGCGCCGTCGCACGAGCTGCGGGCCGCGGCCGTCGCCGAGCTCGGCGAGCTGGCCCTGCTGCCGGGCGCCGACGTGCGGGCCATCGCCCTGCAGCTGGAGCGGGTCGCCCGCGTCGACGACGGCCCGGTGCGCGACCTGGCCGCCGAGGTGCTCGACACCGTGAAACGGCTCGTCCCGCCGCCCCTGGCACGCGGCATCTCCGGCGGGCCCGACGACACCTACCCGGCCGCGTCCTTCCCGGCGCTGCACGGCATCGACCCGCCGACGTTCGACCCCGCCCGGGCCTGGACCGGCGCAGACGGCCTGACCGCGGCGATCGGCGTCGATCCGGACGGCCGCCCGGTCGGACTCTACCTGGGCGGGATCGGCTCGCACTGCCTCGTCGTCGGCACCGCCGGGGCCGGCAAGTCGGAGCTGCTGCGCACGCTGATCCTCGGCCTCGCGGTCCACCACAGCCCGGCCGAGCTGAACATCCTGCCGGTCGACCTGCGCGGCGGCGCCACCTTCGCCGGTCTCGAGTCCCTACCGCACCTCGCCGGGCTCGCCGTCGACTCCGGCGACCTGATGTCGCTCATCGAACGGCTCAAGGAGGTCGTCCTCGGCGAGATCGCCCGCCGCCAGCAGCCGTTCACCGGGCTCCGCCCGCGTCTGCTCATCGTCGTCGACGAGTTCGGCTCGCTGCTGACCGCCGACCCCACACTCGTCGACACCTTCACGTCCATCGGTCGCCTCGGCCGCCAGGTCGGCATCCACCTGGTCGTGGCGTGCGAACGCCTCGATTCGGGTCACCTGCGCGACCTCGACGCCCACCTGTCGGTCCGGATCGCCCTGCGCGCCTTCTCCGAGCACGAGTCCCAGCTCGCCATCGGCACACCGGACGCGGCCGGGCTGCCACCGCGGCCCGGCCATGGATTCCTGCGGGCCATCGACGGCCGGCCGCGCCGCTTCCGGGCCGCCTACGTGTCCGACGTCCACGCCGCCTCCTGGGACGACATCCTCGCCCCGCGCCCCGACTCGCTCCTCGACGTCCTCGTCCGCCGGATGGCCGGGCACGGCACCCCGGTCCACCAGATCTGGCTGCCGCCGCTGCCCGCGGTGCTGGCGCTCGGCGACCTGCCGGCCGACGGCGTCACGATCGGCGAGGTCGACATGCCCCGCGAGCACCGGCGCGGACCGTTCACGATCGACGTGTCGGGAGCGTCCGGGCACGTCGCCATCGTCGGCGAGCCCCGCAGCGGCAGGACCACCGCGTTGCGGACGGTCGTCGCCGCCCTGTCCCGCTCGGCCCAGCACGTCAGCGTGTACTGCATCGGTGCCGACCTCGGCCCGCTGGAGGACGCGCCGGTCGTGGTCAACGTCTTCGACCCCCGCCACCACCGCGACGCGGTGACGGAGCTGATCGCGTTCCTGCGGTTCAGCTCGGCGAGCGACACCGTGCTCATCATCGACGGCTGGGCGCACGTCGTGCGCAGCTTCCCGTCCCTCGGCGATCTGGTGTCGGCGGGACGGGCGGTGATCGTGGCGGCGGACGAACGGTGGAGCCGGTTCCGTATCCACGACCTCGCGGCGTTCGGCACCACCGTCGAACTCCGGCTCGACGAGCCCGAGACGTCCCGGATCTCGGTCCCGGCGGCCCGGTCGCTGCGATACGAGCCACCAGGCCGCGCGCTGGTCGCCGGTGGCCTGCGGCTGCAGATCGCGCTGCCGGTCGGGCAGGTCGGCGGGGACCCCGGCACGTACCTGCGGGAGCTCGCCGCCGCACGGGTGGATCAGCCGTACCCACGGATCCGGCTCGGCACGTTCGAGCCCGGCGGCGAGGAGTTCACGGTCGACTTCACGACCGACCCTCACCTGCTCGTCGTGGGCGCCTCACCCGGTGAACGCCTGGCGGTCCGGCAGGCGATCGAACGGTCCGTCGCCGGCCAGATCCTCGGACCGCACGACACGGCCCGCGTCGTCGAGGAGCTGCAACGGTCGCCGGATGGGGTCAGGACGCCCGGGCCGGACCTCTGGGTGATCGCCGAGGATGTCCTCGCCCCGCTGGCGGCGCTGCGGGACTTCCTGCCGTATGCCCGGGCACTGCGGCTGCGGGTGGTCGCCTTCGCCCCACTGGGGGCGTCGGACGAGATCGTGCGGGTGCTGACGGACCTGGCCACGCCGACGATCACGCTGTCCGGTGCCCTCGGCGAGCTCTCCGTGCCGGACCAGGTGCCCCGGCGGATCAGGCTGGACCCTCCGACCGTCAAGGGGGCCTCCCAGCCGGTGCCGTTCGCCGTGCTGCACGGCATCGATCCGGCGACGTTCGACCCCGAGCAGGCATGGGCCGGACCCGCGAACCTGGCCGTGCCGGTCGGGACCGACCCGGACGGTCGCCCGGTCCGGCTCGACCTGCGTGGCGCGAGCGAAGGCGGCACGGGCCCGCACGGCCTCGTTGCCGCAGCGGCCGGCACCGGCACCTCGGAGGTGCTCCGGTCGCTGGTGCTCGGCCTCGCCGTCAGCAACGGTCCCGCCGCGCTCAACATCCTCGCGGTCGACTTCGGCGACGGCACCACGTTCGCCGGCCTGGAGTCCCTGCCGCACCTGGTCGGGCTCGCCGTCGACGACGTGCCAAGGCTGATGGACGCCGTCCTCGGCGAGATCGCCCGCCGGCAGGACCGGCCCACGGGTCCGATCCCGCGCCTGCTCATCGTCGTGGACGAGTTCGACCGGCTGCTCGACGCGCAACCGGCTGCCGTCAACACGCTCCTGCAGGTCCTCCGGGCCGGCCGGGTCCTCGGCATCCACCTGCTGCTGGCCGCCGGGCGCCTGCAGGAGCGCCGGCTCATCGGCCTCGATCCGTATCTGACGTTCCGGATCGAAATCGACCCGCCGGAGGCGCGCCTGACGACCACGGCGGATGACCGGGTGCACCGCTTCCGGGGCCCACAGCTCCCGGGCGCGGTGGAGGCGCTCGTCGCTCGCATGGCCGGCCGCGGCGGACCCGTGCACCAGATCCTGTTGCCCGCTCTTCCGGCGGTCGTCGCGCTCGGCGACCTGCCGGACCACGGGGTCGCGGTCGGCCTCATCGACCTGCCGAACGAGCACCGCCAGGAACCGCTCGTGCTTGACCTGGCAGTCTGGGCAGGGCATACAGCGATCGTCGGCGAACGTGGCAGCGGCACGACGACCGCGTTGCAGACCGTGGTGACCGCCATTGCGCGCCAGGGCACGCCGTATCACGTCTACTGCCTCGGCGGAGGTCTCAACACCGTGGCGGGCCTGCCCTACGTCGGTGGGGTCTTCCATCGCAACGACGGACCCGCCATCGCCCGCCTGGTGGCCTTCCTCCGCCACCGCCCGCTCGGCACCGGGTCTGCGATGGTGGTGGTGATCATCGACAACCTTCCGAGAGTGGCGCGTGACCATCCGGAGGTTCTGGAGCTACTCACCATCGCGCAGGTCCATGTCGTGGCGACCGCGACCGGGTGGAGCGCATTCTCCGCTGAGGTCTTCGACACGTTCGGCACGGTCGTCGAGCTGCGGCTCGAAGTTCCGGAGACGTCCCAGCTCTCCGTCGACGGGGCCCGGCAGGTCCCCGGCGGCCTGCCCGGGCGCGGACTGCTCGCAGGCGGCCGCGTGCAGATCGCGGCGCCGGTGCGGCGGGTCGGCGGGAACCATCACGAGTATGTCGCCGAGCTGGCCAACGCCTGGACCGGGCCGCCGGCGCCGCGGGTCGAGCCGGACCTTCGGCTGCGCATCGGCACACACGAGGACGACGGCAGCGACTGCGTGCTCGACTTCGCCGAGCACCCACACCTGCTGATCCGCGCCGTCGGGGAGGTCCTGCAGCGGTTGACCGCCGCCGTCGCCGGGTTCGCGGACGGGCAGGTCTTCGGCGGCGACGACGCCGGCACCGTCGCCGACCTGCTCCGGGGCCGGCTGCCCGGCCCGAACGTGCCCGCCCGGCACCTGCTGACCCGGGCCTGGTGGACCGGGCCGGAGCTGTGGGTCATCGTCACCGCCGACACCGATGCGCTGGACGCCCTGGTGGAGTTCCTGCCGCAGGGCCGCGAGCTCGGCTTCCACCTGATCACGGTCGACGAGGGGGTGGCCGGCAACCGGGCCGCCGCGATCGGGCGGCTGCACGAGCTCGGCGCACCGACGATCACCTCCTACTTCGCCGCCCCCTTCATTCCGAAGCTGATGGTCGAGCAGGGTGGTCAGGAACGGCTGTTCAAGCTCGACCTCTAGCGTTCGTGGACCACGTCGCCGTCGACGAAGACCAGGTCGGCCCGGGTCTCGTACAGGGCGGCGCCGGGCTCGAACGGGTCGCGGTCCAGGACGACCAGGTCGGCGGCCTTGCCCACGGTGATCGAGCCGGTCTCGTCGTCGGTGCCGTTCACGTAGGCCGAGCCGAGGGTGTACGCGGTCAGCGCCTGCTCCAGGCTGAGCGCCTCCCGCGGCAGCATCGGCACCTGGGACGTGGGCCAGTCCGCCTCGCCGGAGACCGGTGGTTCGGTGCGGTGGACGGCGACGTGGATCGCCCACCACGGGTCCGGGGTGGTGACGGGCCAGTCGCTGCCGGCGGCGAGACGGCCGCCGGTGCGGGCGATCGAGCCGAACGGATACTGCCAGCCGGCCCGCTCCGGGCCGAAGAACGGCACGCAGAGGGTGTCGTTCTGCTCGTGGTGGGTGGCCCAGAGGGCCTGGATGTTGGCGGTGACGTCGAGCGCGGCGAACCGGGGCACGTCGTCGGGGTGCACGACCTGCAGGTGGGCGAGGTGGTGCCGGGCGCCGGAGGCGCCGCCGCGACCTGCCTCAACAGCGCGGTGGCCGCGGGCGGTCTCGACGGCGTCGAGGCATTCGCGGACCGCGCGGTCGCCGATGGCGTGGAAGTGGACGCCGAAGCCGGCCGCGTCGAGCAGCGTCACGTAGTCGCGGAGCCGGGCCGGGTCGACGTTGGACTGGCCGCAGTGCCCGCCCTGACCGACGTATGGGTCGAGCATGGCGGCGGTGAAGTTCTCCGCCACCCCGTCCTGCATGATCTTCACCGCGGTCGCGCGGAACCGGCCGTGCCGGGCGAGCGCGCGGCGGGACTCGAAGGCGGCGATCTGGGTTTCGTCGCCGCCGCGGTCCCACCAGAGCGCGCCGGTGACCCTTGCCCGCAGTACACCTGCCGCGTCCGCCTGCATGTAGGTGTCGAACTGGTCGCGGGTGCCGGCATAGGCGCCGACGATCGCGTCCTGCCAGCCGGTGACGCCCAGGCTGAACAGGTAACGCTGGGCTTCCACGAGTGCCCGGTCGTAGTCCTCGGCGGTGTCGGCGGGCAGCAGCCCGGTGATCAGGTCCATGGCGCCCTCGTGCAGGACCCCGGTCGGCTCCCCCGCCGCGTCCCGCTCGATCCTACCGTCGGCCGGGTCCGGGGTGTCCCGGTCGATGCCCGCGATCAGCAGCGCGCGACTGTTCACCCACGCCGAGTGATGATCCCGGTTGGGCAGGAACACCGGCCGGTCGGGGGCGACGGTGTCGAGGTCGTCGCGGTGCGGCAGGCCGCCGGGGAACGCCGCCATCGACCAGCCGCCGCCGGTGATCCAGCCGTCACCGGGGTACGCGGCGACGGCGGCGAGGTAGTCGGCCTTGGCGTGCCACGGGGTGAGGTCACAGCGCAGCCGCTCCAGGGCGCCGGACACCGGGTGGATGTGCGCGTCCTGCAGGCCGGGGACGAGCGCCCGGCCGTCGAGGTCGACGACGTCGAACGCCTGGCCGGACAATTCCGACAGGACGGCGGCCCGGTCGCCGACGGCGGCGATCCGCCCGTTTGTCACGGCTACGGCCTCGGCCCCGCCGAAGACCCGGCCACCGATGAACAACAGCGCACTCATGCGCGCAGCATGCCCGGCAACCATGGGGGTACGCAAAGGGTCCACCCCGTTGACCGGCATGCCCGTCGATGTGATGGTGCCATCACCACATCGACGGTCGGCGAAGTGTTCGCGGTATCCCGCGACGCCCGCTGCGTTTCCCCCAACCGGAAGGGACCACCCACCCATGCGCATGAGACGGGTCATCGCGATCGGCGCGGCCATCCTCGCCGGCGCCGCGAGCGTCGTCGCCGGCCCCGCACCAGCCCAGGCCGTGCAGGTCACCGGGCTGGGCTCGACCATCGCCCTGAACAACTGCTCGGGCTCCCTGGTCCGGTATCCCAGCTCGGTCGACAGCGACCGGGCGATGCTGCTCACCAACGGCCACTGCTACGAGGGTGGCTTCATCAACGCGGGCGTGGTCCTGCAGAACCGGACCAGCACCCGCACCGGCACGCTGCTGAGCAACACCGGCACGTCGCTGGGCACCGTGCGCGCCGACAAGCTGATCTACGGCACCATGACGAACACCGACGTGGCGCTGTACCAGCTCACCCAGACGTTCGCGCAGATCAAGACGAGCTACAACACCACCGCGCTGACGATCGCCGCGGCCCGACCGGCCGACGGCACGGCGATGACGATCCCGTCCAGCTACTGGAAGCAGGTCTGGACCTGCACCATCAACGGCTTCGTGCCCACCCTGCGCGAGGACCAGTGGACCTGGCACGACTCGATCCGCTACAACACCGGCTGCCAGACCACCCACGGCACGTCCGGCTCGCCGATCGTCCGCTCGTCGGACAACGCGGTCATCGGCATCAACAACACCGGCAACGACGACGGCGCCAGCTGCACCCTCAACAACCCGTGTGAGGTCGACGCCAACGGCAACGTCACCGTCCACCAGGGCCAGAGCTACGGTGAGCAGACCTACTGGTTCACCACCTGCCTCAACTCCTCGCGGGTCATCGACCTGACCGTCGCCGGCTGCCTGCTCACCAAGCCCGCCGGCACCGGCAACACGGTCACCGTGACCAACCCCGGCGCGCAGACCGCGACCGTGGGCACCGCGAAGTCGCTGCAGATCTCGGCGTCGTCGTCCGGCTCCGGCCAGACCCTGACCTACTCGGCGACCGGCCTGCCCGCGGGCCTGACCATCAACGCGAGCACCGGCCTGATCTCGGGCACGCCGACCACGGCGCAGACGACCACCTCCACGGTCACGGCCACCGACACGACCGGGGCGAGCGGCACCGCCTCCTTCGGCTGGACGGTCAGCGGTGGCGGCGGTGGCACGTGCAGCGGCCAGAAGCTGCTCAACCCCGGCTTCGAGTCGGGGGCCACCTCCTGGAGCGGGACGACCGGCGCCATCGGCCAGTGGTCCAGCCAGGGCCAGCCGGCCCGCACCGGCACGTACTCGGCGTGGCTGCTCGGCTACGGCTCCACCCACACCGAGTCGGTCTCCCAGTCGGTCACCATCCCGGCCGGCTGCTCGGCGACCCTGACCTTCTACGTGCACATCGACACCGCCGAGACGACCACCTCGACGGCGTACGACAAGCTGACGGTGACCGCCGGCTCCACGACGCTCGGCACCCTGTCCAACCTGAACAAGGCCTCCGGGTATCAGGCCAAGACCTACAGCCTGAACGCGTTCGCGGGCCAGACGGTCACCCTCAAGTTCAACGGCACCGAGGACTCGTCGCTGCAGACCTCCTTCGTGCTGGACGACCTGGCCGTCACGGTCAGCTGATCCGCGCCGGCGGGCCGGGCTGCACGCAGCCCGGCCCGCCCCCCGTTCGGCGGATCAGTGACCGTGCTGCGGATCCCCGGTCCTGGTCCACTGCGCCACGGGACGGCCGTCCCGGGTCCATCGGGTGTAGGTGGGCTCCTGCGGCCAGCCCTCGGGCGAGTCCTCCCACACCTCCTGCCGCCCGTAGACGGTCAGGTCGAGCAGCTTGTGCGATGCCATGATGGCCTCGACGCCGCGGTCGGTGCTCTCGTACGTCAGGAAGAACCGGTCGCCCTGGCGCAGGTAGCAGGCCAGGATGCCGCCGCCGGCATAGGCGGGGTCGTCGACGCCGTGGGTCGAATACCAGTCGTGGCGGTAGCCCATGAACTCACGGAACGGCGCCATCTCCGCATACGGCCCCTCACCGAAGACGGCGAAGGACACCCCGCGCGCCTCGAGATAGGCGGCGTCGTGGAAATCCCAGATGGATGCGGTGCAGCCGGGGCACTGCGCCTCGAACGGCTTGCCCTCGTGCCACATGTGCTTGTACACCACGAGCTGGTCGCGCCCCTGGAAGATCTCGGCGAGCGGCGTCGGCCCACCCGCCCCGACCAGCGCGATCGGCTCGATCTCGGTCATCGGCAGGCGCCGGCGGGCCGCGGCGATGGCGTCGCCCTCGCGGGTGTGCGCCTTCTCCCGGGGCAGCAACGCCCCGCGCTCACGCAGCCAGGTCTCGCGGTCGACGACCGCCGGAGCGGGGATGAACGTCATGGCTGCTATCTTAAACATAGTCGATGCTCGGTTGAACAGAGTTAGGGGTGTGCCCGGTGCCGATCAGGCAGACCTACGGTGGCCTCGGCGACGCGTGCCGCGCCGCGAACGCCCTCGACCTCGTGGGCGACCGGTGGACGTTGATCGTCGTGCGTGAGCTGCTCCTCGGGCCGAAGCGCTTCGCCGACCTGCAGGAGTCGGTCCGCGGCATCACCCCGGCCGTGCTCACCGACCGCCTGCGCGCCCTGCAGCAGGCGGGGATCGTCGACCGGGTGGTGCTGCCGGACCTCGCCCGCACCCGCGCATACCTGGTCACGGACTGGGGGCTCGGCCTGGAGCCGGTCCTCGCCGCGCTGGGCCGCTGGTTCTCGGCCGGCCCGTCACCCGACACCGCCGGCGGCATGACCCCCGACGCGGTCGTCGTGGCCATGCGGACCATGGCTCCGCCCTCGCCGGCCGGGGTGCCGCGGATCGTGCTGCGCCTCCACGACGCCCGCCGGGCGGACCCGCCGGTGCAGCACTTCCACACCGTCGCCCACGACGGCGTCGTGCTCGTGGCGGCGGGCGCCGTCGCGGATCCGGTGGCGACCGTGACGGTGGACTCGAGCACCTGGAGCGGGGTCGTCTTCGGCGGCCTGGGCCTCATCCCCGCCGTGGAGGTGACCGGCGACCGCGACGCCGTCGCCTCACTGGTGAGCCTCTACGCCGCCGCGACCTGAGCGGCGCGTCTTCCCGCTCGTCAAGGAAGACCTGCCGTGGTGACGGACACCGGGCGCCCCGCCGGCCGGCGTCGGCATGAGCCGGCCGGCGGGGCCCGGTATCAGCGCAGCGCCATGTACAGGCGCTGACCGGCGGGCTGGTAGCCGACCCGCGTGTAGACCCGCCAGGAGTCCTCGCCGCCGGCCTCCAGCCAGGCGATCTCCACCCCGGCGCCGAACAGCCGGCCGGTCAGGTCGGCGGTCAGCGCACCGGCCAGGCCGCGGCGACGGAACGGGGCACGCACGGCGACCCCGGCGACCTCGCTCAGCCCGCCGGACGGCGGGATGCCTTGAGCGCCACCCACGCAGACGTCGTCGCCGGTGACGGCCATGAGTGCCACCCCGCCGGCGTCCTGCGCCCGGCGCATCCGGGCCACGTCCTCCGCAGAGGCCACGGACCCCCCGCCGAACGCGTCGTGCTGCGCGCCGATCAGCGCCGCACGCTCGCCGTCGTTGTCGGGTGCGCGCAAGGTGTACCCCTCGGGCGTGGCCGTCGCCCGCAGCGTCTCCGGCCGGCAGCACAGGTACGTGTGCCGCGCCTCCACCGCGAACCCGGCGGCGACCAGCAACGGCTCCAGCTCCGGGGCGCACCCGACGACGTATTCCAGGCGCGGGACGCGGTCGGCGTCCCGGAACGCCGCCACGAGGTCGGCGACGTCGGCACCGGTGATGGCCGCACCGGGACGCGGCGTGGCGTAGTTGATGTTGGGATTCGCGGTGGTCGGGTCCACCCCGATCACGAACGGCCCCACGTGCACGGGTGCGGGCCGGTTGGACAGGTTGACGACAACGGACTGCTGGATGCGGGCATCCAAGGACACGGTGATACCTCAAGACATGGCGAAGTTGACGATGGGCGATCGATCGCGTGGGCCGCCCAGCGCTGTAATGGTCGGCGCGACGGGAGGTCCCGGTCGCGCGACCGACGCTCAGGCGGCCGCTCGGCCATCCCGGGTCACAGGCTTCAGTCCTTCATGCGCCATGCCGACGCCGTGCGCGCGGGCAGGGCCACACTGCCGCATCCCGGCACCGCGCGTCAACCAGTTTTCCGGCCCGCCGGCCTACTCCTCGTCGTCCGGCAACGGCGGCGAGTCGGCGATGCGCCACAGGTGGAAGACGTACTCCTCCGCCGCCGGGTCGCGCCGGGCGGTGAGGTGCAGGCGATAGATGTCGCCCCAGTTGTCGTGAACTCGGCCGGTCGCGCTACGGGGGCGGCCGGCACCCGCACGTTCGTGGGATGACGACGCCGGCCGGCGCCCCTTATCATGATCACCGTGACCAATCCGTTCGAGGTGCCCCAGCCGCCGCGGCCGCAGCGTCCCTGGAAGACGATCCTGATCGTGCTCGGCGTGGTGCTCGTCCTGTGCTGCGGTGGGGCGATCTTCGGCGGCTACCGCCTGTTCAAGGGCGTGCAGGGAGCCACCGAACCGGCCCGCACGGCGGCCGAGACCTTCGTGACGGACCTCGAGCACGGCGACGTCGACGCGGCCTACGGGCTGCTGTGCAAGGCGACGAAGGCCAAGTACACCCTGGAGACCTTCCGCGACGGCGTGTCCAAGCAGCCGAAGATCAGCAGCCACGCGTTCGGCGGCGTCAACGTGATGAACTACAACGGCAAGGTCTCCGCGACCGTCGTCCTCGTGCTGACGTTCGACACCAGCTTCACCGAGCGGCACACCTTCCCGCTCGTGAAGGAGGACGACCAGTGGCTGGTGTGCGGCCAGCCCTACTGACCCTCCGCCCAGCCGGCCCACGCCGCGAGCCACTCCTCGTGAGCGGCATGGTGCGCCTGCGGGTCCCGGCCGCCGTGGTCCCGCAGCCGCCGCCAGGCGAGCTGCGCGGGACGGCTGGGGACCCGGTCGCTCATCCCGGTGCCGTGCAGCAGCGTTTCGCCGATGGCCCGCTCCCGCAGCGCCCGCTCCTCCCGGAACCAGGCCGCTTCGCGGCGCAGGCCCGCCAGTTGGTCCACCATGCCGCGCACCGAATGTTCGGCGGCCGCGGCCGGCTCGTCGGTCAGCTCCGTCTGGCGCCGCACGGCCGCGCGCCACAGCGTCCCCCAGTACCACGGCAGGTCGGGTCGCACCGCATGGGCGGCGAGCCATTCGGGCTCCTCGGGGGTAACGGCAAGGACCATGTCGGCCAGCGCCCGGTGCGGCTCACCCCGCAGATGATCCGGAATCTCCCCGCCCGCCGGCACCTCACCCCGCCCCGGCGTGGCCGGCCGCTGGAGCCGGGCCAGCATCGCAACCACGTCATCCATGGTGTCCACGGCGATGACGTCGGGGTGCCAGTCCTGCGCGCCGACACTGATCTCCAGGTCACCCAGCCGGCAACGGACCGCCCACCACCGATCGCCGACCCGGATGATCCGGCCCGCCACGCGTGCCCCGTCGACGAGCACCGTGACGTCGTCCTCGACCCATGCCAGGGTCGGGAACCCGGTCCTTGCCCGCCGCAGCCGGTGCTCCACCATCCACCCGGACGGCTGGCTGCCGGCCGCTCGTGCCGTGTCCACGACCACCCGGACGTTTCCGGCGTCGTGGACGACCTCGACGCCGAGCACCGCGCCGTCGTCGCAGTAGAGCTGGCCGAACCTCGGCTCGGCGGGCCGGGTCGCCTCGGACACCGCGACGACCCCGATGCCGCTGGCCTCGATGTCCCGCCGGATACGTTCGGTCTGAGCGGCATACATCTCGTCCGCCCGGCGAAACTGATGGGATTCCACGCGCGGCGCCTCCCTGCGATGCCGAAGCCCCAGTCTGCCATCGCGACGCCGTCCCGATGACCCTGCCGACCTGCGGACGGCTCGCTCGCGGCTACGCCTTGAGCGCCGCGGCCGTGGCCGCGGCGAAGGCCTCGGGGTTGTCCAGCATGATGTTGTGGCCCGCGTCAGGTACGGCGATCACCCGGACACCGGCGTCGGTCAGGGCACGCGCACCGGCCGGGTGGAGGTAGGTGCGCGGCATGGGCAGCTCACGCATCGTGGGGGTGGTGCCGCGGCCGAGGGGTGCCGCAGTGCGGTGCAGCGCCTCCGGACCGCTGAGGCGCATTGTCGCCGCCCAGGCCGGGCCGACCCGGGTCAGCGTCTCGGCCCGGCCGGGGCCGTGCACGACCTGCTCCTCGGTGCAGCGGGCGCTGAGGCCGACGCCCTCAGCAGGCTGCGCCGGCCGGCGAGGGCGGGATCGGTGGCCACCGCCGCGTAGTACGCCGGCGAGGAGGCGCCGAGCCCGTGCAGATAGACCCGAGTGGGTTCGGCGCCGGGAAACTCCACCCAGCGGATCGTCGTGCCATCTGGCCGCACTTGGGCGCCGCGCATCGCATACCTCCTGACGCCTACCTCGTGTCTGAGAGTGTGGTTGAACCGTTTGCGGCCGTTGATCTTTTTGCCCGCGTCGTGGCCCCGGCTGCCGCGCCCGACGGTGTCCGTGCCCTTGACGCTTTGGGAGTCGATGATGCCCGCGCTGGGCTGCGGGTTGCGGCCCTGCTGTATCCGCGCTCGCTCCCGCAGCGTGGTGAGCATCGCCTCGGTGACCTTGGACTCTTCCCGCTGCTTGAAGTACCAGTAGACCGTCTGCCATGGCGGGAAGTCGCCGGGCAGGTACCGCCAGACGCTGCCGGTGCGGACCACGTACAGAACAGCGTCCACAATGGATCTGCGTGGATGCTTTTCCGGTCTACCGAAGCGTTTGGGCGCCGGGAGCAGCGGCCCGACCAGTGCCCACTGCTCGTCGGTCAGGGCTGAAGGGTACCGCCGCGGCCGGAGCATCCGGCCAATTTGGCGGCATCGACATCGGTGGTCACGTAGGCACACCGATGCACCCTCATCGGACCTTGTCCCAGAATCCCCACTCCTTGCCGTCGTGGTCGGGACATTGCTGTATGAGCTGCTCGCTGGCCAGCGAAGGTGCGCTGCGTTCAGTCCCGACCGGGGTGAAGTGCAATTCGAACATCCGGCCGCAGCTCCCACATGGAATCATCATGTTCATGGGGGTGCGGTTCCGGACCTTGCGCTCTGCGTCGGGTGGGATCCAGGGGCTCGGCTCGGTGGCCCAGTCGGCGTCGTAACGCTGCACCGCTTCGACGAACTCCGCGGGCGGCCGGTAGGCGTGAGCGGAGACGTAATGCCAGATCAGCGCCGGCGCCGCGAACATCACGCCCGGCCGGGCCGGCAGCCTGATCTCGCGGAACGCAAGCCAAGGCCGCCGGTCCGGCCGGGGATCGGCGATGACATTCGCGTCCGGCGGGCAGAACTCGCAGTCGTGGAGGCCTCGCGTCTCGTTGACGGTTGGATTGCCGATGACGTCGAGCAACGCGCTGGCGAACCCGTCCGGAACCGGGCCTGTGCCGAACGGCTGCGAGGCGTCCAGCCAGCCGACGTTGAGCCGCTCATACCGCGGCCGGTAGTGCAGCCTGCCCCATTCGAGTCTGACGGTGTCGTGGTCGAAGTGCGAGTACGCGTACGGCGTCAGGTCCGCGAAGTAGGCCACGAGGCGAAGATACGGCGGTGATTGCGACAAGCAGCCGATGAGGTTGGTCATGCGGTCGAGACCGGCACATCGGTCAGGTGCGATGAGCAACGCCGCAGCCGAGACGTCCGGCTACGTTGGCGGCATCGACCCAGGCGGTTGCGCCCGATGACAAACAGACCCACTTCTCAAACACGCTCTGAGCTTGTTGTTTAACCTGCGGTCGGTCGGTGGTGACCC
>NZ_BONQ01000155.1 GCF_016862795.1 Dactylosporangium siamense | reverse complement strand
CGTGGCCAGGCCGAGGCCCAGGACGACGGTGTCGGGCCGGGTGATCCGGATGGTGTCGCTGACGTTGTAGACACCGGGCGTGAAGAGCAGGTTCTGCCCGGCGGCCAGTGCGGCGTTGATGCTCGCCGCGGTGGCACCGCTCTTGACGATGTAAAACTGGCTGATCGGCAGCGACGAGCCGGCCGTGGTGCCGGAGGACCAGCTGGTGCCCGACGTGTTGCTGCGCAGCGACGGGACGAACACCTGGTAGGCGCCCGCGTTGTCGACGTACAGGAACGGCTTCTCACGGACGACGGGCGTGTTGCCGACGTT
This sequence comes from Dactylosporangium siamense, assembly GCF_016862795.1. Classification (GTDB taxonomy): domain Bacteria; phylum Actinomycetota; class Actinomycetes; order Mycobacteriales; family Micromonosporaceae; genus Dactylosporangium; species Dactylosporangium siamense. The sequence goes on along the minus strand of NZ_BONQ01000155.1, from coordinate 120,135 downwards.
GGTGTAGGGCGGGTTCGGGAAACTGGTGCCGGGCGCGCCTTGCACGCCGACGAACACCTGGTTCCAGTTCTGCCCGGTCCAGCTGCCGATCTGTGAGTTGCGGGTGATCCACTGCTGCTGCGTGCCGGACTGGATCTGCCCGTCGATCTTGCTGTCGGAGATCCAGCCGCCACTCGACCAGCCGCCGTCGGACAGGGCGAGGTTGCCGCGGACGTGCATCCGCCGGTACGGCGCCGCCTGCGACACCGCCCACCGGTCCAGGCCACCCGTCGGGGTCACGGACAGGTTCTCCGCGGACCGCCAGAAGTTCTGCGTCGCGTTCTGCGAGCCGTCCGGCCACCAGTCCGCCTCGGCGTGCACGGCACCGTTGATGACCACCGAGTCCGGGCTCAGCCCGAGACCCGCGACCTGGGTGAAGAAGCCGACGTTGGCGTTGACGTTGTACGTGCCCGGCTTGAACAACAACGCGAACCGGGCGTTGCCGAACTGGTTGCTCACCTGCTGGTTGAACACGGTGTTGAGCCGGCTCTGGATCGTGGCCTGCGACATCGACGGGTCGAAGACCGACACGTTCGGACCCAGATCAGGGTTGCCGCCGTTGGGCGGGACGGTGGTGGGCGTCGGGTTGGTGCTGCCGCCGCTGAACGTCCACTTCTGGTTGGCGGTGCCGGCGCACGACCATAGCTGCAGCTTGGCGCCGTCGGCGAGGTTGTTGTCCTTGATGTCCAGGCACTTGCCGGCGTTGGTGTTGACCAGGTCACCGGCCGCGGTCAGCTGCCACTTCTGGCTGGCGACGGTGTCGTAGCAGGTCCACAGGTGCACCACGGCACCGTCGGCGGTCGAGCCGTTGGCGACGTCGAGGCACTTGCCGAGGCCCTGCACGGAGCCGTTGTCGGCGAAGGTCCAGTTCTGGTTCGCGCTGCCGGTGTAGCAGGTCCACATCTGCGGCTGGTTGCCGTCCGCGGTGGAGCCGTTGGTCACGTCGAGGCACTTGCCGTTGGCGGCGCTGGTGACCCGGCCGCTGCTGGCTGCGGACGCGGTGGTCATGGCGACGACGCCGATCGTGCCGACGACGGCGGCGGTGACGCCGATCGCCAACAGCCACCTACGAGGTTGCGAAGGGAGCATGGGGGTCCTGTTCTGGGCGGGGGCATGGCCGGCCAGCGAAGCGTCTCGGGCCGGTCATCAGGGGTTCAGCATTGGGTCAGGCGCCCGGAACGGAGTGAGGACGCATGACCGTCGGACCCGATGTCGACTGGCGGGTCGCCGGGTGAGGGGTGCGGTGCCGGTTGAGCCACGCCGGGATCCATCGGCGTCTGTAACAGGAAGGAAACACGTCAATGCGGCGACGTGTCAACAGAACGCGGCAACTTTTTTCAGGTCGCGATGGAAGTCGCGATGAAACACGCGTCAAACGGGTCCGGTCGAACCCCGAACCACCAGGTCGGTCGCCAGTTCCACGTGCAGCGCGTCCAGCTCGTGCCCGGCCAGCATCCGGCCGAGGAGGCTGACCGCCATCCGGCCCATCTCGCCGAGGGGCTGGCGGACCGTGGTGAGCGCCGGGTGGGCGGCCCGGGCCACGTCGATGTCGTCGAAGCCGGCCACCGACAGGTCGTGCGGCACCCGCAGGCCGCGGTCCGCGGCGGCGTGCAGCGCCCCGACGGCCATCTTGTCGTTGAACGCCACCAGGGCCGTCGGCCGGTCCCGCCGGTCCAGCAGCTCGGCGGCGACCCGGTAGCCCTCCTCGACGGTCGGGTCGGTCACGGACCGCACCAGGTCGGGCGTGGGCAGCACCCCGACGCCGACGAGCGGCGCGAGGTAGCCGGCCAGCCGGTCGGTGCTCGCCATCCACTCCGGCGGGCCGCCGAGCACGCCGATGCGCCGGTGGCCGAGCTCGGTCAGGTGCGTGACCAGGCGCCGGGCGCCGGCGAAGTTGGCCGCGGACACGGCCGCGATGTCGCGCGGCGGCGACGTGCGCGGGTCGACCACGACGAACGGGAAGCCCTGGTCGCGCAGCCGCTCCAGATCCCCCTCGGGCTCCGACGGCAGGATGAGCAGCGCGCCCACCACCTGCGGCCAGCCGGTCAGCGTCTTGAGCACCTCGGTGCGCTTCCACGACGACTCGCCGGCGTCCACGATCGCGTGCATGCCGTGCACGTGCAGGGACTCCGCGATCGCGGACACGATGAGCCCGAAGTAGTCGGTGAGCACATACGGGCAGCGCACGTAGACGCCCCGGTCGGCCTTGCCGTCGCCGGCGCTCAGGCCCCGCCGGCGCGGTGCCTGCCGGCCGAGGCCGCCCATCGCCTCGAGGACCCGGTCGCGGGTGTCCGGGGCGACGTTGGAGCGCCCGTTGAGCACCCGGGACACCGTCGCGATCGACAGGCCGGTCTGCTGCGCGACGTCGCGGATCGTGACGCGCTGCTGTGCCGCGCTGCGCTGCTCTGTTTCACGGGCTTGTTTCATCACCACACAGCATAGTGGCCCGGAGCGATCGGGACGCGCGGCTGATACGTCGGCGTGACGACACGGGTTGTGCGTCCTTGTACACGTTGCCGCGCGGCGCCAGGCGGTGACATGAGGCAACCCAAACCTCTCTCAAGGAGCGCCACCATGCGTCCAACAGGGCGTTCGACCAATTCCTGGCTCCGGGCCGCGGCGGCACTCGCCGTCGGCGCGGGGCTGCTCGCCGGGGTCGCCGGACGGGCCGCCGCCGACCCGTCCGACCTCGCTGCCGCCGTACCGACGCCAAAACTCGATTGGGCGGACTGCGGCGGTGGGTTCCAGTGCGCGACCGCGACCGTGCCCCGCGACTACGGGGACCGGCGGGGACCGACGTTCCGGCTGCCTGTCATCAAGTGGCCGGCGAAGGACCAGTCGCGCCGGATCGGGTCCATGTTCGTCAACCCCGGCGGCCCGGGCGGGTCGGGGGTCGGGTTCCTGCGCGGCGCGCCGCCCGGGGCCCTCGACACGTTCGCCCGCTTCGACGTGGTCAGCTGGGACCCGCGCGGGATCGCCGGCAGCGTCCCGGCCGTGGACTGCAGCACGCCGGAGGAGGACAACGCGTCGCCGAGCACCACGTTCACGCCGCTGTTCGAGCTCGACCTGAAGGCGGCGGTCCGCGGCGCCCGCGACTCGGTCCGCACGTGCGCCGAGCGCAACCCGGGGATCCTGCCGTACCTCGGGACCGCGAACTCGGCCCGGGACCTCGACCTGCTGCGGCGGGCGGTCGGTGACGAGAAGCTGACCTACCTCGGCATGTCCTACGGCGCCCACATCGGCGCCACGTACACGAGCCTGTTCCCGGGCCGGGCCCGGGCGCTGCTGCTGGACTCGCCGGTCGACCCGGACGTGTGGGCGAACCGGCCGTTCGAGATGCGGCGGGAGCAGAACGCGTCGTTCGAGAACTCCCTGGACCGGTTCTTCGCCTCCGGCGGGTTCACCGAGGACGGCTTCGACGACCTGGTCGCGGCGATGAACCGGGCCCCGCTGCCCGCGCCGAACGCCCAGCACCCGGACTCCGTGCGCGGCGACGACGTCCTGCGGGTGGCCACGCACGCGATGTACGCCAGGTACGACTGGACGCTGCTGTCCAGGGCGTTGCGGGAGGCCGCGGCCGGTGACGCCAGCTTCATGCGGGACCTGCTCGACTACTACACGGGCCGGGCGCCCGACGGCACCTACCAGGCGACCGCCTCGTACTACGCGGTCACCGCGCAGGACCACCGGCTGCCCCGCGACGTGCAGGACTACGTCGGCGACGCGCGGCACAGCTACGCGATGTTCCCGCACCAGTGGATGTACGCGTTCGGCCAGGACCTGGTCTACGCCGTCTACGACCAGCCGCAGAAGGACGTGTTCCGCGGTCCGTTCCGCAACCCGGCCGGCGCGGCGCCCGTCCTGGTCATCGCCGGCACGCACGACCCGGCCACCCCGTACGAGTGGGGGCGGCGGATGGTCGAGCAGCTCGGCAACGCGCGGCTGCTCACCTACCGGGCCGACGGGCACGTCGCCGCGACCGACTTCAACCCGTGCATCGGCGCGGCGATGCTCACCTACCTCGACACCGCCGCCCTGCCCGCCGAGGGCGCCTCGTGCACGCAGAGCGCACCGGCTTCGCTGACCGCCGGCGCGCCGCCGCGGTGGCTGGTGCCGCACGAGCGCTGACGTGCTATGGAGGGGCCGGCCGCCCGGCCCCTCCACGGACCTACTCCGTCCGCAGCGCGGTCGCGGTGCGGATGCGGGCGGCCCAGCCGGCCGGCAGCAGCGCACCCACACCGGCGATGGCGAGCCCGCCGAGGACCAGCGGCACCACCATCAGCGGGCCGTAGACCTCGATGTAGCCGGGCGGGATCCCGGTGCCGGCGGCCCGGCCCATCGCCGGCAGCACCGCGTGGTGCAGCAGGATGCCGACCGGCACCCCGATCGCGCCGGCGAGCAGGCCGGTGCCGGCGACGGAGGTGAGGACCATCGCGACCGTCTGCCGCGGCGACATGCCGAGCGCCTTGAACACACCGAGGTCGTGGACGCGCTCGCGGGTGTCGAGCACGAGCGTGTTGAGCACCCCCATCCCGGCGACGACGACGAGCATGACGGTCAGCGTCGCGGCGAGGGTGTCCATCGCGACCACGGTGCTGCTGATCTCCCCGACGTTGACGTCCGCGCCCCCACCGAGCGGCTCCAGCACCTTGTTCAGCTCGTCCACATAGGACTTCGCGGACACGCCGTCGTTGAGCTCGATGTGGACCTCGGCGCCCTCGAGTTGGAGGCCCGGGCCGAAGGCGGCGAGGGTCGCCTTGTCGGTGACGACGACCCGGCCGTCCTCGCTGAGGTCGAGCGACTCCCCCACGATGCGGACCTTGACGGAGTGCCCACCGTCCGAGAGCGTCGCGGTGTCGCCGACGTGCAGGCCGGTCGAGCGCAGGAACGCGGTCGGCACGACGATCTGGTCGGGCGCGTCGAACCACTTCCCGGAGATGATCTCGTAGCTGCCCCAGGACGCGTCGCCGTCGAACGTCATGACGCTCGCGGCGCCGGCCAGGCCGGACACGCTGAGCTCGACCTCGCTGGTGGTGAAGCTGCGCTTGGTCCCCGGCTGCGCCTGGACCGCCGCGGTCAGCTTCGCGAGGGCCGCGGCCGGGTCGGGCGGCGCCGACGGCGGCTGCTGCCCGGGCGGCGGTCCCATGCGCGTGTGCGCCACGACGTCGCCCGCGCTGCGCCGGTTCAGGCCCTCCTGGATGTTGGCGAGCGACGTGGCCAGGCCGACGCCGAACGTGACCCCGAGCGCGCCGAGGGCGACCGCGGCGACGATCGTCGCCGACCGGGACGGGCTGGTGAACGGGTTGGCCAGCCCGAGGCTCACCGGGCGGGGCAGCGGCAGCCGGCCGAGGACCCGCCGGGCGGTCCGCCCGCGCCCGGCGACCGGGGTCCGGCCGACGGCCAGGGCGGCCACGGTCCGCAGCCGGCCGGCCCGCAGCGCCGGGAAGAACGCGGTGACGGCGACCGCGACGAGCGCGACGATCGGCACGACCACGCTCACCCACGGTGCGATCGTCATCCGGGCCGTGTCGAAGGCCTCGCTCTCGTCCTGCAGGACCGGCACCGCGGCCACGTTGCCCAGCACCACCCCGAGGACGGTGCCGACGACGGCCGGGATCAGCGCCTGCCCGACGTAGGCCCGGGTGACCTGGGCCGGGGTGAAGCCGACCGCCTTCAGGATGCCGATGCGCCGGGTCGCGGCGCCGACCGACCCGCTGACCACGACGCCGATGATGAGCACCGACATGCACAGGCCCAGCACCCCGAACGCCACCACGAACGGCACGAACGTCGCCGCCGTGCGCTCCGCCGTGTGCTTCACGGTGAGGTACGAGATGGCGCCGGTCATCGCGTCGGCCGGCACGGCACCGGCGACCGCGGTGCGGTGCGCGGTCAGCTGCGCTTCGGTGCTGACGTCGGCGAAGCGGTACAGCATCTGGTAGCCGCCGGCCTGGCCGGCCAGCGCGGCCAGCTGCTCCGGCGTGGTCCACGCCTCGGCGGTGCCGCTCACCGACCGGGCCAGCCCCACGACGGTCAGCGTCGGGCTGCCGGGCGCGTCCTTGAACGTGAGCCTGTCGCCGACCTCGAACGGCCCCTTGCCCGCCGCCCACACGATCTCCCCGGTGGCGGCGACCCAGCGGCCGTCGGTCAGGTCGAGCCGGTCGACGGAACCGCCGGCGTCGGCCCGGCCGACGAGCGCCGCGGGTGGCAGCGTGATGCCGGCCGGGGGGCGGTTGCCGCCGCCGGTGTTCGCGCCCTCGGCGGTCGTCGGGCGCAGCGACACGGCCCGGAACGGCCCGGCGCTGGCGGTCGCCCCGGCCGCGCCGGCGGTGGCGGCCACGGCGTACGACGTCGTCAGGCCGGCGTCGAACGCGGCGGCCAGGTGCGCGCCCTGCTGCTTGGCGAACCCCTTGTCGAACGGCGCCTGCGACGCGACCAGCAGCCCGGCCGCGAGCACCGACGCGGAGACCGCGAGGCACGTCGTCAGCGCCATCACCACCGACTGGACCCGGCGCCGGCCGCCGGCCCGCACGATCCGGCCGACGCCGCTCACCGGGCACCGCCGACCGTGCTCGCCTTTTCAGCAAGTCCGTGCCGGACGTCCCGGCTCAGCCGGCCGTCGACCAGTTCGAGGGTCCGCGTGGCACACTCCTGCGCCAGGGTGACGTCGTGGGTGACCAGGACCAGCGTCTGCCCCTCGCGGTGCAGGGCGGTCAGCAGGTCGCGGACCTCCCGGCCGGAGGCGGTGTCCAGGGCGCCGGTCGGTTCGTCGGCCAGCAACAGCGACGGCCGGTTCATCAGCGCCCGCGCCACCGCGACCCGCTGCCGCTCCCCGCCGGACAGCCGCCCCGGGAACGCCTTGGCGTGCCGCCGCACACCGAGCCGCTCCAGTAGCTCATCCGCCCGCGCGGTGGCCTCGCTGCGGGGTACCCCGGCGAGCTGGGCGGGCAGCAGCACGTTGTCGTGGACGGTCAGGTCGTCGACGAGGTTGAAGAACTGGAAGACCATGCCGATGCGGGCGCGGCGGTACTTCGCCGACGCGGCCTCGCCCAGCCCGTCGACCCGGACCCCGTCGACAGTGACGCTGCCGGCGGTCGGCCGGTCCAGCCCGGCGATCAGGTTGAGCAGCGTCGACTTGCCGCTGCCGGAGGCGCCGAGCACGGCGACGGCCTCACCGGTGTCGATGCGCAGCGTCAGGCTGTCGAGCGCCGGGGGCCCGTCGTCGTAGCGTTTGCTCACGTCGCTGATCTGGATGAGTGGCGCGGTCATCGGGTACCTCCACGGCAGCGGAAACGAATTCGACGCTCCGACCGTATGAACCGGGCGTGCACCGGCACGTCGCCCGTGGTGACGCAATCCGGGCACCGGGTCATCACTTTGGACTACGCCGCGTGGCACCGCGTGGTCACCGAAGCCGATGCCGCCGGACTGGGGTCCTTGGCAGACTGGTCCACATGGACACCGGGCTCGTCAAGCGGCGACTGCGCGCCTTCGGCGCCGAGCTGTGGCGCGTGGTCGGCCCTCCGCCGAAGCTGAGCCGGTGGGCGTGGGCCGCCGACGCGGTGCTGGCGCTCGTGCTCACCATCGCCACCGTCGACTCGGCCAGGAACCGCGGCGACGAGCACGCACCGATCTACATCCCGCCCGAGCGCTTCCCGGTGGGGCCGGAGGTGCCGCAGCCGCCCGAATTCCGGCATCAGGTGCCGTTCGGTCCGGACAACCTTCCCGCCGGCGCCACCGGCTGGCAGCTGGTGCTGGTGGCGTTCACCGCGCTGCCGCTGCTGACCCGCCGCAGGTACCCGCTCGCATCGCTGTGGATCATCGTCCTCGTCGCCGTGTCGCTGCCCTCGTGGCCCGGGTACGACCCGACCCCGACGCTGGTCTGCTTCGGGGTCGCCGCCTACAGCGCCGCCCTCTACAGCCGCCGCCGGATCCTGGCCATCGGCAGCATCGTCGTGGCGGCGGCCGCGCTGGTCTCCGTCGACCAGGAGAACGCGCCGGCGCCGGGGTACGCGACGTTTCTGCTGCTGTGCGCGGTCAGCCTCACCGCCAACGCGATCCACACCTGGAAGCAGCGGGCCCTCGCCCTGCAACGCGAGCAGGCCACGGCGACCAGCCTCGCCGTGCAGCAGGAGCGGGCCCGGCTCGCCGGTGAGCTGCACGACGTCGTCAGCCACAACGTGAGCATGATGGTGGTGCAGGCCGGCGCCGCCCGCACGGTCCTGGACACCGAGCCGCAGCTGGCGAAGGAGGCGCTGCTCGCGGTCGAGTCCAGCGGCCGGGCCGCGATGGTCGAGCTGCGCCACGTCATGGGCCTGCTGACGATGGACGGCGACGGGTTCGACCTCGCCCCGACCCCGGGCCTCGACCAGCTCGGCGTCCTCGCCGACGGGGTCCGGCGGACCGGTGTGCCCGTCGACGTGGTCCAGACCGGCACCCGGGTGCCGCTGCCGGCCGGGATCGAGCTGGCCGCCTACCGCGTCGTGCAGGAGGCGCTCACCAACGCCGTCAAGCACGCCGCGGGCGCCTCGGTGACCGTGACCATCGAGCACGCTCCGGACGCGCTGCGCATCGAGGTCACCGACACCGGCGGCACGGCCGACCTCGCCGCGGACCCCGGCAGCGGCCGGGGCCTGGCCGGGTTGCACGACCGCCTCGACGTGCACGGCGGTAGCCTGTCCGCCGGCCCGACCGGAGCCGGCGGGTTCCGGGTCCGCGCCGTCCTACCGATCGGGGAGCTGTGACCTCTCTTCGTGTGGTCGTCGCCGACGACCAGGCGCTCGTGCGCACCGGGTTCAGGATGATCCTGACCGCCGGCGGGATCGAGGTCGTCGCGGACGCCGCCGACGGCGCCGAGGCGGTCGACGCGGTCCGCCGCACCCGGCCGGACGTGGTGCTGATGGACGTCCGGATGCCCCGGATGGACGGCCTCGAGGCGACCCGCCGGATCCTGGGCGGCCCGGTCAACGCCGCCGCGCCGCGGGTCATCATCCTCACCACGTTCGACCTCGACCAGTACGTCTACGCGGCCCTGTCCGCGGGCGCCAGCGGCTTCCTGCTCAAGGACGTCAGCCCCGAGCAGCTGGTCGCCGCGGTGCGGCTGGTGCGGGCCGGGGACGCGCTGCTCGCCCCGTCGATCACGCGGCGGCTCATCGAGCGCTACGCCGCCCGCGACGGGCGCACGGCCACCCTGCACCGCGACCTGTCCGGGCTGACCCCCCGCGAGGTGGAGGTGCTGCGGCTGCTCGCGCGCGGGCTGAGCAACGCCGAGCTGGCCGCCCGCCTGCAGCTCAGCGACGCCACCGTGAAGACCCACATCGCCCGGATCCTGTCGAAGCTGCAGCTGCGCGACCGTGCCCAGGCGATCGTCGCGGCCTACGAGACCGGCCTGGTCACCCCCGGCTCCGCACCGCCCTGAACACGGCTACCAGGGCAGTTCCCCGTGATCGTCCTGGAAGGTGCCGGTCGGGCCGTCCGGGCCGAGCGTGGCCAGGCGCACGACGCTCCTGGCGCTCTCCACCACTGATCTGCCGATCCCGAAGGCGGCGGTCATGTCGGTGGCGGTGGTGCCGGGCTCCAGTGCGTTGAACTTGATCCCGGGTTGCGACTTGGCGTATTGGACGGTGAGCATGGTTGCCGCCGCTTTGGACGCCGCGTAGAGCGCGAGCGGCATGGTGGACTCCGGCCGCTCGGGATTGGTCACCGCCCAGAACGATCCCATGCTGCTCGAAACGGTGACCACCGTGGGGTTCGACGACTTGCGGAGCAGGGGCAGGGCCGCCTCCGTGACCCGGACGATCCCCACCGCGTTGGTGTCGAACGCCCGCAGGGCCGACGGTCCGTCGACGACGCCGTCGGCGAGGATACCCGCGTTGTGCACCAGGACGTCGAGCCTGCCCTCGGCCGCCTCGACGGTTGCCAGCGCGTCGTGCACCGACGCGTCGTCGGTGACGTCGAGCTGCACGAATCGCACGTCCAGGGCCGCCGCGGCCTTCCTGCCCCGCTCGACGTCGCGGGCGCCGAGATAGACGGTGTGGCCCGCGTCGGTGAGCTGCTTCGCTGTCTCGAAACCGATGCCCTTGTTCGCGCCGGTGATCAGTGTGACGGTCATGCGGAGCCCCCTCTTTTTGTACCGATCGGTTACAGGGCCACCGTAGCAAGTTTTGTACCGTTCGGTCGGTGGTCTGGATCACGATTTGTACCGAGCGGTACGATGGGCTCATGAGCGCCGAGACGCCCACCGTCGGACGACCACGGGCCTTCGACGAGGAGACCGTCCTCGACCGGGCCGCCGAGGTCTTCTGGCGACACGGCTACGAGGGTGCGTCACTGACCGCCCTCACCGGTGCGATGGGCATCAACCGGCCGAGCCTGTACGCGACGTTCGGCAGCAAGCAGGAGCTGTTCCAGCGCGCCTTCGCCCGCTACCACGAGACCCAGGTGGCCAGGGCCCGCGCCGCGCTCGAACAGCCCACCGCCTACACCGCGATAGAAGCGTTCCTACGATCCAGCGCCGACGGCCTCACCGCCGGCGATCACCCCCCGGGCTGCCTCTCCGTCCAGGGAGGCCTGGCCTGCTCGCCGGAGAACGCCGGCATCGCCGAGATCCTGGCCGCCGGCCGGGCTGCCACCGAGTCCGTCCTCGAAGCACGGCTGTCCCGCGCGGCGGACGAGGGAGACCTGCCGCCCGGCATGGATGCCCGGGCGTTGGCACGGTTCGTGATGGCGCTCAGCGAGGGACACGCCGTCCATGCCGCGGCCGGCGCGCGCCGCGAAGACCTCCAGGCCTCCGTCGACATCGCACTGCAAGCCGTCCTGCCCCATTCCTGACGGCGCCCCGCCTGGTGAAAAGGGCGTGTCCGCAAGGAGACTGTCGGCAAGGCGAACGGATCCGGTGCGGCCTCCGGGAGAGCTTCTACGCTGCGCCCATGCGTACGAGTCGCCGTTGTGCGAAGTGTCAATGCCCTCGGCTTTGGCACGTCGACCCCGTCATGGTCCCCGACACCGAGTCCATCAACGGCCTCACGCTGCTGCCCGGAGTCACCCGGTCGTCCTCCGGCGCGGCGAACAGCGGGGGGTCCGGCAGGCGCGTCGAGTCGGGGCGCTTCGAGGTCTGGATCTGCGCGGCGTGCGGCTACACGGAGTGGTACGCGCACGAGGTCAACGAGGCACTCGCGTGGCTCACGCAGCATCCCCACTCCGGCGTGCGCTACTACGACGCCGACGCGGTGGCCCGGCCGGCCTCGGCCGACTGACCCCGGCCGCGTCAGCGGGTGGTCGGCACCTCAGCGGCGTCAGCGGGTCGGCACCTCAGCCGCGTCAGCGGGTGGTCGGCACCTCGGCGCGGAACGTGGTGGCGTCCAGGTCGTAGCGTTCCAGGAAGTCCGCGACCGCCTCGACGACGACGCGCTCCACGATCTGCACGTGCTTCGTCGCCTCCAGCGCGGCCAATCCGGCGGCGGGGCCGTTGGCGATCTCCCGCACGCCGAGGCGCGCGCTGTGGTCGTGCCAGCCCTCCCGGTGCACGCGTCGCGTCATCGCCCGCAGCGATCCGGCCGCCGTCCGGGCGAGCCGCCACGGCGCACCGGTCAGTCGCGTCAGCGTTTCCAGGTGTACGGCCGGCGCCTGCGACCCGTAGTACGCGGCCTGCACCGGCGGCAGGACGTGCGCCGACAGCTCGACGTACACCACGGACGCCTCGATCGACGTGTGCACGAACACCGACACGAGCCCGTCACCGTCGTCGGACGGCACGACGGGCCGGCCCTCCGCCGTGGTGACGCCACGGGCCCGCGGCACGATCACCACCCGGTCGTAGTGGCGCAGCCCCTCCTGCGGCCCACGGACCACGGCGTCCAGGACCTCCCGGGACGCGAGCGGCAACGGCGTGCCGTCGTCGAGCAGCTGGTCACCGGCGCAGCGGACACCGTCGGCGGCGAGGTACGGCGTCACGGCCAGCCCCGGCACCCCGGCGTGACCGGCGCCGCCGTCGCCGAGGCCCTGCAACGCCTGCCCGACGTGCCGGCGCAGCAGGACCGGGTCGAGGGTCGCGGGGCTGCGCGGCCGGTAGACGCCGGAGTCGGTGGCCCGCAACGCCACCGCGACCGACCAGCCCCGCACCCGCGGCCCGGCGCCCACGAACGGATCGGCGCGGCTGAAGGCGACGTTGCCCCGCTGGGCGGCGGCAACGGTTCGCACCCGCCGGGCCGTCGCAGCCCGCAGCGGGGCCGGATTCGCGGCGGCGGTCAGGGTGGCCGCGGTCCACGACAGGTGGGCGAGGTGCCCGGCGACCGCCCCGACGAGCAGGACGGCGACCGCCACCCACACCCGCGGGCCGGGCGCGGCACCGACGGCGGCGGCGAGCCGGTCGAGCTCACCGGTCCCGGGCGGCGCGGGGGCGGCGGCACCGAGCACGGTCAGCGCCGCGCCGACGGCGGTCACGAGACCGAAGACGAGCGCGGCGACGAACAGGGCCCGGCCGGCCGGCGGCACCGCCCGCACCGGGGCGGCCCGGCCCAGCCCGGCGGCGGCGCCGAGGAGCAGCACCGCGGCGGTCGTGCGGGGCGCGAGGACCAGCGCGGTGAGCACGGCCACGGTGAGGAACCCGTCGCGGGCGGTGGCCAGGAGCCTGGCCCGCAGCGCGTGGCACAGCACCGGCTCCAGGTCGAACCCGACCGACGGCGGGACGGCCCGGCGCGGGTCGTCGGTGAGCTCCGCGACGACGCGCCGGGCGAGGTCGGCGTCGAGGTGCACGGCCGCGCACAACCGCCGGGTCGTCGTCGACGGCATGCGGCGCGGCGGGGTGCCGTCCGGCATCGAGAACAGCGGCGGCGGCCCGGGCTCCCGTCTCGCCTGCCGCGGCGGCCCGCTGTCGGTGGCCGGTCGCTGGGCAACGCCGTCGGTGCCGTGCCGATGGTCGCCGTTGCCGTGCCGTTGGGCGCCGTCACCGCTTCCGTGCCGTAGGCCGACGTCACCGCTTCCGTGCCGTAGGCCGACGTCGTTGGTGCCGTGCCGTAGGCCATCGTCGTTCGTGCCGTGCCGTGGGCCATCTTCGTTCGTGCCGCGCCGTTGGGCGCCGTCGTTGGTGCCGTGCCGTGGGGCGCCGTCGTCGTTGGCGTGGCGCGGGGGTTCGGCGCCGGTGGCCTGCCTTGGTGGGCCGTCGGTGTGGCCGGGTCGGTCCAGCGGCCGCTCCGGCTGGTGCTCGGCCGGCGGGGCGGCGCGGCGCAGCAGGGCGGCCGGGAGCGTCCAGCGCGGCCCGGTCCCTCGCGTGGCCACGGCGGTCGCGCCGCCGAACGCGGGGGTGTCCCGGCTCAGCGCGGCAAGCAGCGGATCCCGGGCCCGGCCGTCGTGGTCGTCGCGGGCGAGGGCGGCCAGGACCCGCGCGGCGAGGCGGTCAATCCGCACGGTGGTCGTCGCCGGTCTTCTTCCGGGCCGCGGGAAGCTTGACCCGCAGCCGGGACGGGCGGGCCGAGGCGAGCAGCGTCGACCCGGGGCTACCAGTGGGCGCCGCGGCCGGGGTACCGGCGGAAACCCCCGCACCCACGACCGGCCGGGCGAGCCGGACCAGGTGCGTCAGGAGCAGCGGCGCCGCGAGCCCGACGGCGGCCGCCCCGCCCGCCGTCGTCACCTGCCCGGCGGCGGCCACCGCGGCGGCGAGACCGGCGCCGGTGAGGCAACGGACGGCGGCGGAGATCGCGTACGGCACCACGCCCGGCTCTCCCGCACCCCGCCACGGCGGTCGACCTGCCCGGCGCAGCGCACCGAGCAGGTCGAGGCATTCGAGCGCGAGCGCCGCGAACAGACCCCACATGGCCGCACCGGCTGCGCTCATCGGACCACCATAGGGACGGCCGGGGCGGCGTTCCACGGGATCGACGGGTCATCACCCGGTCGGGTCTGGTCCTTTGGGTCAGACGGAGATGTCGACCGGTGGGCGCAGCGGGGCGAGCGTCGCGAGCGCCTCGTGCATCGGGTTCTTCCGGAACGCGTCCACCAAACGGTGGTCCGGGTCACCGGGGCCGTCGAAGGCGGGGAACGCGAGCTGTTCGCACGCCGCCTGGAAGCGCGGGCCCCACTTGCGGGCGCCGAGCCGGGCCGTGACCGAGCAGTTGTCCACCATGTACGCGACGTCGCGGGCGTGCATGTAGGGCAACAGCGAGTCCACCGCCTCGATGACCGACTCGTTGATGACCTCCGACCACGGGTGGCCACGCTCGGCAAGCAGGTCCACCTGGGCGGTCAGGACGGCGAGGAAGGCGCCCGCGGTGAACGGCTCGACCGCCAGGTCACGCTCGGCGCGCCGGGCCCGCACCGCCGGGCCGGCCGCCCACATCGGCGACCCGCTGATCGGTGCCATCGGCCGGCTGGCCAGCCGCTGGGCGGCCAGCACCACGCTGCGCAGCTCGTTGCCCGAGTCGACCTCGTCGTAGATCTCCGCGATCACGTCGAAGGCCGGCTGGTACGTGGCCGCGTACGCCCGGTCGAAGACGTCCTGCCCCGCCGGGTCGAGCCGGTCACGCACCGCGGCCGGCCCGTCGGCCGAGATCGTCCGCGCGATGGGTCCGGTCACGTTCTCGCAGGACCGCTCGTAGGCCGTCTGCGGGTCGTCGCCGGCGAGCCGGAACCGCTGGTAGAGGCTCTCGACCAGGCCGTGCACGGCGCCGAGGAGGACGGCCCGCTCGCCGACGATGTCGGACCGGTACTCGCTGTCCAGCGTGGTGCCGAACGTGTACGGCGAGCCCAGCCCGATCGACCAGGCCAGGGCGCGCTCGACGGCCCGCCCGTCGTGGTCGCGGTGGACCGCCACGCTGCTGTTGATGCCGGCGCCGTTGATGTGCGCGCCCTGCAGGTACAGCCGCCGCACCGAGTCGCCCATCCCCTTCGGGCAGACCGCGACGACGCTGATGCCGGCCGGGAAGTCACCACCGGTCTGGCTCAGGTGCCCGACGAGGAAGCCGTGCGACAGCCCGAGCGTCGTGCCGGGCCGAAGCGCCGCGAACAGCTCCTGGTGGTGGGCGGCGAGCGCCGCGTCGGAGACGAGCGCGATGACCAGGTCGCTGCTGGCCGCCACGGCCAGCCAGTCGCCCAGCGTGCCGTCCTCGGTCCGGAACCCCTCGCTGCGGGCCGCGTCCGCCGAGGCGGAGCCGGCCCGCAGCCCCACCGCGACCTGGATGCCGCTGCCCTGCAGCGAATCGCGCAGGTTCAGCGCCTGCGCCCGGCCCTGCGGCCCCCAACCGAGCACGCCGATCTTCCGCACCCCGTCGAGGGCGGCGGGAAGCAACGGGAACAGGTGCCGCCCGCCGGGCACGATCGGCTCGGCGCCACCGGGCAGGTCGACGGTCTGGACGGGGAACAACTGCGAGGTGAGAGCGGCCATGACCCCGTTCTATCGGCGACAATCGTCTTGCGGCAAGCGCAATCATCGCAACGACACGTTGCAGGAGCTGAAACATGGACACACTGGAACCGCTGCGGGTGTTCCTCCACCTGGCCGACACGCTCAACTTCGGCCGCACCAGCGTGGAGCGGCACCTCAGCCCGGCCACCCTGACCCGGACCGTCCAACGGCTGGAGACCCAGGTCGGCGCGCGCCTGCTCGACCGCGGCCCGCGCGGCGTCGCGCTCACCGAGGAGGGCCGGCGCTTCGCCGAGTACGCCCGGCAGGCCCTCACCCTGTGGACCGACTACCGCGAACACGGCCGGGACGCGGCGGGCCTCAGCGGCACCTTGCGGATCTTCTCCTCCGTGACGGCGGGGCAGGCGATCCTGCCCGATCTCCTCGCGCCGTTCCGCCGGGCCCATCCACAGGTCCGGCTGGAGCTGCAGACCGGCGACGCGGCCGGCGCGATCGGCCGCCTCGACGAGGGCGCGGTCGACGTCACCGTCGCCGCACTGCCGGACCGCGTGCCCGAGCACCTGGCCAGCGCCCCGGTGGCCGACACGCCGCTGGTGTGCGTCATGGCCCGCACCGCCCGCCCGCTGCGGACCGCCGCCCGCACCGGCGACTGGGCCGCGGTGCCCTTCGTCCTGCCCCGCGGCGGCCTCGCCCGCGACGCCGCCCGCCGCTGGTTCCGCCGCCGGCGGCTCGACCCGACGATCGCCGCCGAGGTGGACGGCCACGAGGCGCTACTCACCCTCGTCGCGCTGGGCATCGGCGCCGGCGTCGTCCCCCACCTGGTCCTGGACACCAGCGCCGTCAAGAACCGGCTCACCGTCGTGCCCACCGACCCACCGATCGGCACGTTCACCATCGGCCTCTGCGCCCGCCGCACCGACCTGCGCCGCCCGATCCTCTCGGCCCTGTGGGCCTCGGTCGCCGCCACCAGACCCCACCAGCCGGCCTGACAGCTCGCCGTGCTTCGTTCCGTGCCGGCGGGCTGTGCAGGACGGGCACTTCGGGAGGGTGAGGTCAGGATGGCGGGTCGGCTGTGGCGGCGAGGACGGCCAGGACGGTGGTGTAGACGGCGCGGCGGTCCGGGCGGGCGCGGGCGGCGGCCTTCGTGACCGCGGGCACGGCGGCCTGGCCGAAGCGGGCCAGGCCGGCCTCGGCGGTCCGCCGGACGGTCGGGTCGGGGTGCAGCAGGAGCCCGGCGACGGCGGCGATCGCCGGGGTCCAGGCGGCGCCGCTGACGGCCCGGATCGCGGCGCGGACGATGTCCGGCTGCGGGTCGGCGAGGAGGATCTCGCTGTGTCGCAGGTACGCCGGGCGGTCCAGCACCTGCCGCGACACCCGGTGCGCATGCAGGCGGACCTTCGGCTCGGGGTGCCGCAGCAGGTGTTCGAGCAGCTCGGCGACGTCGGCGTCACCGTCGCCGCTGGTCTCGGCGAGGGCCGCCAGGGCGACCCGGATCTGCCCGGTGTCGCCGTCCCGGGCCCGGTCGAGCAGGTCCTGGCGGGTCGGCGGGCCGGCGCCGGCGGGTCGCGCCGGGTGCTCCAGCAGCGCGGCCGGCAGCCGTGGCTCGACCGGCGCGGGCACGAGCAGGGGGTCGAGCGGCTCGCCGAGCACGGCCGCGCGGATGCGACCCGGGAGCTGGCGCAGCACCGCGTCGGCGGCGGTCCGGACGTCCGGCGTGCCGTGCTCCCGGAGCCGTTGCAGGGCCGGGATGAGCGGCGCCAGCCCCGCCTGGTCGAGGTGCGCGGCGAGCCGCACCGCCCGGACCAGCACCGCCTCGCCCGTGCCGACCCCATCGGGATCGACGCCGGCCGGACCTGACCGGGCACCGTCGACGGCGGGCAGGCCGGCCGCACCGAGGTCAGCGGCGGCCGGATCGAACCCCGCCACGTCGGCAGCGGGCACAACACTCCCACCGAGAACAGCCGCGGCCCCACCAGTGGCGGCAAGGCCGGCGGCGGTGAGGTCGGCGATGGTGAGGGTGCGAGCCAGGGCGGCGGTGGGTGGCACGTCGGCGTCGCCGCGCAGGTACGCCATCAGCAACCGGCGCTGGATGTCCGGTTCGGGCCAGGACCGCAGCGCCTCGACCGCCCGGCGGCGCTGGGTCGTGCCGGAGGCGGGGTGCTCGAGCAGGTCGAGGAGCCGGGCGCGATGGTTGGCCGAGCGCGGCTGGTCGAGGTCGCCGTCGTGCGGCGTCCGGGGCGGCGGGACGGGACGGTGCGCCTCCTCGTCGATGGTCCACGGTGGGGCGTCGATCGGCTGGAGGTCGGCCATGCGGTCCAGCAGCCGCGGCCGGTCAGCGGGATCGGTCGCCGGCCACGCCTCCACCAGCGCCGCCAGCCGCTCCCGCGAGCCACCTGCGGCAAGCGGCCCACCAGCCGAAGCAGACGACGGCGAACCGGCCCGACCAGCCACCCGCGAACCAGCCGAAGCGGACGACGGCGAACCGGTTCGAGCAGCCACCCGCGAACCGGCCGAAGCCGACGACGGCGGACCCGCCGCCGCTGGTGCCCGCGAACCGGTGGCGGCGGGGACCGAGGGGTCGGGCACGGTGAACGCCTCGCGCAGGACCCGGACCTCGCCCAGCCAGGGGTCGGCGCCCAGCGCGGCGTCGGCGAGGGCCCGCTCGACGTCGGCGCGGGTGAGCACCGCGCCGCACAGCCGGAGCAGGGGCAGCGTGCTGCGGCGCCCGGCCGGTGCCGCCGGCGCCCGCCGCAGCCCGGTGGCAACGTCGAAGGCGGCCGTCGCGGTGAGGTGCGGGGCCAGGTCCTCGAGGACGGCGAGCAGCCGGTCCCGGTCGGCGGGCGGCAGCTCGCCGAGGCCGGCGACGAGGACCTGACGCGATCGGGTGAACCCGGCCCGCTCCGAGTCGGTCCAGGGTGCCGGGCAGCAGCGCAGGACGAGGCGCAGCACCGGCGGGCGGATCGCCGGGCCGGTCGCGGCGAGCCGGAGCCAGTCGGGCAGCAGCCGCCGCAGTGCGGGCAGCAGCGCCCCGGGCAGGTCCGCGGGGTCGTGTCCCGACGCCACCCGGCGGGCGACGCGGTCGTGCCAGCCGTCGCGGGTGAGCGTGACGAGGTCGGGGTGCGGGGCGGTGGCCGGGGAGACGGGCCGTGGGGTCACGCCGTGGGCCGCCATGCGGGTCGCGAGGTCGGCCACGGTGCCGGCGCTGAGGCGTACCCGACCGGCGGCGACGAGGCGCAGCAACCCGGGGCCGGCCGGTGAGCCCTGATCGGCCAGCGCCGCGACCGCTCGGGCCGGCAGGGCGCGGTCGAGGGCCTCCAGGAGCAGGTCGCGGGTCCGGCCCGGGTCGGCCTGCTCGGCCGCCGCGAGGACCGTCGCGGTGGTGGCGTCGGCGAGCAGCTCCCGCAGCGCGGCCAGCAGCGCGGTGCGCAGTCCGGGGTTGTCGTGCCGGCCGAGCCAGCCGAGCAGGTGCGGGACGGTGGTGGGGGTGCCGGCGGTGCGCAACGCCTCGGCGGCCGCCTTCTTCACGTTCATGTTCGGGTGCTCGAGGCAGGCGGCGACGGCGTGGGCGGCCCACCGGGCGCCGACCTGGCCGAGCGCGGTGAGTGCCTGGCGGGCCGTCTGCACGTCGGCGGCGGCGGTCAGCACCGTCAGGGTCGCGGCCAGCGCCTCGGCGCCGCCGCCGTCGTGGGCGAGCAGCCCGATGGTGTGCTTGCGCACGCGCGGGTCGCGGTGGCGCAGCAGGCGGTGGACGCGGGCGCGGGTCGGTTCGTAGGGTGCCCGCCGCAGCACCTCCAGCAGCACGGCGAGTTCGGTCGGGGTGGTGTTCGGCCGGTCCAGCAGGTCCAGCGCCAAGCTCGCGACGAGCGCGTCGCCGGCCTCCGCCGCGGACCCGGCGTCGAGCAGGCAGACCGGACGGATCCGGCCGAGGCGGTGCAGGCGTCCGCCGAGGGCGCTGATCGCGTCGACGACCCGTTGCGGCACGACGGGCATGGGTTGGGTGGCGTCCGCCGGCCGGTCCGGGTCCGCGACCGCGTCGGCCAGGTCGGCGGGGAGCGTGTGCCGCTGCCCCGGCGGGTTACCGCGGGTGTCCCAGGCGGTGGCGAGCTCGGCGACGATGCGGCCGAGGACCTCGGTGAGCGCGGGCACGGTGCCGGTGTCGGCGGTGCGGGCCAGCTCGACGAGGGCGTCGACCGGCCGGTCCGCGGCGACGCGGGCGCGCAGCACCACCAGCTCCCGCTCGTCGGGCCGCCCGAGGTCCGCGGCGACGGCGGCGGGCAGCGTGGCCGGGTTGAGCCGGCGCAGCAGCGCGGCCCGGCGGCCAGGGTCGACGGCGAGCCGCCAGCACAGTTCGAGTGCCTGGTGTCGCCACGGTCGCAGGTACGCCACCCCGTCGCCCTCCAGCGCACCGGCGAGCACGGCGACCGTCCTGGCGCCGCCGATCGCCTCCAGCGCGTGCAACGCGGCGGCGGGCGCCCTGGGCAGGGTCGCGAGGACGGCGTCCTCGGCGGGGGCGTGGCGCAGGTCCCGGAGCGCGGCGAGGAACGGCTCCGGCGCGGCGGCGACCGCCAGCAGGCCCGCGACGGCCGCGCCGACGTCGAGGTCCGGTGGGCCCTGGCGGGCGAGCTCCACCAGCAGTGCCAGCCGCCGCGGCCAGCTCGGGTCGGCCGGCGAGGCGTCCAGCAGGGTGGCCTGGACGGGGTGGCGGGCCGTGTACAGCAGCATCGCCACCGTCGCGGCGCAGATCGTGTGGTCGGCGAGGGCCAGGCCGACGATGCCGGTGGCCGCCTCGCCGGTGGGGAACAGCCCGCGGTGGTGCATGGCGGCGAGGCAGACGACGGCGGGTGGGCCGAGCAGCAGCGGGTCGGCGGCGGCGAGTTCGACGACGGCGGGGATGTCCTCGCGGTCGAGGAGGTCGCCGAGGGCCGCGAGGGCGCGCCGCCGGGCGCGGGGCGGCCGGCCGGTGCCGGTGGCCGTGTCGAGCAGCGCGTCCCGCAGGCCGTGCCGGGCGGCGGCGGCCACAGCGGCATCGATGACGGCCGCGCCCCGGTCGGCACCGGCAAGGAGGCCGCGCAGGCGGTGCGGGGCGGCCGGGTCGACGGCGGCCCACGGCTGCGCCAGCTCGGTCAGGGCGCCGGCCAGGACCGCCGGGTCGGTGCTGTCCAGGAGCCGGACCAGGAGATGGCGGGCGGGCGCCGGGGCGAGGACTGCGGCGTGCAGCGCCTCCCGGCACAGTCGCAGCGCGGCGGCCCGCAGGATGGGGTCGTCGCGGCCGGCGAGTTCCTGGACGAGCCGGGCCGGGTCGGGTCCGTCGGTGCACCGCAGCCCGGCCACGGCCTGATACAGCGCCTCGCCGCGTGGCTCGGCCGGGAGCCGGCCGGGCAGGTGCAGCAGCTCGGCCCGCAGCCACGCGACCCGCACCACCGCCGGGACGGCGGCGGCCCGCCAGTGCGGCCAGGCGGCGGCCGGCAGGTGCCGGCCGTGCCGCTCGAACAGCTCGGCGGCGGCGAGAGCGACCTCCGGTGTCCCGTCGACGCGGCCCGGGTCGTCCGGAAGGAGCAAGCCTGGTTCCTCCGCCAGGACCCGCATGACCTCGTCGCCGGGGTCGGGTCCACCCGCCAGGCGCTCGCCGAGCCAGCGCACCGCGAGGAGCCGCAGCCGCGGGTCGGCGTGCCGGGCGAGGCGGGCCAGCAGGTCGGGCGGGCAGGCGGTGCTGTCGATGTTGGCGGTGAGCCAGTCCACGTCCCCCCGCCCGATGGCGGCGGTCACGGGCTCCGTCGACTGGGTCACGCCACCGATCCTAGGCACGCAACCGCATTCGGGCAGCCTGAGGGACGGCTGACCCAGTCAGCCGGGCGGACGGCCGACCCGGTCAGGCCGGTGGACGGCCCGGTCAGCTGCGGCAGGCGGTCAGCGGTCGGCCGGGCGGGCGACGCCGGGCGGGCCGGTGGGCGGCCAGCCCGGCCAGGCCGGTAGACGGCCCGCTCAGCTGCGGCAGGCGGTCAGCGGTCAGCCGGGCGGGCGACGCCAGCGAGGTCGCTGATCTGGTCGATCATGTCCGACCACAGCGGGTGTGGCAGGTCGTGGCCCATGCCCGGGTAGACGACGAGGCGGGCGCCGGGCACGGCGGCAGCGGTGGCCCGGCCGCCGGACGGGCGGACGAGGGGGTCCGCGTCGCCGTGCAGGACCAGAGTCGGCACCCGGACCCCGGCGAGGGCCGCCCGGCGGTCGCCGGAGGCGCGGATCGCGGCGAGCTGGCGGCGGCCGCCGGCGGGGTCGTGCCCCCGGTCGTACGCGCGGCGGCCCACGTCGCGCAGCCACTCCTCGTTGTGCGGGTACCCGGGAGAGCCGATCACCCGGAACACCCGGACCATGCGTTCGCCGGCCTCGTCCCGGTTGGTGGCGGGGCGTTCACCGAGGGCGGCGAGGGCGCCCGGGCGGGGCCGGCCGATCCGCGGCGACGGCGTCGACATGACCGAGGTGAGGGTCCGCACCCGGTCGGGGTGGCCGATGGCGAGGGCCTGGGCGATCATGCCGCCGAGCGAGGCGCCGACCACGTGCGCGGAGGGCCAGCCGACGGCGTCGAGAACCGCGGCGGCGTCGCCGGCCATGTCGGCGAGGCGGTACGGCGCGACGGCCCGCGGCCGGGCCAACAGTTGCAGGATGCCGGGGTTGCCGGCGTGCGAGAAGTGGGTGGACTGCCCGGCGTCGCGGTTGTCGAACCGCACGACGCTGAAGCCACGGTCGACGAGCATCGCGCAGAGCTCGTCGGGCCACGACACCAGCTGCATGCCCAGGCCCATGATGAGCAGCAGCGGCTCGCCGTCGACGGGGCCGAGCCGCTCGTAGGCGATGGTGACGTCGTCGTGCCGCGCGAGTCCGGTGACCATCGGGCCAGCATCCGCCATGAGAGCGATCTGGCGAAAGGGCCCGGAGCCGGCCGCTCCCGAAGGAGCGGCCGGAGCAGCGGCGTCAGCCGACCTCGGCTGACGCCGCGGAACGGTCGAACAGGTGGCCGTCGAGCCGGCCGGGCATCGCCGCGACGCCGGGCCCGCCCGCGGTGAGCCAGGACGTCACCGCGTCCAGCGCGTCGTCGTCGAGGACGTCGCCCAGGTAGACGGGTCGGGCCCCGCGGCGGCGGGCGGACGGGCACGGCTGCACCACCACGACGTTGGAGCGTTCGCAGACCGAGAGGCACTCGCTGACCCGCACCCGGTGCCTGCCGGCACCGGCCCGCAGCGCGGCGAGGTGCCCGTCGTGATCGACGTCGGGGTGCTTGTCGAGGCTGCCGCAGCAGCAGTCCCGGCACACCGTGAGCGTGCAGATGTCGTCCCTCGACGGCGGGGCCATGGGGTCAGCGGCTCGGCGTCAGGACGGCCGCGTCGCGCCCGGAGCGCTGGTCGGGGGCGCCGGGGACGGGGGCGGCGGGGTCGGCGCCGAGCTCGACGATGCGGTTGGCCTTGTCGACGTGCACGACGCGGGAGCGGTGCCGCGCGATCTCGGTGTCGTCGACGAGCTCGAACGACATGATGATCACGAGGTCGCCGGGTGAGACGAGCCGGGCAGCGGCACCGTTGATGCCGATGACGCCGCTGTCGCGGGCGCCCTCGATCACGTACGTGGTCAGGCGCGCGCCGGTGTCGATGTCGACGACCTGCACCTGTTCCCCCTCGACCAGGCCGGCCGCCTCCAGCAGCGCGATGTCGATGGTGATCGATCCGACGTAGTGCAGATCCGCCTGGGTCACCGTCGCGCGATGGATCTTGCCGCCGAGCAGGGTGCGCTGCATTGAGTCGTCCTCTCCAAAGGGGTGGACACGAGTCCAAAGGGGTGGACACGAGAAGCCCAACCGAAGTTAGGCAATGCTAACCTACATTCCTGCTTCGTCGCGCCGCCCTCCGGCGCGTCGGCTGCGAACCCGAACCCCTCCAAGGAGCCTTGATGATCCGCGCCCCCCGATCCAGGAACTGGCTGCGCCATACGGCGCTCGCCGCCACGGCACTGCTCGCCGCGGCCTCCCTCGCCGCCTGTGGCAGCGACGAGAAGGAGACCGCCGCCCCGGCGAGCGCGTCCGCCGCACCCGCCGCCTTCCCCGTGACGATCGAGCACAAGTTCGGATCGACGAAGATCGAGTCCGAGCCGAAGCGCGTCCTCACCGTCGGCTGGAACGACCAGGACTTCGCGATCGCCCTCGGCGTCACGCCGGTCAGCACCCGCGAGTGGTTCACCGAGTACCCGAACTACCCGTGGGTCAAGTCAGCGCTGGGTGGCAAGGCCCTGCCGACGTTCTCCGCCGAGATCAACTTCGAGGCGATCCTCAAGGAGAAGCCGGACCTGATCCTGGCCATCTACGAGACGATCAACCAGGAGACGTACGACCGGCTCAGCCAGATCGCACCGACCGTCGTGCAGTCGAAGGACTACGCCGACGAGCAGACCCCGTGGGACGTGCAGACCCTGACCACCGGCAAGGCCCTGGGCAAGTCGGCCGAGGCCAAGGCGCTCGTCGACAAGGTCAACGCGAAGCTCGCCGAGATCAAGAAGGCGCACCCGGAGTTCGCCGGCAAGGTGCTCGTCGAGGACTTCGGCCCGGAGAACGGCACGCACTGGCTGATCGCCGCCAAGGACCCGCGCCGCGCGCTGTTCGACGCCCTCGGCTTCGCCGCCCAGACGGACAAGGACGAGATCAGCGAGGAGCGGCTGGACCTGGTCGACAAGGACATCCTCTTCGTCAACGGCGCGACCAAGGCGACGATGACCGCCTCGCCGGTCTTCGCCAAGCTGAAGGTCGTCACCACCGACCGCACCCTCTACACCACGTTCGAGACGCCGCTGTCGGGTGCGCTGTCCTACAGCGGCCCCAACGCGCTGCTCTTCGCGCTGGACATCCTGGTGCCGGCCCTCGCCGCCGCCGCCGACAACGACCCGGCCACCAAGGTCCCGGACCTGGCCGCCGCGTAACCACGGGCACCACACGAGAAAAGGGGGCGTCGCCGCCCCCTTTTCTCGTGCGTTCAGAGCACCCGCGCGAGGATCGGGCCGAGCCGGCCCAGCACGTGCGGGTCGAGCAGTTCCGAGTGCCCGCAGGCGAGCTCGACCGTCTGGAACCGTCCGTCCACAAGGGAGCGCCAGCCGTCCGAGGCGGTGCCGGTGAACCCGGGCTCCGGGACGGTGGCGTCGACGAACAGCACGTCCGCGGCGAGGACGTCGGGCCGCGCGCCGGCCATCATCCGGTCGCTGTCGAGGTAGTTCTCCACGACCCGGGTGATCTGCGCGTCGGAGAGTGCGGCCACGCCGCCGCCGGCCGTCCGCACGAGCTGCACCGCGTCGGCCACGGTCGGTGCCGTGTCGGCCGGCGCGTCGAAGCCGAACTCCTGCAACAGCGCCGCGATCGCCGCCGGACCGTCCCAATCACCGGTGGCCGCCGGCGGCGGAGACAGGTGCGAGTCGAGCATGCCGACGAACGTCACGTCCCGGCCGGCCGGCACCAGCCGCGCCGCCACGGCGTGCGCCACCGCACCCCCGAAGGACCAGCCGAGCAACCGCACCGGCCCGTCCGGGGCGATCTGCGTCACCAACCCGGCATACTCGTCCGCGAGGTCGTCCAGGGTCGCCGGCAGGTCCACGGTCCGGCTCAGCCGCGGCGACTGCAGCCCGATCAGCGGGATCCCCTCGGGCAGGTGCCGCTTCAGCCCGGCGAACTGCCACGCCAGGCCGCTGGCCGGCGGCAGGCAGAACAGCGGCGGCTCGGCCCCGCCCGGGTGCAGCGTGACGACCGGTGCAAGGGCGTCGCCGGGCGGCAGGTCACCGGCGAGCCGGCGGGCCAGCCCTTCCACGGTCGGCGCCGTGAACAGGTCCGCGACGGCGAGGCCGACCCCGAACTCGCGGCGGACCGCGGCGGCGAGCCGGACCAGCAGCAGCGAGTGCGCGCCCAGGGCGAAGAAGTCGTCGTTCACCCCTGCCGCGGCCACCCCCAGCACCTCCGCGGCGAGCTCGCACAGCCGCTCCTCGGTCCGGCTGCGCGGCCGATCCGCAGGACCCGAGGTGAACGCCGGGTCGGGCAGCGCGGCCCGGTCGACCTTGCCGTTCGGGGTCTGCGGGATCGCGCCGAGCACCACGAACGCCGCCGGCACCAGGTAGGCGGGCAGCCGGTCGGCGAGGTACCGCCCGAGGTCCGGGGCACCGGAGGTGGTCACGTAGCCGATGAGCCGGTCGTCGCGGGCGATGACCACGGCCCGGGTCACCTCCGGGTGCCCGGCGAGGACGGCCTCGATCTCGCCCAGCTCGATGCGGTGTCCGCGGACCTTCACCTGGAAGTCCGTGCGGCCGAGGAACTCCAGCGACCCGTCCGGCAGCCGGCGCACCAGGTCGCCGGTGCGGTAGAGGCGGCCGCCGCCGGCCGCGGCGACGAACCGGCCTGCGGTCAGCGCGGCCCGGCCGAGGTAGCCCCGGGTCACCTGGGCGCCGCCGAGGTACAGCTCACCGGCCACACCCGGGGGCACCGGCCGCAGCGCGGCGTCCAGCACCAGCGCCGTAGTGCCGGGCAGCGGACCACCGATGGTGGGCCGGTCCGAGCCGACGGCCGCCGCGGTCGCCCACACGGTGACCTCGGTGGGGCCGTAGAGGTTCGTCACGGACCGGGCCCGCCGGGACAGTGCCGCGGCGAGCGACGGCGGCAGCGCCTCGCCGCCGACCAGGGCACGCACGCCGGTGAGGTCCACATCGGACGCTTCCAGCAGCGCCGCCCACAGCGACGGCGTGGCCTGCATGACGGTCGCGGTGGCGGCCAGGGGCGCCAGCAGCGCCGGGTCGCGGACCTGGGCGGCGGACGCGAGGACGACGCAGCCGCCGGTGCGCAGCGGCTGCAGCAGCTCCAGCACCGAGATGTCGAAGGACAGGGTGGTGACGGCGAGCAGCCGGTCGGCGGCGGTCATCGGCGCGACCTCGTCGACGGCGGCGAGGAACGCCTCCAGGTCCCGGTGCGTGACCACGACGCCCTTCGGCCGCCCGGTCGAGCCGGACGTGTAGATGACGTAGGCCGCGCTCAGGGGATCCGGCGATACCAACGAAACGCCGGAAGGCGGGAACAGCTCCGTCGAGGAGTCCATGACCGTCACGGGCCGGGCATCCTCGACCATGTACGCGAGCCGGTCCGCCGGGAACCCGGGATCCAGCGGCAGGTAGGCCGCGCCGGTCTTGTGCACCGCGAGGACCGCGACGACCAGCTCGGCGGTGCGCGGCAGCGCGATCCCGACGAGCCGCTCCGGGCCGGCGCCCCTGGCGGCCAGCGCGGCGGCGAGCCGGTCGGAGGCGGCGTCGAGCTCCGCGTAGCTCCAGGTCCGTCCATCGTGGACGAGCGCGTCGGCGTGCGGCGCGCGGGCGGCGTGGCCAAGGAACGCCGCGACCCACGAGCCGGTCGGCGGCAGCGGGCCACCGCTCGACCACCGGTCCAGGTCGGCCTCGTCGTCCGCGGTCAGCAGCGCCGCGTCCCGGACCGCCGCGCCGGGGTGGGCGGCCAGGTGCGTAAGGAGCCGGACGAGGCGGGAAACCAGGCGGGCGGCGGTGCCGGCGGTGAAACGGGCCGTGTCGTATTCGAGCGTCACGTCGACGGTGGCGCCGGCGTCGACGAAGGTCACGTTGAGGTCGACCTTCGGGTCGGCGGCGAAGCCGGGCTCGGGGCCGAGCGGCAGGCCGAGGACCGTGCCGCCGGAAGCGGAGGCGGCCGGCCGGTGGTGGTAGCCGATCATCACCTGGAACAGCGGGTTGCGGCCCGGCCCGCGAGCCGGGTTGACCGCCTCGACGACCTGCTGGAACGGCAGCTCGGCGTGCTCGAACGCGGCGAGGTCGGCGGCGCGGACCCGGCGCAGCAGGTCCGTGAACGTCGGCGCGCCGGACAGGTCGGTGCGCAGCACGACGGTGTTGACGAAGAACCCGACGAGGTCGGCGAGCGCCGGGTCGCCGCGGCCGGAGGTGGGCGTGCCGATCGGGACGTCCTCCCCCGCGCCGTGCCGGGACAGCAGGACCGCGAGACCCGCGTGCAGGGCCATGAACAGGCTCGCCGACTGCTCGCCGGCGAGGGCCCGCAGCCGGGTGACGAGCTCGGCGGGCAGCGTCGCGCCGACCTGCCCGGCCGGTCCGGGTGCGGTCCGCGGCAGCGCGCCGGGCAGCTGGATCTCCTCCGGCAGCCCGCGCAGCTGCTCCTGCCAGAACCGCCGGGACGTCGCGTGCCCGCTCGCCGGGTCGGCCGGGTCGCCGAGCAGGTCGGCCTGCCAGGCGGCGTAGTCGGCGTACTGCACCGGCAGCGGCGTCCACGACGGTGCCCGGCCGGCGAGGCGGGCCATGTAGGCGTCCGTGAGGTCCCGCAGCAGCGGCTGGTCGGACCACTCGTCCATCGCGATGTGGTGCAGGACCAGGGCGAGCAGCGTGTCGCCGGCCGGCTCGGCGACGACCGCGGCCCGGATCGGCGCCTCGGCCGCGAGGTCGAACGGCCGGGACAGGGCGGCGTCCAGCTGGTCGTACACCGGGACCTCCACGGATGGCAGCACCCGCTGGCCGTCCAGGGTGACCAGCGTGCGCAGCACCTCGTGGCGGGCGGTCACGTCACCCAGCGCCAACCGCAGGGCGGCCCCGTCGACGCGGCCCCGCAGTCGCATCACGAGGGGGTAGTTGTACGCCGTGGAGGCGGGGTCGAGGTGCTGCAACAGCAGCAGCCGCTCCTGCGCCGGCGACAGTGGGACCCGGTCGGGGCGCGGGCGGGCGGCCAGCGCCGGCCGTCCATCAGACAAAAAAGCAGACAGGCGCAGCGCGAGCCGCTCCGGGGTCGGCGCGTCGAACAGGGCCCGCAGCGGCAGGTCGGCGCCGAGCTCGGTGCGCAGCCGGCCGAGGAGCCGCATCGCGATCAGGGAGTGCCCGCCGCGGTCGAAGAAGTCGTCCTCGACGCCGTAGCCGGGCACGCCGAGGACCTCGCCGAAGACGGTGCACAGCCGCCGTTCGGTGTCGGTGGCGGCGGCCCGACCGCCGGCGGCGACGGACTGCGGCTCCGGCAGCGCCGCCACGTCGAGCTTGCCGTTGACGGTCAGCGGCAGCTCGGGCACGGCGGCGTACGCGGTGGGGACCATGTACGCCGGCATCGTCGCCTTCAAGGCGTTGCGCAGCGCGGCGACATCCAGGGAAGCGTCGGGCACCAGGTAGGTGACGAGCCGCTTGCCACCCGTACCATCGGCGACGGCGAGGACCGCGCACTGCCGGACCCCTGGCTGCGCCGCGATCGCGGCCTGGACCTCGCCGAGCTCGATGCGGTAGCCGCGGATCTTCACCTGGTCGTCGGTGCGGCCCAGGAAGTCCAGCAGGCCGTCGGCGCGGACCCGGACCAGGTCGCCGGTGCGGTACATGCGGCCGCCGGGGACCGCGGGGTCCGCGACGAACCGGTCGGCGGTGAGCGCGGGCCGGTTGAGGTAGCCGCGGGCCAGCCCGGCGCCGGTGATGTACAGCTCGCCGGGGACCCCGGGCGGGACGGGACGCAGCCAGTCGTCCAGGACGTAGCCGCTGGTGTTCCAGATCGGGGTGCCCACAGTGGACGTCGCGCTGTCGGTGGTGCCGCCGCCGAGGGTGTTGATGGTGTACTCGGTGGGGCCGTACAGGTTGTAGCCGAGCACCCCGTCGGTGTCCCGCAGCGTGGCCCACAGCCCCTCGGGCACGTGTTCGCCGCCGAGCAGGACCAGCGCCGGCCGGTGCGCGCCGGTCAGCAGGCCGGCGTCGAGCAGGTGCTGGGCGTAGGTGGGGGTGACGTTGACGACGTCGACGCCGTGCCGGGCGCAGTAGGCCGCGAGGGCGACCGCGTCGCGGCGCAGGTGCTCGTCGCACACGTGCACGTGGTGGCCCTCGACCAGCCACAGCAGCTCCTCCCACGACATGTCGAAGGAGAACGACACGGTGTGGGCGATGGTGAGGGTCCGGCCGCCCTGCGCGGCGATCGTCGGGGCGAAGATGGCCTCGCGGTGGTTCTGTTGCATGTTCGTGAGGCCGCGGTACGGGGTGACGACGCCCTTCGGCCTGCCCGTCGAGCCCGACGTGTAGATGACGTAGGCGGGATGGTCCATGCGCCCCGGGGTCCCCGGCGCGAACGCGCCGAGCTCCGCGGCGGTGAGCGACGAACCGTCCTCCGTGGACACGTCCAACGTGTCCAGACGGATCCCGTCGAGCCGCCCGGCGGTCAGCACCAGCGCGGGCCGCGCGTCGTCCAGCATCGCCTGGAGCCGGTCGTCGGGGTGGTCGAGCTCGAGCGGCAGGTACGCCGATCCGGTGCGCAGCACGGCGAACAGCGCGACGACCATGTCGATCGAGCGGGGCAGGGCGAGGGCCACGATGCGTTCCGGGCCGGCGCCGAGGCGCAGCAGGTGCCGGGCCAGGCGGTTGACCCGCGCGTCGAGGTCGGCGTACGTGACGGTGGTCGCGCCGAAGGTGAGCGCCGGCGCGTCCGGGGTCCGCACCGCCTGCGCCGCCATCAGTTCCGCGATGGTCTCCGGCAGGATCTCGCCCTGGACGCCTTGCAGCACCGCGGTGGAGGCGACCGGCAGCGCGGCGACCGGCGTCGAGACGTCGTCGGCCAGGGCCAGCAGCACCCGTTCCAGGCGGGCCAGCAGCGCCTCGGCGTCCTCGGCCGGGACGACGTCGGCGCGGTATTCGAGGCGGACCCGCAGCCGCCGGCCCGGGGTGGCGACCCACGTCAGCGGGTAGTGGGTGGCGTCGACCGCGGTCACCCCGACGATCCCGTGCTCGGTCTCCAGGTCGGTGAACGTGTCGTCGTCGAGGAAGTTCTGCAGCACGTAGAGGTTGTCGAACAGCGTGGTGCGGCCGGCGGCACGCTGGATCTCGCCGAGGCCGAGGTACTCGTGCGGCATCAGGTCGATCCGGTCGGCCTGGACGCGGCGCAGCACCTCGGCGACCGGCTCGCCGGGCGCGAGGGTGACCCGGGCCGGGACGGTGTTGAGGAAGACCCCGACGACCTCGTCGATGCCGGGCAGTTCGGTGGGGCGGCCGGCGACGGTGATGCCGAACACGGCCTCCTTGCGGCCGGCGGCGTGCGCGAGGACGACGCCGAGCGCGGCGCTGAGCACCGCGTTGAGGGTGACGCCCTGGGCGCGGGCCTGGGCGGTGAGCCGGGCCGTCTGCTCCTCGGTGAGCTGCCGGGCGATGCTGGTCGCGAGCACCGGCCGGGTGCCGGCGGCTGCCGGGTAGAGGATCGTCGGCTCGTCCAGGTCCCGCAGCGACTCCGCCCACGCCCGCGCCGAGGCGCCGGCGTCCTGGGCGGCGACCCAGCCGAGGTAGTCGATGAAGCGGGCCGCCGGCGGCGCCGGGGTCTGCCCGGCGTAGTGGGCGAACAGGTCCCGCAGGACGAGCTCGCGGGACCAGCCGTCCCACAGCAGCAGGTGGTAGGTGAACAGCAGCCGGTCGGTGCCGTCGGGCCGGCGCACCACGGTGAGCCGCGCGAGGGGCGGCGCGGCCAGGTCGAAGGGCCTGGTCCGGTCCTCGGCCATGATCGTGTCCGGGTCGCCCTCGACCACCGCGACCCGCCCTTCCACGGCGGCGGCGAGCACCGCGACGGGCCGCGGCCCGTCGCCGGCGGTGAAGCCGAGCCGGATCGCCGGGTGCCGGTCCAGGACCTCCGTCCAGGCGGCGGCGAGCCGGTCGGGGTCGAGGCGCCCGGCGAAGTCGAACGCGTTCTGGGCGATGTACACGTCCGCGTCACCGGCGAGGCCGGCCTGGACGTACAGGCCTTCCTGCAGCGGCGACAGCGGCCACACCTCGTCGGTGGGCGCGCACAGCTCGCGCATCGCGTCCGCCCAGTGCGCGGCGAGGCCGGGGATGTCGAGGCCTTCGTCGGCGTAGGTGAGCACGGCCCGCAGTTCGGGCCCGTCCGGGGTGGTGTGGCAGGCGGCGTTGATCTCCAGGAGGTACGGCGTGCCGAGGTCCGGGTCGGGTGCGGTGCGCATCGCGTCCGCCTCCGGGGCGGTGTCCCAGTCCGCTTCGGACACCGCCGGGAACCGGCCCAGGTAGTTGAACAGGACCTGCGGCGTGCCGAGCCGGGCGAGCGCGGGCGCGGTGCGGGCGTTGGCGTAGCGCAGCAGCCCGAAGCCGAGCCCGTTGTCGGGTGCGGCGCTCACGAGCCGGTGCACCTCCGCCAGTGCCCGCGGCCCGTCCGGCACCGCCGGCAGCCGGACCGGGGCGATCGTGGTGAACCAGCCGACGGTGCGGGACAGGTCGGTGCCGTCGAGCTCCTCCCGGCCGTGCCGTTCCAGGTCCAGGGTCAGCGGTGCGCCCGGGTCGGCGTCGCGCCCGGCCCGCCAGCGGCCCACCGCGATGCGCAGCGCGGCGACGAGGGTCGCGGTGACGTCGGCGCCGCCGGTGGCCGGGACCGTGGTGAGCAGCGGCCCGGTCACCTCCGGCGGCAGGCGCAGCTCGTGCTCGCGGGTCTGCCCCACGGTCAACCCGCTGGTGTCCTGAGCAGCGTCGAGCTCACCGCCGGGGGCGAGGGTGGCGGCCCAGTGCTCGAACTCGCCGAGCCGCGCCGCCTGGCCGGCCCGCTCCTGCAGGAGCCGGGCGTAGGCACGCAGCGACGTGCCGCCGGGCGCCTCGGTGGAGCCGTCGCGGAGGTCGTCGGTGAGGATCCGCCAGGACACGCCGTCGACGACGAGATGGTGGGCGACCAGCAGCAGCCGGCCCCGCTCCCCCGGGCCGCGGTCGAACCAGACGGCCTGCAGCACCGTGCCGGCGTCGGGGTCGAGCCGGTCCGCCGCGGCGTCGGACTCGACGCCGATCAGCTCGCGCAGGACGGCGTCGCCGAGCCCGGCCGCGTCGACCCGCCGCACGTCCACGGTGGACGCCTCCGAGGAGGGCCGGGCCTCGAGGGACCACAGCATCGGCGACGGGCGGTGCAGCCGGAGGCGCAGGGCGTCGTGGCGGCGCACCAGCCTCTCGACCAGGGCGATGATCCGCTCGTGGGTGCTGCCGGCCGGGGTGATCAGCAGCTCCGCCTGGTTGTGCCGGTGGATCCGCCCGCCCAGCTCGGCGAGGCGCTGCACGATCGGCAGCAGCGGCACTTCACCCACCCCGTCGGACGGCTGTTCCCGCGGCTGCGGCCTTTTCTGCAACGCGGCGAGGGCAGCGGCGGTGCGGTGCACGAACACGTCGCGCGGGGTCAGGGACAGCCCGGCCCGGCGGGCCCGGTTGGCCAGCTGGATCGCGATGATGCTGTCCCCGCCGACGGCGAAGAAGTCCTCGCCGGCGCCGACCTCGGAGACCCCGACGACCTCGGCGATCAGCGCGCGCAGCAGCCGCTGCGGCTCGGACTCGTCGGCCGCGACCTCCACCGGCGCGGCCCGCTCGCCGGTCGGCGCCGGCAGCGCGGCCCGGTCCAGCTTGCCGTTGACGGTCAACGGGAGCGCCGGCAGCGGCAGGTACACGGCCGGCACCAGGTAGGACGGCAGCCGCCGCTCCAGGTCCGCCCGGACCGCCTCGACGTCCACCGTGGACGGACCGACCAGGTAGGCGACGAGCCGGCCGTCGTGCAGGTTGACGGCGGCGTTGGTGACGCCGCCGACGTCCAGCAGCGCGGCCTCGACCTCGCCGAGCTCGACGCGGTGGCCGCGGACCTTCACCTGCTGGTCGGAGCGGCCGGCGTAGACCAGGTCGCCGCCGGCGGTCCAGGTGGCGAGGTCGCCGCTGCGATACAGCCGTCCGGGCCCGAACGGGTTGGCCACGAACCGGGCCGCGGTCAGGCCGGGACGGTCGAGGTAGCCGCGGGCGAGCTGGTCGCCGGCGATGTACAGCTCGCCGGTGACGCCGGCCGGGACCGGCTGCAGCCGGTGGTCGAGCACGTACGCGCGCAGGCTCGGCAGCGCGGCGCCGATGACGCTGCCGGCGGCCGCGTCCTCCCGCCGCAACGCCCGGAACGTCACGTGCACCGTCGTCTCGGTGATGCCGTACATGTTGACCAGCACCGGCGCGTCGTCGGCGTGCGTGGCGTACCAGGGCCGCAGCCGGCCCGGGTCGAGCGCCTCGCCGCCGAAGACGACGTAGCGCAGGGCCAGCCCGGACGTGTCCTCGGCGACGAGCGGGTAGAACGCCGACGGGGTCTGGTTGAGCACGGTGACACGTTCGGCGCGCAGCAGCTCGACGAAGCGGCCCGGGTCGCGGGCGACGTCGTTGCCCACGACGACCAGGCGGCCGCCGTACCGCAGCGCGCCCCACAGCTCCCAGACGGAGAAGTCGAACGCGTAGGAGTGGAACATCGTCCACACGTCGCTCGGGCCGAACGTGAACACCTGGTCGGCGGCGGCGAACAGGGTCAGCACGTTGCGGTGGGTGACCGCGACGCCCTTCGGCTGCCCGGTCGAGCCGGACGTGTAGATGATGTAGGCGGTGTTGTCCGGCCGCAGCCCGGTGCCTTCTAGGGGCCCGTGGTCGTGCGCCGGCAGCGGGCCGTCGAGCAGGATCGCGGGGACCTCCGGGCCGAGCGCGGCCGCGGTCGCGGCGTCGGTGAGCAGGCACACGGGTGCCGCGTCGGCAAGGACGTAGGCGCTGCGGCTGACCGGCGCGCCGGTGTCGACGGGCACGTAGCAGCCGCCGGACCGGATGACGGCGAGCAGCGCCACGACCAGGTCGACGCCGCGGGGCAGCGCGACGGCGACCCGCGACTCGGGCCGCACGCCGCGGGCGATCAGCTCCCGGGCGAGACGGTTGGCGCGGGCGTCGAGCTCGGCGTAGGTGAGCCGGTCGGCGCCGTGGCTGACCGCCACCGCGGCCGGGTCCACCTCGCCGCGGCGCTCCGCGAGGGTGCCGTCCACAGTGTTCGATGCGGCCGGCACCGGGGCGTCCAGGTCGGTCGCGAACCCGCGCAGGATCGTCTCGACGGCATCCAGCAGCTCGGCCGCCCGGGCCGCGCCGACCAGGTCCACGTCGTACTTGATCTCCAGGGTCAGCTCGTCGCCGGGGAACGCGACCAGCGCGACCGGGTAGTGCGGCGAGTCGGTCCCGGTGAAACCGTCCACGGTGAGCGCCGAGTCCACAGTGGACCGAACAGCCGGGAAGTTCTCCACGACCACCATCGAGTCGAACAGCTCGCGGACCCCGGCGAGGCGGGCCAGCTCGGCCAGGCCGATGTGCTGCGCGTCGAGGACCTCGCTCTGCTGGTCCTGCAGGCGGGTGAGGACCGCGCCGAGCGGCTCGTCCGGCCGCCACGCCATCGGTAGCGGCAACGTGTTGATGAGCAGGCCGACGACCGTCTCGACGCCGGGCAGGTCGCCGCCGCGGCCGGAGACGGTCGAGCCGAACACCACCCGGTCCCGGCCGAGGAGCCGGCCGAGGAGCAGACCCCAGGCGGCGTGGACGGCGGTGCTGAGGGTGACGCCGTGCGCGCGGACCGCCGCGGTGAGCGCCGCAGTATCCCGCGTGGACAGTGCCCGGTGGACGCTGTCGTGCGCGGCGACGGGGCTGCCGGACGGGAACAGCAGCGCCGGCACCACCCCGTCCAGGGTGCGGGTCCAGACGGCGCGGGCCGCGTCCCGGTCGCGGGCCGTGACGGCCTCGACGTGGTCGCGGAATGTGGTCGCGGGCGCGGGCAGGTCCGTGCCGAGCTCGTACGCGGCGATGATGTCGCTGAACACGAGCGGGTAGGACCAGCCGTCGGCGAGGACGTGGTGCATCGTCTCGACGAGCCGGTGGTCGGTGGCGCCGAGCGAGACGAGGGCATACCGCAGCGCGGGCGGCCGGGCCAGGTCGAACGGCTCCGCGAGCTCCGACGCGCACACGGCGTCCAGGTCGGAATCCGTCACCACCCGCCAGGGCACCTCGACCGACGGCGCGATCGCCTGCACGATCCGGCCGTCCCGCAGCTCCCGGAAGCCGGCGCGCAGGGCGGCGTGCCGGCGCACGGCCGCCTCGACCGCGGCCCGCAGCCGCACCGGGTCGACCGGGCCGGACAGCCGCGCGACCTGCTGCACCCGGTACGTGTCGGCGCCGGGGTCCGACATGGCCTGGTGGACGTACATGCCCTCCTGCAACGGCAGCAGCGGCAGGATGTCCTCGGCGTCGGCGAGGTCGTCGACGTCGCCCTGGGCGAGGCGGACCAGCGGGAAGTCCGACGGGGTGTGCCCGGCGAGGCCCGCGCAGCGGCCGAGGGCGGCGAGCGCGGCGAGCCAGCGCCGCGCGAGCCCGGCCACGTCGGCCTCGGTGAACAGGCCGGTGGGGAACGACAGCGCCGCGGTGAACGTGACACCGTCGGGCCCGTCGGCGGCGTACGCGTTGACCTCGAGCGTCATCGCCGGGTTCGCCGGGTCGACGCCCTCCTCGAGGGGTCCGGTCGGCGCCCAGTCGGCGGCGGAGCCGGTCGGGAACCGGCCGAGGTAGTTGAACAGGATCTGCGGCACCGGGCCGGTCAGCTCCTGCCGGAGGTGGCGCAGGACGCCGTAGCCGAGGCCCCTGGCGGGCACGGCCCGCAGCTGTTCCTTGACCGCGCGGGCCGCGCCGGCCAGGGCAGGCCCGGCGGCGAGGACGTCGTCCCAGGCGACCGCGCCGGGGTCGAGGCGGACCGGGTGGATGGCGGTGAACCAGCCGACGGTGCGGGACAGGTCCAGGTCGGTGCCGTAGACCTCGCCCTCGCGGCCGTGGCCTTCGAGGCTGACCACGACCGCCGGGTCGGCCGCCGGCCGCCAGGCGCGCACGGCCAGGGCGAACGCGGTCAGCAGGACGTCGTTGACGGTGCCGTGCAGGGCGGCCGGCGCCTGGGTCAGCACGGCGCCGCTGTCGGCGGCCGGCAGCGTGACGGTGACGGTCCGCACGGTGGCGGCGGTGTCGACGGCCGGGTCCGCCGCGCGGGAGCCGAGCAGCGGGTCGGGGGTGGCCAGGACGGCCCGCCAGTGCCCGAGCTCGGCGGTGAACCGCTCCGAATGCGCGGTGGTGAGCCGGGACCAGCCGCGGAAGGAGGTCGGCGCCGGCTCCAGCGCGGCCGGATCGCGCCAGGCGCGGGCCAGGTCGGCGCCGATGATCCGCCAGGAGACGCCGTCGATGACCAGGTGGTGCACGACCAGCAGCAGCTCCCGGGTGCCGGGCGACCAGACGGCCTGGAGCATGACGCCGCGGTGCGGGTCGAGCCGGGCCGCCGCGGCGGCGACGTCGAGCGGGCCCTCGGTGACGGGCACCGGCGTCCCCGGCGGCGGGACGGTGATCGTCCAGTCCCGGTCGACGACGGCCCGCAGCAGGTGATGGGTGTCGACCAGGGCCCGCAGGACCGCGTCGAGCGCGGGCCGGGTCAGCCCGGCCGGGGTGCGGAATGTCATCGCCTGGTAGAACCGCGACAGCGGGGTCGCCGCCGCGCGGGTCTCGGCGAGCATCGGGGTCAGCGTCACCGGCCCGGCGCCGTCGTCAGTGGTGACAGCGGTGGCCGCCGGGGCGGCCGGCAGGGCGGCGACGACCGCCTGGACGCTGCGCCGGCGGAAGATGTCGCGGGGCGTGACGGGCAGCCCCTCGCGGCGGGCCCGGCCGGCGACCGCGATCGAGGCGATGCTGTCGCCGCCGGCGACGAAGAAGTCCTCGTCGATGCCGATGGCGGGCAGGCCCAGGACGTCGGCGTAGATCGCGCACAGCACGCGTTCGCGCTCGTTGCGCGGGCCCTGCAGCGCACCGCCGGCGCCGCCCGGGGCGGACGGCTCCGGCAGGGCGGCGACGTCGAGCTTGCCGTTGACGGTCAGCGGCAGCGACGCCACGACGCCGTACAGGGACGGCACCATGTAGGACGGCAGCCGCTCGGCCAGGGCCGCCCGGACCGTGCCGGCCAGGTCGGTCCCGTCGCCGGCCGGCACCAGGTAGGCCACCAGCTTCTTCAGCCCCGGCACGACCGCGTCGGCCCGGGCGATCACGGCGGCCTGCCGGACCTGCGGCAGCGCGGCGACGGCGGCCTCGACCTCGCCGAGCTCGACCCGGTAGCCGCGGATCTTCACCTGGTCGTCGCTGCGGCCGAGGAAGTCCAGGTTCCCGTCGGCGCGCTCCCGGACCAGGTCGCCGGTGCGGTACATGCGACCGCCGGCCGTGAACGGGTCCGCCACGAACCGCACCGCGCTGAGCCCGGCGGCGTGCAGGTAGCCGCGGGCCAGGCCGGCGCCGGCGATGTACAGCTCGCCGACCGTGCCCGGCAGCACCGGCCGCAGGAACTGGTCCAGCACGTAGCCGCGGGTGTTCCAGATGGGCCGGCCGACGGTGGGCGTCTCGCTGTCGTCGGTGCCGGCGCCGAGGGTGTTGATGGTGTACTCGGTGGGCCCGTACAGGTTGTAGCCGGTCGATCCTGCTGGAGATTCGCCCGAGGTGCGCAGCCTCGACCAGACCGCGTCGGAGACGGCCTCGCCGCCCAGCAGGACCAGGCACGGCGGGTGCCCGGCCGGGTCCAGCAGCCCCTCGTCGAAGAGGTGATGCGCGTAGGTCGGGGTCACGTTGATCACGTCGACGCGTTGCGCCCGGCAGTAGGCGACGAGCGCGACCGCGTCGCGGCGAAGCTCCTCGTCGCACACGTGCACCTCGTGGCCCTCCACCAGCCACAGCAGCTCCTCCCACGACATGTCGAAGGAGAACGAGACGGTGTGCGCGATCCGCAACCGGTCCCGGCCGGCCGCGCGGGCCCGGGCGACCGCCGGGGCGAAGATCTCGGCCCGGTGGTTGAGTTGCATGTTGGTGAGGCCGCGGTACGGGGTGACGACGCCCTTCGGTCTGCCGGTGGACCCCGACGTGTAGATGACGTAGGCGGGCCGGTCGAGGCGGTGCGGGTCGTCGTCGCGGGGCGGCGGGTCCGACGGGAACGGCGCCGCGTCGGCGGGGCTGACGACGGTGCCCTCGTGCCGGTCCGCGACCGCGGTGCCGGGCAGTGCGACCAGCAGCACCGGGCGGGCGTCGGCGAGCATGTCGGCCAGCCGGTCGACGGGGTGGTCCAGCTCCAGGGGCAGGTATGCGGCGCCGGCCCGCAGCACCGCGAACAGCGCCACGACCATGTCGACGCCGCGCGGCAGCGCCAGCGCGACGATCTGCTCCGGCCCGGCGCCATGGGCGAGGAGCAGCCGGGCGGTGCGGTTCACCCGGGCGTCGAGCTCGGCGTAGGTCAGCACCTCGGCGCCATCAACGAGCGCCGTGTCGGCCGGGCAGGCGGCGGCCCGCTCGGCGAGCAGGTCGGCGATCGTCGCGTCGCCGATCGGGTGCTCGGTGGCCCGCCACGCCGCGTGCAGCGTGTCCGTCTCGGCCGCCGACAGCAGGTCCACGGCGCCGACCGGGACGTCGAGGCCGCCGGCCAGGATCGTGAGGAGCCTGATGAGGCGGTCGGTCATCGCCGTCGCCCGCGCCTCGGTGAACACGTCGGGCCGGAATTCGAGCTTCAGCCGCAGGTTCGCGCCCGGGGTGAGCACCCACGTCAGCGGGTAGTGGGTGGTGTCGGTGTAGTCGACGCCGACGATGCCCTGCTCGCGTTCCAGGTCGGCGAACGTGTCGTCGGCGAGGAAGTTCTGCAGCACGTAGAGGGCGTCGAAGAGCTGCTCCCCGGCGACTGACCCGGCCGCCCGCTGGATCTCGCCGAGCCCGAGGTGCTCGTGCGGGCCGAGGTCGAGGCGGTCCGCCTGGGCCCGGCGGGCAAGGTCGAGCACGGTGGTGCCGGCGGTCGCGGTGACCCGGGCCGGCACGGTGTTGAGGAAGAGCCCGACGACCTGGTCGATGCCGGGCAGGTCGGTGGGGCGGCCGGCGACGGTGGTGCCGAAGACCACGTCGGTGCGGCCGGTCTCGTAGCCGATGACGAGGCCGAGCGCGGCGGTCAGCAGCGAGTTGAGGGTGACACCGGCGTGCCGGAGCCGCTCGGTGAGCCGGGCGGTGACCCCGGCGGGCAGGACGGCGAGGACCCGCTCCGACAGCATCGGCGCGCGGCCCGCCGCCTCCGGCGCCACCAGGGTCGCCTCGGTGACGTCGCCGAGCGCGCGGCGCCAGGCGGCGGCCGACGCGGCGGTGTCGCGGGCGGCGAGCCAGCCGAGGTAGTCGGTGAACGACGCCGCGGGCGCGGCGGGGGTGCGCCCCGCGTACAGGGCGAACAGGTCACGCAGCACCAGCTCCCGCGACCACCCGTCCCAGAGCAGGAAGTGGCTGGTCAGCAGCAGCGTGTCGCGGCCGCCGGGCCGCCGGGCGACGGTGAGCCGGACCAGCGGCGGCGTGGCCAGGTCGAAGGGCTCGGTCCGGTCCCGGGCCGCGAGGGCCGCGAAGCCGTCCTCGTCGGGCACCTCGACCACGGCGACGGCCGCGGCGACCTCGGGCGCGATCACCTGGACGGGGGCCGGGACACCGTCGCCGACGAACGCGGCCCGCAGCGTCGGGTGCCGGCGCAGCAGCTCGCCGAGCGCGCGGGTCAGCGCGTCGACGTCGACGCGCCGGTCGAGCTCGAAGACGTTCTGCGCGATGTACGTGTTGGCGACCTGGTCGAACGTGGCCTGGTAGTACACGCCGCGCTGCAGCGGGGACAGGTCCCACACCTCGGCGGCGGGCGGGGTCGCCTGCCGCGACAGGGTCTCCAGGGCGTGCCACCACCGCTCGGCGAGCGCGGCACCGTCCACTTCGGACACGTGCCGCAGGGTCGCCTCGACCCGGCCGTCGCCGGTGAGGGCGAGCTCGCACTGCACCGCGTACCGGGAACCGAGCAGCGGGTCGGCGGGTGTTTCGATCGCCAGCCGGGGCCAGCCGCCCGGGGTGCCGAATCCGGTGGTGCGGCTGAGGATCCGGGGCTCGGCGGCGCGTTCCAGGCCCTCCAGGGCCCGCCCGACCCGCGGGTTGCCGTGCCGCAGCAGGCCGTGCCCGGCGCCGTTGTCGGGTGCGGCGCCGAGCGCGACGGCGGCGTGCACGAGCGCGGCCGCGCCGTCGGCCGCGGCGGCGAGCCGCACCGGCACGACGGTGGCGCACAGTCCGGCGGTGCGGGTGAGGTCCTCGTCAGGTGCGACCCGCACGAGGTGGCGGGCGGTGCGTTCGACCTCGACGACCAGGTCCGCGGGGTCCTGCACGGCGACGCGGAGCGCGGCGACGGCGGCCAGCTCGGGCGCGGCGGCGAGCTTCGCGGCGACGGGCCCGGCGAAGACGCGGGCGTGCCGGCCGGTGACGGCGCCGCCGCGGAAGCCGGGCGCCGGGTCCGCGCCGGGCCGCAGCACGTCCTGCCAGTGCGCGAACTCGGCGACCCGGCCGGGCCGGCCGGCGTCCTCCTGCGCGGCGCGGGCGTGGGCGCGCAGCGACGTGCCGACCGGTGCCAGGTGCGGCGTCCGGCCGTCGGCGACGGCGGCGCAGGCGGCGGCGAGGTCGGCGGCGACGAGGGTGAGGGTGACGTCGTCGGCGGCGAGAGGGTGGGCGGCGAGCAGCACCTGCCCGGCGCGGTCCGCGCCGGCGTCGAGCCACACGACGGTCAGCGGCGCGGACGGGTCCAGGGCGGCGGTCTCCCGTTCGAGGGCGCCGCCGGACAGCGGGGCCCGGCGCAGCAGGTTCGCGGCGTCGACGGTGCCGGGTGCGGTGATCTCCAGGGTGAGGAACAGTCCGGACTCGCGGGTGATCCGCAGGCGCAGCCCGTCGTGGTGGTCGAGGACCGCCTGCAGGGCCCGCCGGAGCACCGGTTCGGTGAGTCCGGCCGGCGCCTCGAACAGGGCGAGCCGGGCGGGGGCGCCGTCCGGGACGTCGGTGAGCCGCTCCACGGCGGGCAGCAGCGGCAGCGGGCCGGACGCCTCGGGGTCGCCCGCGACGGCGGTGGCCGGCGCGGCGGCGAGGTGCGCGTCGAGGGCGCCGGGGGTCCGGTGGTCGAAGATGTCGCGGGTGGTGAGCACGATGCCGTCCTGGGCCAGCCGGTTGATGACGCGGATGGCGGCGATGCTGTCGCCGCCGAGGGCGAAGAAGTCGTCGTCGGGCCCGGCCTCGGTGCCGAGCACGGCGGTGTAGCAGGCGCTGATCCGGGCCTGGCGTTCGGTGCGCGGCGCGCCGCCCCGCGCCCGCGTCGTGACGGGCTCCGGCAGTGCGGCCCGGTCGCGTTTGCCGTTGGGCAGCAACGGGATCGCGTCCAGGACGGTGATGGTCGCGGGGACGAGGTGCGCGGGCAGTTCGGCCAGGAGCGCGTCGCGGACCGCGACGGGGTCGACGGCGGTGCCGACGACGTAGCCGGCGAGGGCGTTGCCACGCCGCACGGCGGCGGCGTCGGTCACGCCGGGCCGGCTGGTCAGGGCCGCCTCGACCTCGGCGAGCTCCACCCGGAAGCCGTTGATCTTGACCTGGTCGTCGGCCCGGCCGAAGAACTCGATCCGGCCGGCGCTGTCGCGGCGCCCGAGGTCGCCGGTGCGGTAGAGCCGGTCCCCCGGCGCGCCGAACGGATCGGCGACGAACCTGCCGGCGGTGATCCCGGCCCGGCCCAGGTAGCCGCGGGCGTTCTGCACGCCACCGACGTAGATCTCTCCGACGGCACCGTCCGGGACCAGGGTCAGGGCCGCGTCGAGCAGGTGCACCTGCACGCCAGGGACGGGCGCGCCCAGCGGCACCGGGCCGCCGGACGGGGTGACCACGGCGGTGAGCACGTCGCCGGCGACCTCGGAGGAGCCGTACGAGTTGACCAGCTCGGCGGCCGGTGCGGCGGCGGCGAGGGCCCGCACGACGGCGGGGGTCAGCGCCTCGCCGCTGGTGATCCAGCGGCGCAGCCCGCGCACGCGGGACGGGGCGGACTCGGCCAGGGCCGCGGCCAGGCTCGGCACGGCCAGCAGCTGCTCGGCGCCGCTGCTCTCGACGAGCCGCCCGAGGGCGGCGCCGTCCGCGGCGGTGGCGTCGTCGGCCAGGACGGTCGTGGCGCCGGCGACGAGCCCGCCGAGCAGCTCGGTGGTGCCGTCGACAAAGCTCAGCGAGCTCTTCGCGATGCGGACCCGACCGGCGCTGCCGGGCCCGGCCGGCCAGGCGTCGCGGGCCCAGGCCAGCCGGTTGGCGAGTGCGGCGTGGGTGCCGACGACGGCCTTCGGCACGCCGGTCGAGCCCGACGTGAACAGCACGGTGGCGGCGTCCGCGCCGGTGAGCCCGCGCACCTGCAGGTGCCCGGTGGCGGCGGCGATCGCCGGGCCGGTCCGCAGCACCGGCAGCCCGTGCGCGGGCAACCCACCGGTGGTGTCGTCGGTGAGGACGCAGACCGGGGCGGCGTCGCGGAGCATGAGCTCGATGCGGGCGGCCGGATACGCGGGGTCGACAGGCAGGACGGCGGCGCCGGCACGCAGGACGCCGAGGACCGCGACGGGCAGGTCGGCGGACCGGCCGGTGGCGACGGCGACGACGTCACCGCGGCGGACCCCGGCGGCCGCGAGGGCGTGCGCGAGCCGGCCGGAGCGCCGGTCCAGCTCGGCGTAGCTCAGCTCCCGGTCGCCGCAGACGACGGCGGTCCGGTCGGGGAAGGTCAGCAGATCCAGGACGGTCCCGTCGTGTGCTGCCGGCCGGGCGGGCGCGGCGACCACCCCGGCGAGGGGCGCGGCACAGGTGGCGTCCAGGGCCGACAGGAGCGCCACGTACTGCTCCAGCAGGCGCGCCGCGGTGGCGGTGTCGACGTGCCGGCGGTCGTGGGTGACGGCGACCGTGAACAGGTCGCCGGGCCGGACCATGAGTGTCACGGGGTAGTGCGGCGCCTCGACCACGTCGATGCCGGTCACCCGCAGGTCGCCGCCGGCGACGGCGACGTCCGGGTAGTTCTCCACGACGACGAGGGTGTCGAACAGCTCCGGGATGCCGAGCCGCCGGTGCAGCCCGGTGAGCGGCACGTGCTCGTGGTCCATGATCTCGCGCTGGTCGGCGGCGAACGCGCCGACGGCGGCGGCGAGCCGCTGTCCCGGTGCCCAGCGCACCCGCGCCGGGACGGTGTTGATGAGCAGGCCGGCGATGCGTTCGATGCCGGGCACGGCGAGCCCGCGGCCGGCGACGGTCGAGCCGAACGTGACGTCGGCGCGGCCGGTGAGGCGGCCGAGCAGCACGCCCCAGACGCCGCCGACGACGTTGCCGACGGTGAGGCCGTGCGCGGTGGCGAAGGCCCGCACGGACGCGGTGAGCGCGGCGGGCAGTTCGCGGGTGACCCGCCCGTGCCCGTCGGCGC
This sequence comes from Dactylosporangium siamense, assembly GCF_016862795.1. Classification (GTDB taxonomy): domain Bacteria; phylum Actinomycetota; class Actinomycetes; order Mycobacteriales; family Micromonosporaceae; genus Dactylosporangium; species Dactylosporangium siamense. The sequence continues at coordinate 76,591 of NZ_BONQ01000155.1, read as the reverse complement.
CGGCCGGGGCCGGGGGCAGCGCGCCGAGCAGCCGGGTCGGTTCGTGCACGCCGTCCAGGAGCCGGTCCCACACGGCGTGGTCGGGCTGCTGGGCGCCGGCCGCGGCGAGGAAGTCGCGGAACGGCACGGCCGGTGGCAGCGGGTCGCCGGCGTAGAGCGCCAGGAGGTCGTTGAACATGATCGGCACCGACCAGCCGTCGGCGGCGATGTGGTGGATCGTGTGGATGAGGACGTGCCGGTCGGCGGCGAGGCGCACCAGCGTGAACCGCATCGCCGGCGGCTCGGCGAGGTCGAACGGCCGGGAGCGGTCCACGGCCGCGACACCGTCGAGGTCCCGCGGGTCGGTGACGGTCACCGTCCGCCACGGTGCGGCGGTGCCGGCGGCGTGCACGGCCACGATGTCGCCGGCGCCGGTCGGGCGGAACGCGGCGGCGAGGTTCGGGTGCCGGTCCAGGAGGCGGTCGGCGGCCGCGTGCAGCCGGTCCGGGTCGAGCGGCCCGGCCAGCTCGACCCGCTGCTGCACCACATACGGGTCGGCGCCGGTCGTGTACGTCGCGTGGAAGTACAGCCCGGCCTGCAGCGGCGTGAGCGGCAGGACGTCGAGCAGCCCGCCGTCGTCGAACCGGTCGACGTCGGCCTGGTCGATCGCGGCGAGCGGGAAGTCCGAGGGGGTGTGCCCGGCGACCCCGGGGTCGGCGGCGATCGCGTCCAGCAGGCTGGTCCAGTGCCCGGCGAAGGTCCGCACGGCGTCCTCGTCGAGGACCCCGACCGGCCAGCTGAACGTCGCGGACAGCACCGGTCCGTCGGCGGTGTCGAAGGTGACCGCGTTGAGCTCCAGGACCCGTGGCAGCGGCATCCGCGGGTCACGGTCCTCGGCGACGCCTGCCGCCTCGGTCCAGGGGCGGCCGTCGCCGGCGCCGAACCGGCCGAGGTAGTGCACGAGGACCTGCGGGGTGGCCGCGAGGCCGGCCCGCCCGGCGAGGTGGTGCAGCACGCCGTGGCTCAGGCCGTGCGACGGCACCGCGCGCAGCTGGTCCTTGACGGCCTTGACCGACGCCCCGAGGTCGGTGCCGTCGCCGGCGTCGACCGCGACCGGGAACAGGGTGGTGAACCAGCCGACGGTGCGGGACAGGTCGAGGTCACCGGCGAGCTCTTCCTCCCGGCCGTGCCCTTCCAGCTCCAGCAGGACGGGGCCGGGGGTGCCGCCGCGCCAGCGGTGCACGGCGAGGGCGGCGGCGGTGACGAGCGCGGCGTCGACGCCGCCGTGGATCGCGGCCGGGACGGCGCCGAGCAGCCGCGCCGTCGTGGCGGTGGACAGGCTGACGGTGAGCCGCCGTTCGGTGCCGACGACGTCGCGGGCCGGGTCCAGGGGCCGGTGGCCGAGCGGCGGGTCGGCGACGGCGGCGACGGCCTGCCAGTGCGCGGCGTCGGCGGCGAACCGCCCGTCACGGGCGGCGGCGGTGAGGGCGTCGGCCCATTGCCGCGGCGACGTGGCGGCCGGTGCCAGCGTGGCGGGGCGGCCGGCGGCGACGGCGTCCCACAGGGCGCGCAGGTCCTCGGCGATGATGCGCAGGGACACCCCGTCCACGACGATGTGGTGCACGGCGACGATGAGCCGGCCGGGTGCGTCGGGTCCGGCGTCGAGCCAGGTGAACGCGGCCATCACGCCGGCGGCCGGGTCGAGGCGGGCAACGGCGCCGTCCAGTGCCGCACCGTCGGCGGCGGCCGGGACCCGCACCACGGCGGGCACCAGCGCGGGGTCGTAGGGCGGGATGGTGAGGCTGCCGCCGGCGACCCGGGCGCGCAGCGCGTCGTGGGTGGACAGCAGCGCCGCGACCATCCGCCGCAGGGTTTCGAGGGTGAGCCCGGCCGGGGTGTGCAGGGTGACCGCCTGGTAGAACCCGTCGAGGGCGGGCCCGTGCTCGCGCAGCCACGCCACGATCGGCGTGTCCGGGACGTCGCCGGTGCGGTCGACCTCGGACGTGGGCGCGGCGGCGGTGGCCGCGACGGCCGCGACGCCGGCCGGGGTGCGGTGGGTCAGCAGGTCCCTGGGGCGCATCGCGATCCCGGCGCGGCGGGCCTCGCGGACCACCCCGATGGCGACGATGCTGTCCCCGCCGAGGGCGAAGAAGTCGTCGTCGGCGGCGACGGGTACGCCCAGCACGGCGGCGAACACGTCGCACAGCGCCCGCTCCATGGCGGTCCGCGGGGCCCGGCCGGTGCCGGTGCCGCCGGGCAGGACGGGCGCGGGCAGCGCGGCCCGGTCGACCTTGCCGTTGGCGTTGACGGGCAGCGCGTCCAGGCGCACGACGACGCTCGGCACGGCGTACTCGGGCAGCCGACCGGCGCACCAGCCGGTGAAGTCGGCATCTTCCGCCGCGATGACGTAGCCGACGAGGTGGCTCGCCCCGGCGGGGTTGCGCCGCACGGCGACGGCCGCGTGCCGCACCGCCGGGTGCGCGGCCAGGACCGCCTCGACCTCTTCCAGTTCGAGGCGCATCCCGCGGATCTTCACCTGGTTGTCGGCCCGGCCGACGAACTCCAGGGCGCCGTCCGGGGTCCAGCGGGCCAGGTCGCCGGTGCGGTAGAGGCGGCCGCCGAGGGCGTCGAAGGGGTTGGCGACGAACCGCGCGGCGGTCAGCCCGGGTGCGTTGACGTAGCCGCGGCCGAGCAGGAAGCCGGCGGCGTAGAGCTCCCCGGTCGCGCCCGGCGGCAGCGGGGTGAGCGCGTCGTCCAGCACGTAGAGCTGGGTGTGCGGGTTGGGCCGGCCGATCGAGGTGGCGATGCGTTCGGCGGCGTCGCGGTAGATGACGTGGGAGACGCCGATGGTCGCCTCGGCCGGTCCGTAGCCGTGGTAGAGGGTGGTGCCGAGCTGGGTGCGGAACCGGTCGAACAGCTCCGGGGTGAGCACCTCGCCGCCGCACCAGACGTGCTTGAGCCCGCCCAGCCGGCCGTGCCCGCGATCCATCTCCAGCAGCACGTCCAGCATCGAGGAGACCAGGTACACGAACGTGACCCGCTCCCCGGCGATGAGGTCGAGCAGGTACTGCGGGTCGCGTTCGCCGCCGGGTTCGGCGACGACGACAGTGCCGCCGGACACCAGCGGCAGCAGGATCTCGTTGACCGAGATGTCGAACGCCAGGGGCGCCTTGAACAGGCTGGCGTCGCCGGCGCCGAACCCGAGGATCTCCTCCACCTGCCAGCGCAGGCGCTCGCAGATCGCCTCGTGCCGGATCATCGCGCCCTTCGGCCGCCCGGTCGAGCCGGACGTGAAGATGACGTAGGCGAGGCGGCCCGGCGCCAGGTCCAGGTCGAGCGGCTCCGGCGACTCGTCCGCGTGCGCCCCGTCGCCGAACTCGGCCTCGTCCAGGACGATGCGGACGGCGGCGTCGGCGAGCACCTGCCGGCGCCGCTGCGCCGGCCAGGCCGGGTCGACGGGCACGAACGCGCCGCCGGCGACCATCGCGGCGAGGACCCCGACGACCATCTCCGCGGACCGCGGCACGGCGATGCCGACGATCTCCTCGTCGGCGAGCCCGCGGGCGCGCAGCGAGCGGGCCAGCCGGAAGACGCGGGCACCAAGCTCGGCGTAGCTGAGCCGGGTGTCGCCCGCGACCAGGGCCAACGCCTCCGGCGAACGCCGGACCTGGGCGGTGAACAACGCGGCGACGGTGCTGCGGTGGCCGGGCTCCGTCGGGTTGTTCCAGTCGTCCAGCTGCCGCAGCACGTCCACTGTGGACACGGTTGTTCCCTGCCTTTGTCTACGTTCGGGGGGTTGGTTACGGGAAGGTCGGCGTGCGGGACTCCCACGCCGCCCAGAGCTGTGCGTACCGGCCGCCGGCGAGGACCAGCTCGTCGTGGCCGCCCTCCTCGGCGACCCGGCCGTCCTCCAGGACGACGACCCGGTCCGCGGATCTGGCCTGGGTGAGCCGGTGCGCCACGATGAGCGTGGTCCGGCCGGCGGTCGCCGCGAGGGCGGAGTCCTCGAGGTCGCGGGCGCCGAAGCTGCCCGCCTCGGCGGTGGCCTCGTCGAGGATCGCGACCGCCGGGTCGGCCAGGACCAGCCGGGCGAGGGCGACCTGCTGGGCGCGGGCGGCGGTCAGCTCGTGCCCGCCCTCCCCGACGACGGTCCGCACCCCGTCGGGGAGCGCCTGGACCCAGCCGGTGGCGCCGACCGTCGCCAGGGCCGCGTCGATGTCGGCGTCGGAAGCGCCGGGCCGGGCCAGGCGCAGGTCCTCGATGAGCGGGCCGGCGAAGACGTGCGTCTCCTGGCTGATGATGGCGACCTGCGAGCGCAGCAGGACCGGGTCCATCAGCCCGACCGGCATCCCGCCGATGCTGGCGGACCCGGCGGCCGGCTGGAGGATCCCGGCGGCGACGGCGGCGAGGGTCGACTTGCCGGCGCCGGTGGAGCCGACGAGCGCGACCCGCTGGCCGGCCTCGATCCGCAGGCTGACGCCGTGCAGCACCTCGGCGCCGCCCGGGTAGCCGAACCGGACCCCGGTCACCTCGAGGGTGCTGTCCACCGGGGACCGACCGTCGGCGGCCGCCTCCCGCGGTTCGTCGGGGATGCTGACGACGCCGACCAGCCGGGCCAGTCCGGCGCCGCCCGCCTGCAGCTCGTCGAACGTGTACAGCAGCATCGACACCGGGTTGAACAGCCGGTGGAACAGCACGGCCGCGGCCGCGGTCCCGCCGACGGTGACCGCGCCGTCCCGCACGAGCAGGAAGCCGGTGACGACGATGACGGCGAGCCCGACGAACTCGGCCCGGTTGACCCTGCCGACGAACCTGATGAAGAGCCCGAACACGTTCACCGACACGTCGCGGGCCCGGGCGGACGCGGCGTCGATGCCCTGCAGGTGCGGGGTTTCGAGGCGGTACGCGTGCACGGTCCGCAGCCCCTGCACGCTCTCCAGCAGCAGCTGGGACCGTTCGCCGACGGCGGCGCGCTCGACGGCGTAGCCGGGTGCGGATCGCGGCAGGTACCAGCGCAGCGCCACGACGTACATCGGCACGGTGACGAGCCCGGCGAGGCCGAGCCGCCAGTCGATGCCGACCATCGCGGCGACGCTGAGCGCCGCGAGCAGCGCCGAGGACGTCATCGTCGGCAGCACGTCGGTGACGGCCTTGTTGACGGCGGCGACGTCGGGCCCGACCCGGGACATGAGCTCGCCCTTGCCGGCCCGTTCGAGGCGGGTCGCCGGCAGCGTGATGGCGCGGGCGACGACGTCCTCGCGCAGCGTCGCGAGGATCCGGCCGCCGAGCCCGGCGATCAGGTAGGTCGACACGGCGGTCGTGACCCCGGCGACGAGCGCCGCGACCACGATGACGACGGTGATCCCGACGATGTCGGAGGACGGCGCGCCGGCCCGGACCCGGTCGACGAGGACGCCGAGGGCGTAGACGGGGGTGACCCCGGCCGCGGCGGCGAGCAGGCCGACCGCGAACGCGCCGGCCGCCCGCCCCCACCTGGCCCGCAGCTCGCCGCGCAGCCAGCGCAGCGTCTCGCGCCGGTCCGCGATCGGGAGGTGTTCGGTGCTCACCGTAGTACGACCTTCCGGTAGTCGTCGTGGGTCGCGCCCAGGTCGGCGTGCCCGCCCTCGACCGTGACCCGCCCGTCGTCGACGACGACGACCCGGTCGGCGACGGCGAGGATGGCGGGACTGCTGGTGACGACGACGGTCGTGCGCTCCTGACGCAGCGCGCGGACGGCCCGCGCGATCGACTGCTCGGTGACGGCGTCGACGGCGGTGGTCGGGTCGTGCAGCACCAGGATCGGCGGGTGGGCCAGCAGCGCGCGGGCGAGCGCGAGCCGCTGCCGCTGCCCGCCGGACAGGGTGGCGCCGCGCTCGGCGACGTGCCGGTCGATGCCGTCGGGGTGGCCGTCGACGACCTCGTCGGCCGCCGAGGCGGCGAGCGCCGCCAGCAGCCGCGTCCGGTCGGCCGGGGACGGGCCCGCGACGTTGGCGGCGACGGTGCCGGTGAACAGGTCCGTCTGGTGGGGTTCGACGAGCATGACGGCCCGGGCCTGGGCGGGCTCCAGGTCGTGCAGAGCGACGCCGCCGAGCAGGATGGAGCCTTCGAACTCCCCGGGCGGGACACCGCCGGCGAGGAGCCGGACGATGGCCTCGCCGTCGGCGGAGCGGGGGGTGACCACGCCGACGAACTCGCCGGGGTGCACGGTCAGGTCGAGGCCCTCGAGGGTGCCGTGGCGCAGCGCGGTCAGTACCAGATCCGGCTCTGGCTTTTGCTCCTGCACTGCCCCTGGCGGCAGAAGCAGCTCCGCGCCCAGGACGAGCGCGGCCCGGTCCGCGGAGGCGCGCGCCTCGGCGACCCAGCTCGGCACGATCGCGAGGAGCCCGATCGGCTCGAGCAAGAACTGGGCCAGGCCGATGACCATGATGAACTCGCCGACGCTGATGCGGCCGTCGAGGGCGAACCAGCCCGCGAGCACGGCGACCCCGCACGCGAGCAGCGCGCTGCCGGCGGTGGAGAACGCGAGGTAGCGGCTCTGGGTGCCGGCCGCCCGCAGCGCGGCGCGCAGCGAGGCCTGGCTGACGTCGTGATACCGGCGGGCGGCGGCCCGCTCGGCGCCGAGCCCGCGCAACGGCCGGACCCCGCTGACCAGGTCGGTGGCCAGGGCGGTGGCCTTCCCGGCCAGCTCCTGCTGCTCGGTGACCCGCCGCGTGATGAGCGGCCCGGCGAACTGCATGCCGACCAGCACCAGCGGGGTGCCGACGAGCACGACCAGGCCGAGCCGCCAGTCGACGACGAGCAGCACCGCGGCGCTGACGGCGGTCGCGGTGATCGCGCCGGCGATGCGCGGCACGTAGTCCAGCAGGTAGGAGACGTTGTCGGCGTCGGTGCTGGACACCGTCAGCAGCTCGCCGGCCCGCAGGTCCGTGCGCAGCCGCCGCGGGTGGACGATCTTCGCGGCCAGCTCGCCGCGCAGCAGGTACGCCTCGTTCGCGATGGCGAGCATCAGCTGGCGGGCGCCGAAGCGATAGCACAGGTGCAGCCCGACGAACAGCGTGCCGAGCGCCGCCACCCAGAGCAGCAGGGCCGTGCCGTCGCCGGGCGCGACGGCACGGTCGATGCCGACGCCGATGAGGACCGGCACGGTCGCCTCGGCGAGCTGGTGCAGGCTGATCAGGCCGGTGCCGCGGGCGAGGCGGCCCCGGTTGCGGGTGATGGAGCGCCGCAGGATGCGCGATCCGGTGGTCGGCGGCATCTCAGGCGGCCGGGGCCGTGTCCCGCGCCATGCTCTCCCGCAGGCTCCTGGGCCGCAGGTCGGTCCAGTTGCGGTCGACGTAGTCCACGCACTCCTGGCGGGAGGTCTGGCCGCTCTCGCCGAAGACGATCCGCCAGCCCGCCGGCACCGCGGCGAACGTCGGCCACAGCGAGTGCTGGTCCTCGTCGTTGACGAGCACGAAGAACGTGCCGCTCTCGTCGTCGAACGGGTTGCTGGACATGGTCGTTCCCATCTGTCGGAGGGTTGCGGGGGTCAGAGCGGCAGGGCGGCGTGCAGGGCGCCGGCGCGCGGGATGACCAGCGGGGTGCCGGTCTCCGGGTCGGGGATGATGCGGCACGGCAGGCCGAAGACGTCCTCGACGAGCTCGCCGGTGACGACGTGCCGCGGGTCGCCCTCGGCGACGATGACGCCCGCCTTCATCACCACGATGTGATCGGCGTAGCGGCAGGCGTGGTTGAGGTCGTGCAGGACGGCGACCATCGTGGTGCCCTGCTCGCGGTTGAGCCGCAGGCACAGTTCGAGCAGCTCGACCTGGTGGGCGATGTCCAGGAACGTGGTCGGCTCGTCGAGCAGCACGATCGGGGTCTGCTGGGCGAGGACCATCGCGACCCACACCCGTTGCCGCTGGCCGCCGGACAGCGTGTCGACGAGGTCCGCGGACAGTTCGGTGACGCCGGTCGCGTCCATCGCGGCGGCGACCGCGGCCTCGTCGTCGGCGGACCACTGGCGCAGCAGCCGTTGGTGCGGGAACCGGCCGCGGGCGACGAGCTCGGCGACGGAGATGCCGTCCGGCGCGACGGAGGACTGCGGCAGCAGCCCGAGCCGCCGGGCCACCTCCTTCGCCGGGTAGGCGTGGATCGACCTGCCGTCCAGCAGCACCTGGCCCTTGGCCGGGGCGAGCAGCCGCGACAGCGCCCGCAGCAGCGTCGACTTGCCGCAGGCGTTGGGGCCGACGATCACGGTGAACCGGCCGTCGGGGACCGTCAGGTCCAGGTCGGCGCTGATCGTCTTGCGGTCGTAGCCGACGGTGATGCCGTCCGCGCGCAACCGGGTCATGCTCATCTCCTCGCCTGTCTGGCCAGTAGCCACACGAAGTACAGGCCGCCGATCGACACGGTGACGACACCGACCGGCAGCTGGGTCGGCGCGAACACCCGCTGCGCGGCGAAGTCGCTGCCCATGAGCAGCAGCGCGCCCATGGCGGCGGACGGCGCCAGGGCGATCCCGGCGGTGCGGGCCACCCGGTGCGCGAGCTGCGGCGCGGCCAGGGCCACGAACGAGATCGGTCCGGCGACGGCGGTCGCGGCGGCGATCAGCGCCACGCCGAGCGCGAGGTAGGCCAGGCGGGTCCGTTCGACGCCGACGCCGACGGCGGCCGCGGCGTCGTCGCCGAGCTCCAGCACCTGCAGCCGCCGGCCGAGCGCGAGGACCAGCAGGGTCAGGCCGCCGATGGCGACGGCGGCGGGCGTGACCTGGGCCCAGCCGAGGCCGTTCAGCGTGCCCTTGCCCCAGATCGTGGCGGAGATGGCGGTCTGCAGGTCGACCTTGATGATGAACCACTCGTTGACCGAGCTGAGCACGGCGCTGATCGCGATGCCGACGATGATGAGCCGGAAACCCTGCACGCCGCGCCGCAGCGACAGCAGGTAGACCGCGGCGGCGGTGGCGATGCCGCCGATGAGGGCGGCGGTGACGGTCTGCGGGTAGCCGCGGCCGACGAACACGACGCAGATCAGGACACCCGTGTAGGCGCCGGTGCTGAACCCGAGCACGTCGGGGCTGCCGAGCGGGTTGCGGGTCAGCGCCTGGAAGATGGCGCCGGACAGACCCATCGCGGCGCCGACCAGCAGGGCGAGCAGGACCCGGGGCAGGCGCCACTCGACGACGACGAGCCGCACGGCGCGGGAGCCCTCGCCGGTGAGGGCCTGCAGCACCTCGGCCGGGGTCGCGGTGAACTCGCCGGTGCCGAGCGCGAGGACCGCCACGGCGGCGGCGAGCAGCAGCAGCACGAGGCAGGTGACGGTGGTGCGGACGCCGAGGCGCACCGAGGTGAGCGGGCCGATCCGCAGCACGAGCGCCGACCGTCCGAAGTCGACGGTGGTCCTGGTCTTCGTGGCGTTCACAGCGCGCTCGCCGAGCGCCTTCACTGGGTTCACAGCGCGCTCGCCGGGCGCCTTCACGGGGTTCACAGCGCGCTCGCCGGGCGCCTTCACGGGGTTCACAGCGCGCTCGCCGAGCGGCGGCGGACCAGCCAGATGAGCACGGGCGCGCCCACGAACGCGGTCACGATCCCGGCCTGCAGCTCGCCGGGGCGCAGCACGAGCCGGCCGAGGACGTCGGCGGCGAGCAGCAGCACCGGCCCGCCGACGAGGGTGTACGCGAAGATCCACCGCTGGTCGGGTCCGGTGATCCACCGCGCGACGTGCGGCACCATCAGCCCGACGAAGCCGATCGGCCCGACCGCCGCGGTCGCCGCGCCGGCGAGCAGCGTCACCGACAGCACCGCGCCGGCCCGGGTGCGGCCGAGGCTCGCGCCCAGGGACCGGGCCAGGTCCTCGCCGAGCGCGACCGTGTTCAGGGACCGCGCCACCAGCAGCGCGAGGACGAGTCCGGCGACGACGAACGGGGCGACCGCGCGGATGACGTCCCAGCCACGGCCGGTGAGCGCGCCCACGTCCCAGAAGCGCAGGTAGTAGAAGGCCCGCGGGCGGATCAGGCGGACGCCGGAGGCGATCCCTTCCAGGACGGCGCCGAGCGCGACGCCGGCGAGCAGCAGCCGCACCGGTGTGGCGGGTCCGCGGCCGACGGCGGCGAGGGCGTAGACGAGCACCATCGCCACGACGACGCCGGCGAAGGCGAACCAGACGTAGGCGGTGATGCTGGACAGGCCGAGCAGCCCGATCGCGATCACGACGAACAGCCCCGCGCCCGCGTTGATCCCGAGGACCTGCGTGTCCGCCAGGGGGTTGCGGGTGACGGCCTGGATGACGGCGCCGGAGATGCCGAGCGCGGCGCCGACGAGCACCGCCAGGACGGTGCGCGGCACCCGCAGGTCCCGCACGATCGACTGATCGGTGGTGCCGGTGTAGTGCGCGAACGCGTCCCAGATCGTGGCCGGGGACAGGTTCTTGGTGCCCACGGCGATGCTCAGCAGGCAGCACACCGCGAGGATCCCGACGGACACGGCGAGCCACAGCCCGCGCCGGGCGTTCGTGGCGGCCAGGCCCGCCGGCCGCAACGCCCTCGCCTGCTTGACCACGACGGCGCCGCGCACCGCAGCGCCGGACACCGCAGCGCCGGGCACCGCAGTGCCGGAGACCGCGGCCGGTTCGGCGCGGGCCGTGGTGAGCAGTGCCGCGGCGGCCTGCGGCGGTGGCTGCGGTGGGGTGGACCCGCTCACGCGTAGGAGCTGGCTCGGCCCGAGCCGGACAGTGCGGGCAGGGCGGGCTCGGCGCGCCGCCGGCCGCAGACCGACTCGAGGATCTCGGCGGAGCGGATCGCGGTGTTGGACAGCAGCGAGGAGCTGATGCCGTGGGTGTGTTCGGTGCCGCCCTGCAGGTAGATCCCGGCGTGCACGGCGGCGTCGGTGCGGATGCGGTAGTCGCGGTCGACGACGGCGCGGCCCTGCCCGTCGTAGTGGCAGCGGCCGGCGAGCTCACCGAGCAGCGGGAACGGGTCGGCGGGCGCGTAGCCGGTGGCGCAGACGAGCACGTCGGCGTCCAGGACGGTGCGGGCGCCGGTGAGCATCGACTCGACGGTGACCGCGACCCGGCCGGCGGTCTCCTCGGCGGCGGTGAGCCGGGACACGTTGAGCAGGCGGAGCCGTTGCGAGCCGAGCACCTTCTCCCGGTACACGCGGCGGTAGAGCGTCTCGATGAGGTCGGTGTCGACCACGGAGTAGTTGGTGTTGGCGTGGTAGCCCAGCAGCATCGACTTCACCTGCGCGGAGGCGTCGAAGTAGTCGTCGACGGCGAGGGGGTCGAAGATGCGGTTGGCGAAGGGGCTGTCGTCGGCGGGGCTGTAGCCGTAGCGGGACAGCACGCCGCACACCTCGGCCGACGGGAAGCGTTCGTGCAGGAACGCGGTCACCTCGGCGGCGCTCTGCCCGGCGCCCACGACGACGAACCGGGACGGGTCGGTGCCGGCCAGAGCGTCCACATTGGTCAGCAGGTCCCGGCTGTGCCAGACCCGCTGCGACGCCTCGATGCCCGGGGGCAGGGCGGGACGCAGCCCGCTGGCGAGCACGACGTTGCGGGTGCGCACGGTGTACGGCGCACCGGCGGCGTCGCGTGCCTCCACGTCGTACGCCGTCACGACGTCGTCGGTGACGACGGGACGCACGGCGGTGACGTCGGCGCCGTAGCGGACCAGGTCGTCGACCCGGACGGCGGCCCACTCGAGGTAGTCGTGGAACTCGATGCGCAGCGGGAACAGGCTCTTGTGGTTGACGAAGTCGATGAGCCGGCCACGCTCGTGCAGGTAGCACAGGAAGCTGAAGGAGCTGGTCGGGTTCCGCATCGTGACGAGGTCCTTGAGGAAGGACACCTGCATCGTCGCGTCCTCGATCAGCATGCCCCGGTGCCAGCCGAAGGCGGCCTGCCGCTCCAGGAACACCGCGCTCACGGGCGCCGAGCCGGCGGTGGCGTTGCGCTCGTGCACCGCGATCGCGAGCGCCAGGTTCGAAGGGCCGAAGCCGACCCCGACGAGGTCGTAGACCGGCACGGCGTCCTCCTGGCGCAACTGTGGCATCGCAGTCCCATCGTTCACGTCGAGACCCGGCTCGACCGTTCCGGCTCCGCCACCCGCTGATGTGGAGTTAGGCAAGCCTAACCTTAGTTAGCGCCCTTGTCACGATCGCCCTGCGGCTTCCACGTAAATGAAGGGTAGACTAACCTAACTTCCGATCGAAGGCTATGGCATCGAACGTTGTCACTCATCTGGGAGGCCCAATGCGCGTCGTCATGTTCGGATATCAGACCTGGGGGCATCGCACGCTCCAGGCGCTGCTGGCCTCCGAGCACGAGGTCGCGCTGGTCGTGACCCACCCGGTGAGCGACCACCCGTACGAGCGGATCTGGAGCGACTCCGTCGCCGATCTCGCCACCGAACACGGCGTCGAGGTCATCATCCGCGACCGGCCTGACGATGCCGAGCTGCTCGACCGGCTCAAGCAGGCCGACCCGGACGTGATCGTCGCCACCAACTGGCGCACCTGGATCCCGCCGGAGATCTTCGAGCTCCCCCGGTTCGGCACCCTCAACGTGCACGACTCGCTGCTGCCGTCCTACGGCGGCTTCGCCCCGCTGATCTGGGCCCTCATCAACGGCGAGAAGGAGGTCGGGGTCACCGCGCACATGATGGACGCCGGGCTGGACGCCGGTGACATCGTGCTGCAGCGGGCGGTCCCCGTCGGCGACCGGGACACCACCACCGACCTGTTCCACAAGACCCTGGAGCTGTTCGGCCCGATCACCGTGGACGGCCTGGACCTGATCGCGTCCGGCCGCGCCGACTGGACCCCGCAGGACCGCTCCAGGGCGAGCTTCTTCCACAAGCGGGCCGAGGAGGACAGCCGCATCGACTGGACCTGGCCGGCGGAGGACCTGGACCGGCTCGTGCGGGCGCAGTCCGACCCGTACCCGAACGCGTTCACCTATCACCGCGGCCAGCGCATCCGCATCGTCGCCGCGTCGGTGTCCAAGGGCATCTACGGCGGCACCCCCGGCCGGATCTTCATCCGCGAGGGCGACGCCGTGGTCATCGTGGCCGGCGCCGAGGCCCGCCGCGGCCGCAGCCACGGCCTGGCCGTCGAGCGGATCCGCACCGAAGACGGCACCGAGCTGGCGGCCACCGACTACTTCACGACGATGGGCGGTTACCTGACCGGCCGGCGCTGACCGGGGCCACTCAGCCGCATCTCGCGGGTGGCTGGGCGGCCGCGGCGGTGACCTCGGTGCCGGCCTCGGTGGCGGCTGCACCGGCCGGTTCGCCGGTGGGCGGCGGCGACACCGGCGCCGACTCGGCCGCGGCGGTGCCCGGCCTGCTGGCCGCCGGGGTCTTCGGCGCGGAGGCGGCGGTGGTGGCGGTGGCTCCCGGGCGCTGCACGGTGCCGACGGTCAGCGTCACCCCGGTCAGGGTCGTGCGCCGCCCGGCGGTGTCGGTCGCCCGGATCGTGAACGGGCCGGTGCCGGCACCGTTCTGGGCGATCCAGTAGTTGTAGTCGGTGTGGCTCAACGCCTTCCAGCCGCCGCCGGACTGCAGCTCCACCGCGGACAGCGGGTTGCCGGTGTTGTCCAGGCGCAGCGCCAGCCAGTACCGCGACGAGCCCTCCTTCACCCGCACCGTCATCGGGCCGGGCGCCGGCGGGCTGGTCACCTTGCTGTACGTCACCTTGATGATCCCGGCGACCGGGTCACCGATCTTCGCGAACGCCTGCCTGCTGAGATCCAGGTGGCCGGCGGCGCACTCCGGGCAGCGGTCGGTGACCTTCACCCGCACCGTGCCCTTCGGACCCTTGACGTCCAGGTAACCGCCGCACGCGGCACCGGCGGCGTACTCGGCGTTGCCGAGGGCCACGACGAGCGGGTTCGACACCGGGTCGAACGAGCAGTTGCCGCCGCCGTCGGCCGCGTAGTACGTCGCCTGGCCGGCCGAGGCGGCGGCCGCGGCGCAGGCGGCCCCGGACGACTGCGCGACGAGCGCGACGGTCGCGGTGCCTGCCACGACGGCGCCGGCGGCCGCGACCACCCAGGTCCGGCGGCGCATCCACCACGGCGAGGGTTCCGGGTTGTCCAGCACGAACGGCATGGTAGCCGCACCCCGGACAACCCCACCCGTACCAAAGGAACGCTTAAGGTCCCCCCAAACCGTGGCTCAGCGCAGCCCGGCGAACAGGTCGTCCTCCGGCAGCGGCGCACCCGTGGTGTCGCGCACCCGCACGAAGGTCTCCATCCCCATCAGCTCGGTGAACTTCTCCTTGCCCATGCGCAGGAAGAAGATGTTCTCGCCCTGGCTGGCGTGCGCGGCGAGCGCGTCGAACTTCTGCGCCCCGAACGCCCTGGTGTCCACCCACGTCGAGATCTCCTCGTCGGGCAGGCCCATCGGCGGACCGGCCGGCGGCGCGTCGGGATCCGGCTCGGGGAACTCGACGCCCAGCTCGCGCAGCGTCTCGCCGAACTTCTCCATGCCGGAGCGCGGGACCGTCGTCCAGTACACCTTGGCCGGGCTGCCGGTCAGCTCGACCGCGGCCATCGTGATCCGGTGCGCCTGGATGTGGTCCGGGTGCCCGTAGAAGCCGTTCTCGTCGTAGGTGACGATCACGTCCGGCTGATACCTGTCGATGAGCGCGGCGAGGCGCTGCGCGGCGTCCGGCACGGGCGTGGTCCAGAACGAGCCGGCCACGTCGTTGGTCGGCCAGCCCATCATCCCGGAGTCCGGGTAGCCGAGCACCTCCAGGTGCGCGACCTTCAGCGCGGCGCAGCTGGCCTCGAGCTCCACGAGGCGCATCGCGGCCACCGCCTCGGGGTCGTGGCCCGGCTCTCCCGGTTTGACCCCGCCGGGTCCGTCCCCGCAGCGCCCGTCGGTGCAGGTCACCAGCACCGTCGTGATCCCTTCCGAGGCGTATCTGGCCAGCACGCCACCGGTGCCGGTCGCCTCGTCGTCGGGGTGCGCGTGCACTGCCATCAGTGTCAGGGGTCGTTGAGCCATGCGACCCACCCTATCCAGCGCGCCGGGCTCAGGTCGGTCGCCGTGGCGCCGATAACAGGGTGTGCGGGGTCGTGGGTCACGATCGGCGGGTGCGACGCCCGCGGGGCGCGCCGGTGATCCGGCGCGCCTGGAGTCGCTGCACGCCACCGGGCTGCTGCAGGCCGCCGGGGTGCCCTCGCTGGACCGCCTGACCCGCCTCGCCCGGCGGGCGGTCGGCGTGCCCTCCGCCCTGGTGTCCCTGCTCGACGCCCACCGGCAGGTGTTCGTCAGTGTGGCCGGGCCCGCCATCGGGCTGGACTCGCCGGTGGCCGACCTCTGCCGGAGCGTGGTGGACGACGACGCGCCGGCGGCCGTGACCGGCGGCCGCCTGGACCCGGCCGGCGCCCGGCTGGGACCCGCCTGCGCCGGGCACCCGCTGCGCACGCCGGACGGGCAGGTGCTCGGCGCGTTCTGTGTCGTCGACGACGGGCCGCGGCAGTGGACCGCCGAGGAGCTCGACACGGTCGCGGACCTGGCCGGCGCCGCCGAGGTCGAGCTGGCCCTGCGGCTGGCCAACAGCGAGCTGATGCTTGCCTCGACGCGCACCCAGGCGGTGCTGGACAGCGCCGCGGACGCGTTCCTGTCGCTCGACGCCGCCGGCGCCGTGCTGGCCTGGAACCTCGCCGCGGAGCGGATGTTCGGCCGGTCCGCGGCGGAGACCCTCGGCCGGCCGGCCGGCGTGGTCGTCGCCGACGAGAGCCGCGACGCCTTCGCCGCCTGGCTGGCCGGTGCGGCCGGCCGCGGATCCGCCGCGACCCTCGAGGTCACGGCGGTGGACCGGGCCGGCCGGAGGTTCCCGATCGAGGTCGTCGCCCAGGTGTACGTCGAACGCGACCGGGCGGTCGTGCACGCGTTCGTGCACGACCTGAGCAACCGGCAGGCGGCGCGGCGGCAGCTGGAGGCCGAGCGCACGTTCCAGCGGGCGCTGCTGGACAGCCTCGACACGGCCGTGGTCGCCTGCGACAGCGAGGGCCGGCTCGCCACGGTCAACCGCGCGTTCCACGACGCGCACCAGGGCGTGCCGGTGGAACCGACCACGGGGCAGACCTGGGCGGAGCGGTTTCAGCTGTTCGCCGCGGACGGCCGGCGGCTGCTGCGACCCGACCAGGTGCCGCTCGCCCGCGCGTTCGCCGGGGAGCACGTCCACGGCGAGGAACTGGTCGTCGGCGGCCCGGGCGGCGTGCAGCGGCGGTTCCTGTGCAACGGCCAGCCGATCGACGCCCCGGACGGCCAGCGGCTCGGCGCGGTCGTGGCGATGCACGACATCACCGAGGCGCACCAGGCCGAGCGGCTCAGGGACGCGCAGCTCGCCGTGGCGGAGGCGTTGACGACCGCGGGCGGCGCGGCGCAGGCGGCGGAGGCCGTCATCGAGGCGGTCACGGTCGCGCTGGACTGGGCGTTCGGCGAGTACTGGCACGTCGACCCGGACACCGACACGGCGATCCGGCTCGGCGTCTGGGCCAGCCCCGGCCGGGCCCGGCCGGACTTCCTCCACGATCCGCCGCCGGTCACCCGTGACGGCGGGATGATCGGCCAGGTCTGGCGCACCGGGCGGCCGCAGTGGATCGCCGACGTCAACCGGCTGCCGTACGCCTCGAAACGCACGGCCGCCGCCGTCGCCGCGGGGCTGCACGCCGTGATCGGGTTGCCGGTCCTCAGCGGCGGGACCGTGCTCGGTGTCCTCGTCTTCGCCACCGAGCGGCTCGTCCCGCCGGACCCGGACGTCGTGGCGATGCTCGACGGCGTCTGCGCGCACATCGCCCGGCAGATCGAGCGGCTGCGCGCCGACGACCTCACCACCGCCCTCGCGGCCGCGCGCCTGGACTTCGACCGCGTCATCGCCCGGGTCAACGACTACGTCTGGACCGTCGAGGTGCTGCCGGACCAGACGGTCCGGTCGGTGTACGCCAGCCCCGACGGCGCCGGGGTGTTCGGCTCGCCGATGCCCAGCGGCACCGACCTGGCCATGGTCCTCGCCGAGCGGGTGCACCCGGACGACATCAAGGAGTTCCGCGGGTTCAACGCGTCCATCGCCGCGGACCAGCCGGCGGAGATGGAGGTCCGGGTCCTCGGCTTCGACGGCGTCACACGCTGGGTGTGGACCCGCGCGCTGGCCCGGCGGGAGGACGGCCGGCTGTTCCTGGACGGGATGAGCAGCAACGTCACCGAGCGCCGCGTCCTCGCCGAGCACCGTGAGGAGCTCCTCGCCGAGCAGCGGCAGCAGGTGGAGCGGCTGCGGGAGCTGGACCGGATGAAGGACGACCTCGTCGCCCTCGTCTCGCACGAGCTGCGCAACCCGATCGGCACGATCCTCGGCTACGCGGAGATCATCGGCGACGAGCCCGGCGTCACCGACGAGGTGCGCCGCTACGGCGAGGTCATCTTCCGGCACAGCAGCCACATGCAGCAGCTCGTCGACGACCTGCTGGACCTGGCCCGGCTCGGCAGCGCGAGCCTCGCGGTCAACCCGCGGCCGCTGTCACTGACCAGGGCGTTGCGGGAGGCGATCGAGGATCACCGGCCGGCCGCGGACGCCAAGGGTCTCACGGTCCGGCTCGAACCCGGCGCGAACCTGACGGTGCGGGCCGACCCGGCGCGGCTGCGGCAGGTGCTGGACAACCTGCTCTCCAACGCCGTCAAGTACACCCCGGCCGGCGGGACGGTCACGGTCGCCGCCGTGGGCACCGGCGACGACGCCGCCGTCAGCGTCAGCGACACCGGCATCGGCGTCCCGCCCGAGCAGTACCAGCAGCTGTTCACCCGGTTCTTCCGCGCCTCGACCGCGCTCGCGCACGGCATCAAGGGCACCGGCCTCGGCCTGGCCGTCACCAAGGCCATCGTCGACGCGCACCACGGCACGATCACCGCCACCCCGACCGAGCCGACCGGGACTACGTTCACCTTCACCCTGCCGACCGCCCCCTGAGGCAATGGTGAACAGAAGGTGTACGCAAGGTGAACGATCCTCCTGTGCGTAGCCCCGCCGGCCACTAGGCTAAACATCAGATCCGCGGGTACAACCAGCAGGAATCGGAGGTGGGTCGGATGGCTAAGAAGTCGAAGAAGGACAAGAAGAAGAACAAGAAGAACAAGAAGAAGAAGTAGCCCGGCCGTGCCGCCGTTCCGCTCCGGTAACGGCGGCAACGCCACCCGACGTCGAGGGGTCAGGGGTCATGCACCACGACATTCTCGCGCTCCTTGACGCGCACCTGGCGCACCTGCGCGCGGCGCGGGATCAGCTCGCCGCCACCCGTAGGGTCACCCCGGGCGAGCGCCGCGCCGCCGTGCTGCACACCGTCGAGGTCAGCGAGCGCTACGCGGCACACGCCCGGTTCCTGCTGGCCGAGCTCGACGCGGAGGAGCCGAGGGTGCCGGCGTAGCCGGTTCACACGGTGATGACGACCTTCGCCCGCGCGTGGTCCATCTCGAGATACCGGACGGCCTCCGCGCCGTCGCTGAGCGGAAACGTGCGGTCGATGACCGGGGTGACCGCGCCGGACTCGAAGAGTTCCCCCAGCGTCTCGAGGTTCTTCCGGCTCGGCACCGCGACGAGGGCGAGCACCCGGTGGCGGACGAACCTCGACACCACCCGGGCCCGGGCGATGAGACGGACCGGCCCGAAGAGGCTGCCGCCCTCGGACACGCCGCCGCCGGACAGCACCAGGGCCCCCGCGGGCGTCAGCACCCGCCGACAGTCGGCCAGTGCGTGGTTGCCGACGAGGTCGAACACGACGTCGTACCGGTCGGCGCCGAGGGTGAAGTCCTCCCGGGTGTAGTCGATCACCCGGTCCGCGCCGAGGGACCGGACGAGGTCGAGGTTCCTGGTGCTGCACACGGCGGTGACCCGCGCCCCGAAGGCCTTGGCGATCTGCACGGCGAACGTGCCGACGCCGCCGGACGCGCCGTTGATCAGGACGTGCTGCCCGGCGGTGACCCGCGCCGCGTCGCGCAGGCCCATGAGGGCGGTGTTCGCGGCCGTGGGCAGCGCGGCGGCCTGCTCGAACGTGAGGTTGGCCGGCTTGATCGCCAGCGGACCGGTGGCCGGGATCCGGACGTACTCGGCGAACGCGGCGTCGATCTCGCCGAACACCTCGTCGCCGGGGCGGAAGCCGGTGACCCCCGCGCCGACGGCCTCGACCCGGCCGGCGAAGTCCGTGCCGCGGACCCGCACCTTCGGCGCGCCGAGCCCGAAGGCCATCCGGGCGACGTACGGGTCGCCGCGCATGACGTGCCAGTCGCGGGCGTTGACCGAGGCCGCGTGGACCCGGACGAGCACCTCGCCGGCGGCGGCCACCGGCGGGTCGACCTCGCCGAGCCGCAACACATCGGACGGGCCGTAGCGGTCCTGGACGATCGCCTTCATCGCGTTCTCCTCGGATTCGGAAGGTGTACGGCGTACACCAGCACGCTTCGACGGTAAGGTGTACGGCGTACACCAGTCAAGGGGGGATAGGGTGCGGCAGGTGGACACCCTTCGGCGCGCACCCCTGACCAGGGACCGCGTGCTGCGCGCCGCCGTGGACCTCGCCGACGGCACGGGGATCGACGCGCTCAGCATGCGCAACCTCGCGCAGACCCTGGGCGTCGTGCCGATGGCGCTCTACAAGCACGTCGCCAACAAGGAGGAGCTCCTCGACGGCATGCTCGACGTCGTCGTCGGCGAGATCGACCCGCCGGTCGCCGGCACCGACTGGCAGGCCGCCGTCCGCGAGCGGATCCTCTCCGCCCGCCGGGCGCTGCTGCGGCACCCCTGGGCGTCCCGGGTGCTCGAGACCCGCACGGCCGCCACGCCGGTGGTCCTGCAGTACATGGACTCGATGATCGGCATGTTCCGGGCCGGCGGCTTCTCCGTCGACCTCACCCACCACGTGATGCACGCGATGGGCAGCCGCATCCTCGGCTTCTCGCAGGAGCTGTTCGGCACTCCCCCGCCGAGTGACGCGCCCATCGATCCGGAACTGGGCCGGCAGATGGCCGAGCGGTACCCGTACATCACCGAAATCACGACCAAGGTCGCGCATGACGACGCTTCCGTGGTCGGCAGCGGCTGCGACGACCAGTTCGAGTTCGAGTTCTCCCTGGACCTGATCCTGGACGGCCTCGAACGGCTCCGGGCGCGCGGCTGGACCTCGCGGCCGGATTGATCGGAATGCGTCCCGCCGGTCGGGCGTTGCCGCAGGCATGACGCAGATCAGGGAGCTCTATCTCACCGCCGCGGCGACCGCCGCCCGGCTGCTCGCCGCGCCCGAGGTGGCCGCCGCGTGGCACGAGCCGAGCGCCCTGCCCGAGCTCAGCGTCCGGGGGCTCGCCGGGCACCTGGCGGGGCAGATCTTCTTCATCCCCAAGGTCCTCGCCGAGCCGGTGCCCACCGAGGAGGTCATCGGCCTGCACGACTACTACGCCCGGGTGCACTGGATCGGATCGGACCTGGACGACCCGTTCAACGTCCTCATCCGCACCAGCGGCGAGGACGACGCCGCGGACGGGCCGGCCGACCTCGCCGCCCGGGTCGAGGCCACCGTCGCGTCCCTGCGCACGGCGCTGCCGGCCGCGCCGGACCGGCCGGTGCGCCGCCCCACCTGGGGTGCGTGGTCGATCGCCCTGGACGACTTCGTGGCGAGCCGGCTGCTGGAGGTCGTCGTGCACAGCGACGACCTGGCGCACAGCATCGGCGTCACGACGCCGGAGTTCCCGCCCGCCGCCGTGGAGACCGTCGTGGACATCCTGTCCCGCATCGCCCTGCGCCGCCACGGCCAGACCGACGTGCTGCGCGCGCTGAGCCGGGCGGAGCGGGCGCCGGCCTCGATCGCCGCGCTGTAGGCACCTTGCGGCCGTCCACCACGATGGACGGCCGGGGGTGCTGGCATGGAGTTCGGCGATACGGTGGCAGGGTTGGTGCGTACGGCGGCGTACGCCGCGGCGCGCAACGAACCGGCGAACCGGGTGGTGGACGCCTCGACGCTGCTCTGGCTGGCCGTGCCGGGTGAGTCCGGGCGCGTGCCCACGATCCGGCAGGTGGAACGCCAGGTGCACGCCGGCTCGGCCTGGCGGGTGCCGTTCAAGGCGTCGACGGACGGCCTGCTGGCGCAGGACCTCGCGGGCGCCGATCCGGTGTCGCAGCTGCTGCGCCAGGCACGACTCAGCGTGCCGCCGGACCGGTTCGACCGCGGCCCGGTGCGATGGCACGGGTCCGTGATGGCCGGGCTGCTGGCGACCCTGGACGAGGCCCGGGCGGCCGGGGTCGAGACGACCGGTCACCTCCACCTGGTGGCGGGGCTGCTGCGGGCGTGCACCGAGACGCTGAGCGGGCAGCCCGCGGACGAGCACCTCGCCGGGTTGCGGGCCGAGCCGGCGTGGCGGGAGCCCGGCCGGCCGTACACGCCAGTGGTGTCGCAGCTCGCCCCGGCCAGGGAGATGAGCGAACGGACCGGCCTCGGCGGCTGGTTGGACCGGAAGCTGCGCCGTGCCGAGGTCGGCGACAGCCGCTACGGCGGTGCGGTCACCCCCAGTGTCATCCGGGAGGCGATGCGCCAGACGGTCCGCCTCGACGACGGCCCGGTGACCGCCGCGCACCTGCTGCTCGGTATCGCCGGGCTGGGCGAGCAACTGCGGACCGCCGGGCGGCGCCTGCGCTCGCCCCTGCTGCCCTTCAACGGCGCGCCGGACCTCCTCGACGCGCACGGCGTGACCCTTGAGCGGGCGGTCGCGGCGCTGCCGGCCGCCCGCCCGGAGCACCCGGTGATCGCGCCCACGGGGCGTGTGCAGCTGGTCATCTGGACCCCCTGGCCGCAGTGGACCGCCGAGGCGGTCGACGCGGTCAACCGGGCGGTGGACCTGGCCCGCGAGGCGGGTCACCCCGAGACGGGCACGACGCACCTCGCCGTCGCCGCCCTCGAGCCGGAGGACGGCACCGCGGCCCGCCTGCTGCTGGCGCTCGGCGTCTCGCGGGCGGAACTGTTGCACCAGTTGCGGGAAGCCGCACCTCCGCCGGAGAGACGCGCCGATCGTTCCCCGGCGAAGGCGCGGCGGCTCAGCCCTTGACCGATCCGGTGAGGCCGCCGACGATGTGCCGTTCGGCGAACACGAAGAAACCGATCGCGGGGATCATCGACGCCGCCGTGTAGGCCAGGATCCGGGCGGTGTCCTGCGAGAACTGGGACTGGAACGCGGCGACGCCGAGCGGCAGGGTGAAGTTCGACGGGTCGCTGAGCACCAGCAGCGGCAGCAGGTAGGCGTTCCAGCTGGTGACGAACGCCAGGATCGCCACGGTCGTCAGCGCGGGCCGGCTCAGCGGGATCAGGATCCGCCAGAAGAACCCGAGCCGGCCGGCGCCGTCCATCGCCGCCGCGTCCTCCAGCTCGGCGGGGATCGCGGCCATGAACGGGCGCAGGATGACGATCGTGATCGGCAGGGCGAACGCGGCCTGCGGCAGCGCCACCCCGAGCGGGTTCTCCAGCAGGTCCAGCTCGCGCAGCAGCAGGTACAGCGGCAGGGCCGCGGCGGTGAGCGGGAACAGCAGGCCCAGGGTGAACAGGGTGTACAGCGACTCCCGCCCGGCGAACGTGTAGCGGGACAGCGCGAACGCCGCCATCGCGCCGACGCCGACGGCGAGGCCGGTGGTGATGACGGAGATGAGCGTGCTGTTGCCCATCGCCTGCCAGAAGACGTCGGAGCTGAGCACGTCGGTGTAGTTGCCCAGGTTCCACGGCGACGGCCAGCCGACCGGCTCGTTGTTGATCTGCGCGTTGGTGCGGAACCCGCCGA
This sequence comes from Dactylosporangium siamense, assembly GCF_016862795.1. GTDB lineage: Bacteria > Actinomycetota > Actinomycetes > Mycobacteriales > Micromonosporaceae > Dactylosporangium > Dactylosporangium siamense. The sequence goes on along the minus strand of NZ_BONQ01000155.1, from coordinate 53,826 downwards.
GGATGGTGAACAGCAGCGGCACGACCGTCACGCCGACGACGAGCAGCACGACGAGATACGTGAACGGCGTCCCCAAGGACAGGCGTCTCTTCATGCCGGTCACCCCTTGGTCCCGGTCAGTGCGCCCCGCAGGTCGCGGCGCAACGCGAAGCGCTGATACAGCAGGGCGAAGATGAAGCACACGACGAAGAGCACGACGGCGACGGCGCTGCCGAACCCGAACTCGTAGCGGCTGAAACCGTGGTCGAGCAGGTACGTGGCCATGGTCGCGGAGGCGCTCGCCGGACCGCCGAGCGTCATGATCCACACCAGGTCGAACAGTTGCAGCGAACCGATGACGGACAGGAAGATCCAGATCCGGATGGTGGGCCCGAGCAGCGGCAGCACGATGTGGCGGGTGGTGTCCCACGGCGACGCGCCGTCGGTGGAGGCGGCCTCCCGCAGCTCGGCCGGAATGCTCTGCAACCCGGCGAGGAGCAGGATGACGCCGAAGCCGATGTACTTCCAGGTGATGACCACGAAGAGCGTGTAGAGCACCAGGTCACCGTCGGCGAGCCAGTGCTGGATCAGGCCACCGAGCCCGGCCGCGTTGAACAACTGGTCGACCAGGCCGCCGGGCTGCAGCATCAGCAGCCAGACGACCGCGGTGATGGCCTCCGACAGCACGTACGGCGCGAACACCACCAGCCGCAGCACCGCCCGCCCGCGGATCTTGCGGTTGAGCAGCAGCGCCAGCGCGATCGACAGCGGCAGCTGGATGACGACGGACAGCGCGGCGATGATCAGGTTGTGCAGCAGCGCGGACCGGAAGACCTCGTCCTCCAGGACCCGCTGGTAGTTGCCCAGCCCGTACGGGGTGCGGGGGCTGAACCCGGTCCATTTGTAGAAGCTGTAGTAGACGGCGACCGCGATCGGCAGCAGCACGAACCCGACGAACAGCACGAGCGCCGGGGTGAGCAGCAGCGCGAGCTCCAGCCGGGTGCCGCGGCGCCCGGGCCGGCGGGCCGGCCGCGGGTCAACGCGGCCGGCCTCGCTCTGTGGTGCCGTGACTGCGGATGCGGTCACTTGTTCGCGACCGCCTTGTTGAAGGCGTCGACGATGCCCTGCGGGCTGCCCTTGCCGGCGAAGAAGTCGGCGATGGCGTCGTTGAGTGCCTGCCCGACGCTCGTGGGCAGCGCCTGGTCGAAGTACACCTGGATGTATGGCGCCTTGTTCAGGTACTCCTGCACGGTCTTGAGCGTGGGGTCCTGGATGGCGGAGATCGCCGCCGGGTTCGCCGGCAGGCTGATCGTGTTGCTCTGCACCAGTTTCTGCTGCACCGGGGCACTGGCGATGTACTTGAGGAAGTCGGCGCACGCCGCGCCGGCCTTGATGGCACAGGAGTAGCCGTCGCCGCCGCCGAGCGCGGTCCCGGGGGTGCCCTTGCCCCCGGCGACGGCCGGGAACTCGAACCAGCTGAGCTTCTTGGCGTATTCCTTGTCCTCGGTCAGCGGGATCATCGTGGGCAGCTCCCAGTCGCCCTGCAGCTCCATCGCCGCCTTGCCGTTGGCGAGCAGACCCGCCGAGCTGCCCGCGCCCTGCTGGGCGGGGGTGCCGAGGAAGGCGTCCTGGAACGGCTTGGTGTCGAGGAACGCCTTGAGGTCCTCACCGGCCTTGACCCAGCACGGGTCGTCCATCTTGAGGTTCTTCACGGTGTTCTTCACGGTGTCCAGGGCGCATTCGCGGATCGCGAAGTAGGACCACCAGAACGCGTCGGGCCACTTGTCCTTGCCGCCGACGGCGATCGGGGCGATGCCCTTGGCCTTCAGCTTGGTGACGGCGGCGTTGAGCTCTTCCATCGTTTTCGGGGGCGCGGTGATGCCGGCCTGGGTGAAGAGATCCGTGCGGTACCAGAAGCCGACGACGTGCAGGCCGAAGGGCACGCCGTACTGCTTGCCCTCGACCTGCCAGCCCTTGGCGCCGGCGCCGAGCTCCTGAATCCAGCTCGACGTCGCATCGGTGATGTCCAGGAGCTTGCCGGACTCCACCTGGGTGGCCAGGGCACCGCCACCCCACTGCTGGAAGATGCTCGGCGGTGTCGGCGACTGCAGCGCCACCGAGATCTTGGTCTTGAGCGCTTCGTTCTGTGCCGGTTCGACCTTGAACGACACATTCGGATGGTCGGCGTGGTACTGGTCTGCGATCGACTGCCAGACGCCCTTGGCGGGGTCCTGGGCGCCGTTGTGCCACCAGGTCAAGGTCGTGGCGGCGTTCGGGTCGCCGCCCGATCCGGTTTCGTCGTCGCCGCATGCGGTCAGGGAGGGCACGACCATCGCCAATGCGACGGTGATCGCGGCCAGCCTCCGTGGGGTGCTCAGGCGGACGTTCAAAGTGATCATCTCCTGACGGGGGCGAGCCGAGCCAAAGGGCTCGGCCCTCGATGACCGCAGAGTCTCCGCCTCAGGAACGAGGCTTGTCAATCGTTGTTGATATCGTTATCGGAAGTTACTCTGCCCTCGTGAAGCCCAGTTCTCGAATCACGATCCGGGACGTCGCCGCGACCGCGGGCGTCTCGGTGGCGACGGTGTCCAAGGTGCTCAACGCCCGTTACGGGGTGTCCGCCGCGACCAGCGCACACGTCCAGTCCGTCATCCGCGAGCTGGGCTACGAGGCGAGTCTCGTGGCGCAGAGCCTGCGCAACCACAAGACCAACGTCATCGGCATCCTCGTCGCCGACCTGGAGCCGTTCAGCACCGAGCTGCTCAAGGGCGCCGCGAAGGCGATCAAGGGCACCGGCTACGAGCTGGTCGTCTACTCCGCCGGCGGGCGCACCAGCGACCAGGCCGGCTGGGAGCAGCGCTACCTGTCGCGGCTGTCCGGCACGCTGATCGACGGCGCGGTCCTGGTCACGCCGACGGTGATCGACGTCGACTACGGCACCGCGGTGGTCGCCGTGGACCCGCACGCCGGCCCGTCCGGCCTGCCGACCGTCGACTCGGACAACCTCAACGGCGCCAGGCTGGGCACCCAGCACCTGCTCGACCTGGGACACCGCCGCATCGCGATGATCACCGGCCGGCCGGACCTGGAGTCGTCCCGGCAGCGCGAGCTGGGCTTCCGCGAGGCCATGGGCGACGCCGGTGTGCCCGTCGACCCCGACCTCATCCAGGTCGGCGACTACGACCCGGACTCCTCGGCCGCCGCGGCCCACCTGCTGCTCAGCGACCCGGACCGGCCCACCGCCATCTTCGGCGCCAACGACGTCTCGGCGATCGCCGCCGTCGAGGTCGCGGCGTCGATGGGGCTGCGGGTGCCCGACGACCTGTCCGTCGTCGGCTTCGACAACGTCCCCGAGGCGGCCCTGGCCAGCCCCGCCCTCACCACCGTCGAGCAGCCGATCCACGCGATGGGCCAGCACGCGATCGAGCTGCTGATCAAGCTCATGCACGGCGCGCCGGTCGACACGACCCACGTGCGGCTCACGACCCGGCTCGTCGTGCGCCGGTCGACCCGCGCGGTCTGAACGTCTGACCCGCGCGGTTTGAAAGTTTCACGGTGCCCCGCGACCGCGCCGTGCGCAACGGCGCACGCGGCGCGCGGTGCGACCCTGCCCAGCGCCACCCTGCACGAACATTGGAGCCCGAGCGTGACACTCGACAGCGGCGTCTCCTCGCCCACCACAGGCGGAACCTGGCGGGACACCACGGCGCCCGCGTCCGCACGCGTGGCCGACCTGATGACCCGGATGACCCTGCGCGAGAAGGTGGCGCAGATGTACGGCGCCTGGCTCGACGTCGACGACACCGCCGGCGAGGTCGCCCCGCACCAGCACGACCAGGCGCCCGACCCGATCGACTGGACCGCCCTCATCCCCCACGGCCTCGGCCAGGTGACCCGCGCCTACGGCACCACGCCGATCGCGCCCGCCGACGGCGCCCGGCGGGTCGCCCGCCTCCAGCGCGAGATCATCGCCGCCGGCCGCTTCGGCCTCCCGGCGATCGTGCACGAGGAGTGCCTGACCGGGCTGGCCGCCTGGCAGGCGACCATCTACCCGGCGCCGCTGTCGTGGGGCGCGAGCTTCGACCCGGACCTCGTGGAGCGGATGGGCGCGCAGATCGGCCGCACCATGCGCCGCCTCGGCATCCAGCAGGGCCTCGCCCCGGTCCTGGACGTGGTCCGGGACCTGCGCTGGGGACGCGTCGAGGAGACCATCGGCGAGGACCCGCACCTGGTCGGCACGATCGGCGCCGCCTACGTGCGCGGGCTGGAGTCCGCGGGCGTCATCGCCACCCTCAAACACTTCGCCGGCTACTCCGCCTCCCGCGCCGGGCGCAACCTCGCGCCGGTGTCGATCGGGCCGCGCGAGCTCGCCGACGTGCTGCTGCCACCGTTCGAGATGGCGCTGCGCGCCGGTGCCGGCTCGGTCATGAACAGCTACACCGACCTCGACGGCGTCCCGGTCGCCGCGGACCCGGCGCTGCTCACCGACCTGCTCCGGGACCGGCTGCGCTTCGACGGCACGGTCGTGTCCGACTACTTCTCCGTCGCGTTCCTGCAGACGCTGCACGGTGTCGCCGGCACCCGCGCCGACGCGGCCGCGCTCGCCCTGCGCGCCGGCATCGACGTCGAGCTGCCCGGCGCCAACTGCTACGGCGCACCGCTGCTGGACGCCGTCGAGGCCGGCGACGTCGACGAGGCCCTCATCGACCGGGCCGTCACCCGGATCCTGCTGCAGAAATGCGCCCTCGGGCTGCTGGACGAGGACTGGCAACCGTCGCCTCCCGCGCTGTCCGACGCCACTGTGGACATCGACCCGCCCGAGGCCCGGGACCTCGCCCGGCAGCTCGCGGAACGCTCGATCGTGCTGCTGCGCAACGAGTCCGCGCTGCCGTTGCGCCCCGGCGCCCGGCTCGCCGTCGTCGGTCCCGGTGCCGCGGAGTCCGGCGCGATGCTCGGCTGCTACTCGTTCCCCCGCCATGTCCTGGTGCACCACCCGGACGTGCCCGCGGGCGTGGCCGTGCCGTCGGTGCTGGACGCGCTGAAGGCCGGGCACGACGTCACCTACGCGCTGGGCTGCCCGGTCCTCGGCGGCGACGACGAGCAGATCGCCGCCGCGGTCGAGGCCGCCGCCGGGGCCGACGTGTGCGTCGCGGTCCTCGGCGACCTGTCCGGGCTGTTCGGCCGGGGCACGTCCGGGGAGGGCTGCGACGCGGTCGACCTCCGGCTGCCCGGGCGGCAGGAGGAGCTCCTCGAGGCGCTGCTGGCCACCGGTACGCCGGTCGTGCTGGTCCTGCTCGTCGGCCGCCCGTATGAGCTGTCCCGCCAGGTCGACCGGCTCGCCGCGGTGCTGTGCGGGTTCTTCCCCGGTGAGGAGGGCGCCACCGCGATCGAGGGTGTCCTCAGTGGACGGATCGACCCGTCGGGCCGGCTGCCGGTGAGCTTCCCCGGTGCCGGCGGCTCGCAGCCGTCGACCTACCTGGCCGCGCCGCTCGCCGGTCGCAGCGGCGTCAGCAACGTGGACCCGACGCCGCTGTTCGCGTTCGGCCACGGGCTGTCCTACACCGGCACGGCGTGGGGCGAGGTCACCCTCTCCCCCGCCGGCGGCTGGGCGACCGACGGCATCGTCGAGGTGGCGGTGCCGGTGCGCAACGACGGCGACCGCGCGACGAGCACCGTCGTCCAGGTGTACCTGCACGACCCCGTCGCCGAGGTGGCCCGGCCCGAGCGGCAGCTGATCGCCGCGGCCCGGGTGGACCTCGCGCCGGGACAGGACCGCACGGTCGTGTTCGGCCTGCACGCCGACCTGCTGTCGTACTCCGGCCGGGACGGGCGGCGCCTGGTCGAGCCGGGCGAGGTCGAGCTGCGCGTCGCACGGTCCAGTGTGGACGTCCACGCGGCGGTGCGGGTCCCGGTCGCCGGCCCGCGCCGCGTCGTCGGCCACGACCGGCAGCTGCACCCGGTGATTTCGTTGCACTGAGGCTTCGGCAAGCGCGAAGGGCGGGACCCCGGTTTCGGGTCCCGCCCTTCATCGTGCTGTCAGACGGCCGTGCAGGCGCTGCCGTTCAGGGTGAACGCGGCCGGCCCACCGGTGTTGCCGGAGTGGTTCGCCTGGAACCCGAACGACGTCGACCCGCCCGGCGGGATCGTCGCGTTGTAGCTCAGGTTCCGCGCCGTGACCGCGCCCGAGGTGGGCGTGACGGTGGCGTTCCACGCGGAGGTGACGGTCTGCCCCGACGGCAGCGTGAACCCGAGGGTCCAGCCGTTGACGGGGGTGGTGCCCGCGTTGGTGACCGTGACGGACGCGGTGAGCCCGGTGTTCCAGGGGTTCACCGTGTACGACACGCGGCACCCACCGGCCGGCGCCGGCGGCTGGCTCGACGGCGGCGTCGACGGCGAAGCCGGCGGCGAGCTGGGCGGAGTGCTCGTCGGGGTCGTACCCCCGGACAGGCCGAAGAACGCGATCACCATCGCGGCCTGCCCGGCCAGGGGCAGGTTGTGCCCGACGCCGGCCAGGCTGATCCCCTCGACGGGGGCCATGGTGCCCGCGTTGCCGTAGCGGGTGCGGGTCCAGCCGGACTGCGGCTGATCGGTGAGCACCGGGGTCTGGCTGACCCCGAGCACGTTCGTCCACTGCTCGATCTCCTCGCCGAAGTTCGGGTAGGCGAGGGTCGTGTCGTTGGTGCCGTGGAAGACCTGCATCCGCGGGCGGGCCCCGGTGTAGCCCGGGTAGGCGGCCCGGACCAGGTCACCCCACTGCTGCGGCGTCTTGTTCAGCTGGCCGCTGGAGCAGGTGCTGTTCCAGGACGAGCCGTCGGTGGTGGCGAAGCAGCCGAACGGGACGCCCATGAACGCCGCGCCGGCCTTGAAGACGTCCGGGTAGTCGCCGAGCAGGACGTTGGTCATCATGCCGCCGGACGAGGCGCCGGTGACGTAGATCCGGCCCGGGTCGGCGTTGTTGTGCTGCTGGACGTAGGTGACCATCGACATGATGCCGACCGGGTCGCTGCCACCGCCGCGCCGCAGGGCCGCCGGCGACGAGACGTCGAAGCAGTTGCCGCTGCGGGTGGCGGACGGGTACACCACGATGAACCCGTAGCGGTCGGCGAGCGACGCGAACTCGGTGCCGGAGTAGAACGCCGGGCCGGAACCGGTGCAGTAGTGCACGGCCACGACGACCGCCGGGCGGGCGGCCACCGTGTTGGGCACGTACAGGTGCATGCGCAGGTTGGTCGGGTTGGTGCCGAAGTTGGTGACCTCGGTCAGGGTGGCGGCGGCCGCCGGCGACGCGATCAGGGCGATGCCGGCGACGGCCAGGACCGCGGCGGCCAGGGCGGCTTTGATCAGACGCATCCGGCCCTCCTCAGCTCGCGGCGCAGGTCGGGCTCAGCGTGCCGGCGGTGCCGGTGGCCTGGAAGCCGAACTCGGTGTACTGCCCGGCGGCGATCCGGCCGTTGTAGGAGACGTTGCTCCACGTGTTGCCCGACCGGGTCGTGCTCCACGAGTTGGTGACGGTGGCCCCGGACGGCAGCGGTAGCGTGACCGCCCAGGCGTTGGTGCCGCTGGCGCCGGCGGTGACCCGGACGGTGGCGACGAACCCGCCCTGCCACTGGTTCACCGACACCGTCGCGGTGCAGCCACCCGACGGGATCGGCGGCTGCGAGCTCGGCGGCGCCGAGCTGCTGCTGCTCACCGGCGGGTTGCTCGTCGGGCTTCCGCCGCCCAGCGCCGCCAGGGTGCTGGTGTACGCGGCCTTCTTGTTGCCGTTGCCGTCGAACAGCAGCGGCGTGCCCGACGCCCGCCACGAGTCGCTGTCCCGGATGCCCCACACGGTGATGCCGGTGCAGCGGGTCACGTTCAGGCAGGCCTGGGTGACCTTGCGGAAGTTCTCCGCCTGGGTGCTGCCGGAGCCCTCGATGTCCAGTTCGGTGATCTGCACGTCGACGCCGAGGTTCGCGAAGCGCTGCAGATTCGCCTGGTAGTCACTCGGGACGGGGCTGGCGGAGTTGAAGTGCGACTGGAACCCCACGCAGTCGATCGGTACGCCGCGGGACTTGAAGTCCTGGACCATCGCGTAGACGGCGTTGGACTTCGCGTTCTGCCCGTCGGTGTTGTAGTCGTTGTAGCAGAGCTTCGCGCCCGGGTCGGCGGCCCGCGCGGTGCGGAACGCGACCTCGATCCAGTCGTTGCCGGTGCGCTGCAGGTTCGAGTCGCGGCGCCCGCCGCCACCACCGTCGGCGAACGCCTCGTTGACGACGTCCCACGCGTAGATCTTGCCCTGGTAGTGGGTGGCGACCTGCGTGACGTGGTTGACCATGGCGTTGCGCAGGGCGGTCCCGGACAGGTTCTGCACCCAGCCCGGCTGCTGCGAGTGCCACGCGAGGGCGTGCCCGCGCATCCGCTGGTTCTTCGACTGCGCGCGGGACACGATCTGGTCGGCGGATCCGTAGGAGAACGAGCCCTGCGACGGCTCGGTCGCGTCCCACTTCATCTCGTTCTCGGGCGTGACCATGGTGAACTCGCGGTCCAGGATGCCCGTGTAGACGGAGTCGCTGAGCTTGTACGCCGCGACCGCCGTGCCGAAGTATCGACCCTGCTCCGCGGCGGCCGCGCCGAGCGTGGACGCGGCGGCGTCCGCGGTCGACGCGATGCCCAGTGCCACGGCGACGGCGAGAGCACCGGCCCCGGCGGCGGCCAGCTTGCGTTTCTTGTCCATTGCGACAGACCCTTCGTTTCGAAACATTGTTCGGCGGGGACCCGATCAGCATCACGGAGTGGCCGTCTGACATCGCCTTTTCCGTTCCGGGCTTCCCTCCCTGGCCAGGGTTGCCCTGCTGACAGGGGCACGCCGCAGCATTTTCGAAAAACGAATACTGAAACTTTCATTGATCGGCGCCATAGTTTGTTGATTCGATGACGGTGCGCGACATTCGGCCGGAGTGGAAAGGACCTGAAAATGGTGCGATTACGGTTCGAGGGACACCGGTCCGGGGCCGGGCCGCTCACCGCCGGCCAGGGCAACATCGCGAAGTGGTTGCTCGACGTCCCGCACGCGCCCGCCGCGGTCCTCGACCACGCGTTCGCCGTCCCGCCCGGCACGACGGTCCGGGACGTCGCCGACTGCTTCGAGGTGCTGCTGTGCCGGCACGAGGGGTTGCGCAGCACGTACGAGCTCGGCGACCCCGGCGTCCAGCGGGTCCTCGCGTCCGGCACGCTGCCGCTGCGGGTCCACCCGGGACTCGACGCCGCACGGCTCGTCGCGCTGTGCCGGGCCGAGCCGTTCGATCCCGCCGCGGCGCCGCCGGTCCGGTTCGCGGTCGCCGTCAACGACGGCCGTGTGAGCGCCGCCGTTGTGGTCTGCTCGCACATCGTGGCCGACTTCCAGGCCCTGGCGGTGCTCGACGCCGAGTTCACCGAACTGATCCGCGACCCCACCGCCCGGGTGCCCGGCGAACCCCGGCCGCAGCCCCTCGACCGGGCCGCGCTGGAGGCCCGGCCGGCCCGGCGCCGGCGGATGGAGACGGCGCTGCGGCACTGGGAGCGCGCGCTGCGGGAGGCGCCCGCGCACCCGTACGCCGGGCCGCGCACCGGACCCGGCGGCGGCTCCGGCGCCTGCGGCATCTCCTCGACGGCCGCGGCAATGGCGCTGGAGCACGTCGCGGCCCGCACCGGCACGAGCCGCCCGGCGATCGTCCTGGCCGCGTTCTGTGCGCTGCTTTCCCGCCGTACCGGCGACGCCACCTGCAGTTTCGTCACGCTGTCGGCGAACCGGTTCGAGTCTGACCTGCTCCGCTACGTGGGCACCCTGGCCCAGTCCACGTTCCTGACCGTCGAGGTCGGCGACTCGGGCTTCGACGCCCTGGTGCGCCGCTGCTTTGGCGCGGTCCTGCAGGCGGGCCTGCACGGCGCCTACGACGTGTACCGCCAGCATGAGCACTCGACCCGCATCACCGCCGACCGTGGGGTGGCGCCGTCGTTCGAGCCGGTGTTCAACAGCGTCGTCATGGACACCCGCGCCCCGGACCCGCGGCCGCTGCGGGAGATCGAGCGGGCCGCGGCGACGGAGACCCAGTGGGTGGACCTGCCGGCGACCGACGTCCTGCTCCGCTTCGACCTCGGCAGCGTCGACGGCGCGCTGGTGGCCCGCCTGTGGAGCGGCGACACCGGCCGGGTCGGACCGGCCGAGGTCACGGCGCTGCTCCTGGCCCTGGAGCGGCTGCTCGTCGCCGCGGCGGCCGGCGACCTCGACCACGCCGGCATCGTCGCGGCGCTCGCCCTGCCACCGATCGAGCGGCCGGCGGGCTGGCTGCGCGTCGACCGCTGCTGGGTCGACCTCGCCGAGGTCCAGCGGCTTGTCGACGACGCCCTCGCGCCGGATGCCTGCCGGGTCTTCGCGTCCGTGGACGGCGCACCGCTGGTCGCGTTCGTCGCCGGCGGCCCGGGCACGGCCGAGGAGGCACACCGCCGGTGCCTGGCCGCGCTGCCGGGCCGGCACGCCGCGATGACCCCCGGGCGCTATGTCCTCTGTGGACAATCGCCGGTGGACCCGTCCTCGCTCGCGGACTGGCGGGCCGTGCCGGTCCTGTCCGAAGGCACCGGCCGGGCCGCCTTACTGGCACTGAGCCCGACCTGACCTGTTGTGGCGCTGCTGGCGCCTTTGCGGTCAGCCGTGCCGGTGCACGGGTGGCGCGTCCGGGTGGAGCCGGCGCAGGCCGGTGCGGGCGAGAGCGGTCGCGCTGCCGGCGGGGACCGCGAGGTCCCATTCGAGGTACACCTTGTCGCCGTCGTGACAGCCGTAGCTGGTGGAGACGCACAGCAGCGGCTCGTGCTCGACGAGGTGGCCCTCGCGGATCACGTCGTGGCCGAAGACCGCGACCCGGGCGGCGGGGTGCAGGGCACGCAGAAACGCGGTCGCCCGGTCCGCGCTCGTGGTCCGGGCCCACAGCAGCGCGCCGACCACGCTCCGCGACGCCATCTCGTGCAGCGCGACGTCCTCGTGACCGGCCAGCGGCGCCGCGTCGAGGTCGGCCGCCGCGCCGATGACCGCGTGCGGGGCGGCGTGCGTGAACACGATGCCCGCCGCCGGCGCGACGGCGGCGAGGGGCCAGCCGGCGAGCCAGTCCCTGACCTCGGCGAACCGTCCGGGCCCGTACGTGTCCTCGAGGTGGCGGGCCTCGTCGGGGTGGAACTTGGCCAGGCGGGGACCGCCGAGGTGCGCGTGCTCGTGGTTGCCGAGCAGGTAGTGGACCCGGCCCGGGAACCGCTGCCGCAGCCGCCGCGCCTCGTCGAGCAGTTCGACCGACGCGTCGGTGTAGTACGAGCCCAGGTGGTCCGGCCACTCGTGGGGTGCCAGCGCCGGCCCGTGCACCAGGTCGCCGCACAGCAGCAGGTGGCTCCCGGTGCCCAGCTCCACGAAGCGGCGCACGATCGCGTGGAAGTCGGCCAGGTTGCCATGCAGGTCGGTGCCCACCAGCAGCGTCCCGCGGTCCGGCAGGACGACGACGCGTGACATCCCGCCAGCGTAGCCGGGCCGCGCATCCGGCATGCTCGTGATGTGCGCGCAGACGACGTGGTCCCGCTGGGGCGGACCGGGCTGACGGTGAGCCGGCTGGGGCTGGGGCTGGCGTCGCTCGGCGGGCTGTTCACGCCGGTGAGCGACGAGGACGCGGCGGCGACCGTCGAGCGGGCCTGGAACCTCGGCGTCCGCCTGTTCGACACGGCGCCGGTGTACGGCTACGGCCGGTCCGAGGTCCGCACGGGACTCGCGCTGCGGACCCGTCCCCGCGACGGGTACGTCCTGTGCACCAAGGTCGGCCGCCTCATCGAACCCGGCGGCACCGACACCCAGGACATCTGGGCGGACCCGCCATCCGGGGTCGGGCCACGGCTCGACTACACCCGCCGGGCGGTGCGGCGTTCCCTCGAGGACAGCCTGGCGCGCCTCGGGCTGGACCGCGTCGACGTGCTGCACATCCACGACCCGGACCTGGACTACCCGGTGGCGCTCGCCGAGGCGTATCAGGCCCTGGCCGACCTGCGGGCCGCGGGCGTGATCGGGGCCGTATCGCTCGGGGTCAACCACGCCGACGTGGCGGCCCGGTTCCTGCGGGAGGCGCCCGCCCCCGGCCCCGACTGCGTGCTGCTCGCCGGGCGGTACACGCTGCTGGATCAGACCGGTCTCGCCGAGCTCCTGCCGTTGTGCGCGCGGCGGGGGGTGGCGGTGTTCGCGGCGGGCGTGTTCCAGGCGGGGCTGCTCGCCGAGCCGCGGTCCGGCGCCGCGTACGGCTATCCGGACGTGCCGGCGGCGCTGCTGGAGCGGGTGCGGGCGGTCCGCGCCGTCTGCGCCGAGCACCGCGTGCCGCCCCTGGCCGCGGCGATCCAGTTCGCGTTCGGTCATCCGGCGGTTGCCGCGGTCCTCGTCGGCGCCCGCACCCCGGACGAGGTCACCGCCAGCGCCGAGCTGCTCGCGCATCCGGTGCCGGCCGGGTTGTGGCGGTCGCTGAGGACGGCCGGCCTGCTGCCGGCGGAGGCGCCGGTCCCGGCGGAGTAGCGCCTCCGAGCATCCGGCCGGCGGTTCCGGCCCGCGGTTCAGGCGGGCTGCGGCACCGTCTCGGTGTTCGGCCCGTCCGGCGCGGCCGGGCCGGACGGAGTGGTCGGGCCGGACGGAGTGGTCGGGCCGGCTGGAGTGGCCGGGCCGGTCGGCCCGGGCGGGCCGGTCGGCGCGGGCGGAGTGGACGAGTCGGACGGCGCGGGCGGCAGCGGTGGGGCGAGGTTCACGACGTTGCGGCGGCGGGCCAGCCAGGCGATCGCCAGGGCGTACACCACCAGCATCGGCGCGTCGACGGCGAAGAGCTGCCACGGCGCGTCGACGGCGGTCTCCGTGTTCGCGAGGTCGCCGAAGGCCGCCGAGATGACCATCCCGACCAGGTTGTTGACCGCGTGCAGGGCGATGCCGGCCTCCAGGCCACCGGTGCGCACCGCCAGCCATCCCGTGACCGCGCCGAAGCAGATCACCTCCGCCAGCCCCCACGAGGTGCCGAGCCCGTGCATCGCGGCGAAGATGAGCGCCTGGATCCCGATCGGCAGCCACGGCGCACGCACGAACGCCCCGACGGCCTGCAGGAACCAGCCGCGGCACAGGTACTCCTCCGCGGCCGCCTGCAACGGAACCAGCAGGCACAGCATCAGCACCGCGACCGTGAACTCACCGGCGCCGACCCAGTCGCCGGCCTCCTCCTCGGCGCCACCGGGGTCCGTCACGACGAACAGCACGGTCGTCGCGGCCACCATCACCAGCACGACCGGCACCGACACCAGCAGGCACGCGCCGAGCCAGCGCAGGCGCAGCCGGCCCTGGACCGACGAGACGGTGCCCACGGTCCGGACCTTCCCCCACCAGACGGCGAACAGCACGCACGGGATGATCGCCGCCAGCACCAGCAGGTCCAGCGCGGTGTTGCCGATCGCCCCGAAGGGGAACACGCCGTCCTCGCCGACCGACCGGCCGCCGGCGCCGGCCACGACCGACGCGACGCTGTAGATGGCCATCATCATCCCGAACCCGGCCGCCAGCACGACCAGCGTGCCCGTGATCGGGCGCCACCAGCGGTGCGCGGGGGTGCGGGCAAGCCGATGGAACGGGATGCCGGGCGGGTCCACAATGGTCACGCCGCTCATTCTGCGGCAGGACCCGGCCTCTCCGCCGCCCCGGTGCGTACGAATCGAAGCGCCGAACAGCCGACCCGTTGCGGTCGTCGGTGAGGGTGATCCGCGCCGGCGGAACGGGATGTCGATCGCGGCGGTCATTCCGCGCCAGGAACCGGCGCCCCGATGCAGACCCCCTCCAGCATGAGGTCGATGGAGCGGGTCGCGGCGGAGGCGTCGGCGGACTCCACGACACCCTCGATCATCGTGCACAGCAGGGCCAGGTCGGCCGGGGCGAGGTCGGCGCGGACGTAACCGGCCTGCTGGGCCCGCCGCAACGGCGCGGTGAGCGTGGTGATCATGCGCTGCTGGTACCGGTCGCGCGTCTGGCGGTCCAGCCGGCGCACGTGCAGGACGAGCGGCCGCATCGCGATCTGGGTCCGCAGCAGTTCGGCGAGCAGGTCCCGGAACGCCGCCGGCCGGTCGGCGTTGGCGGCCACGTATGCCTCGAGCCGCGCCAGCTCGTGCGCGACCACGGCCGCGGTCAGCGCCTGCCGGTCCGGGAAGTGGCGGTAGATGGTCGCCTGCCCGACCCCGGCCCGCCGGGCGATCTCCGGCATCAGCACCGCGGTGTGCCGGCCCAGCATCAGTTCGGTGGCCGCCTCGACGATGGCCGAGCGGTTGCGCTGCGCGTCCCGGCGACGCGGCGTCTGGGCTCCGTACAGCACGACCACCTCCCTGAAACGCACTCATGTTACCGGCAAGTAACGATAATGTCATGAACTTCAAATTCTCGGTACGCACTCCTACGCTCCCGCCACCGAGGCACCCGCCCTGATGAACCCCCGGAGGAGTGCGCATGGCGAAGCGCCGAACACCCCTGTCCGCCGTCCTGCTGGCCGTGCTCGCCGCGGCCATCCTGACCGCCGCGAGCCCCAGCCCGGCAACCGCCGCCACGGAACGCACCGAAGCAGCAGCAGCCACCACCGGCTTCCGGTTCGTCGACATCACCGGCTCCGGCGGTGTCGTGCTCAAGGCCAACGTGATCGCCCCGTCCGCCGCCGGCCGCTACCCGGCGATCGTCTTCCCCGCCAGCTGGGGCCTCAACGACCTCGAGTACATCGCCCAGGCCAAGACCCTCGCCGGCCGCGGCTATGTGGTCGTGTCCTACACCCCGCGCGGCTGGTGGTCCTCCGGCGGCGAGATCGACACCGCCGGGCCGAAGGACATGGCCGACCTGTCGAAGGTCATCGACTGGACGATCGCGAACACCACCGCCGACCCGTCCCGCATCGGCGCGGCCGGCATCTCCTACGGCGCCGGCATCAGCCTGCTCGGCTCGGCGTTCGACCCGCGCATCCGGGCGGTCGTCATGATGAGCGGCTGGACGGACCTGGTGTATTCGCTGTACGGCGACCAGACCCGCCACCAGCAGTCGGCCGGGCTGCTGCAGCTCGCCGCCGCCCTGCTCGGCAACGCCGGGCCGGACCTGACCGGCAAGCTCGACGACTTCAACGCCAACCGCAACGTCGCGCAGATCATGGCGTGGGCCGGCGTCCGCTCCGCGGCGACCTACCTCGACGCGATCAACGCGAACCGCCCGGCGGTGCTCATCGCCAACTCGTGGGGCGACTCGATCTTCCCGCCCAACCAGCTGGTCGACTTCTACGGCCGGCTGGCCGGCCCGAAGCGCCTGGAGCTGCGGCCCGGTGACCACGCCATCGCCGAGCTCACCGGTGTCATCGGCCTGCCCAACGACGTGTGGAGCAGCGCCTACCGCTGGTTCGACCAGTACCTCGCGGGGGTCGAGACCGGGATCGGCGCGGAACCCCCGGTGCTCGTCAATCCGCACAACGCCGGCCAGGAGAGTTACCCGGCGTGGTCCTCGCTCAACGGGAGCGTCCGCCGGTACGGGCTGGGCCAGATCCGTTGGTATGACGGGACCGGGCTGCTCGGCGGCGCACCCTCCACGGGCTGGAGCAAGACGCTGCCGAGTGACCTGAACACGACCGCCGACGGCGGGGTGGTGCTGCTCACCAACGGCGCCGCCGCGCTCACCGGGATCCTGCCGCAGATCTGGCTGCCGACCGTGGACCGGCTCCGGGCCGGGGTCTGGGCCTCGGACCGCCCGTCGAGCGTCCAGCGCATCCGGGGCATCCCCAAGGTGCATCTGAACCTCACGGGCACCGCCGCCCAGGGCACCGTCGTGGCGTACCTCTACGACCTCGACAGCCTCGGCAACGCCAAGCTCATCACGCACGCCCCCGTCAGCTGGCTCGGCACCGCGGGCGGCAGCCGCAGCGTCGACGTGGCGTTGCAGGCGACCGCGTACGACGTGCCGGCCGGGCACTCGCTCACCCTCGTCGTGGACACGGTCGACCCGCTGTACTACGACGCGAACACCTTCGGCGGCTCGGTCACCGTCGCCGGCGGGTCCTACGTGGACGTGCCGCTGCGGTGATCCGAACCGCACGGTGATCCACACCGCACGGCAGATGTCGGCGGCCCGACGCACCAACGGGCCGCCGGCACCTACCGTGGCGGGCATGACGCGCAAGCTCGCCGTGACCGCCTGCCTCACCCTCGCGCTCGCCCTCACCGCCTGCATGGCCGAGCCGTTCGAGCACGGCGACGGCAAGCGCATCAAGGTGGCCGTCGAAGGGCTCTTCGGCGAGCTGGAGCGCGCCGACTACACCGCCGCCGCGGCGCACTGGTGCACCGCCGCCCGGCCCGCGAAGCCGCTGACCGCGGACCAGCTCAAGACGGACTTCGAGAGCCTGCAACGGCCGTGGAGGATCAAGCTCGTCTCGTCGCAGCACACCCCGGGCAGCACCGGCGTCGCCAACCTGACCCTCACCGACGGCGGCGGCGCCGAGCACCCGTACAACGTCGACTTCACCATGGCCGGCGGCACCACCGAGATCTGCACCGTGGACACCGGCACCATCTCGATCGACGTGGACATCTGACGGCCCTGAGCCGTCCCCTCAACCTGCACCGCCGCACGGGTGCGACGTCGTAGGCTCGGCTGCATGACGCAGACGCACACCCTCGCGCTGCCCGGTGTCGACCTGGTCTACGACGTGCGCGGCCCGCTCCCGCCGGCCGACGGGCAGCCGCCGCTGCTCATGATCGGCCAGCCGATGGCGGCGGACGGCTTCGCGACGCTCGCCGGGCTCTTCCCGGACCGCACGGTCGTCACCTACGACCCGCGCGGGCTCGGCCGCAGCGTCCGCACCGACGGCGGCACCGACAACACGCCGCAGCAGCAGGCCGCCGACCTGCACGCGCTGATCAAGGCGCTCGGCACCGGCCCGGTCGACGTGTTCGGCAGCAGCGGCGGCGCGGTCACCGCCCTGGAACTGGTCGCGACCCACCCGGCCGACGTCGCCACGCTGGTGGCGCACGAGCCGCCGATCAGCTCGGCGCTCCCCGACGCCGAGGGTGCCGACCGCGCCCGGGCGTTCTTCAACGACGCCTACGAGTCGAAGGGCTGGGGCGCGGGGATGGCCGCGTTCATCGCGATGACGTCCTGGCAGGGCGAGTTCACCGACGAGTTCTTCGCCCAGCCCGCGCCGGACCCGGCGATGTTCGGCATGCCCACCGGCGACGACGGCACCCGCGACGACCCGCTGCTGTCGAAGCGCTCCTGGGCGGTCACCGACTACCGCCCCGACCCGGCCGCACTCGCCGCGGCACCGACCCGGATCGTGATCGCGGTCGGCGAGGAGTCGGCGGGCACCTACACCGCGCGCACCGCCGTCGCCACCGCCGCGCTGCTCGGCCAGGACGCGAGGGTGTTCCCGAGCCACCACGGCGGCTTCCTCGGCGGCGAGCACGGCTATGCCGGCAAGCCCGAGGAGTTCGCCGCCAGGCTGCGCCAGGTCCTCACGAGCGCCTGACGTCGCTCGCCGGACTCCGCGACAGCTCCACCAGCCGCGCCGCGGACGTCGCGTGGCATGCCGCTGTTCGCGGACTCCCCCGAACGCCCGGTTCACCGCCGAGGAGGTGTTCGAGGCCGGTGACCGGGTCGTGGTGCTGTGGCACTACCGGTACACCGGCGGGCACGTGCGCGGCGTGGACCTCTGCACCGTCCGGGACAACCTGGTCGCCGAGCAACGCGCCTACGTCAAGGGTTAGTCAGAGATGCGGGCCGAGCAGGGTCAGGTCGGCGGGTGAGAGCCGGTCCCGGGCGGTCTTCGCCTGGTGCCAGTACGGATACAGCAGGTTGACGGCGCTGACGTCGTCCAGCCGGCGCCGCTCCTCGTCGCCGAGGACCAGGTCCGCGGCGGCGAGGTTGTCGGCCAGCTGCTCGCTCGTGCGGGCGCCGATGACCACCGACGTCACGGCGGGGCGGCCGAGGATGTAGGCGAGCGCGACCCGCGCGGCCGACACCCCGTGGCCCGCGCCGATCTCGACGAGCACCTCGACGGTGTCGTAGAGCTTCTCCTCGTCGTACACCGGCGGCTCGTCCCAATCGAAGAGGTGCCGGGAGCCGGCGGGCGGTTGGTGCCCGCGCCGGTACTTGCCCGACAGCAGCCCACCGGCCAGGGGGCTCCACACGAGGACGCCGAGGTGCTGGTCGACGGCGGCGGGGATCAGCTCGTACTCCGCGTCGCGCGCCTGCAGCGAGTAGTAGATCTGCTGGCTGACGGGGCGCGGCAGGCCGTGCAGGATCGCCGTGCCGACCGCCTTCATCAGCTGCCACCCGGCGTAGTTGGACAGCCCGACATAGCGGACCTTGCCCGAGCGCACCAGCAGGTCGAGCGCCTCGAACGTCTCCTGCAGCGGGGTGACGCCGTCCCACTCGTGCAGCTGGTACAGGTCGATGTGGTCGGTGCCGAGCCGGCGCAGGCTCGCCTCGCACCCGGCGATCACGTGCTGCCGGGACAGCCCGGCGTCGTTCGGGCCGGGCCCCATCGGCATCCGGACCTTCGTCGCGACCAGCACGTCGTCGCGGCGGCCCTGCAGGACCTCGCCGACGATGCGCTCCGACTCGCCGTCGGAGTAGACGTCGGCGGTGTCGATGAGGTTCACCCCGGCGTCGAGGCACTGGTCGACCTGCCGGCGCGCCCCGGGCACGTCGGTGGCGCCGACGGCCGCGAAGCCACCCTTGCCGCCGAACGTCATCGTGCCCATGGTGAGGACGGAGACCATCAGGCCGGACCGGCCGAGCGCGCGATATTCCACCCCGACACGATACCCAGCCGGGCACTAGGGTGTCGGGATCTGAGGGTCGGTTCGAGGAGGAGTCCGCCGGTGCGCAACGAGGATCTGCTGGTGCTCCCGTCGTCGTGGCTGCCGGGACTGTATCCGCGCCGGGGTGGCGTCGCCGTCCCGGCGCCGTTCCCGACGAAGGACGCGGTGAAGAAGCTCGAGCGCCTCGTCGCCGCGAAGGCCGGCAACCTCACCGGGTCCCTCGCCCACCCCGAGACCGACCCGGACCTGAGAGCGGCGGCGCAAGGGGTGGCGTCGCCGCTGGGCGCGGCGGTGGTCGCCGCGAAGGTCCTGCGCCACGTCGCCGGCACCCGCGTCGACACGACGGTGATCGCCGACGCCTGGATCGCCGCCCACGGGCTGGTGTTCGCCGCCGTCGCCGCGGCCGAACTGGTCGGGCTGCGGGTCGGTGAGCCGGGCGCCCGCTGGCTGCGCCCGAACGAGCCGATCGTCCGCCGCCTGCCGGCTGAGGACACCAACCTGGAGTGGTTGCCGATCCTCGGCCGGGTCCGGGCCCACCTCGTCGCGGCGAACGACGAGGATCACGCCGCCGTGCGCGACGTTTTGGCCACGGTACGCACAGCGCATGGCCTGCCCGCACGGGCCGTGACGTCGTTCCTGATGCCGGAGTGCAAGGACTGGGTCGACGAGGACATCGCGACCTGCACCGCGCGCACGGCGGGCCACTCGGTCGGGCTCGTCATGTTCGCGCTCGGCGACGCGGAGCAGCTGTCCCGGTTCACGGTGTCCCCGTGGCGGACCCAGCTCCTGGCGTCCGACGGCGCCCTGGCAACGGTCATGGACGGCGTGGGCACCGCGCTCGCCCCGGTTCTCGGCGAGCTGCTGGGGTCGCTGCTGCCGTACCACACCGAGGAACGCGAGCGGATCGCCACCGCGCTGGCGGCCCTGCCGGACGACGACGCGTTCCGGACGCTGATCGCGCACGCCGAGCAGCCGCAGGTGCGGCTCGCCCTGCTCGACGCGGGGCAGCGCTTTCCCGTCCGGGCGATCCGCCTGCTGGACGACGAGCTGTTCGAGGCGTACGCGACCGGCTATCCCGAGGCGCTCGAACTGGCCCGGCCGCACCTGGGCACCGACTGGGCCCCCGCCCGGGTGCCGGAGTGCGACCCCGGGGAGATCCCGGCGCCGCTGCTGGTCCACAGCCCGCTGCCGGAGCTGCCCGGCTGGGCCGACGCCGCGATCCTGCCGCGGGTGCGGCTGTCGACCGGCCGGGCCCTGCCGATCGACACGACCCGGCGGCTCGTCGTGCTGCTGCTCGGGTCCCGGGCCGGAAAGCCGCCGGCCGGCCTCGACGAGGTCGTCGCGGCCTGCGACCGGGCGTCCCTGGCCGCGTTCGGCTGGGCGTTGTTCCAGCGCTGGCAGTCGATCGGGATGCCGACGTCCGGCACCTGGGCGATGCTCGGGCTGGCCTGGATCGGCGACGACGACGTGGTCCGGCGGCTGACCCCGCTGATCAAGGTGTGGCCGGGCTCGGGTGGCCACCACCGCTCGGTCGCCGGGCTGTCGGTGCTGACCGGGCTGGGCACCGACGTGGCGCTCATCCACCTCAACGACGTCGCGGAGAAGGTGAAGTTCGCCGGGCTCGCCTCCTCCGCGCGGAGCATGCTGCACGCGGTCGCCGGGCGGCTCGGCCTGACCGGCGAGCAGCTCGCCGACCGGCTCGTGCCGGATCTCGGCCTGCGGGCCGACGGCGGTCTGGTGCTCGACTACGGCCCGCGCCGGTTCGTCGTCGGCTTCGACGACCAGCTGAGGCCCACGGTCGCCGACGAGGACGGCAAGCGGCTCAAGTCGCTGCCGAAGCCAGGCGCCCGCGACGACGCCACCCTCGGCCCGGCCGCGTACCAGCGGTTCAGCGCGCTCAAGAAGGACGTGCGGACCCTGGCCGGTGACCAGATCCGCCGGTTCGAGCGGGCGATGGTGACCGGGCGGCGCTGGACGGCACCCGAGTTCGCCACCTTCATCGTCGGTCATCCCCTGGTCAGCCATCTGGCCCGGCGGCTCGTCTGGTCGTTCGGGGCGGCGGCCGACGGCTCCACAGTGGACGGATCGTTCCGGGTGGCGGAGGACGGCTCGTACGCAGGCGTCGACGACGACACGCTCCCGCTGCCCGGCGGCGCGCTGGTGGGGGTCGCCCACCCGCTGCGGCTCGCCGCCGCGACGCGGTGGGCCGACGTCTTCGCCGACTACGAGCTGCTGCAGCCCTTCCCCCAACTGGGCCGCGAGACCTACGCGCTCACCCCGCAGGAGGCGAAGGCGACGCAGCTCGACACGTTCGACGGCCGGGTCGTGCCGTCCGGGCGGGTGCTCGGGCTCGAACGGTCCGGCTGGAGCCGCGCCACACCGCAGGACAACGGGCACCAGCCGTGGATCGAACGGCCGCTGCCGGACGGGCTGCGGGCCTACGTCCGGCTGAAGCCGGGCTTCACGATCGGCCGCCCCGGTGACGACCCGGAGCAGACCCTGAGCGCCCTGGTCGTGTCGCGCGGCCGGATCGGGTACCGGCGCAACGCCGCGGACGAGGTCCAGCTGGGCGCCGTCGACGAGGTGGCGCTGTCCGAGCTGCTGCGCGACCTGCACCAGCTGTGACGCCGGTCAGGCGCGGAGCCGGTCGAGGCCGTCCAGGAGCAGGTCGAGGGTGAACTCGAACTCGACCTGGCTGTCGCACCAGCCGAGGGTCGGGTCGGTCTCGGCGTGCAGCTCGGCGGCGACCATGGCGGTCAGGTGCGGCATCGCCTCGGCCATCGCGGCCAGGCTCTCCTCGGTGTCCTCGACGTCCATGCTGCCGCCGGCCGTGGCCGGGCTGAACACCTCCTGGGCGAAGCCGAGCGGCATGCTGCCGAACGCGTGCAGCGCCCGGTGCGCGAGGCGGTAGGTGAACCCGCCGCCGATCAGGGTGCCGAGGATCTGCTCGTAGTACAGGAACACGCCCGCCGGCACGCTCCGGCGGGTGCCGAGCAGCCCGGGTGCCCACGGGTGGCGCAGCATCACGTCGCGGGCGGTGAGGAACTGCCGGCGCAGAACCGCCTTCCAGTCCTCGCCGACCGGCGGGCCGACCGCCGCGACGACCTCGTCGACCACGGTCTCGGCGACGCCGTCGAGCAGCGTCTCCTTGTCGGGCAGGTGGTAGTAGAGCGACATCGCCTCGACGCCGAGGTCGACGGCGAGCCGGCGCATCGTCAGCGCCGCCAGGCCGTGCCCGTCGACCAGCGCGACCGCCGCGGCCAGGACCCGCTCGCGACTGAGCGGTGGTCGTGACGCCTTCGGTGCCAACCGTGCCCTCCTTCGCCCCTTGCCCTCACCTTACAACGTATGGTTACCTTACGAGGTAAGGTTGGCCCTACCAAGGAGCGTCATGCATCCGCTGGTCCGCACCGCCCGGGTCACCGGGCTGCTCTACCTGGGCCTCGCCATCACCGGCGGCCTCGGCTTCCTGCTCGTCAGGTCCCGGCTCTTCGTCGACGGCGACCCCGCCGCGACCCTCGCCAACCTCGTGGAACACGAGTCCCTCGCCCGCGCCGGCATCGCCCTCGAACTGCTCACCGTCCTCACCCAGGCCCTCGCCGCCGTGTGGTTCTACCGGCTCTTCCGCACCACCGACCAGGTCGCGGCCGGCGGCATCGCCGCGTTCGGGCTCGTCAACGCGGTCGTGATCCTCGGCAGCGCCGCGCTGCTGGGCACCGCGCTCGACCTGGCCACCCACCCGTTCGGCGACGCGGCGGCCGGCACCCAGCTGCTGTACGAGATCAGCGGCGCCCTGTGGAGCGTCGGCGGGATCTTCTTCGGCCTGTGGCTGCTGCCGATGGGCTGGTGCGTGCTCAGCTCGGGCTGGATGCCCCGCGCCCTCGGCTGGGTCCTCATCGCCGGCGGCGCCGGCTACGTGCTCGGCACGTTCGTCACGTACCTCGCCCCCGGCGCGGCCGGGGTCGCCGACGTCCTGGTGCTCCCGGCAACCGTCGGCGAGGTGTGGATGGTCGGCTACCTGCTCGTGCGCGGCGTCCGCCGGACCGCCTTGGACCCCGTGGCCGAACCGGTCGCCGCCGCCGCGTGACGGTGTTCAATGGCGGGCATGGAATGGATCCTGCCGTTCGTCGTGCTCCTGCCGTTCGTCCTGGTGGTGCTGGTCGCCGGCAGCGGCCGGCGCGCCGCCGCCGACCATCAGGCCCGCCGGCTCGCGGTGCTCGAGCGCAAGCTGGACCTCATCATGGACCACCTCGGCATCCGCGAGCCGGAGCCGGACGCGCCCGCCGTCGTCATACAGGAGCTGCTCGCCGGCCGCAAGATCCAGGCCATCAAAGGTGTACCGGGCGGCGACGGGCGCGAGCCTGCAGGAGGCCAAGGACGCCGTCGAGGCCCTGCAACGGCAGCACGGCCTGCGCTGACGGGTGCTCACGGCCCGCGGTTGGCCAGCCGGGCGTCGCCGCCGTAGTGCGCGAGCACGCGCGGGTCCATCACCCGGTGCCACAGCGGCGGGATGAGCGCCAGGACCAGCATCGTGGCGTACCCCGCCGGCAGTTGCGGTGAAACGTCGAAGGTGCGCAGCACCTGATACCGGCGCAACGGGTTGGCGTGGTGGTCGCTGTGGCGCTGCAGTTGGAACAGGAAGACGTTGGTGACGAGGCGGTCGCTGTTCCAGCTGTGCCGCGGGTCGACCTTCTCCGGGCGGCCGGTCCCGGTCGGCTGCCGCAGCAGCCCGTAGTGCTCCAGGTAGTTGACCGCCTCGAGGACCGAGAAGCCGACGACGGCCTGCAGCACCAGGAACGGCAGCACGCTCCAGCCAAGTGCCGCGGTCAGCGCGGCGAACAGCACCACGGTCATCGCCCACGCGGTCAGCACGTCGTTGCGCCACGTCCACGGGCTGCGGCCACGGATGCGGAACCTGGCGGACTCCAGGCGCCACGCCGAGCGCGCGCTGCCGACGACCGTGCGCGGCCAGAACCGCCAGAACGACTCGCCGAGCCGGGCGCTGGCCGGGTCCTGCGGGGTCGCGACCCGCACGTGGTGACCGCGGTTGTGCTCGACGTAGAAGTGGCCGTAGCCGGTCGGGGCGAGCGCGATCCGCGACAGCCGGCGCTCGACCCGCTCCCGCTTGTGGCCGAGCTCGTGCGCGGTGTTGATGGCGACGCCGTTGACGATCCCGGCCGTGAGCACCAGCCCGGCGCCCGCGACCGGTCCTACGCCATCCGCCCAGGCCCGGCAGGTCATGACCAGCGCGGCGTACTGCGCGGGCAGGTACAGGTAGGTGATCCAGCGGTAGTACGGCGAGCGCTGCAGTGCCGGGACCGCCTCCTCCGGCGGATTCTGCCGGTCGTCGCCGATGAGCAGGTCGACGAGCGGGATCAGGCCGAAGACGACCAGCGGGGTGAGCCACCAGCCCCACGCGCCGGCTCCGCTCAGTGCGAGTCCGGCGAACGGCAGGGCGGGCACGACGAGCGCGAGGGGCCAGAGCGGGAGCCGGCGGTCCCGCCAGGCATCGACAGCGATGTCCATGCCGCCATGCTTTACATCTCCGACTTTCGTGTCAAGAGACTGGACGCTTTTGGGTTCGGTGTCTACATTGGTGCCGGTGACGTACCGCGAGACCAACCGGGAGCGGCTGCGCGACGCGCTCGTGGCCGCCGCGCGGGACCTGACCATCGGCAACGGCTGGGACGGCGTGCGGATGGCCGACGTCGCCCGCGCCGCCGGGGTGAGCCGCCAGACGGTCTACAACGAGTTCGGCGACAAGTCCGGGCTCGCGGAGGCCCTCGCCGCCCGCGAGATCGACGCGTTCGTCGCCGACGTGCGCGGCGCGCTGCACCGGCACGGCCCCGACATCCGGGCCGCCGGCCGCGCCGCGATCGGGCACACGCTGCTCGAAGCGGCCGGCAACCCGCTGATCAAGGCGATCCTGACCAGTGCCAGGGGCAGCGCCGACGAGCTGCTGCCGTTCCTGACGACCCGCTCGGAGCTGCTCCTCGCGGCGGCGACCGCGGTCATCGGCGACTGGGCGGGCACCCACCTGCCGGACCACGACCCGCGGGTCGTGGCGGTGGCCGCGGAGTCGATCGTGCGGCTCGTGGTGAGCCACATCGTCCAGCCGTCGCAGGCGCCCGACCGCACCGCCGACGACCTCACCGACGTCCTGGTCCGCCTGCTCACACCGTGACCGCCGGGGCCACGGTCAGGGCCGCCGCCGGGACCGCGGTTTGGGCCGCCGCCGGGGCCACGGTCAGGGCCACGGTCGGGGCCGCCGCCGGGGCCACGGT
The DNA here is from genome assembly GCF_016862795.1 of Dactylosporangium siamense. Lineage (GTDB taxonomy): Bacteria > Actinomycetota > Actinomycetes > Mycobacteriales > Micromonosporaceae > Dactylosporangium > Dactylosporangium siamense. Next base: position 28,723 of record NZ_BONQ01000155.1, on the reverse strand, counting down.
CGGGGCCGCGGTTGGGGGCGCCGCCGGGACCAGGCGGCCGTCGATGAGGTCGTAGACGGCGTCGACGTGCTCCAGGCCGTCCCGGCGGTGGGTGAGCAGCAGCACCGAGCGCCCCGTCGCCGCGGTGAGGAGGTCGGTCATCAGCACGGCCGCCTCCTGCTCCTCCAGGCCCTCGGTGGGCTCGTCGAGCACCAGCAGCGCCGGGTCGGCCAGCAACGCCCGGGCCATCGCGAGGCGCCGCCGCTGACCACCGGAGATCGTGGTGCCGCCCTCGCCGAGCCAGGTGTCGAGGCCTTCCGGCAGCCGCTCCAGCCACGGCCCGAGCTGGGCTCCGGCGAGCGCGGCGCGCAGCTCGTCGTCGGTCGCCGCCGGCCGGGCCAGGCGCAGGTTCTCCCGGACCGTGGTCGCGAAGACGTGGTCCGCGGCGTCGCCGACCAGACCGACCATGCGGCGCAGCACCGGGTCGGGCAGGTCGCGCAGATCGGTGCCGCCGAGCCGGACCCCGCCGCCGCGCGGGTCGAGCATCCGCACCAGCACGGCCGCGAGCGTCGACTTGCCGCTGCCGGACGCCCCGAGCACCGCGACCCGCCGCCCCGGCGGGAGCTCGAGGTCCAGCCCACGCAACACCGGCGACCGATCCGGGTCCCAGCCCGCGGTGAGCCCGCCGACGGTCACCACCACGTCCTTGTCCATTGTGGATGCCGCAGCGGCACCGTCCACCGCAGCCGCAGTGATTGCGGGGCCGGCCGGACACGACTGAGCGGCGACACCATCCAGGCACGCAGGAGCACCGGCCACGGCGGAATCCGCGACAGCACCATCCACCGCAGCCACCGTGATTGCGGGGCCGGCCGGACACGACTGGACAGCGACACCATCAAGGCACGCACGAGCACCGGCCACGGCGGAATCCGCGGGGGCACCGTCCACCACGGCCGCCGCCACGACCGGGCCGGCCGGACACGGCTGGGCGGCGAGGCCGGCGAGGCGGGCGCGGGCACCGGCCGCGGCGCGACGGGCGACGGCCGCGCCGGGCAGCGTCAGCACCGGCTCGGCGAGGGCGACGGCGCCCAGGAGCAGGATCGCGGCGGTTTCGGCCGGGTGTCCCCCGGCGGCCGCGGCGACCGCGACGCCGACCACCGCGACGCCACACCCGAGCTGCGCCAGCGCCGACGCCGCGCCTTCCGTGCCCGCCGTGGCGGACTCCAGTCGCGACAGGGCTCGGCTGCGCCGGTCGGGGACGGCGAGCGCGGCGGCTGTGTCGCGGGTCGCCAGGTCCTCCACCCCCTCGACGGTCTCCACGACGGCGTCGCGTAGTTCCGCACGGGCCCGGCCGGTGGCCGCGTCGACCCGGGCCGCGTGCCGGGCGGCCAGCCACGGCGCCAGCCCGCCCGCGACGGTGACACCGGCGGCGAGCGCACCCGCGGCCGCGGGGTTCACGACCGCCGCGACGGCGATGGCGACCGTGATCGCGGCCCAGGCGGCGTACGCGGGCAGGCGCCCCCGCAGCAGCCCGTCGACCCGCCCGTCGACGTCGTCGACCACCCGGGTGAGCAGGTCACCGCGGCGGTGCAGGGCCGGGCCGGGGACCCTGGGCACCAGGTCGGCGTACACCTCCGCCCGCCACGTGCCGAGCCGGGCGAACGCCACCTCGTGCGAGACCAGGCGCTCCAGGTAGCGCAGCAGTGGCCGGGCGACGGCGCTGCCCCGCACGAGGACGACGGCCGTGGACAGCGTGAGGACCGGCGGCAGGTCGGCGGCGCGCACGAGCAGCCAGGTCGCCGCCCCGGTGAGGGTGATGCCGGCGAGCCAGGACGCCGCGCCGAGCCCGACCGCCGTCCCCGGCCGCCGCCACCACCGCCACCGCCCGCCGCCGGGCCGCGGCGAGGCCTCGGCCGCGACCGGCCGCCCGACCTCGGCGTCGAGCCCCGGCGCGGTCCCGGACGCACTCGCGGACACGCTCCCGGGCACGGTCCCGGGCGCACTCGCGGACACAGTCCCAGGCGCACTCGTGCGCACAACCGCAGCGTCGAGCCCCGCCGCGACCGCGGCCGGCAGCCCGATCGCAGGCGAAGGCTCGATCGCGGACGCAGGCTCGATCGCGGACGCAGGCCCGTTCGCGGACGCAGGCCCGATCGCGGACGCGGGTGTTGGGTGCGGGTGGGTGGGTGGTGTGATCCGCACGGTCCGGTCGGCGGCGGCGAGGACCGCCGGCCGGTGGGCGACGACGAGCACGGCGCAGCCACGGGCGGCCAGGGCCCGCAGTTCGGCGATGACGAGGCGTTCGGCGGTGGCGTCGAGGTGCGCGGTCGGCTCGTCGAGCAGGACGACGGCGGGGCCGGCGGCGGCCTCACGCAGCACCCGGGCGAGCGCGAGCCGCTGCCGCTGGCCCGAGGAGAGGCCCTGGCCGCGCTCGCCGAGCGGGGTACCGAGGCCGTCGGGCAGGGCCAGGATCTCCGCGTCGAGCCCGACGGTCCGCAGGGCGTCGAGGACCACAGGATGGTCGGGGTGGTCCTCCCCGTCCAGGGCGACCGCCTCCGCGACCGTCCGCGCGTGCGGCAGGCTCGGGTCCTGTGGCAGGTACAGCGGCCTGCCGCCGACCTCGACGGTGCCGGCCAGCACCGGCTGCAGCCCCGCCAGAACCCGCAGCGTGGTGGTCTTCCCGGCGCCCGACGGCCCGCGCAGCGCCACCAGCTCTCCACTGTGGACGAGGAGACCGGGCAGGTGCAGCGCGTCGACGGCGGTGCCCGGGTGCCGCACGCGCACGCCGGCCGCGGCCACCGCAGGGGCATCGACAGAGAGCGCCACCGCAGGGGCATCGAAGGAAGGGTTCAGGATCTCGTCGACGTCGGCGATGACGGCGCCCGCGTCGGCGCTGGCGTGGAAGCGGGCGGCGACCTCGCGCAGCGGCCGGTACGCCTCCGGCGCGAGGAGGATGACCAGCAGCGCGGGGCCGAGGTCGAGCCGGCCGGCGGCGACCCGGAGCCCGGCCTCGACCGCGACGAGGCCGACCGACAGCGTCCCGACCAGGTCCAGTGCGGTCGAGGAGAGGAACGCGATCCGCAGCACCCGCACCGTCGCGGCGCGGTGCCCGTCGGTCATCCGCCGGACCTCGGCGACCTGGCGGCCGGCCCGGCCGAACAGGCGCAGCGTGGCGATGCCGCGCACGGCGTCGAGGAAGTGCCCGGCGAGGCGGGCGCCGGCCTGCCAGCGGTCCTGGGCGCGGCGTTGGGTGGCCCAGCCGATGAGCGCGCCGAGCAGCGGCACGAGCGGCAGGGTGACCAGGACGATCGCCGCGGACGCGGGGTCGGCGAACAGCATCGTGACCACGACGAGGGGCGGCAGGACCACGCCGAGGACCAGTGCGGGCAGGTAGCCGCTGAACCAGGGCCGCAACGTGTCGAGGCCGCCGCTGAGCACGGCGACGAGCCGGCCGGTGCCGTACCCGGCGACCCAGGCCGGTCCCCGGCGCAGCGCGGCGTGCAGCACCGAGCGGCGCAGCTCGTCGGTGACCCGGGCCGCGGTGCGGTGCCCGACGACCTGTTCCGCCCAGGTCAGCGCGGCCCGGGCGGCGTACACCCCGGCAAGCGCGACCAGAGAGCCTGATCCGACCTGCGGAAGAGCGACGACGATGCCGGTGAGCACCACGGCGAGGACGACCGTCGCGGCGGCCTGCGCGGCGCCGATGACCGCGAGGGCGGCGATCCCGGCCCGGCTGGTCCGGGCGTGCCGCAGCAGCCGCGGGTCGACCGGCCCGGAGCCGGGACGCCGGGTCATGAGGCGATCCGTTCGCTGGCGACCCGCTGCCGGAACACGCGGTACGACCACGCCTGGTACACCAGCACCCCCGGAAGCACGACGACGTCCGCGGCGCTGATCAGCCGCAGCGCGGAGCCGGTGGCGGCCGCTTCGTCCATCGTCAGCGACCACGCCCCGGACAGCGTGCTCGGCAGGACGACGTCACCGTTGGCGGTGAGGACGGCGACGACGGCCGCGGCCACGGTGAGCGCGGTGAGCCCGAACGCGGCCGCCTCCCACCGCGTCCCCGACCGCCGGGACAGGCTGGCGAGCCCACCCAGCAGCAGCGCGACGGCGAGCGCCACCGCGGCGACAGCAGAAGAGCCAGCGAGCGCCGAGGCGGCCGCCACGACCAGGGCGACCACGCCGCCGCCGGTGGCGAGGCGGCGGGCCAGCAGCGCGGCCCGGCGGCGCACCGGGCCGGTGGTCCGCAGTGCCAGGAAGGTCGCGCCGAGCAGCACCGCGGCGGTCAGTGCCAGGAGGGCGCCGAGCGCGGCGGCCGGGGTGAGGACCGGCGCGAGGGTGCGACCGAGGCCGCCGCCGACGACCTCGCCACCGGCGTCGAGGGCGAGGCCGCGGACGAAGACGGTCAGCACGGCGCCCCACAGCAGCACCACCCCGGCGGAGCAGGCCGCGAGGGCGAGATCGCAGCGGCGGCGCCAGCGCGGGTCGTCGTGCTTGCCCCGGAACTCCAGGGCCACGCCGCGACCGGCGAGCAGCAGCAGGATCGCCACCATCGGCAGGTACAGGCCGGACAGCAGGGCCGCGTACCACGACGGGAAGGCGGCGAAGGTGACGCCGATCGCGGCGACCAGCCACACCTCGTTGCCGTCCCAGAACGGGCCGATGGTGCGCACGGCGGCGGCGCGTTCGTGCTCGTCGCGGCCGAGCAGCGGGGCGAGCAGCCCGACCCCGAAGTCGAAGCCCTCGAGCACGAAGAACAGGACCCAGCAGAGCACGACCAGGGCGTACCAGATGATGACGAGATTCATCGAAGTCTCCTCAGTAGCTCATGGCCGGTTCGGCGTCGGCCGGCTGCTCACCGGCCGGAAGAGGATCGAGCGGCCGGCGGACGAGGTGCCGGACCAGGCGCAGCCACACGACCGCGAGGACGCCGTAGACGGCGGCGAAGCCGAGCAGGGACGCGAGGACCTCGCCGCTGGTGAGGCCCGGGGAGATGCCGTCGGCGACCTTCGACAGGCCGAACGCGATCCACGGCTGCCGGGCGGTCTCGGTGAAGATCCAGCCGAGGCTGTTGGCGGCGGCGGGCAGCAGCGGCAGCAGCATCGCGGTGCGGACCAGCCAGGTGTCGGGGGTGCGGCCGCGACGGCCCCGCCACAGGTAGAGCAGCGCGAGCAGCATGGCGAGCATGCCGGCGCCGATCATCAGCCGGAACGTCCAGAACGCCACGGGGACCATCGGGATGTAGCTGCCGGGGCCGTAGGCGGCGGCGTACTGGGCCTGCAGGTCGTCGATGCCGGCGACGGTGGCGTTCGGGTCGCCGTAGGCGAGGATCGACAGCAGCCGCGGCACCTTGATGCTGAATCCGTCGGCGCCGACCGCGAAGATGGAGAACGGGGCGCCGGTCGTGGTGCTGTACAGCGCCTCGGCGGCCGCCATCTTCATCGGCTGCACCTGGGTGATGACCTTGCCGAGGTGGTCGCCGGTGACGGCGGTGAGGGCGCCGCCGGCCACGGTCATCCAGGCGCCGATGCGGGCCAGGGTGCCGAACGCGGGGGCGTCGGCGTCGTCCTGGCGGCCCCGGGCCCAGGCGCGCCAGGCACCGACGGCGAGGAGCAGCGCGCCGCCGACCATGACGGCGCCGGCCATGGTGTGCGGGAACGCGGCGAGGTTGACCTTGTTGAGCAGCAGCTCCCGGAAGCTGGTCAGGTGGGCGCGGCCGGTGACCGGGTCGAGCTCGTAGGCGACCGGGTGCTGCATGAAGGAGTTCGCGGCCAGGATGATGAACGCCGAGAGCAGGGTGCCGACGGCGACGACGACGATCGTGGCCAGGTGGACCCGGCGGGACAGCCGGTCCCAGCCGAAGTACCACAGGGCGAGGAACGTCGCCTCGAGGAAGAACGCCAGCATGCCCTCGATGGCGAGGGTGGGGCCGAAGACGTCGCCGTAGAAGCGGGCGAACCCGCTCCAGGCGAGCCCGAACTGGAACTCCTGGACCAGGCCGGTGACGACGCCGACGGCGAAGGTGACGATGAGCAGCTTGCCGACGAGCAGGGTCAGCTGCCGGTACCGGTCCTGGCCGGTGCGCATCCAGGCGATCTGCAGCCCGGCCGTGGTCGCCGACAGGCTGATCGACAGCGGCACGAACAGGTAGTGGTAGATCGTGACGACGGCGAACTGCAGCCGGGTCAGGTCGAGCACGTCCATGAGGCCCCCATCTACGACGGTACGTAGTACATACTACGACCTGTAGTACGACGCGCACCGTAATCCGCGTTACACTGGTCCAGAGCGGAAGCGGAGGCGAGCACGTGAGTGGACTCGGAGACCTGGAACGCGAGGTCATGGCGCAGTTGTGGGACGCCGGCGAGCCGCTGACCGTCCGGCAGGTGCACGAGCGGCTGGACCCGGCGCGGGGCCTGGCCTACACGACCGTGATGACCGTGCTGGACCGGCTCGCCAAGAAGGGCGTCGTCACCCAGCAGAAGGCCGACCGCGCCTACCGGTATGCCGCCACGCAGACCCGCGAGGAGATGACCGCGGCGCTCATGTTCGACGCGCTCAGCGCCGCCCCCGACGGCGCCGCCCGCGACGCGGCCCTCGCCCACTTCGTCGGGCGGGTCGGCCCCGACGGCGCCGCCGCCCTGGCCGCGGCACTCAAGGCCGCCGCCGGGGACCGGTGACCGCACTCCTGCTCGGGGCGCTCGGCCTGACCCTGTCGCTCATCGTGCCCGGCCCGCTCGCCCGGGCCCGGTGGACGGCGCGGGCGCCGGGCGCCACCGTCGTGCTGTGGCAGTCGGTCACCCTGGCCGCGGTGCTGTGCGCGCTGGGCGTGGTGCTCGCCGCTCCCGAGGAGTTGGTACGGGCCCACGGCGCCGACCAGACCTTCGGCGTGGCGGCACTGGTGGCGGCGCTCGGTGTGGCCGCTGTGATCGTCGTGCGGTTGCTCGTGTCGGTCGGCCTGGTGGCGTACCGGTCCCGCGTCCGCCGGGCCCGGCACCGGCTGCTCGCCGACCTGCTGGACGCGCATGCCGGCCTCGACGATGTGGTGCGGGTCCTCGACGGCGGGCTGCCGTTCGCGTACTGCGTGCCCGGCCGCTCCCCCCGCATCGTGCTGAGTCAGGGCACGCTGCGGGTCCTCGACACGCAGCAGGTCGCCGCGGTGCTCGCGCACGAGCGGGCGCACCTGAGCGCCCGGCACGACGTGGTGATGGAGTCCTTCACCGCCTTCTACCGGGCCGTGCCCGCCCCGCTGCGCAGCCGCGCCCCGCTGGATGCCGTGCACATCCTGCTCGAGGCCCTCGCCGACGACGCGGCCCGCCGGCGGCACGGCAACGGGCCGCTGCGGGAGGCGTTGCAGGCCCTCGGCGGGCCGGTCGGCGACCTCGAGCTCGAGCCGCACGACGCGGCGCGGGAGCGCCGGTGGCGGCTGGACCGGCTCGCGCCCGGCGCGCCCGGCACCGACGCGCGGCTCAGCGCCGCCATCTATGCCGTGGCCGCCGCGATCCTGGTGCTGCCGACGGTGCTGCTGGTCGTACCGTGGCTGGATCGGGCAATGCACACCTGGCCGTTGTAGACCGGGTCAGACGTCGACGGTGAGCCGGACCGTGACGGTGTCGCCGATGTCGATCTGCTCGGCCTTGCGCACCCGGTCCTTCAGCGGCACGAGATACCGGCCGTCCTTCGGAAACAGCGACGTCGTCCAGCCGGTGCCGCCGATCCGCGCCGCGACCGGGATCATGCCCCAGCCGTAGGTGACCAGCGCGGCCGCGTCGCGCAGGGCGGCGCAGTCGTCCTCGGGCACGGTGACGAAGTGGAACGGCGACGGGCCGCGCCAGAACCACACCTCGCCGCTGAACTCCAGATCCACCGGCCCAGCATAGAAGCCGGCCAGCGCGGAAGCCGGCCAGCGCGGAAGCCGGCCAGCGCGGAAGCCGGCCAGCGCGGAAGCCGGCCAGCGCGGAAGCCGGCCAGCGCAGAAGCCGGCCAGCGCAGAAGCCGGTCAGCGGCGGCGGCCGTGTTGCGCGCGGCGGGCCAGGGGCGCGTTGTCGAGGATGACCACGCACTTGTGCTCCAGGCGCAGCCAGCCGCGGGCGGCGTAGTCGGCGAGGACCTTGTTCACCGACTCCCGGGAGGCGCCGACGAACTGCGCCAGCTCCGTCTGGGTGAGGTCGTGCACCACGCGGGTAGCACCGTCCTCGACGACGCCGAAGCGGTGCGCGAGCTGGATGATCCGGCTGGCGACCCGCCCGGGCACGTCGCTGTAGAGGCGGTCGTCGACCGCGGCGCGGTGGCCGCGGATGCCGCGGGCGATGACGCGCAGCAGCTGCTCCGCAACGTACGGGTGGTACGCGATCCACCGGTCCAGGACCGGCTTGGGCAGCACGGCCAGGCGGGCGTCGGCGACGACGGTGGCGCCGACGACGCGCGGGCCGCCGTCGAGCAGCTCGAAGTCGCCGAAGTGGTCGGTCGGGCCGAGCAGCGCCATGACGCCCTCGCGGCCGTCCCGCGAGCTGCGGCTGAGCTTCACCTTGCCGGCCAGCACGATGTACAGCCGGTCGCCGGGGTCACCCTCGGCGAACAGCACCGTGCCGCGCTCCGCGCGGATCGTCTCGAACTCGGCCGCGAGCGCGGTCGCGGCGTCCGGGTCGATGCTGCGGAACAGGTCGGTGGAGCGCAGGACCGGGTCGGCGGTGACCGTCGCTGCGCTCGTGGTGCGGGATGGAAACGTCAGGACCATGAGCCCTCCCCAAGCCAGGTGGTACTCAGTACCATTGCGACGGTACTAGATACCGCGACCGGAAAGCAACAGGTCAGAGCGATGCGCAAGGATGGGACCGTGACCGGGATTCCTGTACGAGACCGTCTTGTCGATGCCGCCCTCGAGCTGTTCGACGAGCGCGGCTACGAACAGACGACCGCCGACGACATCGCCGACCGGGCGGGCGTCGGCCGGACCACGCTGTTTCGCCACTACCGGTCCAAGGAGGACGTGATCTTCCCGGATCACGACCGGCTCCTCGCGACCGTCAAGGAACGCCTCGCCACGTCGACCGCCGACACCGCGATCGTGGCCGTCACCGAGGCGGTGCGGCTGGTGCTGCTGCGCTACGTCGAGGAGGACGACCGGGCCCGCCGCCGCTATGCGCTCACCAGCCGGATCGCCACCCTGCGGGACCGCGAGATCGCCAGCGTCGCGCGGTATCAGCGGCTGTTCCGCGAGTTCATCGCCGAGTGGATGGGCCCGGCGCCCGGGGCGGCGCTGCGCGCGGAGCTGATGGCCGCCGCCGTCGTCTCGGCGCACAACCACGTGCTGCGGCGGTGGCTGCGGCGCGACACCGTCGAGCCGGCCGCCGAGCTCGACGCCGCCATGGCCCAGGTGGTGGCGCTCTTCGCGACGCCCGAGCCGGCCCCCAACGGCAACGGCACCGCCGTCATCGTCCTGCACGACCAGCGCGATCCCGACACCGTCGCCGCCACCATCCGCCGGGCGCTGCAGCAGGCCTGAGCGCAGCGCGGGAGCCGCGAATCAGGGGCTCGGCCGAGCGCCCGGCGGACGGTGCTCAGGGGGCGGTGCAGCCGGTCGTGGCCAGCCCGGTCGCCGAGCCGGTGCCCTGGAAGCCGAACTCCGTCGAGGCACCCGCGCCCAGGGATCCGTTGTACGTCTCGTTCGACACCGTCGTGCCGTTGCGCCGGCCGTTCCACAGGCTGGTGATCGTGCCGTTGGGGACGCTGAGCCGGACGGTCCAGCCGGTGATCGCGGCGGCGCCGGCGGTGACCCGCACCGAGGCCACGAAGCCGCCGTCCCAGACGTTCTGGACGGTGAGGGCGGCCGAGCACCCCTGGCCCGCGGGCGGCGACGCGCTCGCCGACGGCGAGGCGGACGGCGAGACCGACGCCGACGCCGACACGGACCGGCTCGGGGTCGGGGACTGGGTGTCGCCGAGGACCGGGGTCTGCCAGTCGCTCCAGTCCGACAACCGGCCCAGGGCCTTGGCGGCGATCCTGATCGTGCCGGGTTCGTTGCCGGTCCGCAGCAGGTACTTCGCGATGTGCTGCTGCAACGGGACCCGCCACTCGGCCCGGTTGGCGCAGTGGTTGCCGTCCTGGACGTCCGACCAGTAGGTGATGTTCGCCCCCGCGCCGAGCGCCTTGTACACCTCGGCGCCGCCGAGCGCGGCCACGCTCGCGGACCTCGGGCCGAGGTTGGCGATGTGCGGGTTGTCCATGATGAACAGCCCCCGCGGCGCGACCATCGCGACCATCTCGTGCGTGTCGACCGGCAGCCGGTTCGGGCTGCCGGTGAACGTGCCGAACGCGTCGCCGAGCCAGGGCTGCTCCCCGTAGGCGCTGCTGAGGCTCTGCGCACCCTCCCCCGGGATGCCCCGGAAGATGGGCGCGCCGGCGCTGCCCGACTCGATCGGCATGGTCAGCGCGATGCGCTGGTCGAACGCGCCGATGACGAACGCGCCCTTGCCGAAACGCGAGCACCCGGTGACGCCCATCGCGTCCGCCTTGAGGATCCGCCCGTCGGACTGGGCGACGACGTCGATGATGCGGCTCACGCCCCAGGCCCACGCCATCAGCAGGCCGGTGCTGCTGGTGGCGCCGTAGATGCTGTAGAACGCGCCCTGCTTGTTGGTGCGCGGGGTGCCTTCCTTGCCGACCGCGTAGGGGTCGTAGCTGATCACGGCGGCGCCGGCGGCCTTGATGGCGGCGGTGTCCGCGCCGAAGCCGCCCAGGACCACGACGGCCGGGAAGGGCCCGGAGCCGCCGGGCAGCTCGACCCGCGCGGAGAAGCTCGAGCTCCTGCCGTTGTGGGTGACGTTCACGGTGACGCCGGTGCTGGACACCGTGCCGGTGACGCTCTGCGGCTTCGCGGGCTTCTCGCCGTAGACGAACTTCTCCGCCAGCTTCTTGACCTCCTCCCGCCGGCACCGCCAGTCGGACCTCGTGGCGATGCGGGTGCCGTCGAGGCGTTTGAACGGGTCGGGCAGCTTCGCGTTGGTCGGCAGCGCACCGGCGTCGGGCAGCGCCGGCACCGGGCAGTCGGCGCCCTCGTCCTCCACCGCGGACGCGGTGACGGCGGCACCGGCGGTGACCGTCACCACGGCGGCGCCGAGGGCGAGGGCCAGGGCGACCGTGATGACGACGATCCAGGGTCTTCTCATCGACACTCCTAACTGGATGGTGGCAGGCAGCGTCGCAGAACGAATCGGCGTCGGTACAGCAATGTTTCCAACCGGCCAGGAAACATCGTGAAGCTTGCATCGCGGCCGGCAACGATCAGTGGATGCGGCGGCCGTGCGCGTCACGGACGCCGGACTTGCGGAAGAAGTACGCGTTGATCTGGTCCCGCCACTCGACGGCGCTGCGCAGCTGCTCGTCCAGGCGCTCGGCGACCCGCGCGGCGAGCGCCGGGTCGACCAGCCCGGCCGGCAGCGCCGACCAGCGATCCCGCATCGCCCCGACCGCCTCGACACCCTCGAAGTGTGTGTCGTAGATGTGCTGGATGACGGTGCCGCCGTCGTGCAGGACGTGCCCGTAGGGCACATGGTGGAAGAACAGCAGCAGCTCGTCCGGGCAGTCGTGGACCGACTCGTACACCCGGGACCACGCCGGCGGGTACTGACCGGCGAAGCCGGTGCCGGTGGCGCGGGTGCGGTCCACGCCGACGCCGTCGCGGTCGGCGAAGTGGTAGGTGCCCCACGGCGTGTACTCGTAGCCGTCGACGTCTGGGCCGTAGTGGTGCCCGGGCCGGACCATGAAGCCGACGCCGAGCGGGGCGGTGTAGCGCTCGTAGGTCCGCCACGAGTCGTCCATGACGGCGTGCAGCGTGGCCCGTAGCAGGCGCGGGTCGGCCGTCGCGCCGGGGCCGAACGTCAGGTCGATCCACTCGTCGAGCACGGCGACGGGATCGAGGCGCGGGTCCCAGGCGAGCCGGCCGAACGCGTACAGGTTCGCCTGGGCGAGGGGATGCCCGGTCCAGAACGGGTCGTCGCCGACGTTCGACACCGCGACGAGACCGGCCGCGAGACCGGCCACGGGCGGGCCCTCGGAGCCCCAGGGGGCGAAGCCGAGCACCTCGCTCCACATCGGACCGAGGTAGCACACGTGCCGCTGCTGGCCGGTGTACTCCTGGGTCGCCTGCACCTCGACCGCGACGCGGGTGGCGGGCATGGCGGCGATGAGCGGCGACACCGGCTCCCGGGTCTGGAAGTCGATCGGGCCGTGCTTCACCTGCAGGATCACGTTGTCACCGAAGGCGCCGTCGAGCGGGACGAAGTGGTCGTGGGCGGCGCGGGCCCGGTCGGTGCCGCGGTCGCGCCAGTCCTGCCGGTGGTTGTAGACGAACGCCCGCCAGTGCACGACGCCGCCGTGCGGGGCGAGCGCGGCGGCGAGGGCGTTGGCGCCGTCGGCGTGGCTGCGGCCGTCCGCGAACGGGCCGGGCTGCCCCTCGGAGTCGGCCTTCACGACGTAGCCACCGAAGTCGGGGATCGTCGCGTAGACCCGCCGGGTGGTGTCCGCCCACCAGGCCGCCACCCGCGGGTCGAGGGGGTCGGCGGTGCCGAGGTCCACGGCCGGCGCGGCGAAGCTCACCGACAGGTGGACGCGGATCCCGTACGGGCGCAGGAGATCCGCGATCGCGGCGACGTCGCCGAGCCGGCCGGTCAGCAGCCGCGCCTCGGTCGCGTGCACGTTGACGTTGTTCACGCACAGGGCGTTGACACCGCAGGACGCCAGGAGGCGGGCGTAGGCGGTGACCCTGGACAGGTCGGCGCGCAGCGCCCCGTCGTGCCAGAACACGGACCCGCCGGCGTAGCCGCGCTCGACCTGGCCCATGACGGGGTGCACGTCGACGTTGTCCCAGTGCTGGACCATCCGCCGGCGGATGGCGGGCCGGTGCGGCCGGGGCGGGAACGCGCCGTCGAAGGCCGCCTCGCCGAGCCGCACCACGTGGAAGAACCCGTAGAGCAGCCCGGCCGGTTCGTCGGCGCGCACGACGGTGACGCCGGCGTCGCGGGACAGGACGAAGACGTCCGGGTCGGGCGGCCGCCGCCCGTTGGACAGCTTGAGCACCAGGTCGAACGGACCGTCGCCGCCGACCGTCCCGCCGAACCGTCCGCAGGCCCGGGACAGCTCGGCCCGCACCGTGTCCACGAGCAGCCCGCCGCCTTGGATCAGCACCCGGCGCGAACCGACGGCCCGCAGCGCCTCCGGCGGCAGCCATGCCGGATGGACGTCGCCGGTCACGGCCGCGCCCCGGTCACGGCCACCCCCAGCGGTCCGAGCGTGACGGCACCGTCCACTGAGGCCCCGGTGAGCGGGTCGACGCCGGGCCGGGCCCGGAAGGCGTCCCTGCTGGGATTCACGCCGTGTACCGTGCCGTGATCCCGCTGATCATCGGGCGGGTGACCGCCAGGAGCGCGGCGGCGAAGGCGGAGCCGAGCAGCAGGAGCACCGCCTCCGAGGCCAGCAGCGTGACCGCGACCGCCGCCAGGAGCAGCCCGGCGGTGCCGAGGGAGACCAGCGGGAAGCGCAAGGCCAGGCGCAGCACGTCCAGCGGCCGGAACTCGAAGAGGGAGACGATGACCAGGGCGGTGACCGCCAGGACGGCCGCCGCCGCCGCGACCACGACCAGCAGCGCCGACCACCAGGTGGGCACCCCGGCCGCGGCGCGATGAGTGAGGCTGACGGCGACGACGCCCAGCACGGCGACGAGCGGCACCCAGATCCGCAGCGCCGCCCCGGCGTTGAGCCGGTAGCCGCGCCAGAACGCGGCGGCCGGCCGCAGGTCGGTGAGGTCGGCGGGCTGGCGGTGCAGCGCGTAGAGCGCCGCCGACAGCGCCGGCCCGACCGGCAGGACCCCGACGATCGAGACGAGGCTCCGGTCGAGCAGGACCAGCGGGACGAGACCGGGTGCGGTGGTGGCGACGAAGAGCGCCTCCACCGCCAGGAGCGTGTAGGTCCGCGCCGCCAGACGCGAGACGGGACCGGTGCCGAACCGCCGTCGGGCACCGGTCCCGTCAGTCATCGCGACCCCCGGAGCCGCTGCCGGCCGCCCGTCCGGGGCCGCCGAGCAGCCGGGCGTCGTCCCACCACGGCGGCGTCTCGTCGTGGACGGCGGTGACCTCGACCAGGGTCACCTCGTGGGCGGCGAGGGTCAGGTCCAGCTCGGCCCGCCCTTGCGCGACGGGCGCGGCGTGGTGCCGCCGGGCCGGCTCCGCCGCCTCGTGCAACGCGTCGAGCTGCCGTGCGCTGGGAGAGCGGGGGCTGCCCAGCTCGCGCCACGCCGCCCACGCGTTGCCCGCCTCCTCCGACACCGACGACCGGGCCACATACGCGGTGCCGGCGTGCTGTCCGATGGGGACGGACAGCCGCACACGGTGCCCCGCGACCGCCGGGCCGCGACCGGTGTGGTCGACCGGCGCCCAGGCGAGCACGGTGACCCGGCCGGTGCCGTCCCGGGTCACCAGGTGGTCCTCGCCGCGGGCCAGGACCTGGTCGCCCATCCGGGCCAGGAACGCGTACAGGTGGAAGGTGGGCTTTCGGATCTGGCGGTGGGTGAGCAGCCCGAAGCCGCCGTGGAACAGCGCCGCCGGGATCCCGTTCTCCTCGAACACGTCGCAGAACGTCCAGTATGCGAACGAGTCGACCAGGTCGCCCGCGCCGGCGACGACCGGCGCGAGGTAGGCGGCGTGCAACGCGGTGTCGTGGACCGGGTTGTCGGGGCGGTAGGAGGAGTTGAACTCGGTGATGTGCACCGGCAGCCCCGCCAGGGCGGTGCCGGCGAGCTGCCGCCGCGGCGCCGCGAACTGCTCCAGCAGTGTCGCCGCCGGGGCGAGGGTCTGGTGCACGCCGAAGGGCACGTGCTGGGCGGCGCCGGAGGTGTACGCGTGCCGGCTCACGAAGTCGATCGGGACGTCCCGCGCGGCGACGAACTCGGCGAACCGCGGCAGCCAGCCGTCGTCCGCACCCGGCGACAGGGCCGGGCCGCCGACCTGCAGCGACGCGTCGACGTCCTTCACCGCGTTCGCGGCGGCCTCGTACAGGTCGTGATAGGCGTCCTGGTCCGCGTGCTGCCAGAAGTCCTTGAGGTCCGGCTCGTTCCACACCTCGATCGGCCAGCCGCGCACCTCGTCGAGCCCGTAGCGGTCGACGAGGTGCGCGACGGTGCCGCGGACCAGCGCCGCCCACTCGGCGCGGTCGCTGGGCGGGGTCACGTTGCCCCGCCACCAGAACACGGTCTGATCCCCGGACGCGAGCCCGGGCGGCATGAACCCGAGCTCCACGAACGGCCTGACGCCGAGCGCCAGGTAGGCGTCCACGACCTGGTCGACGTAGGTGAACGAGTGCAGCACCCGCCGCTCGCCGCCGTGCCCATAAGGTCGGTGCACGCCCATCCCGTCGCTGAACAGCCCGTGCTGGCGGATGTGCCGGAAACCGATCTCCCGCTGGAGCAGCGCGAGCGACTCCTGATAGTCGCGGCGCAGCGCGAGCTCGAGCCGACCGGCGCCGACGCAGTGCCGCCATGCGGTCATCCGTGTGCTTTCTTGTACCGGTTGTAGGCGGCGTTCACGACCTCGACGTACCGGGTCATGTTCTTGCCCTTGAGCTCGGTGACGTAGGCGTCCCACTCGCTCAGCGGCCGTTGTCCCAGGATGAACTTCAGCGTCTGCTGGTTCACGTGGTCCTTCAGCGTGGTCTCCCACAGCGTCGCCTGCTCGCGCTCCTCGGCGTTGAGCGGGCGCGGCGGGGGCAGCGGCTGGTTCTTGCGGGCGTTCATCACGTCCTGGAACGCGAGCTCCTCCTTGGGGAACTGCGAGTTGAGCAGCTTGGTGGTGCCGCCGTAGACGAAGACGCCGTTGAGGAAGCCGTATTCGACCTGGAGATTCTTCGTCCCGGAGGGGTTCAGCCCGCCCCAGTTGACGTCGGCGGCGAGCTTGAACGTGCCGTCCTCGACGTTGCCGGTGTACGTGGTGCCCTCGACGCCCCACTTGGCGAACAGTTTGCCCTGCGGCGAGTAGTACAGCCAGTCCATGAACTGCATGAGGGCGACGAAGTTCTTGCTGTCCCGGGCCTTCGCCGAGATCATGACGCCGCCCTCGAGGCGGGTGCCGGCCTTCGTGTCGCCCATCGGGCCGGTCGGCGTGGGGATCTTCAGCACGGTCGCGCCGGGGATCTTCGCGATGCTGGGCCGCAGCTCGTTGACGAGGGTCTGGGCGTTGCAGCTGATCACGAACGACTTGCCGTTGGCGAACTTCTGCTTGGCGATGTCGTCGGACTGGGTGAAGCTCTCCGGGTCGACGAGTTTCTCGGTCACCAGGGAGTTGAGGTACTCGACCATCTGCCGGTACTGCGGGGTCGTGCCGGTGTAGACGAACGCCTTCGCCGTGGCGTCCCAGGTGGCGTGCTGGTAGGTCCAACCGGCCTGGACGCCGTAGGCGGTGCCGACGATCGACAGCAGGTTGTTGCCGCCGGGGTTGGGCGGGGTGCTCCACCGGTCCGACAGCGGGTACACGTCGGGGTGGGCGGCCCTCATGGCCCGCAGCACGGTGCGCAGCTCCTCCCACGTCTTGGGGATCTGCAGGTTGAGCTGCTGCAGCACGTCGGTGCGCACGGCCAGGGAGTAGTCGGCCCAGACGTCCTCGTGCAGGCCCGGCAGCAGGTAGAACTTGCCGTCCTCCTGCCGGAACCCGTCGAGGTCGGACTGCAGGTTCCACTTGGCGACCTGGTCGCGGAAGTTCGGCAGCAGGTCGAGGTGGTCGCTGATGGGCAGGATCGCCCCGCCGGCGATGTAGGCCTCCTCGTCGGGGTGGTACGTCTTCGGGATGATCATCGGGGCGTCCCCGGCCGCGACCACGACGCTGCGCTTCTGGTTGTAGTCGCTGCCGGGCACGACCGTCGCCTGCAGCGTCACGTTGGTGCGCTTGGTGAGCTCCTTGAAGAACAGCCAGTCGGCCTTGTACGGGTAGCCCGCGTTGCTGAGCATCATGATGGAGAAGTTCAGCGGCTGGGTGGCGGTGAACTGCTGGCCGGCGCCGTAGCCGTCCATGGCGCCGTCGCGGCGCCCGGTGTAGTCCTGGCCCTTGTCGGGTTCGTCGTCATCGCCGCAGCCGGCCAGCACGACCGCCGCGGCCGCGCCGCACGCACCGAGCAGGGCGCGCCTGGAAATCTGATGCATGAAAGCTCCTTTGGTCTGCGGCGTCATCCCTTGACGGCGCCGAGGGTGATCCCGGAGACGAAGTACCGCTGGATGAAGGGGTAGCCGAGCATGATCGGCAGGGCCGTGAGCACGATCGTCACGGCCTGGATGTTCGCCGCGATCTGCAGTGCCGTGTCCGAGGGCGTGGAGATGTCGGACCCGCCGGTGGACCCGGCGATGAGGTTGCGCAGGTAGATGGTGACCGGGAACAGGTCGGCGTCGTCCAGGTAGAGGAACGCCGGGAACCACGAGTTCCAGAAGAACACCGCGTAGAACAGGACCATCGTGGCGATGACGGCCTTCGACAGCGGCAGCACGATCCGCCACAGGATGCCGTAGGTGCCGAGCCCGTCGACCGCGGCGGCCTCCTCCAGCTCCGTCGGCAGGCCCTCGAAGAACGCCTTCATGACGAGGAGGTTGAACACGCTGATGGCGTTGGGCAGCACCACCGCCCAGATCGTGTTGCGCAGGCCGAGCCCGCTGACCAGGACGTAGTTGGGGATCAGGCCGCCGTTGAAGAACATGGTGAAGACCGCGATCCCGACCAGCGGCGCGCGGCCCTTCAGGTGGCGTTTGGACAGCACGTAGGCGAAGCAGGTGGTGAGCACGATCGAGATGGCGGTGGCCACGACGGTGTAGACGACGGTGTTGCGGTAGTTGGTCCAGAACACGGGGTCGGACATGACGACCTCGTAGGTGGTCGTGTTGAACCCGCGCGGCAGCAGGTTCACCTTCCCGGCCTGGATCGCCTGCTCCTCGCTGAACGAGCGGGCGACGACGTTGAGGAACGGGTACAGCGTCAGCACCACGACGCCGGTGAGGATCAGCCCGAGGACGGCGCGCTTCACCACAGGCTCGCCCCGACCGTTCGTTTGGACACGAAGTTCGCCGTGAGCACCAGGGTCAGGCCGATCACCGACTCGAACAACCCGATCGCGGCGGCGTAGCTGAAGCTGCCGGACACCACGCCGACCCGGTACAGGTAGGTGGAGATGACGTCGGCGGTCGGGAAGGTCAGCGGGTTGTACAGCAGCAGGACCTTCTCGAACCCGACCGACAGGAACGTGCCGATGTTGAGGATCAGCAGCGTCACCATCGTCGGGCGGATGCCGGGCAGCGTCACGTGCCAGGTCTGCCGCCAACGGCTCGCGCCGTCGATGCGGGCCGCCTCGTAGAGCTCGTCGTCGATGGTGGTCAGGGCGGCGAGGTAGAGGATCGTGCCCCAGCCGACGGTCTGCCACATCTCGGAGGAGATGTAGATGGCGCGGAACCAGCCGGGCTGCTGCAGGAACGGCACGGCGTCGGCGCCGACCGCGCGCAGGCCCGCGTTGACCGCGCCGTCGAGGGCGAGCAGCTGCATGACGATGCCGGCGACGACGACGATCGACAGGAAGTGCGGCAGGTACGAGATCGTCTGGACGAGCCGCTTGAGCCAGCGGGTGCGCACCTCGTTGAGCAGCAGGGCGAGCACGATCGGCAGCGGGAAGACGAGCAGCAGGGTGAGCGCGCCGAGGACGAGCGTGTTGGTGAAGACGTGCCAGAACGTCGGGTCCTGCCAGAACATCCGGAAGTAGCGCAGACCCACCCAGGTCTCGCCGAAGAGGTCGCCACCGGGCCGGTACCGGCGGAAGGCGATGACGTTGCCGGCCATCGGCAGGTACCGGAAGACGACGAAGAACAGCAGCGGCAGCACGACGAGGGAGTACAGCTGCCAGTCGCGGCGCAGTGCGGCTCGCCAGGTGCGGCGTTTCATGCCCGCCCTCCCTTCCGCTCTTCGAAACTTTCGGCAATCATTCGGCAAGCATCGGGTAATGTAGATTCATCACTACCTGCTGTCAAGGACTCGATATTTGCGGCATGAGCTGCGCACACTTGACCAGCGGGCGACGCCAGCGCCCTTGGAAACTTTCGGTCGAGGATCCTCATGCCACAGTTCGACCTCGCCCTGCCGGAGCTCCGCCGGTACGCCCCCGCACTGGCCGAACCCACCGACCTCGACGCGTTCTGGGCCTCGACGCTCGACGCGGCGCGCGCCTCGCCGCCGGTCGTCTCCGCCGCGCCGGTGGCGACCGGGCTGCGGCTCGTCGACACCTGGGACGTCACCTTCGCCGGGTTCGGCGGCGACCCGGTCCGGGCCTGGTTCAGCCGGCCCGCCGGCACGACCCGGGCGTTACCGGCCGTCGTGGAGTTCGCCGGATACGGGCGCGGGCGCGGACTGCCGCACGAGCGCCTCACCTGGGTCGCGGCCGGCTACGCGCACCTGCTGATGGACAACCGCGACCAGGGCGACCTGAGCGGGCTCGGCGGCGGCACCCCCGACCCGTACGCCGGCGGCCTCCAGCCGGTCACCCGGGGCATCCTGTCCCCCCACGACTACTACTACCGGCGGCTGATCACCGACGCGGTGCGCGCCGTCGACGCGGTGCGGGCGCTGCCCGGCGTCGATCCGGCGCGGGTCACGGCCCTGGGCAACAGCCAGGGCGGCGGGCTCGCCCTCGCGGTCGCGGGCCTCGTCCCCGACCTGGCCGCGCTGCTCACCACCGCGCCGTTCCTGTGCCACGTCGAGCGGGCCGTCGCGCTCACCGACGCCTCGCCCTACGGGGAGATCGCGCGGTACCTGGCGGTGCACCGCGACGCCCCGGAACAGGTGTGGCGCACGCTGTCCTATGTGGATGGCGTGCACCTGGCCCGGCGGGCGGTCGCCCCCGGCCACTTCGGCACCGGGCTGCGCGACACGGTGTGCCCGCCGAGCACCGTGTTCGCCGCGTACAACGCCTACGGCGGCGCGGACCGCACCATGCACACGTATCCGTTCAACGGGCACGAGGGCGGCGACGCGGTCCACGTCCGCCGCCAGCTGGACTGGCTGGCCGCGAAACTTTCGGCGTAGACTCGCGGGCCATGGCGTCGCACAGCAGGGCCACCATGGCCGAGATCGCCGCCGAGGCGGGTGTCTCGGTCCCGACCGTCTCCAAGGTGCTCAACGGCCGGCACGACGTCGCTCCCGCGACCCGGGAGCGGGTCGAGGAGCTGTTGCGCGCCCGCAGCTACCTGCCCCGCCGCAACCCGCCGGCCCGCACCGCCCGTCTCATCGACGTCGTCTTCGTCGACCTCGGCAGCGCCTGGGCGATGCAGATCCTGGCCGGCGTCGAGGAGGTCGCGCACCGCGCCGGGACCGGCGTCGTCGTCTCCGCCGTGCACGGCCGCACCCGCACCGCGCCCGACCGGCGCTGGCTGGAGAGCCTGGCGGCCCGCCGGTCCGACGGGGTCCTGCTCGTGCTGTCGGAGCTCGCCGCCGACCAGCGGGCCCGCCTCGCCCAGCTCGGCATCCCGGTCGTGGTCGTCGACCCGGCCGGGCAACCCGACCCGAGCGTGCCGTCGGTCGGCGCCACCAACTGGACCGGGGCGCTGACCGCCACCGAGCACCTGATCGGCCTCGGCCACCGGCGGATCGCCGTCATCGGCGGCCCCGGCGACGTGCTGTGCTCCCGGGCCCGGGTCGACGGCTACCGGGCGGCGATGGCCGCCGCCGGGCTCCAGGTCCCCGCCGGCTACGAGCGCACCGGCGACTTCACCAGCCCGACCGGGCACCGGGAGACCCTCGCGCTGCTGGACCTGCCGACGCCGCCGACCGCGATCTTCGCCTGCGCCGACGAGATGGCCCGCGGCGCCTACGAGGCCCTGTACGAGCGCGGGCTGCGGGTCCCCGACGACCTGAGCGTCGTCGGGTTCGACGACCTCGAGCAGGCCCGCTGGTCCATCCCGCCGCTGACGACGGTGCGGCAGCCGCTGACCGAGATGGCCGGCCTCGCCACCCGGATGCTGCTGACGCTGATCGCCGGCGACAGCCTGGACTCGACCCGCCTGGAGCTCGCCACGCCGCTCGTCGTGCGGGCCAGCACCGCCCCGGTTGGAAATATTTCCATGTCTGAGGAACGGCCCTAGACTGGCGCGGTGGAGTCCGGGAAGCCGCAGGGTCGCCGTCGCCGTGGCGAGGTCACCGTCGCGACCATCGCCCAGCTCGCCGGCGTGTCCCCGCCGACGGTTTCGAAAGTTCTGAACGGTCGGTCCGGCATCGCCGTGGAGACCCGGGACCGAGTCGAGGCGCTGCTGCGCGAGCACGGCTACCGGCGCGGCGAGTCCGCGGTCGCGTCGCCGAGCGTCGAGGTCGCGTTCTACGGCCTGGAGAGCCACCTCGCGATGGAGATCCTGCGCGGCGTCGAGCAGGTGGTGCGCGACCGCGGGCTCGCGGTCGGGTTCACCGACCTGCAGGGCCCCGCCCCCGGTGGGCGCCGCACCGCCGACCGGCTCCTCGCCCGCCGCCCCACCGGCGTCATCGCGGTCAACTCGGCGTTCCGCGCCCGGCAGTACGAGCAGCTCACCGCCAGTGGCGTGCCGATGGTCGTGCTCGACCCGACCGGCGAGCCGATGCACTCGATCCCGTCGGTCGGCGCGACGAACTGGAGCGGCGGCATCGCCGCGACCCGCCACCTGCTCGACCTCGGACACCGGCGGGTCGGCGTGATCACCGGCCCGATGGAGTACCTGTGCGCGCGGGCCCGCCTCGAGGCGTGCCGCGGCACCCTGGACGCCGCCGGCCTGCCCCTCGACCCGCGGCTGGTCCGGCACGGCCGGTTCCACTTCGACGACGGCGCCCTGCTCGGCCGGCAGCTGCTCACCCTGCCCGACCCGCCGACCGCCATCGTGTGCGGCGACGACCTGCAGGCCCTCGGCGTCTACGAGGCCGCCCGCCTGCTCGGCGTGCGCATCCCCGACGAGGTCAGCGTCGTCGGCTTCGACGACATCGAGGTGACCCGGTGGTGCGGGCCGCCGATGACCACCGTGCGGCAGCCGTTCGCCGAGATGGGCGCCACCGCGGCCCGGATGGTGCTGCAGCTGGTGGTCGGCGAGCCGGTCGAGCCGGCCAGGGTCGAGCTGGCCACCCAGCTCGTCGTGCGCGCCAGCACCGCACCGCCCGCTCCGGCTCGCCCGTGATCTCGCCGCCGGACGAGACCAAGCCGGCCATGGACCGCTCGGCGAAGGCGGTCATCTCCGAGCTGCTGGCCCGGGACGTGACGCCGGTGCTCAGGCGGCAGGGCTTCGCGGGCCGGGGCCGCAACTACCGGCGCACCCTGCCCGACCGGCAGGAGCTGCTCACCGTCGAGCCGCACCGGTGGAACTCGCGCCACGGCGGCGCGTTCACCATCCACCTGGGTGTCTTCCTGCACGACCTGGACGCGTTCGTGGCATTGGTACCGCCATCGGAACCGCCGGACGAGCACCAGTGCCATCTGCGGCGCCCCGGCTCGCACTGGTGGACGTTCGACGCGGCCACCGATCTGCGGTCGCTCGGCGCGGACGCCGGCCGGGCGGTCCAGGACCTCTCGTGGTTCGACGAGCTGCGCACCGACGCCGGCGTCCTCGCCTGGGTGCGCGGCACCCCACTGCCGTACGGCGTCCTGGGACTGCGGCATGTGTACCTGGCGGCGACCGCGGGCGCACCGGATCTCGCCCAGGAGTGGCTGTCCGGCATCGTCGCGGACGCACCGCCCGGCCCGCTGCCCCGCGAGGCCGCCCGGTTCGCGGCGCGGCTCGGCCTGGACTGCCCGCCGCCGGTCGACGCGCCGGCGCTGACCGCGATGTTCCGGACCGCCCCGGACCAGGACGGCGTCAGCGCGGTCCGGCACCTGGTGGACAAGCTGGAGCAGCACCTGAGGGAGCTGCGGCTGGAGCACCCGGCCGCGTACCACACGCTCGCCCGCGACGGTCACACGTGCACCGCCGGCTTCTACGGCGCCACCACGGAGGAGTTCCTGCGCCCGTTGCTCCGCGCGTTCGCCAAGCTGGCGCCTTCGTTCGCCGACGTCACGTGGCGGTAGCGGGTTCAGAAGTCGCGGGCGTCGTCGAACCAGTCCTGGGCGTCCTCGGTGAGGTCGCCGAACGGGGTGTCCTCGGCCAGCTGGGCCACCGCATCGCCGGCGTCCTCCCGTTCGGTCGTCTCGATGCCCGGCATCGCGTTGACCACCGCGACGAACGCGCGGATCGCCGCCTCGACGCCGTCCGGCCCGGTCGCGGTCGCGATCGCGCGCTGGGCGGTGCGGTACGCCGTCGTCGCCTTCTTCGCCTTCGCGGCCGGCCAGCCCGAGAACGGCAGGCCGTACTCGGTGGCGAACCACTCGGGCCGGCGCAGCTGGGAGACGCCGCTGCGCTCCCATTCCCGGCCGGGCCGGCGCAGCTCGCCGCGCAGCCGCTTGCCGGTGGCCTCCTCCACGTTGAACGCGATCAGGTGGGTCAGCTCGGGCCAGCTGTCCAGCGCGGGCAGCCCGGTCAGGTCCGGGCAGAACCGCAGCTGCAGGCCGCGCAGGTGCCGCAGCTGCGCCAGGGCGGCGACGTTGACCAGCTGCCCACCGAGCGAGAGGTGGCGGGTGTCGGGGAACTGCAGCAGGCTGGCGCAGTCGAACGCCTGGCGCAACGGCCGCACGGTCACGGTGACGTGCTGCGCACCGGCGAACGCCGGCAGGTCCGGCAGGCGCAGCGGCACTGCGTCCGCGGCGGGCAGCGTGTCGGGTTGGAAGTCCACCGCCGGGCAGGCGCCGCCGTCGGCGAGCACGGCCGTGAGCAGGCTCAGGTCCCCGTTGACGGTCAGGACCCCGTGCGGCATCGACGGCACGGTCAGGTGCAGCGGCGCGGTTCGCAACCCGATCCAGAGGCGGTTGATGTTCGCCCCGGTCGCGTCGACCACATGTGCCGAGCTCGGCCGCCACTCGAAGGTCCCGATCGGGCGGCGCCGCGCCCAGTCGAAGAAGCCGGTGTCGTCGCCCTCGTAGACGATGATGCGTGGCCACGGATATCCGGCCGGCACCGTGAGCCCGTCGAACACCGTCCAGTCGATCGCGTCGTCCGCGGCGACGACCAGGTCCGGGCGGCGTGACCCATCGGCCGCCGGTCCGATGACGACACTGCCGACACCGGGGCTGCGCACCAGCCGGTGGCTGTCGGGGCCGGTCAATGAAAGTTCCACGGCGGCAACGGTACCAACGACGACTCCCGCCGCCGCGCGTTGACACCACCGGCGGCGGGCCGCACGCTCGCGGCGTTTGGTGAGCGCGGTCGTCGCTGTACGGGAGTCGTTGGTGGGCAACAGCACGAGTCACGTCGTCGTCGCGTTCGAGGGCGAAGGATCCGGGGTCGAGGAGCTGACCTGGGGCCAGCGCGACGTCTGGGACCTCATGCGGCGCACCGGCCGGACGATGAACATCGGCGGCACCGTGCGCGCCGCCGCCGGCGAGACCGTCGAAGGGGTCGCGGCGGTGCTGCGCCGTCTGGTCAGCCGGCATCAGGCGTTGCGCACCAGGCTGTCCCTTGTGGACGGAGGACCGCCGCGGCAGGTCGTGTCCGGCTCCGGCGAGATCGTCCTCGAGATCCTCGACGCCACCGGCGATCCGGACCTCGCGGCGGAGCGGCTCCGGGTGCGATACCAGACGACCAGGTTCGACCCGGTCACGGAGTGGCCCCTGCGGATGGCCGTGGTCCGCTCCGGCGGGACGCTCACGCACGTCGTGGTGATGTACTACCACGTCGTCGTCGACGGGTTCGGCATCAACGCCGTGGTGCGCGACCTGGCCGACCTGAACGCGGCTCCCCGGGGCATCCAGCCTCTGGAGCTGTCCCGGCAGCAGCGGACCCCGGCGGCGCTGCGGCAGAGTCAGCAGTCGTTGCGGTACTGGCAACGCCAGCTGCGGCGGGTCCCGCACGCGCCGGTCCCGGTCGTGCCGTTCGACCCGGACGAGCCGCGGTTCTGGGAGGTCGTCTGCGACTCCCCGGCGCTGGCCCTCGCCATGCGGCGGGTCGCGGCCCGGACCCGGGTCGCGACCGGTCCGATCCTGCTCGCCGCGTACGCCGTCGCGACCGCCCGCCTCACCGGCGCGGACACGGCCGTCGTGCAGGTGGTCGTCAGCAACCGGTTCCGGCCCGGCTTCGCCGAGGCGGTCGGCAGCCTCCGGCAGTTCGGGCTGTGCGTGATCGACGTGACCGGCCCGTTCGACGACGTGGTCGCGCGGGCGTTCAGCGCGGCGATGGGCGCCTACAAGCACGGCTACTACGACCCGGCCGCCCACCAGGACCTCGTCGCCGGCCACGATCTGACCTGCTACCTCAACGACCGGCGGACGGAGACCCGCGACGAGGACCCCGGGCCGGTCCCGGCGATCGACACCGTCCGCGCCGCCCTCGCCGGCACCACCGTGCACTGGGGCGTCCGTGAGGACACCTACGACGGGTCGCTGTATCTGCACGTCGAGGACGCCATGAGCTACTCGCTGTGGGGCGACACCCACCGGTTCACCCCGGACGCGATCCAGCGGTGCGCCCGCGACATCGAGGCCGCGGTGGTCCACGCGGCCGAGGACCTGGTCACGGCGCCTCGATGAACGCCTCCCCCGCGTTGAGGTCCCGGTAGTCGTCGATGCCGAGCAGCGCGACCGCCGGCGCGACCTGCGTGTGCATGGCGAGCAGCGCGGCGATCTTGCGGTCCAGCGCGACACCGGTGAGCCGCAGGTCCAGCGCCAGGTCCTCGGGCGTCACCCCGACCGGGCGCTCGTCGGTCATGAAGACCCGCCACTGCTCGTAGCGCTCGCCCCAGGTCTCCAGGTGCTCCGCGGTCATCGTCGCGTGGAGCAGCCGCCCGGGCCGGCCCGCCCGCTCCCACGCCGCCCCGACCCACGCGGAGATGGTCTGGTGGTCGGGGTGGAACGTCCCGCCGTCCGGCCCGAACGTCAGCACCGTGTCCGGAGCCACGTCGACGAGCAGCGCCGCGATCCGCGCCACCGGCTCCTCGGGGTCCAGGGCGGCCATCCCGCCGTCGGGGTAGCCCAGGAAGCGGTGGTCGGTGACGCCGAGCACGGCCATCGCCGCGGCCGCCTCCCAGCGCCGGGTGCGCCCGAGCCGCTCCGGCGGCCACGCGACCGGGTCGTCGGTGCCGTGCTCACCTTCGGTGGCGCTGACACACACGACCCGCTGCCCGAGCTCGGCGGCGGCCGCCATGATCCCGCCCGCCAGATACGTCTCGTCGTCGGGGTGCGCCCAGATCGACACGATCGTGCCGAGCTTCTCGATCTGCTCTTCCACCCCTCATGGATACAGCACCCCGCGCCGCTGCCGCCGCGTGCTGTCGGGTCACGGACGAGCGGGCGTCATGCGAAGATCACCGGATGTCGGCGGGGTGGCGGGCGCGGGTGGGCTGGACCGGCTGGCGGCGGGAGCTGGGCTGGTCCCTGATCCCCCTCGGGATGGCGGTGCCGTGCGGGCTCACCGCGCTCGGCCCGGCGCAGTTCATCCCGAGCCAGGACGCCACGTCGGAGATGATGGCGCAGGAGGCCCGGGACGGGGACGTCACCCTCCTGCTGGCGGCTGTCGGTTGCGCCGCCGGGACGCTCGTCGTGGCCACCGGGATCTGGCTCATCTGGCGGGCCCGCCGCCTGGACCGCCGCCACCCGGACGATGGCCCGGCGGTGGGCCTGACCGATGCGGGACAATACGAACCGTGAGCCGCATCCTCATCGTGGACGACGACGAGCCGCTGCTGCGTGCGTTGCGGGTCAACCTCGCCGCCCGCGGCTACCAGGTCGACACCGCCGTCACCGCGACCGCCGGCCTCATCTCGGCCGGCAACCACCACCCTGATCTCGCCATCGTCGACCTCGGCCTGCCCGACCTCGACGGGATCGAGGTCGTGAAGGGCCTGCGGGGCTGGAGCGCCGTGCCGATCATCGTGCTGTCCGCCCGGCACTCGGAGCCGTCGAAGGTGGCCGCCCTGGACGCCGGCGCCGACGACTACGTCACCAAGCCGTTCGGCATCGACGAGCTCCTCGCCAGGATCCGGGCCGCACTGCGCCGCGGGTCCCCGGCCCCGGACGCACCGGTCATCACCACCGAGTCCTTCACCCTCGACCTGGCGACCAAGCGCGCCGTCGGCCCCGCCGGCGAGGTCGGCCTCACCCCGACGGAGTGGCACCTCCTGGAAGTCCTCGCCCGCAACCCCGGCACCGTCGTGGAACACCGCCAGCTGCTGCGCGAGGTGTGGGGGCCCCGGTACGAGACGGAGACGAACTACCTGCGCGTGCACTTCGCCAACCTGCGCCGCAAGCTCGAACGCGACCCGGCCCACCCGCGCCACATCGTCACCCGCCCAGGCCTCGGCTACCGCCTGGACCTGTGACCCCCGAAACGCGGTAGCGTGCCGTTGTGCCTCGCCGCAAGGGTGCCCGTGTGCTGGTCGTCGATCGGGTGACGTACCGGTGGTCCCTGTCGCACCGGCACCGCGTCGAGCACGACGGCGGCCCACCGCACTACCACGGCTGCACCGAACGGCTCGCGGTGCGCCGCGACGGTGCACCGGGCCGGCTGGAGATGCTGTTCGAGGCCGGACCCGGACGGCTGGTCCCGGACGGCCTCCTCCACTCGGGCGGCGTGATCCACGGCGAGGACTACCTGAACCTGCACCAGCCACGCGTGGTGCGGGCGCTGCTGGACGAGGCGCTCGCCCGCGGCTGGCGCCCCACCGACCCCGCACACGTCACGCTTGACGGCTGGATGCTGTGCACCGCGGTGGTGCTCCGGCTCCGCGCCGCGCGACGGAATTCGGTCGCTCCCCCTGGCCTCCGGCCGCAGACCAGGCCGATGACATCGGTGCGCGTCCAGGTGGCCGGGCACGGTGAGCACCTCGACGAGGCGGCCACGATCTGGGCCGAGGCGACGGCGGCCCGGGACGGCACCACCGAGGTCGCGCCGCTGTCGCTGGCCCGCCCCGTCATCGAGCAGGTGACCGACCGTTCGCCGAGGTCGATGCTGCTCGTCGCGCTCGACCCGGACGGTGTGGTCCTCGGCTTCGCGGCGGTCGAGCCGATGCCCGCGGACGGGTCGACCGCCGACGTCCGATACCTGGCGGTGCACCCCGGCAGCTGGGGCAGCGGCGTCGGCCGGCAGCTGATGCTGGCGCTGCCGGCCCACCTGGCAGTGGCCGGCTTCACCCACGGCGAGCTGGACGTCTACCTGGACAATCCCCGGGCCGTCGACCTCTACGAGCGGCACGGCTGGCTCCCGTCCGGCGACCCCACCCCGCACCCGCGCAGCGGGCGCCTCGAGCAGCGGTTCCGCCTTGAGCTGCAGCCTGCCTAGACTGCCCATCATCCCGTGGAATCCGAAACCTCCAACGGTCCCGAAGCTCCCCCGGGCCAAGGAGACGCGATGCGAATAGCACTGGCAGTGGTGTGCGCCGTGCTGTTCGTCGGTGCCATGGCGTGGCTCCACCACATCACCGGAAGGTCGGTATTCCTCGTGCTGGCCGGGGTGACGACCGGTGTGCTCATCAGGTTGGAGCCCCGTCGCGCCCACGACGTCGCCGCGGACCAGGCGTCCGCCGCCAAGAAGCGAGACGCACCCGGCGCACCATGACGGCCCGGCGGCACACGGCAGGCCGCGAGAACGGGGCTTGGTCACAGATCGAAGGAGCCGGGTGGCCGCGTGGGCGACCACAACGCT
>NZ_BONQ01000154.1 GCF_016862795.1 Dactylosporangium siamense | reverse complement strand
CCCTGCGCGCCCGCCACAACCTTGATCACATCCGCAAAACGGAATCATCTTTGTAGGGGTAGTGCTGGGTGTCCCTCGTGTCCCGAATTACCTTCTAGCTGCATATATACCGGGGACACATTGATCACGAGTAACCCTGAACGCCCACCAACCGAAAAGCGCTGGAACAGAGGGTTCGGCAACCCCCTCTGTTCCAGTCATTCCAGGGGGTTAACCGGGGGGTCACTGGGACGAACGGTCACGCACAACCGTGAACACTCGCGGACCTAGAACCCTTGCACCGCAACGGGTTTCGGCACTTGACGCGCGGCAATCGTGGCGTTCACACCGAAGAGGTCACTGGTTCGATCCCAGTATCGCCCACCGCAGGTCAGAGGCCGTTTCCGCCAGTCGGAAACGGCCTCTTTCGTACTCCTGGATGACTAAGTGCGTGACTACGGGCTGATGGCGGTGAGAGCCAACAGCCGCCAAGTTGAGCTACCGGGTTAATCCCACATCCGGCCCCCGAACATGGCGGTCAGCCGGGGCAGCGCCTCATTCGGGTCGCGGTCGCCCGCCTCCCGGTCCTGGTGCGGCGTGGTGTCTCGGACGTCGCGGGCCCTTAGCGCGTCGTAGATCTGGCCCGGATCCAGTTCACGCCGCTCGTACTCGTGGACGGCGGCGAACTCGAGTTTCTCGAACCAGGGGTACTCCTCGTTCGTCCAGTCTCGCGGATGCCGTTCGGCCAGCCGTTGCACCTCAGGTTCGTCAGCCAGCAGGTCTGGGTCGTCAGCCACTCGGTCCAGGGTTTTTCGTCCTAGGCCGACCAGCCACGCTTGAAAACGGCAGAAACTGTCGTCGCCGCAGCCGCACAGGATCAGAGTGGCGGCCTCGCCCATCAAGTCGCCGTCCACCCGGCTCATCTGCTCGTCGAGGTAATCCTGGAAGTCGAGCAGATCCTCCACGCTCAACTCGGCCAGTGCTCTCTCGATCCGCTCACCCCGCTCAATGGGATCGGTGCCCCGCCCCGAGCCTTCGATAATCGCCCAGAACCCGTCGATGTCCATGCCGCCCCCGTCCCAGATCGCATGATCATAAGCTTCGCCACCGGCGCTCACGGATGCGCGGGCTCCCGCCCGGCATTGCATCGCTGGCCAACTTCAAACGGACGCGGCCATGTCGATGGTCAACTTCGATCGGACTGGCCATCTTTCGACGGATGGACTCTACGTCTACGCCGCATGCAATTCGTGGCAGAACCGTTGGCGAAGTGGCGGGGTACCGCCGCATGGTTGCGATACCCCGCCAGCTGGGGTCAGTGCTTAGGCTCGAAGATTCGATCCATCGCAACAGCGCCGTTCAACAGGATCGGGCGCAGCTGGTGGCGGTAGACCTTCTCCGTGACGGTCGTGCCGGCGTGGCCGACCAGGTCGGCGATCTCGCCGAGGCTCATGCCGCTGTCGGAGAGCAGCGACACGAAGCTGTGCCGCAGCTCCCGGGGCGTCCACTCCTTCTGGTTCAGCCCCGCCAGCTTGACCACCCGGCGGAACGCCCGCCGGACGTTCGCCGCGTCGAGTGCGGTGCCGACCTGACTGGTGAAGACCAGGCCGGTTTCCTGCCAGTCGTCGCCGGCCTTCTCCCGGGCGCGGTCCTGGTCGGCCTTGTGGCTGGTCAGGGCACGCACGCAGAGCGCGGGGAGCGCGAGCGTGCGCCGGGACTTCCTGGTTGGTCCCGGAGCTTCGTCCTAGATCAATATGAGTGCAGGCGGCCACCGCCGAGTGACAAAGTGAGTGACAACAGGCATGAACGGCAGTGGACGCTTACGAACGTCGACGACCGACATTGCAGTTCTACGTCGACGTCATCCTGATCAACTGGGTCCAAAGGTGCCGTTCACACCGAAGAGGTCACTGGTTCGATCCCAGTATCGCCCACCGTAGACGCACAGGTCAGAGGCCAGTCCCGGAAGATCCGGGACTGGCCTTGAGTCGTTTGGTCCGCGGGATGGTCAGTCGAGGTCGTCGATGAGGGCCGGGGTCTCGTGCCAGACGGCGTCGCTCGACATGTAGAGGTGGCGCAGGCGGCCGGTGCTGTCGGTGGTGAAGACCTGCAGGAAGCCGTCGGTGTAGGTGACCGTCGCCGGTGCGGCGGTGGCCCCGGTGGCGATGGCGGGGGTCTCGACCCAGGTGGCGTCGGGCTTCATCCAGAAGTGGCGCAGCTGACCCGAGGCGCCGTTGGCGAAGACCTGGAGCTTGCCGTCGGAGTAGGTGGTCGTTGCCGGGGAGCTGGTCAGGCCGGTGGCGATCGTGGGGGTCTCGTGCCAGACGGCGTCGTTCGTCATGTAGAAGTGGCGCAGCTGGCCCGACGTGCCGGTCGCGAAGAGCTGGAGGTTGCCGTCGGAGTACATGGTCGTGGCCGGCGCGCCGCTGATCCCGGTGGCGATCGCGGGGGTCTCGATCCAGGTGGCGTCGGGCTTCATCCAGAAGTGGCGCAACTGACCCGACGTGCCGGTCGCGAAGACCTGGAGGTTGCCGTCGGAGTACGTGGTCGCGGTCGGCGCGCTGCTGATCCCGGTGGCGATCGGCGGGGTCTCGTGCCAGACGGCGTCGCCCGTCATGTAGAAGTGCCGGAGGTCGCCGTTCGTGCCCTTCACGAACACCTGGAGATTGCCGTCGGAGTACATGGTCGTGGCCGGTGCGCCGGTCACGCCGGTGGCGATCGGCGGGGTCTCGTGCCAGATGCCGTCGTTCGTCATGTAGAGGTGCCGCAGGACCCCACGGGCGTCGGTGGCGAAGACCTGCAGATAGCCGTCGCTATAGATCGAGGTCCCGAGGCCGATGTCGGTCGTGGTCGCGTCGGCGGTGATCCGGTCGTACCGGATGGGCGAGTAGTTCTGCAGGTCCGACCAGGAGTTCTTGCCCAGGTTGCCGAAGCTGCTGTTGGCGTAGGGGTTCTGGACCGTCTCGCCGTCGCTGTTGAACGAGTAGACGTAGGCGCCCTGGCCGTGGTTGGCCGTGTTGACCCACTTGACGAAGAGCTCGATGTGGCCGGACTTCACCATGGCGTCGCCGGGCTGGAAGCCGTCGAGGCCGCCGGGCACCCCCGTCCACGGATGGGTCGAGTCATGAGCGTGCTGGAAGTCCCCGGTCACGTAGCTGTTGGACAGGTGCCAGGCCATCGAGACGAGGCCCGAGCAGTCCCGCCGGTAGGTCTTGCCGTAGCCGTCGTTGGCCCAGGTGCCGGTCTGCGTGTAGGTGACGTGCTGGTCCACCCAGTACTGCGAGCGGGACAGCGTCTCGGACCGTGCGATCGTGCCGTTGATGGCGGAGGCGTTCGCCGCGGCCGGCGTGGTGAGCAGCACGGCGGCGGAGCCGAGGCCGCCGGCCAGGCTGATGGAGAGCGCGGCGTTCAGGGCTCGCCGCATCGCGATCCGTCGAATCGAACGAGGAATGGTCATGGTCGTTTCCTTTCAGAGGCTGTTCGAAGAGGGGTTGGTGGGGCTATTCGAATGCGGAGCAGGCTTCGATGAGTTGCGGCTTCGCGTCGCCGCAGTCGATCGACAATCCGTGCGCGAGGACCTGCCAGCGGTTCTCCACGAATTGCAGGAAGAACTGGTCACCGTTGTCGTGTTCGTCGCCGGCGTACAGCCGGGCGAAGGTGTCGACGCAGTTGTAGACCTCGACCTTGGTGAAACCGCCGGGCGGTCCACCGGACTGGCTGCGGACGAAGGCGAGCAGAGCGGCCGGCGTGCAGGCCTGTGCAAAGGTGGACGGAACCGGCTTTTTGACCGGCTTGGTGGTTTCGGTAACGGCGGCTGTCGGTGTACCCGGGAGCCCGGACCGTGGCGATCCCGTGCTTTTGCCGGCGGGCGATCCGGCGGCCGATGACCCAGCAGCCGGTGATCCAGCAGCCGGTGATCCAGCAGCCGGTGATCCAGCGGACGGCACTGCGGCGATGGGGCTCTGGCCGAGCGGGGCGTGCGCCACGGCCGGGGTCTTGGCGGCCGGCGCCGCGGTGGTGGGCGCTCCGCCGGACGCCGAGCATCCAGTCAGGGTGGCCAGGCCGGCCAGGGCCAGCGTGGCGAGGGCGGTTCCGGCGAGCGATCGCACCGGTGTCTCCTTTCGGTAGTTGAGCGGCGGTGTCACAGCTGGTCGCGGACTCCGAAGCCGCGCAGTTGCGGGTTGTTCGTGATCGCCCGGCGGCAGAAGTGCTGGACCGCCGTCTGCGCCTCGGTGGCCGACTCGGCGTTGACGAACAGCGCGACGCGGAAGCCTTCCGGCCCGGCCCGGGCGCGGATGTGTTCGATGCGATCCGCCTGCAGGACCTGCAACCAGAGGAGTTCGGCGATCAGGTCCGGTTCCATTTCGGGCGGCTCCGTGTGCTCGAGAGAAAACGTCAGGAGATACATCCAGGAATCACCACCCGAATCCGTTCTCAAGGATCTCGACAACCAGGCCATCGATGTCAGTGAATGCGTACATGACAGACTCCATCCCCGTGAGGTATTCCTGTTTCGTTTTCCGAAGGATCGGCTTTCGTTTCCCGCCGGATCGGCGTGTTCCTTGCTGAGCACAACTCTGCTCGACCGCGGCCGGGAAGTCACCAGTTCCGGCCTGGCACCAAGGTGCGTGGCATTTTGCTGCCAGGTCGACAAAGGGCACCCGACGGGCCTTGTCCAGGCATCGACCGATCGCCATACTGGGTGGCCTGGCATGGATCATGGGGGATGAATTGCTGGAGCTATTGGGGCTTTCAACCGTCGCGGAAGCCGTATATCGGGCGATGCTGGCCAACCCGAAGCTGGACGTCGGTCAACTGGCACAGGAGACCCGTCTCACCGAGCGGCAGGTGCGCGCGGCACTGGACGATCTCGCCGACCTCGCCCTGCTCAACCCGTCCGCACGGGGCGACGGCGCGGTGCGGGTGGTCAGCCCGGAGGTGGGCCTGGCGGCACTGCTCGCCAGGGCCGAGGCGGAGGCCGCCGAGCGGCAACGGCAGATCGAGGTGACCCGCGCCGCGATCACGGCCATCGCCGTGGAACGCGCCGGCAGCCGGGCCGACCGGTCGTTGATCCGCCTCGACGGTGTCGACGCGGTCCGCGCCCGGATGGAGCAGCTCGCGACGAGCGCGACGAGCGAGTGCCTGTCCATGAACGCGGGTGCGGCGGACCGGCCCGACTCACGCACGGCCAGCGCACCGCTCAACCAGCGGGCGCTCGAGCGTGGCGTCGCCATCCGCGCGATCTGCCGGGAGAGTTTCCGCAACGACGTGGACACCCTGGCCGCGGCACGGTGGCTGGTCGGCCTCGGCGGTCAGATGCGCACGGTGCCGACCCTGCCGATGCCGATGGTGATCGTGGACCGGCAGGTGGCGATCCTGCCCCTCAACCCGCACGACGCGGCCGACGGCGCCATCGAGGTGGACAATCCAGGCGTGCTGGCCGCGACCTGCGCGCTGTTCGAGCACATCTGGGCCACCGGCACGCCGTTCGGGGACGACGCCGCGACCGACGCGAACGGCTGCCTGCCGCAGGAGCAGGCCCTGATCGCGATCATCGCCGCCGGCCACACCGATGAGCACGCCGCCCGCAAGCTGGGCGTGTCACTGCGCACCGTGCGCCGGATGATGTCCGAGCTGATGGACCGACTGGGTGCGGAGAGCCGCTTCCAGGCCGGTGTGGCGGCCGCCAAGCAGGGCTGGATCTGAGACGACGACCGGGCCCGGGCCGCGGGTGCGGCCCAGGCCCGGGGGCGACGGTGTTCAGGTGGTGCGGATGGCTCAGGTGGGGTCGTAGGCGAGGTTGGGGCGCAGCCAGCGTTCGATCTCCTCGACCGGCAGGCCGCGGCGGGTCGCGTAGTCCTCGACCTGGTCGCGGTTGATGCGGCCGACCGTGAAGTACCGCGAGTCCGGGTGGGCGAAGATCAGGCCGCTGACGGCCGCCGCCGGGGTCATCGCGAACGACTCGGTCAGGTCGAGGCCGAGCTTGTCGGCCTCGAGGAGGTCGAACAGGGCCTGCTTGAGGGAGTGGTCGGGGCTGGCGGGGTAGCCCAGGGCCGGGCGGATGCCGCGGAACCGCTCCGCGTGCAGGTCCTCCAGGGCCGGGGTGGCGTCGGGCTCGAACCAGGCCCGGCGGGCCTCGAGGTGGATGTACTCGGCGAACGCCTCGGCGAGCCGGTCCGCGAGGGCCTTGACCATGATGGCGCGGTAGTCGTCGTTGTCGGCCTCGTAGCGGGCGGCGAGCTCCTCCGCGCCGTGGACGGCGACCGCGAACCCGCCCAGGTGATCCCCGGAGCCGGCGGGTGCGATGTAGTCCGCGAGGCAGCGGTTCGGGCGGCCGTCGGGCTTCTCGGTCTGCTGGCGCAGCATCGGGAACGTGACACCGTTGTCCAGGACGATGTCGTCGCCGGTCGACGCCGCGGGCCAGAAGCCGTAGGCGCCACGGGCGGTCAGGGAGCCATTGGCGATGATCTCGTCGAGCAGGGTGTTGCCCTCGGCGAAGAGCTCGGCGGCGACCGGCTGGTCCAGGATCGCCGGGTACTTGCCCTTCAGCTCCCAGGCCAGGAAGAAGAACTGCCAGTCGATCATCTCGCGGAGCGTCTGCAACGGCGGCTCGACGATCCGTACACCGGTGAAGTCCGGCACCGGCACGTCCGCGAAGGACACGTCCGAGGCGTTGGCCCGGGCCTGCGCGAGGGTGAGCAGGGCGGTGTGCCGGCGCTCGGCGTGCTGGCGGCGCAGGCGCTCCTGCTCGTCGCGGTTGTCGGCGGTGAGCTGCTCCACCCGGTTCGCGTCCAGCAGGCCGGCGACGACCCCGACGACCCGGGAGGCGTCCTGCACGTGGACGGTGTTGCCCTCGTACGCCGGAGCCACCCGCACCGCCGTGTGCTGCCGCGACGTGGTGGCGCCACCGATGAGCAGGGGCAGCTTCAGGCCGCGGCGCTGCATCTCGGCGGCGACCGCGACCATCTCGTCCAGCGACGGGGTGATGAGGCCGGACAGGCCGATCGCGTCGGCGCCCTCCGCGACCGCGGTGTCGAGGATCTTCGCGGCGGGAACCATGACGCCGAGGTCGATGACCTCGTAGTTGTTGCAGCCGAGGACGACGCCGACGATGTTCTTGCCGATGTCGTGCACGTCGCCCTTGACGGTCGCCATGACGACCTTGCCCTGGCCGCTGCGGCCGCTCTGCACGGTGCCCGCGGCGCGGGCGGCCTCCTTCTCGGCCTCCATGTACGGCTCGAGGTACGCCACGGACCGCTTCATCACGCGGGCGCTCTTGACCACCTGCGGCAGGAACATCTTGCCGGAGCCGAACAGGTCGCCGACGACCTTCATGCCGTCCATCAGCGGACCCTCGATCACCTCCAGGGGACGCTTCGCCTCCAGGCGCGCCTCCTCGGTGTCCGCCTCGATGAAGTCGACGATCCCGTGCACCAGGGCGTGGGACAGCCGCTCGCGGACCGGGGCCTCCCGCCACGACAGGTCCACGACCCGCTGGGTGCCGGAGCCGCTGACGGTGCCGGCGAACGTGACGAGCCGGTCGGTCGCGTCCTCACGCCGGTCGAAGATCACGTCCTCGACGAGCTCGAGCAGGTCGGCGGGGATGTCCGCGTACACGGCGAGCTGGCCGGCGTTGACGATGCCCATGTCG
Organism: Dactylosporangium siamense; assembly: GCF_016862795.1. Lineage (GTDB taxonomy): Bacteria > Actinomycetota > Actinomycetes > Mycobacteriales > Micromonosporaceae > Dactylosporangium > Dactylosporangium siamense. The sequence goes on along the minus strand of NZ_BONQ01000154.1, from coordinate 97,812 downwards.
AGGCCCGCGCGGACCGCGTGCAGCAGGAACGCCGAGTGCATCGCCTCGCGCACCACGTCGTTGCCGCGGAAGGAGAACGACAGGTTGGAGATGCCGCCGCTGGTGCGCACGCCGGGGCAGCGCTGCTTGATCAGCGGCAGCGCGTCGATGAACGCCTTGGCGTAGCCGTTGTGCTCCGAGATGCCGGTGGCGACGGCGAGGACGTTCGGGTCGAAGATGATGTCCTCGGGTGCGAAGCCCGCGCGGTCGACCAGCAGGTCATACGCCCGGCCGCAGATGTCCACCTTGCGTTGCGTCGTGTCGGCCTGGCCGAGCTCGTCGAAGGCCATCACGACGACGCCGGCGCCGTAGGAGCGGATGATCCGGGCCTGCTCCAGGAACGGCTCCTCACCCTCCTTGAGGCTGATCGAGTTGACGACGCCCTTGCCCTGCACGCACTTGAGGCCGGCTTCGAGGACGCTCCAGCGCGAGCTGTCGATCATGATCGGGATTCGGGCGACCTCGGGCTCGGTGGCGATGAGGTTCAGGAACGTGGTCATCGCCTGCTCGCTGTCGAGCAGGTCGGCGTCCATGTTGACGTCGAGGAGGTTGGCGCCGCCGCGGACCTGCTCGAGGGCCACGTCGACCGCGCCCTGGTGGTCGTCGGCCTCGATGAGCCGGCGGAACCGCTTCGAACCGGTGACGTTGGTCCGCTCGCCGATCATGACGAAGCCGGTGTCGGGGCCGATCTCGAACGGCTCGAGGCCGCTGAACCTGGTCGCCGGGGCGGGCGCCGGCACGTGGCGCGTCGCCAGCCCCCGGACCGCGTCGGCGATGCTGCCGATGTGGGCGGGAGTGGTGCCGCAGCAGCCACCGACGACGTTGACCAGGTGGTCGGACACGAAGCCCGCGAGCAGGCTGCCGGTCTCCGCCGGGGTCTGGTCGTAGCCGCCGAACGCGTTGGGCAGGCCGGCGTTCGGGTGCGCGGCGACGTAGGTGCCGGCGAAGCGGGCCAGGTCCGCGACGTGGGGACGCATCTCGGCGGCGCCGAGGGAGCAGTTGACGCCGACGATCAGCGGCCGGGCGTGCTCGACCGAGCGCCAGAACGCCTCGACGGTCTGCCCGGACAGGGTCCGGCCGCTCAGGTCGACGATCGTCACCGAGATCCACAGCGGCAGCTGCGGAGCAACCTCCTGCGCGGCGGCGACGGCGGCCTTCACGTTGAGCGTGTCGAAGATCGTCTCGATGAGCAGCAGGTCGACGCCGCCCTCGGCGAGCGCGCTGATCTGCTCGGCGTAGGTGGCCTTGACCGTGTCGAACGTCACGGCCCGGTAGGACGGGTCGTCGACCTTCGGCGACAGCGACAGGGTGACGTTGAGCGGGCCGACGGAGCCGGCGACGAACCGCGGGCGCTCCGGCGTGGAGAACTCGTCCGCCGCCTGCCGGGCCAGCCGCGCACCCTGCACGTTCATCTCGCGGACCAGCGACTCCAGGCCGTAGTCGGCCTGGGCGATGCTGGTGGCGGTGAACGTGTTGGTGGTGGTGATGTCGGCGCCCGCGGCGAGATACTGCCGGTGCACGTCGAGGATCACGTCGGGCCGGGTGAGGATCAGCAGGTCCGGGTCGCCGGTGACGTCCTGGACGTGGTCCGGGGCGATCAGATCACCGCGATAGTCCTCGGGCGTGAGACCGGCCGCCTGCAGCATGGTTCCCCACGCGCCGTCGAGCACGACCACCCGCTCGTCGAGGAGTTTGCGGAGATCTGCAATCGCCATGGGATCCACCTTCCGTGGGTCAGACGGAAGGCGCCCTTACGGTGAGTGAAACCAGGTCGAGCGTGGCGGATCGTCGATGACCCGTCGCAGCGCCTCTCGCCCCGACCCTGAATTCTAGCCTGTTACCGTGGCGTCATGAACGCCCAGAGTTCGGAATCGGTCGCGGTCAATGCCGCCCTCGACGTGGTCAGGGCCGTCGAGCCACGGATCGCGGACGCCATCGCCCGCGAGCTGACCGCCCAGCGCGAGTCGCTCAAACTCATCGCCAGCGAGAACTACGCCTCCCCCGCCACGCTGCTGGCCATGGGAAACTGGCTCAGCGACAAGTACGCCGAGGGCACCGTCGGCCGCCGCTTCTACGCCGGCTGCCAGCAGGTCGACACCGTCGAGTCGATCGCGGCCGAGCACGCCCGTGAACTGTTCGGTGCGTCACACGCGTACGTCCAACCACATTCTGGGATCGACGCGAACCTGGTCGCTTTCTGGGCGGTTCTGGCGCAGCGGGTCGAGGCACCGTTCCTGCGCGAGAAGTCGGTCCGCCAGGTCAACGACCTCACCGAGAGTGACTGGGCGCAGCTCCGCCACGACTTCGGCGACCAGCGCATGCTCGGCATGGCCCTGGACGCCGGCGGCCACCTGACCCACGGCTTCCGGCCGAACATCTCCGGCAAGATGTTCCACCAGCGCAGCTACGGCACCAACCCGACGACGGGCCTGCTGGACTACGACGCGCTGCGCGAGACCGCCCGCGAGTTCCGCCCGATGATCATCGTCGGCGGCTACTCGGCCTACCCCCGCAAGGTGAACTTCGCGACGCTGCGGGAGATCGCCGACGAGGTCGGCGCGACCCTCATGGTCGACATGGCGCACTTCGCCGGGCTCGTCGCCGGCAAGGTCTTCACCGGCGACTTCGACCCCGTGCCGCACGCCCACATCGTCACCACCACGACCCACAAGACCCTGCGCGGCCCCCGCGGCGGCATGGTCCTGTGCCAGCCGGAGCTCGCCGACCAGGTCGACCGCGGCTGCCCGATGGTGCTCGGCGGTCCCCTGCCGCACGTCATGGCCGCCAAGGCGGTCGCCCTGGCAGAGGCCCGCACCGCGTCGTTCCGCGACTACGCGCAGCGGGTCGTCGACAACGCCGCCGCGCTCGCCGAGGGGCTGCAGCGCCGCGGCGTGCGCCTCGTCACCGGCGGCACCGAGAACCACCTGGTGCTCATCGACGCCTCCCAGCTGGGCGGCGCCGCCACCGGCCTCACCGGCCGGCAGGCCGAGGCGGCGCTGCTGGACGCCGGCATCGTCACCAACCGCAACGCGATCCCGCAGGACCCCAACGGCGCCTGGTACACCTCCGGCGTCCGCATCGGCACCCCCGCGCTCACCACCCGTGGCCTGGGCGTCGCCGAGATGGACACGATCGCCGAGCTCATCGCCACCGTGTTGAGCAGCACCCGGCCCGCGGCGGACTCGAAGGCCAAGTACACCCTCGACGAGTCGGTCGCGGCGAAGGTGTCGGGCCAGGCGTCCGACCTGCTCTCCGGCTTCCCGCTGTACCCGGAGATCGCCCTGCACTGAGCCCGCGGTCGCAGCCGTACCCGCCCAGATATCGACGGGCGGGTATGGTTGCGGCCACGGGGGTGGGTGCTTGCTGGGTGTCATCGGTGGCGTCGGTCCGGTCGCCACGATCGAGTTCTACCGGTTGCTCGTCGCGGAGGTCCAGGCCCGCACGGGCGCGTGGCCGGACCTGCTGGTGCACAGCCAGCCGATGCCGATGCGCCTCGTCCACGCGGTCCTCGCCGGCTCCGCCGGTGCGGTTGACAGTGCCGGGAACGTTGACGGTGCCGGGAACGTTGACGGTGCCGGGAACGTTGACGGTGCCGGGAACGACGCCGGCATCGACGCCGAGGTCGACGCGCTGCTCGTCACCGCGCTCGACACCCTCGAACGGGCCGGCTGCGACCTCGTCGCGATGCCGTGCAACACCTTCCACCGGCACCTGCGGCCGCTGCTCGCCGGGCGCAACCTGAAGCTCATCGACATGGTCAACGAGACCATCGACGCCGCCGCCGCCCGCGGCCTGCGCCGCCTGGTGCTGCTCGCCACCGGCACCAGCGTCGACCACGAGGCATACGCGGCGGCCCGGCTGCGCGGCATCGAGATCCTGCGCCCCGCCGACCAGTCCCACGTCGTCGCCCTCGTCGAGCGCTGCGTCGGCACGAGCGGAAGCACTCACCGCGACCCGCTGGACCTCGCGGCCGCGGTCAGCTCGGCGGAGCTGGCGGTGGCGGGGGCGGACGCCGACGGGGTGCTGCTCGGCTGCACCGACCTGACGGTCCTGCGCGACGGGCTGGCCCGGGTCACCCCGGTCGTGGACAGCCTCACCTGCCTCGTCGCCGCGTGCGCCGACGCGCTGACCGACACAGCACCGCCCCGCGCATGAAAGCCGTCGCGGTATGCCTGAGCTTCTTCCTGGTCATGCTCGACAGCACGATCGTGACCGTCGCGCTGCCGTCGATCGGTGGCGGCACCGCGACGCTGCAATGGGTCGTCGACGCGTACACCGTGGTGTTCGCGGCACTCGTCCTCGCCGGCGGTTCGCTCGCCGACCGGTTCGGCGCGCGGCGGGCCTACCGCGCCGGCGTGACGATCTTCACGATCGGCTCGATCATGTGCGCCGGCGGTGGCAGCGGCGCGTGGCTGATCGCCGGGCGGGTCGTGCAGGGCGTCGGCGCGGCCGTGCTCATGCCGAGCTCGCTCGCCCTGATCCGCTCCACCTACCCGGAGCCGGCGGCGCAGGCCCGCATCATCGGCCTGTGGGGCGGCCTCGGCGGGGTCGCGGCCGCCGCCGGCCCGCTGCTCGGCGGCGCGCTGCTCAGCGTGGCCGGCTGGCCCGCGCTGTTCCTGCTCAACGTGCCGTTCGCGGTGCTCGTCCTGGGCGTCAGCGGCGGCCTGGTCGACCCGCCCGTGGTCCCCGGCGCCCGCGTCGACGTCCGCGGCGCCGTCACCTCGACGTGCGGGCTGGCGCTGCTCGTCGCCGGCTGCATCGCCCACCGCGCCGACCTCGCCGTCGCCGGCGCGCTGGTCCTCGGGCTGTTCGTCGCGCTCCAGCGGCGGGTCGCGCAACGTGGCCGCGCGCCGATGCTGCGCCCCGACCTGCTGCGCCACCGCGCGCTGCGGGCGACGGTGATCACGGGGTTCGCCCTGAACTTCGGCTTCTACGGGCAGTTCTTCCTGGTCACGTTGTACCTGCAGCAGCAGCGCCACCTGTCGCCGCTGCTGACCGGGGTCGCCCTGGCCGTGCAGGCCGCCGGCGCCGTCGTCGGGTCCCCGTTCGGCGGCTGGGCCACCCACCGGTCCGGTCCGCGCACGGCGATGCTGATCGGCCTGCTCACCGGCGCCGCCGGGTTCGTCGCGCTGGCGCTGTGCGCGGCGGGTCCGCTGCCCGCCGTCCTCGCCGCGCTGTTCGTGATCGGGTTCGGCATCGACACCGCCATGACCGCGGCGACGTCACTGACGCTGCAGGTCGCGCCCGACGGCCACGCCGGGGTGGCGAGCGGGCTGCTCAACACGATGCGCCAGGTCGGCAGCGCCCTCGGGGTCGCGGTGCTCGGCGCGATCGGCGGCTTCGCGACCGCCGTGCTGATCGCCGCCGGCACCTACCTGGCCGCGGCGGTGCTCGTCGCGCTGCGCACCGCACCACCCGGGATCACCGCACCCGCTACGCCGTCGCTCCCTGCAGTTCCGCGTGGGCGTCGTACTGGTGGATCCAGCTGACCATGTCGGGCAGGTTGGCGAGGCGCTCGTTGCGCGCCTGCGCCTCGGGGCCGTCGGGCACCTGGAAGCACTTCGCGTTGCCGCGGGAGCCGAGCTGCAGCTGCCGGGCGCGGGGCTTGCGGACCGTCTCGTAGGCCGTGAGGGCCGCACCGACGGGCAGATCCGGCTGCCCCAGGAAGTGCGCGAGCACCGCCGCGTCCTCGACGGCCTGGTTGCTGCCCTGCCCGGCGTGCGGCAGCATCGGGTGCGCCGCGTCGCCGAGCAGCGTGACCCGCCCGGTGCTCCACTGCCGCAGCGGCTCCCGGTCGAACAACGCCCAGCGGCCGGTGTCCTCGACGGCGCCGAGCATCGCGAGCACCGTGTCGTTGAAGCCCTCGAACGCGGCGACCGCCTGGCTCGCGTCGCCCTTCGCCGACCACGACTCGTCGGTCCAGGCCTCGTCCCGCGTGTACGCGACGAAGTTGATGAGCTCGCCGCGCCGCACCGGATACACCACCAGGTGACTCACCGGCCCGAGGAAGAACGTCAGCCCCATCCGGTCGCCGCCCGGGACCTTGTCGACCGGGACGAGACCGCGGAAACAGCTCATCCCGGCGAACACCGCCTCATCGGGCCCGGCGACGTGCTGCCGGACGGTCGAGCGGACCCCGTCGGCGCCGATCACCAGGTCGGCGTGCGTGCTGGAGCCGTCGGCGAACGTCACGTCGACGCCGTCGGGCGTCTCGTCGATCGCGACGCAGCGCCTGCCGAGCCGCACCCCGTCACTGCCGAACGCGTCCAGGAGCACCTGCTGCAGGTCGGCCCGGTGCAGGCCGAGGAACGGCGCGCCGAAGCGCCCCGTGTACCAGTCGCCCATCGGGTGCTCGTAGAACAGCTCACCGGTGCGCCACTCGTGGAACTGGATGCGGTGCAGGTCCGAGCCGACCTCCCGCAGCGCCGGGCCGAGACCGAGGCGGTCCATGAGCCGGGTGCCGTTGGCGCCGAGCGACACCCCGGCCCCGATCGCGCCGAACGTGGTCGCCTGGTCGTACACCTCGACCTCGTGGCCCTCGGCCCGCAACGCGATCGCCGCGGTGAGACCACCGATTCCGGATCCGATGACTACGACGCGTGAAGCCATGACACCTTCTCGACTCGTGGCTTGATGTGCGGGCCAGCCGGACAGCGACGGGAGCCTATCAGTGGGCCGCGGGTAGCCTTGCGCAGTGCTTACAGCCTCAGCGGCAGACCAGATCAGGGCGGTGCTCAACGGCAGCGTCGGATACGAGCGTGGCCTCGACACGCTGACCGTCGCGCCCGCCGCGGAGGTCGACCCGGCGCTGTTCGCCGCCCTGCAGTCGGCCTGCAGGCGGCTGTTCGAGCGTGGCTGGCAGCCCGGTGAGCTGCACCGGGTCGTCGGTCGCCGCGGCACCGTGCCGCACACCGTGCTCGTCACCGACGCCGTCGCCGCGCACCTGCGGGGCTTCCGGCCCGCCACGGTCGACCCCCGCTGGCGGGCCCAGGCCGACGCGCTCGGCGCCACCGTCTGGTGGCCGGCCGACAACGTCTACTTCGACCGGCTGCCGGCCCGGTGGCGGGTCGACCGGATCGAGATCCTCGACACGGTCCTGGTGCTGCTCGGCATCCTGCGCACGCTGCCGGCGATCGAGGTGCTGATCCCGGTTCCCGGCACGGCCGTGGCCGCCGCCTCCTCGAAGAAGTCCGGCTCGAAGCGGGCCGGCGCCGTCGACGTGCGGATGCTCGACCGGGTGCGCGCGCTGCTGGCGAAGGCCGAGTCGACGACGTACCCGGCCGAGGCGGAGACCTACACCGCGAAGGCCCAGGAGCTCGTCGCCCGGCACAGCATCGACGAGGCGCTGCTCGTCGCCCGGAGCGGGGCCGACGGCGCCCCGTCGACGGTCGTGCCGTTCGCGCGCCGGATCGGCGTCGACCACCCGTATGAGAGCGAGAAGGCCTCCCTCCTCGACGCCGTCGCCCGCGCGAACCGCTGCCACGCGGTGTGGTCGCCGGAGCTCGGGTTCGCGACCGTGTTCGGCTTCGACAGCGACATCGACGCCGTCGACCTGCTCCACACGTCCCTGCTCGTGCAGGCGAACCGGGCCATGTCGGCGGCCGAACCCCTGGGCGTGCAGGCGAACGGCAAGGCGGGACGCGCCCGGCTGAAGACGTTCCGCCAGTCGTTCCTCGTCGGGTTCGCGGTCCGCATCGGCGAGCGGCTCACCCGGGCGAGCGAGGCCGCGGTCGCGGAGGCCGCGGCCGGCGCCGGACCGGGCGAGGGTCCGGCGACCGCCGCGCCGCAGGATCTGCTCCCGGTGCTCGCCGCCCGCGACGCGCAGGTCCGCGAGACGATGGAGCGCGTGTTCCCCCGCACCGTGCGCGGCCGCGGCACCCGCGTCGACAGCGACGAGGGCTGGGACTCCGGCCGCGCCGCCGCCGACCGCGTCGCGCTGCATCAGGAGCCGCGTCAGGGCTAGCCCCCGACCCTGAGAGAACGCTCAGGGTCGGCCCATCGGGGTGCCGTCCGGGCTCCGCCCTGATGCCGGTGCGCATCGGCGGTTGCGAGTCTGCACGTATGACTCGCCACGTGACTCCCGCCGCTTCCCCGCTGACGTCCCCGCTGGTCCGGCTCGGCGCGCCCGTCCTGCTGTTCGTCTACGGCACGCTGCGGCTCATCGACGGCCGCGACGGCCACCACGACAAGGACGGCGCCCTGTGGAACGTCGGCCACGTCTGCTTCCTCATATCGTTCGTGCTGCTGGGGGTGCTGACCGTGCACGGGTACCGGGCCCTGCGCCCGGCACCCGCCACACCCGTCCGCCGAGGCGTTGCCCTGGCCGCGACGGCCGCTGGGGTGTTCGGCGCCGCCTGTTTCCTGTGGGTGATCGTCGGGGACCTGTTCCCGTCGTTCCCCGCGCTGCCCGACGGCCTGCAGATCGCCGGTCCCGCCCTGTTCCAGGTGGGCCTGCTCGCCCTGCTGGTGCTGCTGGTGCTCGCGCGGCTGATTCCGGTGTGGAGCCCGGTCCTCGTGGTGGCGGCGTTCGCGGCGATCGGCGTGAACCTCGACCTGATCCCGGTCGCCGCCGTCCTGCTGTTCGCCGGGCTGCTGCTCCTGGGACGCTCACCGCGCGCCGTGACCAGCCCCGCGCTGTAGCACCGTGAGGGCGGCGGCGATCCAGTTCCAGGCCACGGCGACACCCAGGAACAGCGTGAGCGCGCCGCCCTGACCGCCGGTCATCGCCCAGCCGAGACCGAGCGCGAACAGCACCCCGGCGACCCGCCCCGACCCCGCCCAGCCGCGCCGGCCTGCCTGAGCCGCGCTGCCGAACCTCGCGGCCAGCACGAAGCACAGCGCGATCATCGAGAAGAACGACAGGCTGCCGCCGACGTTGTGCAGGATCATGTGGCCGCTCATCGTGGTCAGGCGACCGGCCGGAGTGCCGAGCGGGAACCCGTCGCTCGCGTCCATCCGGAACACCGCCGCGATGAGCAACCCCACCCCGATCAGCGCGAGCAGGATCGGCCCCCACGTGCGCCCCCGGCCGCCCTGGAGCACCCGCCGGGCGCCGGCCGCGCCGGCGACGCTGAGGAGCCCGGTCACCACGAAGCTGGTGGTCTGGACCCAGCCGAGCCCACCGAGCGCGAGCATGCTGACGGGGTGGCGGGTGATGTCGTACCCGTCGCGCGTCGCCGCCTGCACGACGGCGGCCACGGTGAACACGGGCGCGGCGAGGACCGCGGCGGCAACGAGCCTGGTGGAGGCGGTGCTGGTGGGGGCGGTGCTGATGGGGGCGGTGCTGGTGGTGACAGTCATGATCGGAGCCCTTCGGTGTCGTCAGGAGCGCCTCGGATCGTGCGCTCACTGACGCGTCGAGCAGCCGGCCGCGATTTCGACATGAACCGCGCAACGTCTGAACCGCTGAACGTCTGAACCGCTGCCGCCTCGCGTGCGTGCACGGGGTATGCGGATCCTCTTCAGTGCGTGCCCGATGTTCGGTCATGTCAATCCGATGCTGCCGCTGGTCCTCGCCGCCCGGGCCGCCGGCCATGACGTGGTCGTGGCCACCGGCGCCGACATGGTCGGGAGGTTGGCTGGGCAGCTGGGCGGGCAGCTGGGCGGGCACGGCGTCACCACGTGGGCGGTCGGGCCGACGCACCGCGAGGCGGGTGGTGGTCCCGGGACGAACTGGCTCACGTACTTCGCCGACACCGCCCGCTCCCGCGCCGCGGACCTCGTGCCCCTCGCGGTGGACTGGAAGCCGGACCTCGTCGTCTCCGAGGACACCGAACTCTCCGGGCCGGTCGCCGCCGCCGTCACCGGGGCGCGGCACGTCGTGCACGGCATCGGGATCATGCCGCCGATCCAGCTGTGGGGCGCGCTCGGCCCGATCCTCGACGACCTGTTCGCACAGTTCGGCACGAGCGGCGACCACCGTGCGGCGACCTACCTGGAGCTGTGCCCGCCGAGCCTGCGCCGGGCGGCAGGCTCGGTGGCGGGCCCTGCGACAGGCTCGGCGCCAGAGCGGATCTGGCCGGATGCCGTGCCGTTGCGGCCGGTCGCGGGCACCCCGGGGCCCGGCGAGCGCCTGCCGGACGCGGTGGACGCGCTGCCGTTCGAGCGGACGGTCCACGTCACGCTCGGCACGGTGTTCCACGACAACCGCAACGTGCTGCACACCGCGATCGCGGCGCTGTCGGCGCTGTCGGCGCTGCCGGTGAACGTGGTCGCGACGGTCGGACCGGACGTCGACCCCGCCGGGTTCGGGCGGCAGCCGGCGCACGTGCTGCTCGCCCCGTACCTGCCGCACACGCTGCTGCTGCCCCGCTGCGCGGCGGTCGTGTCGCAGGGCGGCGCCGGGATCATGTTCGGCGCGTTCACCAACGGCCTGCCGCACCTGGTGCTGCCGCAGGGCGGCGACCAGTTCATGAACGCCGAGGCGATCGAGCTCGCGGGCGCCGGCCTGGCCCTGCACCCGGCCGAGGTGACCGGGGCCACGGTCACCGACGGGGTCACCCGGCTGCTGGAGGAGGACTCGTTCGCGACGGCTGCGGCGGCGGTACGCGCCGAGCTCGCCGCCATGCCCGACGCGGCGACGGTGCTGAACACGCTCCACCGAGCGCCATGAGCAGCAGCCCGGCGACCCCTGCGGCGGCGGGCAGGACGGCCGGGATGCCGAGATACACGGTGATCCCCAGGATCCGTGACAGCCCCCACGGCAGCAGCGCCAGCTGGTCGTTCCAGATCGTCAGCGCCCGCTCCAGACCGATCGCGGCGACCAGCCCGCCGAGCAGCGCCAGGGGCACCCCGGCCGCGACGAGCAGCGCCCCCGTCACCCGGCGGCGGCGCAACCCGTAGCGGTCGCGCAGGACGAGACCCGTGGCCACGAACAGCCAGCCGAACGCCGCGAACGCCACGCAGACGTAGCCGGATCTGGCCGTCGGCGCGGTCCAGAACTCCAGCCAGTAGTGCCCCGGCCCGCGCACGGCGAGGACGGCGAGGAGCAGCACGGTCCGCAGCAGCGCCACCCCACCGATCGCCGCCCACAGGTGGAACGGGTCCCGCCGGCCGATCAGCAGCCTGGCCGTGCCGGCGAACAGCAGCCACGCGCCGAGCGTCACGACGAGGTGCGCCGGCGCCGCGAACCAGGTGTGGACGAGCCGGCTCGCGACCAGCGCCACCGCCGGCACGGCGATCACGACGACCCGGTCGGCGCGCGTCGGCGCGCTGCCTGTGCTGCCGCTGCTGCCGCTGCCTGTGCTGCCTGTGCTGCCTGTGCTGCCGTTGCCTGTGCTGCCGCTGCCTGTGCTGCTTAGGTCCGCGAGCCGCCACGGCCGCGTCGCGCCGACCCACAGCGCCCGCAACCCGAGCCGACGCCGGCCGGACCGCAGCGCACCCGTCGCCATCACCGCGACGAGGGCCACGAGCAGCGCCCTGGCCAGCCACGCCATCGCGAGGTCCCGGTCGGCGCGGGCGGCGCCCAGGTCGGCGGCGGTGAAGTTGTACGCCGGCAGGTCCACGTCCCCGCCGTACCGCGTCACGTGCGCGGCGCGGGTGGCCAGGTAACGGCTCTCGGCCTGGCGCCACGCGTCGTAGGCGGCGCGGTCGCCGGTGTCGAGCCACTGCACGTGCCGCAGCACCATGGTCCGGTACGCCCCGAGCGTGCCGAACAGGTCCGCCTCGTAGACGAGGGTGTCGATGAGTCTCGCCCGCAGCACCGGGTCGTGCCAGGTGGCGGGGTCGGTCGCGGCGACCGCGGCCCGCATGCGGCCGGCGAGCTCCACCGCCCGCTCCCCCTCAGCCACCGCGGCATCAACCGCGGCATCGGCATCGACGCCCTGATCGCGGACCACCGCGTAGATGCTGTCGAGGGCGGCCGAGTCGCCGGTGACGATGTCCCACTCGAAGATCCACATCATCGGCGGCGGTTCGAGGCCGAGGGCACGCACGGAACGGTCCGCGTACGCCCCGATGTACAGCCCCTTCGTCACCGCCTCCCGGGACATCGCGAACATCTCGCAGACGGCCGCGACGGTCGCCGGGTCGTTCGAGAACGTCTGCCTGACCCAGTCCGCGGTCAGCTGCGCCGCCGGCGCGTCCGGGTCCTGCGCGAGCCGTCCGAGGGTGTACGCGTTGAGGTCGTACAGCTGCCAGAACCCGGCCCTCAGGTACAGCGTCATCGGTCCGGCCCGCAGCGGTCCGCCGTCCTGCGTCCACGTCCAGATGCCCTCGACGTGCGGGTTGGCGGCGAGGAACCGGCGCAGCGCCTGCTGGTGCAGTCCGGTCAGGTCGTTGGGCAGCGCCCCGAACCCCTCGAACTCGCGCCGGGCCTGGAACTCCACGATCCGCCGCTGCGTGCCACCGGTAAGGGTGCCGTTGAACGGCAGGTGGGAGTAGAAGTCGCCGAGCGTGTACTTCGTCGACACGATGAGGTGCGGGTCGTCGATGCCGCCGAGGACCTCGTCGTAGGACTCCGGGTTGGTGTGCAGGTCGCCGACGGCGCCGACGCCGACGCTCCAGGTGCGGAAGATGAGGTCCTTGTCCGCGGTGCCGGCGACGGACAGCAGCGCCCGCAGCATGGCGCGGACGGCCTCGACGCTGGTGACCGCGATCTTCGACGAGTAGTCCCAGCCGGACTGGGCGTAGACGTCGCCGCCCTCACCGATGCGGACCATCAGGCCGGCGACGAACGGCATCGCCTCGAACAACTCGGTGAGACCCAGCTGGTACACCTGCCAGAACCGGGGGTCCGACAGCCTCGCCCCACCGGTGCTGCCGCCGAACTCCCGTTGCAGGTAGCGTTCCAGCGGCGGCGACACGGCCAGCATGTCGGTGAGCAGGTAGACCCGCATGCCGAGGTCGGCGGCGTGGCGGAACACGGGGCCGAACGCGGCGACGAGCGCCCGCGCGCGGGCGACGTGGTCGTCGCCTTCGGGATAGACGGTGTGCCCGTCGCCGACGAGCGAGAACGTCACGTACTCCAAGAAACCGGGGACGACGACGCCGTTGTAGCCCTGCGCGAGCGAGTGCTCGACGAACTGCCGGAACTGCCCGTCGATCCGGTCGACGGCGGCCCGGTCCACCCACGGCGCGGCGGGCAGCAGGGCCTTGCCGACGATGTCGGTGTTGAGCGAGTAGTCGGTGCCCGCCGCGAACGCGGCCGGGTCGGGCTCCCGGCCGACGGACCCGACGTCGGTGAGCCGCAGACCCAGCCTCGGCGCGACGACGCCTGCGCTGTCACCGGCGCCCGGCTGGGGCAGCACCGCGGTCCCGGAACGGATCCGGTCGGCGACGGCATACAGGCCCGCGGCGGCGCCGCTGACACCGGCGGCCTCGACGACGATCGCCGTGCCGTCACCCCGGAGCCGGTACGCCTCGGCCGGATACGCCGGCGGGTCGAACGGCGCCCCGCCGACGACGACCCGCAGCTGCCCGGCCCCGGACGCCGGGCCGGTGCCAGGCTCCTGGGTGATCGTGGGGCGGGACTGGCCGCGCCGGACGAGCGCGTCGGCGACGGCGGCGGCGGCGAGGGCGAGCCGGGGGTCGTGCTGGACGCTGATCGTGTCGATCCGCGGCGCCGCGACCAGCGGCGTCAACGGCTCGGCGACGGCCCGCTCGGCCGGCACGTCCGCCGGGCTGAACGACAACCCGAGGGCGCCGCCGACGCCCCACGCGACGAGCGCACCGAGCATCAGCAGCACCACGGCTGCCGTCAGCGGGGTCCACGGGCGTCGCATGCGGCACATCGTAGAGCCGGGGTCCGACAATTCCGTGACCCGAATCAGAAAAAGATTCGGAAACGTCAGCCCGCGCCGAAGCAGACGAAACTGTCGGTGCTCGCGCGCAACGCCGGGTCCGACCGGGCCGTCGAGTGTGCCGCCGACTGTGCCAGCGCGAGCGCCGTCGCCGGAGGATGGCCCTCGGCGAGGTGCGCGTACAGGTCGCGCATCAGCAACCGCGTCGCGCCGTCGTCGACCGGCCCCGTGCTCGCCACCACCGTCGCGGTGCCCATGTTCAGCAGCGCCGAGACCAGACCCATCAGCTCGTCGCCCGGATGCACCTCGGCCAGTCCCGTGTCGCAGCCGGACAGCACGAGCAGTGCGGGCGGGCGGCGCAGGACCGACAGGTCATACACGGTCAGCGGGCCGTCGGCCAGCATGAGGAACGAGAACAGCGGGTTGTCCACCCGAAACTCGCCGTGCGAGGCGATGTGCCCGATCGCGGCCCCGTCGAGCGCGGCGAGCGCGGGCGCCACCCGGGCGCGCTCACCGGCGAGCACCGTCGGCGCGGCGCTCCCCACAGCGTTCCGGCCGGCGTTCCGGCCGGCGTTCCGGCCGGCGTTCTGGTCGGCGGCGATCTGCTCGACCTCGGCGGTCGCCTGCGCCGCGGACGGCGCGCCGACGAGGACCGTGGGCCCGGGCGTCCGCGGCTGCGTCGCGACCCGCCACCAGATCGCGGCCGACGGCGCGACGGTCATCGACCGGCCACGCAGCCGGGGCAGCATCGTCCACGGCATCGCGTGCAACGCCCCCGTCGGCACGAGCACCAACGGCCCGTGTTCGCCGATCAGGTCAGCTACCGGGTCGAGCAGCAGCCGGTCGAGGGTTTCGACGCCGCGGGCGGCGCGGGCGGCGCTGGTGCCGCCGTGGCCGAGGATCTGGCCGCTGAGCGCGATCCGCAGGTGCTCGAGCTCGGTCGTCACGGGCGCGATCGGCCCGACGACGCGGTGCGTCACCCGGTGCCCGCCGACGACGAGCGCGTGCAGGACGCCGTCGATGGCGAGCAGTTCCAGCAGGACCCGCCCGTCGAGCGCGGCGACGAGGTCGGCGAACGGGACGTCGGTCCGCGCGGTCGGCCCGGAGCCCGGCACCCGCCACGAGCGGCGGCGGATCTCCGCCTCCAGGGACCGTTGCCGGCGCAGGAGCCGCCCGGCGCGTTGCGGGCCCGCCGGCGCCGCGGCCAGCTCGCCGGTGATGCGGCGCAGCTCGCTGAGATGCCTGGCGACGACAGGGTCGCTGGACGGGTGCGTCGGCGGCAGGGACAGCGCCGCCGACCGGCAGCGCTGCGCCCAGGTGAGCGCCTCCCGCGGGCCGCCGTGGTCCAGGGCGAGCCGCAGCCGCAGCCCGGCGAGCGCCGCCGCCTCGACGCTGCCGCGGACCCGCAGTTCGGTCGCGCCGAGGCTGGCCCGGTACTCGTCGGCGATCCGCAGCCCCACTGTCGCTGCCCTTGCCGCGGCTGTGGCCGCGGCCGTGCCGGTGCCGCGCGCGAGCTCCAGCCTGGCCCGGACGTGCCACCAGCGCACCCGCAGCGGCGCCGGACCGTACTTCGACGCGGCGGCGGCCTCGTCGAGCAGCTCGGCGGCGGTCCCGCACTCGCCGAGGTCGACGGCGAGCTGGGCGGCGTCCAGCAGCGCCTCCCAGCCCGGCTGCGGCCAGCCGGCCGCCACCAGGGCCTGCCCGGCGGTGCGCAGGTCCCGCAGCGTGCCCCGGTGCGCCCGGCCGGACGCGGCGACCGCCGCGAGCTCGGCGACCCTGGCCCGCGCGATCCACACGCCGCGCTTCTGCCGCGTGAACACCTTGCGGGCGGCGGCCGCGGCGGCCCTGGACTCGGTCGCCCTGGACTGGGCGGCCGCGAGCCGGGCCATCATCAGGTGCGCCTGACCGAGCACCGAGTCGAGATGCCCGTCGGTGCAGGCCGCGATCGCGGCGCGGATCGCGGTGTCGGCCTCCGGCAGCAGGCGCACCGACAGCAGCAGGTCCGCGCGGTCCAGCAGGCTGACCGGGTCGACGCCGGTGTTCCACAGCCGGTCGTGCGCCCGGTCGTACCGCGACAGCGCCGTCGGCACGTCGCCCGCCTGCGCCGCGACGAAGCCCAGGTTGTGCTCGACCTGCGCGGCCGCGGTCGCCATCCCGAGCCGGTTGTACAACGTCTGCGCGGCGCGCAGGTCGGCCTCGGCGAGGCGGAGATTGCCCCGGAACCCGTGCAGCACCCCGCGGTTCGTCAGGGTCCGGGCCTCCCACACCTCGTCACCGGACTGGCGGAACGCCCGCAGCGCACCCCGGTACAGCTCCATCGCCTTCTGGTCGAACCCGAGCCGGCGCAGGATCAGGGCCCGTTGCATGGTCGCCCGGGCGCGGCGCTGCCCCTGCAGGTCGGCCATGGCACGGTCGATCTCCCGCAGCGCCGCGGTGGGCCGGCCCAGGTCGTCGAGGATGAGGGCGTGGCTCATCCGGGCCTCCGCCTCGTACTGCGTCAGCCGGTGGCGCCGCGCGACGGCGATCGACGCGCGCAGGTGCCGGGCGGCGTCGGCGGCGTCGTGCCGGGCGCGCGCGGCCAGGCCCAGCGTCCGCAGCGCCACCGCCTGCGAGGCGCGGTCACCGGCGCGCCGGGCGTCCCGCAGGGCCGCGTCGGCGAGTACCTTGGCCTTGCCCGGATCGGCCATCACGATCGGTAACAGCCGCTGCGCCAGTTCGTCGGCCGTGGAGGACACCCCCGATGTGTATCACGGGCAGCCGGCGGCGTCTCATGTCAGCGGTCCGTCTGATGATGAGTAGCCGATGCTGACTGGCCAATGCTGACCGCCTTGAGGAGCAAGCATGTCCGTTGCACGAGAACGTCTCGAACGGTGGCTGCAGACCCGCGACGAACGGCTGTCGGGGCTGCCGTGGTTGCGCACCGAGACGCACGCCGGTCGGACGGTGCGGTTCGTCGCCGACGAGATCCTGGTCCAGGACTCCGGCACCGCGATCGCCCACCGCACCCTGGCCGGACTCGGCCACCGCACCAGTGAGATCGCCGAGGACGAGCCGTCGGCGGGGCTGCGCCGCCTGCGCACGTCCGGCCTCGACGTCTCCGCCGCCGTCCGCCGGTTGCGGGGTCAGCTGCCGCAGGGTTCGGTCGTCGGCCCCAACCACGTCTTCATGTCCACGCCGCACGAGCACGGCGGCCCGTTCGGCCCGCCGGTCGCGGTGGACGCCCCGCCGGCGAAGCTGACGCCCTCGAAACCGGCCGAGGCGTCGGGCACCACCTCGCCGGTGCGCGTCGTCGTCATGGACACCGGTATCTGGCTGGACAGCCCGCTGCCGGCCGGCTGCTACACGGCGACGCCCGAGAACCACGAGACCGTCCTCGACGGCGACGCCGACGGCATGCTCGACTCCGACGTGGGCCACGCGAACTTCATCGCCGGGGTCGTCGCGCAGGACACCGCCGGCGCGCAGGTCCGCATCGTGAAGATCCTGGACAGCTTCGGTGTGTGCACGGAGGCCGACCTCGCCGTCGCGATCACCGGCCTCACCGACACCGACGTGCTCAACCTGTCCCTCGGTGGCTTCTCGGTCGGCGACCTGCCGCCGGCCGCGCTGTCCGCCGCCCTGCAGACGTTCCTGTCGGGCGGCGACCGGGTCGTGGTCGCCGCCGCCGGCAACAACGGCATCGCCGACCGCCCCTTCTGGCCGGCCGCGTTCAGCACGGCCGGAGGCACTGCCGGGTGGGCGGCGCAGGTCGTCGCCGTCGCCGCGCACGACGGCACCGCGATCTGCGAGTGGAGCAACACCGGGCCGTGGGTCAGCGTCGCCGCACCCGGCGCGGACATCGTCAGCACGTACATCAACCACGAGCTGTTCGCGAGCGGCTGGGCGGCGTGGAGCGGCACGTCGTTCGCCACGCCGAAGGTCGTCGCCGCGATCGTCGACCGGGTCGCCACGGCCGGCTCGGTCACCGCCGCGGCCGCCGCGGTGCGCGCCGAGGCGCAGGGCAACCCCCTGGGCGGCTACCCGGCGCTGCGCTGAGTTTTCCAGATAGCACACACGTACGAACGTGAATGTTCGTGAATCCCGCACTATTGGTTACGCTCGATGAACCAATAGTGACGGGATTGACGGATGCTGGGAGACGGCACGCTGCTGGTGCACTGCTCGGCCAACCAGGCGCTGCGGTGCGCGCCGATCGCCGAGCGTCCCGGCGCGGGCCTGGTCATCTCGCCGTACCAGCGCGACGAGGCGGGCCTGCTCGCCACCGCGGCGTACCTGCTGCGCCAGCGCCGGTTCGAGGCACCGCTGCTGCTCGACGCGGCCCGCTACGCCGGGCAGGCGCGACTGCCCGCGAGCGCCCCGTTCAACCCGCGGTGGCTGCGCCGGCAGCGGGAGCTGGGGTTGCCGGTGCTCACCGACTCCGGGTACGTCGACAGCGGCGACCAACTCGGGCTCGCCGGCATCCTGCACCGCGCCGCCATGCTGCCCGACACGATCGCCGTCCTGCCGCTGCACCCGATCTGGCTGCAGGACCGGCTGCACCGCACCGTCCTGACCGGCCACATCCGCGCCGCCGGCGCTCCCGTCGCCCTGGTGCTGGAGGCCAACCGCGACCCGTTCGCCCTGCCCGGCGTGGTCGAGGGGCTCCTGGCGGTCCTCGACTGCGGTGTGCCGACGCTGCTGCTGCGCTGCGACGTGTCGGCCCTCGGCGCGTTGTGCCACGGCGCGCGCGCCGCCGCGGTCGGCACCGTCGCCGCCCTGCGCCACCTGACGCCGCGCCCTCCCCCGGCCGCCGGGCCGCCCCATGGGTTCCGCCCCGCGGCGCCGTCAGCGGTGTTCCGCCCGACGCTGTCGTACCGCCGGATCGGCGCCATCGCCCGGGCCCACCGCCGTCATGCGGACCCGGACCTGTTCGGCTGCGCCTGCACCGTCTGCGACGGCCGCGACGTGGACTGGATGGCCGCGCTGAGCGACCGCGACCGCGAGGTGCCCGCGTTCGAGCACTCGATCCGCGTCCTGCAGGACCTGCGCGACGAGCTGTTCACGACGCAGAACACAGGGGCACAGAACGCAGGGGTACAGAACGCGGCGGCACAGAGCTGGACGGCCCGGTGCACCGACGCCGCGTACCGCTGCCGCGAGCTCGGCTGGGACGTCACCCCGATGCTCCGCCACTGGCAACAGCCGCAACACCACTCGCGCCTCGGCCCGACGGTGGCACGATTGACGGCGTGAAGATCGAGCTTGCCGGTCGCACCGCACTCGTCACCGGCTCCACCCAGGGCATCGGCGCCGCGATCGCGCTCGGCCTGGGCCGCGCCGGCGCCCGGGTCGGCGTCAACGGCCGCACCACCGAATCCGTCAGCCGGGCCGTGGCCACGCTGCGGGAGCAGGCGCCGGACGCCGAGTTCGTGGCCGTCGCCGCCGACGTCACCACGGACGATGGCACCCGCACCGCCCTGCAGGCCCTGCCCGACGTCGACATCCTCGTCAACAACCTCGGCATCTTCGGCTCCCGGCCGGCCCTGGAGATCACCGACGACGAGTGGCGCACGTACTTCGAGACGAACGTCCTCACCGCCGTCCGGCTCACCCGCGCCTACCTCCCGGGGATGAAACTGCGCGGGTGGGGCCGGGTGCAGTACATCGCGAGCGACTCCGCCGTCGCCATCCCCGCCGAAATGATCCACTACGGCATGTCGAAGACGGCGCTGCTCGCGGTCTCGCGGGGGTTCGCGAAGGACGCCGCCGGCACCGGCGTCACCGTCAACTCCGTCATCGCCGGCCCGACCCATACCGGCGGCGTCGAGGACTTCGTGTACTCACTGGTCGACCGCGACCTGCCCTGGGACGAGGCGCAGCGTGAGTTCATGCGCCGGCACCGCCCCAACTCGCTGCTGCGGCGGCTGATCGAACCGGAGGAGATCGCCAATCTCGTGGTCTACCTGAGCTCCACGTTCGCGTCCGCGACGACCGGCGCAGCGGTGCGCGTCGACGGCGGCTACGTCGACGCGATCCTGCCGTAGCTCTCATAACCAGCCGTTGGACTGGGCGACGCCGACGGCCTCGATGCGGTTGCGGGTGCCGGTCTTCGTGATCGCCGCCGACAGGTAGTTGCGCACGGTGCTCTCCGACAGGTGGAGCCTGGCGGCGATGTCCGCGACGGTCGCGCCACCCGCCGACTCGCGCAGCACGTCGCGTTCCCGGTCGGTGAGCGGGTCGGGCCCGGCGGCGAGGGCCGCCGCGGCGAGGGCCGGGTCGACGACGCGTTCACCGGCGTGGATCCGGCGGACCGCCGCGGCGAGCTCCTCGACCGGGCCGTCCTTCACCAGGAAGCCGCTCGCGCCGGCCTCCATCGCGCGGCGCAGGTAGCCGGGCCGCCCGAACGTCGTCAGGATCAGCACCCGGCACCCGGGCAGCCGCCGGCGCAGCTGCGCGGTCGCGGTGATCCCGTCGCCGCCCGGCATCTCGATGTCGAGCAGCGCGATGTCGGGCCGGACCCGTTCGGCGGCGGGGACGATCTGGTCCCCGGTCGCGACCTGCGCGACCACCTCGAGATCCGGCTCCAGGCCGAGCAGCAGCGCGAGCGCGCCCCGCATCATGCCCTGATCCTCGGCCAGCAGCACTCTGATCGTCATCACCACGTCCGTCCCAGTGGCAGCCTCGCGACCAGCGCGAACCCGCCACCGTCGCGGGCGCCGGCTTCGAGGGTGCCACCGGCGGCCCCCAGCCGCTCGGTGAGGCCACGCAGCCCGTTGCCCGGGGACGCGCTGCCAGGGGTCGCGCCGTTGTCGACCACGCTCAGCGCCGCCGCGCCGTCCGTGGTGGAGATCTCGATGTCGCAGCGTTGCGCGCCGCTGTGCCGGACCACGTTCGTCGTCGCCTCGCGCAGCACCCACGCGAGGAGCCGGTCGGTGTCGTCCGGCAGCGGGTCCGCGGTCCGCTGCACCGTCGCGGCGATCCCCGCGCTGGACAGCACCCCCTTCGCGCGGGTCAGTTCGGCGGTCAACCCGGCCTCCCGGTAGCCGGTGACCGCCTCCCGGATCTCGACCAGCGCGCGGCGCCCGATGTCCTCGATGTCGGCGGCCTGCGCGGCGGCCGCGGACGGGTCCCGTTCGGCGATGCGGCGCACCACCTCCGCCTTGACCACGATCACCGACAGCGTGTGGCCGAGCAGGTCGTGCAGGTCGCGGGAGAACCGCAGCCGCTCCTCCGCGACCGCCGCCGTCGCGAGGGCGTCCCGGGTCTGCCGCAGCTCACGGATCAGCCGCTGCATCTGGCGCACCGCGCCGGCCAGCCCCGACGCGAGGAGCGTGCCGACAACGGTGATCAGCGCCTGCTCGAGCGCGCCGTGCAGCAGTCCGAGCAGCACCGTCACGGCCACCACCGACGCGAGCACGGCGGCCGCGACGTGCACCCGTTCCCGGCCCGCGTACACCGCCATGCCGCACGTCCCGACGAACAGCATCAAGGTCAGCCAGTGTTCGCCGTACGCGGCGGCGAGCCCCACCCCGAGCGCCGCCACGACCGCGAACCCGGCGGTCGAGACCCGGCTCAGGTCGTCCCGGTGGTCGAAGCCCAGCGTCGTGATCACCGTGTACGTGAGCGCGAACAGCCCGAGCCCCACCCCGGCGACCACCCCGGCCGGCCCGCGGTGGATCGTACCGGCGGGTTCGAGCAGCGGAAACATCCACACACCGACCCAGAGCAGCCCGGACACCGCCGGCCTCCAGCGTTTGCCTGGCATGATCAACACCCTACAAGCTGGCCGTGCTGCGGACCGATCGGCGGAACCCCACGACGGCGAGGCCGGTGAACGCGACCATCCAGCCGGCGAGCGTCAGCAGGTCCGTGACCGTCGGCGAACCGCCGAAGGCGACCTGCCACGACATGTCGGCGTACGCGTGGGTCGGCAACCACCGGCCGACCGCCGCGACCCAGCCGGGCAACGCGTCCAGCGGCAGCCACAGCCCACCGACGACCGACATCCCCAGGTACACCAGCAGGTTGAGCGGCTGCACCGTCTGCGCGGTCGCCAGGTATCCCATGCCGAGGCCGAGCAGCGCGAACGGCAGCGCCCCGAACCACAGCAGCGGCACGATCGCCAGCCACTGCACCGGGCCGAGCCGCACGTCGTTCACGAGCACCCCGGCGACGCACAATGCGACCACCGGGACGATCGCGGTCACCATCGCCGCGAGCCCCTTGCCGACGACGACGCGGACCGGCGACAGCGGCGTGAGCCGCAGCTGCCGCATCCACCCGATCGACCGGTCGACCACGACCCCGGAGGCGTAGTTGAGCAGGGCGCCGATCGCTCCGTACCCGGCCATGCTGACCATCGTGTACGTCGCGGCCACGTCCCGGTCCTGCCCGGTGAGCCCGTGCAGGTTCGTGAAGAGCAGGTAGCTCAGCAACGGCATCAGCACCGCGAAGATGAGCAGCCCGGGCATCCGGGCCAGCCGCCGCAACTCCAGCCGCACATACGCGCGCACGTCAGATCCTCTCGAGGGTCGGCGCCGCATCGGTGAGCGCCGTGTTGGTCAGGGTCAGGAACGCTTCCTCCAGGCCCGCGCCGACGACCTCGAGGTCCCGCAGGAGTCCGGCGGCGGCGAGCGCGAGCACCGTCGCGTCCGAGTCGGTGGTGGTGAGCACGACCCGCCCACCGAGCCGCGTGACCGCGGCGACGCCGGGCAGGCGGTCAAAGGCGTGCGGTGCATCCGATGCGGCCACGCTCACGGTCCGGACGCCGACCATCTGCTTCACGCTCACGGCGGTGCCGTCGGCGATCACCCGTCCCCGGTCGAGCACCACGATCCGGTCGGCGTTGTCGTCGGCCTCCTCCAGGTAGTGCGTGGAGAACAGGACGGTGCGGCCGTGCGCGGCGTACTCACGGATCGCGGCCCAGAACGCGCGCCGGGACTGGACGTCCAGCGCCGCCGTGGGTTCGTCGAGGATCAGCAGGTCGGGCCGGCCGATGACGGCCATCGCGAACCGGAGCCGCTGCTGCTGCCCGCCGGACAGCCGCTCCACGGTGCGCCCGGCGAGCCCTTCCAGGTCGGCGAGCGCGAGGGCCTCGCGGACGGGCATCGGCCGCGGATACACCGCGTGCAGGAACTCCAGCAGATCGCGGACGCTGGAGCGGGGCGGCACCCCACCGGCCTGCGGCATGGCACCGATCCGGCCGCCGGCGACGGCCTTGTTCACAGCACCCGTCACGGCCTCGCCGAACAGCCGGACGGTGCCGGTCCGTGGCCGCAGCATGCCGAGCAGCAGGAGCAGCGTCGTGGACTTGCCGGCACCGTTCGGCCCGAGCATCGCGACGACCTGACCCGGCTCGATCCGCAGCGACACGTCCCGCACCGCGAACCCGTCCGCGCTGTTCCCAGTGGCATTCCCAGAGGCGTTCTCGTAGGTGTACGACACCCTGTCCAGCTCGACTGTGGCCATGGCTCGACGGTATGGCGCGGGCTCCGGAGCCGGCAGATGCGTCCGTCGCACGCCGGCCGTGACATTTGTACTAGCCCGCGTACAGCCGCCGGACCACCGCTTCGATGTCGGGTTCCTCGATGGTGAGGTCGTGGACCTGCACCGCGCGCTGCGCCACGGCGGCCAGGATCGCCGCGACCGTCGTCTCCCCCGGCGCGAACGACAGCCGCTGCCGCAGCCCGCCGGCCTCATGGCCGACCAGGCGCGTGCCGGGGATGCCGTCCAGCGGCGGCGCCGGGTCGGTGAGGTCGAGGACCACGTGGCGTTCGGCGCCGACCTGCTCGACCAGCTGGGCCAGGGTGCCGTCGAACGCGAGCCGCCCGTGGTCGACGACCAGGATGCGTTCGGTGAGCCGCCGCACGTCGCCCATGTCGTGGGTCGCGAGCAGCAGGCTCGTGCCGTGCAGCGAGCGCTGCTCGATCAGGAACACCCGCAGCCGCTCCTTGCTGAGCACATCGAGGCCGATCGTCGGCTCGTCGAGGATGAGCAGCTCCGGCCCGTGCAGCAGCGCCGCCGCGACCTCACCGCGGATGCGCTGCCCGAGCGACAGTTGCCGCACCGGCGTGTCCACGAACTCCCCGAGGTCCAGCCGGTCGACGAGCTCGTCGGTGCGGTCCCGCACCGCGTCCCGCCCGAGCCGGTGGATCGCGCCCAGCGCCACGAACGAGTCCCGCAGCGGCAGGTCCCACCACAGCTGGCTGCGCTGGCCGAACACGACCCCGATCCGCCGCGCCAGCTGCCGCCGGTGCCGCAGCGGGTCGAGGCCGCAGGTCAGCGCCGATCCGGAGGTCGGCTTGAGGATGCCGGTGAGCATCTTGATCGTCGTGGACTTGCCGGCCCCGTTCGCACCGATGTATCCGACCGCGGCGCCCCGCGGCACGCTGAACGTCAACCCGTCGACCGCCGTCTTCGCCCCGAACACCCGCCGCAGCGCGACCGCCTCGATGATGTGGTCCGCCATGCTGGCACTGCTCATGATCCGGCTCCCGTGTAGTGCCGCAGGCCCGCCCGCCAACCGAGCAGCGCCACCGTCCAGACCGCCGCGGCGGCGATCGGCGAGCACCAGCCGAGCACGCCGGCGGGTAGGCCACCGGGCGCGGCGCCGGGGATGTCGAGCAGGGCCAGCACCGGCAGGTACGCGACGAACGCGGCCGGCACCACGAACGTGAACAGCACCCGCGCCGGTGTGCCGAACACGCTCGTCGGGAACTGCGCGGCGTAGCTGCCGCCGTACACGAACGACGCCGTGAACTCGGTCCCCTCGACCAGCCAGAACTGCACGGCCGCGGCCCCGACGAACAGCGCCGCGAACAGGGCCGCGCCGGCGCACACCGTCACCGCGAGCAGCGCCGCCTTCGCCGGCGACCATGCCACCTCGGTGTGCGCCAGCGCCACGACGGCCAGCGCGGAGCCCGCGACGGTACGCCCGAACCGCCGCAACGAGATCTCCGCGGTGATCAGCTGGGCGAGCACCGGCAGCGGCCGCAGCAGGAACGCGTCGAGCGTGCCGGACCGCAGGTAGTTCGGCAGCGCGTCGAGGTGCCCGACGACGAGATCGGCGAGGCTGAACGACACGTGCCCGATCGCGAACACCAGCACCGCCGCGGGGAAGTCGAGCCCGCCGAGCGCCGGCACGTTGGCGAAGATGACGTAGATCTCCAGGAACCCGCTGATCGTCGCGCCGAGACTGGCGACGAGCTCGATCGCGAACGACCCCCGGTACACCGTCTGCGCCCGCATCCGCAGCCGCACCAGCACTACGTAGGGATTGTCAGCCACCCTGGATCACCAGCTTGCGGGTGCCGAGCGTGAAGATGAGGCGGCCGGCGGCGAGCAGGCCGGCGGCCCATGCGGCCTGCACGGCGAGCAGCCGCACCGCGTCCCAGCCGGCGGAGTGGCCCATGAGCACGTCGATCGGGGTCTGCAGCATCGACGGGAACGGGGTCACGGCGGCGGCCGCGGCGAGCCACCCGGGGAACCACTGCACCGGCACGGCGAGACCGCACAGGATGTTGGTGACCAGCAGATACATCGTCATCGGGCCGCGCAGGTCGAGCAGCCAGAACGCGGTCAGGTTGACCAGCCACCGGCACGCGAACGACACGACGACCGCGAACGCGACGCTGAGCAGGCCGAGGACGTACGCGCCCGGGTCGCCGGGCAGCGCCAGCCCGGTCACGGCGGCGCCGACGGCCAGCGGCGGCAACCCGCGGGGCAGGAACACGAACGCGGCCCGACCGAGATCGGCGGCGAGATGGGCGAGCATCGGATCGACGGGCCGGGCCAGGTCGACGGCGACGTCGCCGGTACGGATCCGCTGCGCCAGCTCGGTCCACGCGAAGAAGTAGACGGGGCCGATGAGCGCCTGCCCGAGCCACACATAGGTGACGCCGGTCAGCGCGTCGTAGCCGCCGAGCGTGCCACCGGCGGCGGCGATGGTCGCGGTGATGACACCGGCGCGGATCAGGCCGAACACGCTGTTGGTGAACGCCCCGGCGAACGCCGCCAGGCGGTAGGTCGACCATCGCCGGAAACCGATGCCGACGAGCGTCAACCAGAGGCGCACAGCGCGTAAGGCTATCAGTGCCCCTTGACGCGGAAGGCCTGCCGGTACGCGGACGGCGAGGTGCGCATCGTGTTCGTGAAGTGGTGCCGGAACGTCACCGGCGTCTCGAACCCGACGGCCGCCGCGATCTGTTCGATCGGGGTGTCGGTCGACTCGAGCAGCGCCAGGCTCGCCTGCACGCGCTGCCGGATCAGCCAGCGGATCGGGCTGGTGCCGGTGGTGCGGGTGAAGTGCCGCAGGTATGTCCGTGCCGACATGTGCGCCTGCCGGGCCAGCACGTCGACGGTGAGCGGCTCGGCGAGGTGCGTGAGCGCCCAGTCGACGCTGCGGGCGATGCGGTCGTCGCCACCGTCGTCCGCGTCGTCGGTCCGGCCGGGCATCGGCGCCTCGATGAACTGGGCCTGGCCGCCGTCGCGGTGCGGCTGGACGACGAGCCGGCGGGCGACCGCGTTGGCGATCGTGGCACCGTGGTCGGCCCGCACGACGTGCAGGCACAGGTCCAGGCCGGCGGCGCTGCCGGCGCTGGTCCACACGTCGCCGTCGGCCAGGTAGAGGACGCCGGGGTCGACGTGGACGGCGGGAAACCTGCGCTGCAACAGGTCCGCGTAGCGCCAGTGGGTCGTGGCGCGCCGCCCGTCGAGGAGCCCCGCGGCGGCGAGCGCGAACGCGCCGGAGCAGATCGACAGGATGCGGGCGCCGCGGTCGTGCGCGGTGCGCAGCGCGTCGAGGACCGCGGGCGGCGGGTCGAAGTGGACGTTCGCGACGCCGGGGACGATGACGGTGTCGGCGGCCGCGAACTCGTCCAGCCCGAACGGCGTGGTGAGGGTCGCACCGCCGATCATCGGCACGGGCGCGTCGCTCGGCGCACACACGGCCAGCCGATACCAGGGGCGCTCGAACTCGGGGCGCGGCAGCCCGAACACCTCGGTGACGATGCCGGTCTCGAACGCTGACATGCCCGGGTACACGAGGACGGACACGCTGCGGTTCGGCACCATGGCGGTATCTTAGCGAACGGTGTCATCCACGCCACTGTCGCGACGGATTGCCCCGCCCCACGATGGACGCATGCCAACCACAGCCATTGAGAACACCGCCGCCGTCGCCCATTTCGCGGAGCGCCTGCGGTTCGAGACCGATGTCAGTGACGTCCACGCGGCGCTCGAGGCGCGCACCCCCGGGTACGTCGTCGTCGACTCGCGCGGCGCGCAGGCGTGGGCGCAGGGTCACCTGCCGGGCGCGGTGCACCTGCCGACCGCGCAGATCGCCGCCGACGCCGCGGCGGCGATCCAGCCCGGCACGCTCGTCGTCACGTACTGCTGGGGGCCCGGCTGCAACGGCGCGACGCGGGCGGCGCTCGAGTTCGCGAAGCTCGGCTATCAGGTGCAGGAGATGCTCGGCGGGTACGAGTACTGGGTGCGCGAGGGCTTCACGTTCGAGACGGCGGCCGGAACCGACCGGCGCCCGGCCGACGAGCTCACCGCGCCGCGCTGGGCCGTCTCATGCGACTGTTAGCACCGTCTTGCCGATCGCGGTGCGGGACTCGATCGCGGCGTGCGCGTCGGCGGCGCGTTCGAGCGGGAACGTCTGCCCGATCAGCGGCGTGAACCGGCCCGCGGCCACGTCCCGCAGGGCGCGGCCCAGGTAGGTGCGGAACCGGTCCGGGTCGAGCCGGACGGATTCGAGGCCGGTCGCGGCGATGCCACGGGACCGGGCGACCTCGGGGTCGGCGGTGGCGAACCCGCCGGCGGGGGTGCCGTGCGCGGAGAACCGGCCGCCTTCGACGACGAGGTCGAACGCGGCACGGCCGTAGTCGCCGCCCGCACCGTCGAGGACCACGTCGACGCCGCCGACGGCGTCCCACACCGTGTCGGTCCAGTCGCCGGCGCCGTAGTCGACCACGACGTCCGGGCCCAGCGATCCCGGCGAACCCAGTCCGCGCAGCGCGTCGAGCTTGGCGGCCCCGCGGGCGGCGGCGACGACGGTCGCGCCGGCGGCCTTCGCGGCCTGGACGAGCAGCGCGCCCATGCCGCCCGCGGCGGCGGTGACGAGGACCCGGTCACCGGCGACGACCTTCACGACGTCCATGAGCGCGAGCGCGGTGACACCGTCGTGCAGGACGGCGGCCGCGGTCCGCGCGTCGACACCGTCGGGGATGTCGACCAGGGTGGCCTCCGGGACGGCGACGCGGGTCGCGTACCCGCCGCCCGCGTGACCCAGCCGCGCGACCACCCGCCGCCCCGAGCCGCCGCCGGACAGCACCGTGCCGGCGACGCCCACGCCGGGGCGGTACGGCGGTGTGACGGGGAAGTACGCGCCGCCGTCGCCGGACCTGACGAGGGTCTCCAGCCACAGCGTGTCGGCCGCGTCGACGTCGACGAGGACCTCGCCCTCGCGGGGGACGGGGTCGGAGAATGTGCCTGGTTCCAGAACTTCCGGTCCGCCGAAGCGGGTCACCTCGATCGCCTTCATGGACACAAGCCTGGAACCTCAAGCTCTGTTGAGGTCAAGCCCGTTCACACCGCTGCCGTGAGCCAGTGGCGGCCGGCGTCGAGGTGGCGTTCGAAGCGCAGGCCCGCGCCCGCCAGCCCGGCGTGCAGGTCGGCGCGACTCAGCCGGCGCGTGGCGAACCGGTGCGACCAGACCGTCCCGCCGGAGGACGCCGCACCACCGGCGGGCCCTGTGGTGTCGGCGACCCGGTACGTGCACCTCGCCTGCAGGACGGTGCCGTCGTGGGACAGCGGGGTGTCGGTCACCTCGATGCGGCCGATGCGGCCGGTGACCGGGCGCATGTCGGCGAACACCCGGTCGAACCAGACCGGTGGCAGCCACTGGATCAGGACCCGGCCGTCCGCCGCGAGGTGCCGCCGGCACGCGGCGAGCAGCCGGCCCCGCAGCCGGTCGTCGGGGGTGTTGATGAGGTGACTTGCCAGCAGTACCGCCGGAAACCGCCGATCGAGGTCCAGGGTCTCGATGTCGGCGAGGACGGTGACGAGGGCGGAGGCCGGGCCGCTCACGTGGGCCAGCATGTCGGCGGAGTTGTCGACCGCCGTGACCGGATGACCGAGGTCGATGAGCGGGTGGGTGAGGCGGCCGGCCCCGCAGCCGAGCTCGAGGATCTCCGCGCCGGGCGGGATCGCCGCGTGGACGATGGCGGGCTCGCCGGTCGTCGGGAGCAGCGTGTACAGCTCGACGGGGCAGCCGTCTCGGGTCACCGCGCCGTCCATCGACCCACGGTCCCACACTTCGGGTGACTTCAGGGGGCGGGCGAGCGCCGGCACGCATGGGCGAGGCGCGGTTGGGCAGCACGAGACCGTGGAGAGACAGTTCACGAGCGACCTCATGTTCTGCGTCAACGGTCACCCGCAGGAGCTGCGCGTCGACAACCGGGCGACGCTGCTCGACGTGCTGCGCGAGCAGCTGGCGCTGCCGGGCACGAAGAAGGGCTGCGATCACGGGCAGTGCGGCGCGTGCACGGTGCTGCTGGACGGCCGGCGGGTGAACAGCTGCCTGATCCTCGCGGTCACCTGCCGAGATACGGCGGTCACGACCGTCGAGGGGCTCAGCAGCGGCACGGCGGCCAAGATGTCGACCCAGATGGCGGCCCAGCGGGCGGCACAGGGCCCGGCCCAGGGGTCGGCGCAGCCGCACGAGCGCCCGTCGCTGCATCCGATGCAGGAGGCGTTCGCCGCCCACGACGCGCTGCAGTGCGGCTACTGCACCCCGGGGCAGATCTGCTCCGCGGTCGGCATGCTCGAAGAGGCGGCAGCCGAGGAGGCCAAGCTCGACGAGCACGAGATCCGGGAACGGATGTCGGGCAACATCTGCCGCTGCGGCGCCTATGTGAACATCGTCGCGGCCATCCAAGAGGTCGCAGGTCAAGAGGTCGCAGGTCAAGAGGTCGCAGCGCAAGAGGTGGCAGCGCGGTGAAACCGTTCGCGTATCAGCGGGCCGAGGCCGCGGACTCGGCGGTCGCCACGATCTCGCGCACCGGAGCGGCGTACCTGGCCGGCGGGACGAACATCGTGGACCTGATGAAGCTCGGCGTCACCGCCCCCGACCTGCTCATCGACGTCACCGGCCTGCCGTTGCGGGACATCGAGGCGCTGCCGGACGGCGGGATGCGGGTCGGCGCGCTCACCGCGAACAGTGACCTCGCCACCGATCCGGTGCTGCGGACCAGGTTCCCGGCGGTGGCCCTCGCGCTGCTGTCGGGCGCGTCGGCGCAGCTGCGCAACCGGGCCACGATCGGCGGGAACCTGTTGCAGCGCACCCGCTGCCGCTACTTCGTCGACGTCACGAAGTCGTGCAACAAGCGGCGGCCGGGTGCCGGCTGCGCGGCCCGCGAGGGCGAGCACACCGACCTGGCGATCCTGGGCGCGTCGGAACAGTGCGTCGCGACGAACCCGTCGGACCTGGCGGTGGCGCTCGCGCTGGTGGACGCGCGGGTCGAGCTGCTCACCGAGGGCGGCCCGGCGAGCATGAGCGTGCACGAGTTCTTCCGGCTGCCCGGCGACCGGCCCGAGCGGGACACGAACCTGCCGCCGGGCGCGTTGATCACCGCCGTGGTCCTGCCGGCGACCCCGATCGCGCGGATGTCGACGTACCGCAAGGTGCGGGACCGGTCGTCGTTCGCGTTCGCGGCCGGGTCGGTCGCCGCCGCGCTCGACGTGCGGGACGGGGTCGTGCAGGACGTGCGGCTGGCGTACGGGGCGGTGGCGCACCGGCCGTGGCGGGCGTACGCGGCGGAACGGTCGCTGCGGGGCGCGCCGGCGACGGTCGACAACTTCGAACGGGCCGCGGACGAGGAGCTCGCCGCGGCGAAACCGTTGCGGGACAACGGCTACAAGGTGCCGCTGATCCGCAACCTGACGGTCGGCGTCCTGCGCGGGATGACGGAGGCGAGCTGGTGACCAGCACACAGCGCCAGCCAACACAGAGCCAGCCAGCACAGGGCCAGCCAACACAGAGCCGTGTCCAGGACGCGGCGCAGCGCAGCGTCGGGACCGCGAGTCCGCGGATCGAGGCGTGGGACAAGGTGACGGGGCGGGCGCCGTACGCGGTCGACCATCCCGTGCCGGGTGCCGCGTACGCGTGGGTGGTCCAGTCGACCGTGGCCCGCGGGGTCGTCGTCGACGTCGACACGTCACGGGCCCTGGCCGAGGACGGGGTCCTCGGGGTGCTGTGGCACGGCAACGCGCAGCGGCTGGAGTCCGTCGGCGACCCGGAGCTGATGGTGCTGCAGTCGGCGCGGATCGCCTACCGGGGGCAGGTCGTCGCCGTCGTCGTCGCGACGTCACCGGAGGCCGCGCGGGCCGGCGCTGACCTCGTGCGGGTCCGTGAGGACGGCATGACCTCGGACACGGTCCTGCGCATCGACCATCCGGCGCTGTACCAGCCGGTGCAGGTCAACGCCGGCTACCCGGCGCGGTCCGCGATCGGCGACGTCGACGCCGGGCTCGCCGCCGCCGCGGTGCGGGTCGACGCGACGTACCGCACGCCGGCGGAGCACCACTGCGCGATGGAGCCGCACGCGACCACCGCGTTCTGGGAGCGTGGCTGCCTCGTCGTGTTCGACGGGACACAGGCCTCGACCGCGGTGTCCGAGACCCTGGCAGGGTTGTTCGAGCTGCCACCGCAGTCGGTCCGGGTCATCAACGAGCACGTCGGCGGCGGGTTCGGCAGCAAGGGCGGGCCGAAGCCCAACGTGGTCCTGGCCGCGATGGCGGCACGGCTCGTCGGCCGGCCGGTGAAGCTGGCGCTGACCCGGCAGCAGCTGTTCGCGGTCGCCGGGTACCGCACGCCGACGATCCAGCGGGTCCGGCTCGGCGCCGCGACGAACGGCCGGCTCCTCGCGATCGGCCACGACGCGGTCAGCCAGACCTCGCAACTGAGCGAGTTCGTCGAGCAGAGCGCGGTGCTGTCCCGGCACATGTACGCCGCGCCGAACCGCCTCACGACGCACCGGGTCGTGGCGCTGGACGTCCCGACGCCGGTGTGGATGCGGGCGCCCGGGGAATGTCCGGGATCGTTCGCCCTCGAGTCCGCGATCGACGAGCTGGCGTCCGCCGGCAACTGGGATCCGGTGCGGCTCCGGATCGACAACGAGCCGGCGGTGCACCCCGAGGAGCAGATCCCGTTCTCCAGCCGGCACCTCGTGCAATGCCTGCAGGAAGGGGCGGAACGCTTCGGCTGGACGGATGCCTCCGGCCGGGTGGTGCGCGACCCGCGGCCGGCGGTGCGCCGCGACGGGGAGTGGCTGGTCGGCACCGGGGTGGCGGCCTCGACGTATCCGTCGCTGACGTGGCCGTCGACGGCCCTGGCGCGGGCGACCGCCGACCAGCGCTTCGACGTGGAGGTCAACGCCGCCGACATCGGCACCGGCGCGCGCACCGTCCTGCGCCAGATCGCTGCGGACGCCCTGGACGTGCCGATCGCCTACGTGGAGATTACCGTCGGTGACTCGGCGATCGGACCGGCGACCGTCGCGGGCGGTTCGATGGGGACCGCGTCGTGGGGCTGGGCGGTGACGAAGGCGTGCCGGCTGCTGCGGGAGCGCATCGAACGCGACCACGGCGGCCGGGTGCCGACGGGCGGCGTCGCGGTCCGGGCCGACACGACCCTGGAGATCCGGGACCGTCCCGAGTTCTCCCGGCACGCCTACGGCGCGCAGTTCTGCCAGGCGCGCGTGTCGACAATGACGGGTGAGGTACGGGTGGACCGCCTGCTGGGCGTGTTCGCCGCCGGACGGATCGTGAACCCGACGACGGCGCGGTCGCAGTTCATCGGCGGAATGACGATGGGCCTGTCGGGGGCGCTGCTGGAGCGGTCCGTGCTCGACTCGCGCACCGGCGACTTCGTGACCGGCGACCTGGCGGCATACCACGTGGCGGTCAGCGCGGACGTGCCGCGGATCGAGGTCGCGTGGCTGGACGAGCAGGACCCGCACCTCAACCCGATGGGCGTGAAGGGCATCGGCGAGATCGGCATCGTCGGCACGGCGGCCGCGGTCGCGAACGCCGTCCACCACGCGACCGGCATCCGCGTCCGCGACCTGCCGATCGGACTGGCGCAGATGATCGGAAAACTGCACTGAACGGAGGAAAGCAGACAGGGCTAATGCGTATTAGTCAGTAACGCGAACGGGTAACGAAACTTCTCCCACGGCTTGACGGACCGGCGAGACCGGGCGCACGATTCGTGCCCAGAGCTTGCTGATACGCATTAGCCAAGGAGATCCCCGTGGGACGTCGAGTCACGCAGCGCGACATCGCGCGGATGACCGGCGTCAGCCAGGCGACCGTGTCGCTGGTGTTGAACGACACCGACGGCAGCAACAGCAAGGGCGTGCGGATCGCCCAGGACACGCGGCAGCGGGTGCTCGACGCGATCCGCGCCACCGGCTACGTCGCCGACGTCGTCGGGCGGCGGCTCGCCGACCGCAGCAACCGGATCCTCGGCGTGTTCACCTACGAGCCGGTGTTCCCCAGCGCGACCGCCGACTTCTACCACCCGTTCCTGGTCGGCATCGAGCAGCGGGCCGAGCAGCTCGGCTGCGACCTGCTGCTGTTCACCTCCGGCCCGCACCGGATGCGCCTCGCCGACGGCTGCATCGTGCTGGGCCGCTCGATCGGCCGGGACGAGCTGGCGCGGCTCGTCGCCGAGCACCACCCCTTCGTCAGCGTCGGCCGGCGCGACTCCCCGGACGTGCCCTACGTCGGCGCCGACTACGGGGCGGCGACCGCCGCGCTGGTCGGCGCGGCGGTCGGGCTCGGCCACCGCCGCCTCGCGTACGTCGGCACCGGCGGCCCCGCCGAGTCGCACCTGGACCGCCTGCGTGGCTTCGCCGACGCGTGCCTGGCCGCCGGCGTGTACGCGACCCACGAGCCCCGGAAGAACACGCTCGCGGACGCGATCCCGCCGCTGCTGGCCGACGGCGTCACCGCGCTGTTCCTGGAGGAGCCGGCGGACGCGGCCGAACTGATCGCGATCCTGCGCGGGCACGGCCGGGACGTCCCCGCCGACGTGTCCGTCGTCGTGCTCGGCGAGCCGACCCGCGCGGGCGCCACTCCCCCGCCGCTGGACGTGACCCGGTTCCGGACGCCGCGCCGCGAGATGGGCTGGCAGGCGGTCGACCACCTCACCGAAATCGTCGGCGGCGGCTTCGAGCCGGGCCCAGCACGGCAGACGTTGCTGGCCTGCGAACTCGTCCCCGGTGAAACCCTTGGAACCAGCAGCGATATCAGCAGCAGGGAGCGCACGTGAAGGAAATGGCGGCGGACGTCCTCGTCGTGGGCGGCGGACTCGGCGGGGTGGCGGCGGCACTGGCCGCGCTGCGGGCCGGGCGGACGGTCGTGCTCACCGAGGAGTACGACTGGCTCGGTGGCCAGCTCACCAGCCAGGCGGTGCCGCCGGACGAGCACACGTGGGTCGAGCAGTTCGGCGTGACCGCGAGCTACCGGGCGCTGCGCGACGGGATCCGCGACTACTACCGGCGTTACTACCCGCTCACCGACGCGGCCCGGCGCTGGACGCACCTGAACCCCGGCGCCGGCGGCGTCAGCCGGCTCTGCCACGAGCCCGCCGTCGCGAAGGCGGTGCTGGAGGCGATGCTGCAGCCGTACCGTGGCAGCGGCCGCCTCACCGTCCTGCAGCCGTGGAAGGCGACCGCCGCCGAGACGGACGGGGACCGGGTCACCGCCGTGACCGGGAGGCACCGGGAGGGCGGCGAAACCACGATCACGGCGCGCTACGTGCTGGACGCGACCGAGACCGGCGAGCTGCTGCCGCTGACCGGCACCGAGTACGTGACGGGCTTCGAGTCGCAGGACGACACGGGCGAGCCGAGCGCGCCGGCAACCGCGCAGCCCGGCAACATGCAGGCCGTCTCGGTGTGCTTCGCGGTCGACCACGTCGACGGCGACCACACGATCGACCGGCCGGACGCGTACGGGTTCTGGCGGGCGTACACGCCGCCGTTCTGGGGCGGCCCGCTGCTGTCGTGGCGGTCCCCGCACCCGCGGACCCTGGAGATCTCCGAGCGCAGCTTCACCCCGAACCCGGACGACGACCCGCTCCGGGTGCTCGCCGACCAGCGGGTCAACCCCGGTGACGCGAACCTGTGGACGTTCCGGCGGATCGCGGCCAGGAACCTGTTCACGCCCGGTGCCTACGCCAGCGACATCACGCTCGTCAACTGGCCGATGATCGACTACTTCGAGTCGCCGGTCATCGACGTGCCCGACGCCGCCGAGCACCTGTCGCGGGCGCGGGAGCTGTCGATGTCGGTGCTGTACTGGCTGCAGACCGAGGCGCCGCGCCCCGACGGCGGCACCGGGTTTCCCGGGCTGCGCCTGCGTGGGGACGTCACGGGGACCGGCGGCGTGGGATGGGGGCTGGCGCAGGCGCCGTACGTCCGCGAGTCGCGGCGCATCCTCGCCGACTACACCGTCGTGGAGCAGGACCTGTCCCACGCCGTGCGCGGCGACAAGGGCAGCGTCAACTACCCCGACTCGGTCGGTGTCGGCATGTACCGCATCGACCTGCACCCGTCCACGGGCGGCGACACGTACATCGACGTGCCGTCCAGCCCGTTCCAGATCCCGCTCGGCGCGCTGCTGCCCCGCCGGGTCGAGAACCTGCTGCCGGCGGCGAAGAACCTCGGCACGACCCACATCACCAACGGCTGCTACCGGCTGCACCCCGTCGAGTGGAACATCGGCGAGGCCGCCGGCGCGCTCGCCGCGTACTGCCTCAATGAGACCGACCGGGGCGGGCGCGTCACCCCTCGCGCCGTCCGGGCCGACCCTGCCCTGCTCGCCGCGTTCCAGTCCCGCCTGACGAACGACGGCGTCGAGCTCGCCTGGCCCGACGTCGCCGCGTACTGAAACACACACCCGCTTCCTGAACGACACCCCCCAACAGGAGACCCCCATGCGAATGAAGACAGCGCTGGCAGTCGCCACCGCAGCTCTGCTCGGCCTGACCGCGTGCGGCTCGGGCGACGACCCGGCACCCACGGACACCGGCCCGGTCTCGCTGCGCATGACGATCTGGACCGCCAACGAGGCCCACCTGAAGCTGTTCAACGAGATCGCCGGCGAGTACAAGGCGGCGCACCCGAACGTCACCGAGATCAAGTTCGACTCGCTGCCGTTCGACACGTACACCACGGCCCTCACCACCCAGATCGCCGGTGGGAACCAGCCCGACCTCGCCTGGATCCTGGAGAACTCCGCCCCCGACTTCGTCTCCTCCGGCGCCCTCGTCCCGCTCGACGACACGCTGAAGAAGACCCCCGGCTACCAGTTCGAGGACCTCGGCGCCAGCCCGATGAAGCTCTGGCAGCAGCAGGGGAAGCTGTACGCGTATCCGTTCTCGACCTCGCCGTTCGGCGTGTTCGTCAACAATGACCTGGTGAAGAAGGCCGGCAAGCCCACCCCCGCGGAGCTCATCGCGGCGGGGAACTGGACCTGGGACACGGCGCTGCAGACCGCGTCCGCCGTCAACGCCGCGACCGGCAAGGCGGGCCTCGTCGTGCGGGACTTCGACTACAAGTCGTGGCAGAACCTGGCCAGCTTCTGGGGTGGCTGGGGCGCGCAGGCGTGGAGCGCCGACGGCAAGACCTGCGGGTTCGACAAACCCGAGATGGTCGAGGCGATGACGACCCTGCACAAGGCCATCTTCACCGACAAGGCCCTGCCCGGCCCCGGCGTCAGCGCCGACTTCTTCGCCGGCGACGCGGCCATGACGATCACCCAGATCAGCCGGGCGTCGCTGCTGAAGAACCAGTTCGGCTGGGACCTGGTGCCGCTGCCGAAGGGCAAGGTCGGCGACTACGCGGTGTTCGGCCAGGCCGGCATCGGGGTGTTCAAGAAGGGTAAGCACGCCGCCGCGGCGCAGGAGTTCCTGGCCTTCATGACCAGCCCGGCCAACTCGGCGAAGCTCGCCGCGTACTTCCCGCCGCCGCGCACCTCGCAGCAGACCGCGGAGACCCTGGCCAAGACCAACCCGCTGCTCAAGCCCGACCAGCTGCAGAAGGTCGTCGTCGACGGGATCGCCAAGGGCGCGGTCGGCCCCAGCCACGCCGGGTTCGCGGAGCTGTCGCAGACCGTCCGGGCGAGCCTCGACCCGCTGTGGCAGCCGCAGGCCGACGTCAAGGCGGTGCTGTCCGGCGTGTGCGCCAAGATCGCCCCGCAACTGGCGAAGGCATGAGGCTGAGCTCCAAGACCGCTGACCGGCTGGCCGGGTGGCTGTTCATCGCCCCCCAGCTGGCCGGCTCGGCCGTCTTCGTCTTCGCACCGCTGTGCATGGTGCTGTGGTACAGCCTGCACGAGTGGAACGTCCTCGCCGACAGCTTCGAGTTCGTCGGCGCCGACAACTACCAGGCGCTGCTGGACGACCCGTCGCTGCCGTCGGTGCTGCGCGCGACCGGGATCTTCTCCGTCGGCCTCGTGGTGTTCAACCTGAGCCTGGCGCTGCTGCTCGCGGTGCTGCTCAACCAGCGGCTGCGGGGGCTCGCCGTGTACCGCACGCTGTTCTTCTCCCCGGTCGTCGTGTCGCTGGTCGCCTGGACGATCGTGTGGGGCTTCCTGCTGCAGTCCAACGGCGGCGTCAACGGCCTGCTGCAGGCCGTCGGGATCGAAGGTCCCAACTGGCTGCGGACGGGGCCGACCGCGATGGTGTCCGTGATCGCGGTGCAGGTGTTCAAGAACGTCGGCCTCAACATGGTGCTGTTCCTCGCCGCGTTGCAGGGGGTACCCGGTGAGCTGTACGAGGCGGCCCAGCTGGACGGCGCGTCGGCGTGGACCAGGTTCCGGCGCATCACCGTACCGATGATCAGCCCGACGATCCTGCTCACGTCGATCATCACGGTGGTCGGCTCGCTGCAGGTCTTCGCCCAGATCGCCGTGCTCACCCAGGGCGGCCCCGGCACCTCGACGACCGTGCTCGTCTACTACCTCTACCAGCAGGCGTTCCAGTTCCATCACTTCGGCTACGGCTCGACCCTGGCCATCCTGCTGTTCGTCATCGTGCTCGCCCTGACCCTCGTGCAGTGGCAGCTGCGCCGGAAGTGGGTCGTCCATGAGCAGTAAGACTCGGAACGGCAGGAAGCTCAAGCTCGTCGTGTACGGGCTGCTGTCCGTCCTGTGCATCCCGTTCGTGTTCCCGACGTGGTGGATGGTGACCTCGTCGTTCAAGCCGACCAGCGAGATCTTCGCCTACCCGCCGCGGCTGCTGCCCTCCGAGTGGCACTTCGGCGCCTACCGGGAGGTGTTCCGGCTGCAGCCGTTCGCGCAGCAGTACTGGAACAGCCTGTACATCGCCGCGATCGTCACCGTCGGCACGATGGTCGTCGCGTCCCTGGCCGGCTACGCGTTCGCCAGGATCCGGTTCCCCGGGCAGAACGCCCTGTTCGTGGTCGTGCTCACCGGGCTGCTCATCCCGAGCGAGGTGACGATCGTGCCGCTGTTCCAGCTGTTCAACCGGTTCGGCATGATCGACACGCACTGGCCGCTGATCCTCGTGCCGATCTTCGGCGCGCCGAGCGTCCTGGCGACGTTCATCATGCGGCAGTTCTTCGTAACCCTGCCGAAGGAGCTGGAGGAGGCGGCCCGCGTCGACGGGCTCGGCCGGTTCGAGACGTTCCGGCGCATCGCCCTGCCGCTCGCGCGCCCGGCGCTCGGAGCGGTCGGCATCTTCACGTTCCTCAACAGCTGGAACCTGTTCCTGGAGCCGGTGGTGTACCTGTCGAGCAAGGAGAAGTTCACCTTGCCGCAGGCGCTGACGCAGTACGTCGACGCGTACGGCGGCCCCATGTGGGACGTGCAGCTGTCGGCCGCGACGCTGACCGCCCTGCCGGTCCTGGTCGTGTTCGTGATCGCGCAGCGCCAGTTCGTGGAAGGGCTGGCCCATACGGGCCTCAAGGGTTGACCGCCCACCCGGGCCGCAAAGGTTGCGTGCGTCCGTGGTGGAAAGGGTGGTACACCTTCGCCTGTGAGCAGACGAGTCACGCAGCGGGACATCGCGCGGATGACGGGGGTGAGCCAGGCGACCGTGTCGCTGGTGCTCAACAACCGCACCGGTGACGACGTGCGGATCGCGCCCGAGACCCGGCAACGGGTCCTCGACGCGATCCGCACCACCGGTTACGTCGCGGACCCGGTGGCCCGGCGGCTCGTGTCGGGGCGCAACCGGATCCTGGGCGTGTTCACGTATGAGCCGGTGTTCCCCAGCACCGCCGCGGACTTCTACCACCCGTTCCTGGTCGGCATCGAGCAGCGGGCCGAGCAGCTCGGCTGCGACCTGCTGCTGTTCACGTCGCACGCGGAGCAACGACGGATCTTCCACGCGGACAGCCGGATCGGGATCGCGGACGGCACGATCCTGCTCGGCCGCCGGGTCGACCGGGACGACCTGGTCCGGCTCGTCGGCGAGGGGCACGCGTTCGTGTCCGTCGGCCGGCGGGACGACGCCGGCGGCCCGGTCCCGTGCGTCGGCGCCGACTATCCGGCCGCGGTGGCGGCGCTGGTCGAGCGGGCGGGCGCACTCGGCCACACCCGCATCGGCTACCTGGGCACCGGCGGGCCCGCCGAGTCGCACGCCGACCGGCTCCGCGGCTTCGCGCCGGGTGGCGACCGGCTGCACCTGCCACCGTCCGGGTCACCGTCCGGGTCACCGGCCGAGTCACTG
The DNA here is from genome assembly GCF_016862795.1 of Dactylosporangium siamense. Taxonomy (GTDB): domain Bacteria; phylum Actinomycetota; class Actinomycetes; order Mycobacteriales; family Micromonosporaceae; genus Dactylosporangium; species Dactylosporangium siamense. The sequence continues at coordinate 58,290 of NZ_BONQ01000154.1, read as the reverse complement.
TCCGGATCACCGGCCGGGTCACTGTCCGGCTGGCTGGACGCGATCGAGCGGGAGCGGCTCACCGCGGTGTTCCTGGAGGAGCACGCCGACGCGGTCGCGCTGGTCGTGGCGGCCCGGGCCCGGGGTTGGTCGGTGCCGGGCGACCTGTCGGTGGTGGCGCTGGGCGAGCCGGCCGGCGCCGGGCCGCTCGACGAGGAGATCACGCGGTTGCGTATCCCGCGCCGGGAAATGGGCTGGCAGGCGGTGGACCAGCTCACCGCAGCCATCGAAAGCGGCGGTGCCGGGAGTGCTGCCGGGAGTGCTGCCGCAGTGCAGCGGCTGCTGCCCTGCACCATCCATGGCGGTGCCACCCTCGTTTCCCGGCGGTGATTGCGAACGAGCCGCGACCCAGCTGGGCCGCGACTCGATCACTGCTTGATCACGCGTTTCGCCGGAATGCGACGCTGCATCGACCGGTTTCTCAACTCGTGGTAATTAGCGGCCGGCTTCGGCGTGGTAGCGGTCCACCACGTCCTGCTTGATCCGGCCCCGGTCGGAAACGTCGATCCCCTTGGCCTGCGCCCATTCCCGAATGGCACGGTTCTGGTCGCGGTCGCCGCGGGTGACGCCCCGGCCACGCACGTCGCGACCGCGCACGGTGCTGACCACGCCACCACGCCCGATCTTCGTCGCGGCGGCGACGAACGGGGCGACGGCGTCGCGCAGCTTCGCCGCGTTGGACGCGGACAGGTCGATCTCGTACTGCACGCCGTCGAGCGCGAACACGATGCTCTCGGCAGCGGGCTTGCCGTCGATGTCGTCGATCAGCTCGTGGATGACGCGTTTCGCCATGAGTGGCCTTTCCTCAGGTGCTGCCAATTGCGTACACGTGCCGCATCATTCGGACACGAACCAAGATGTTCAGCGGGATACTACGCCCCGATACCGGGCGAGATTACTCCCACCGTACCGTTCTCGCGCACCCGGCGCTGAATCAGTGCGTCACGAAACGCAGACAACATGAAACGCGCACAATCGGTTAAGGCAGCGTCCTCAGATCCGGGCACAGATCCCGGCACAGATCGGCGGGTCTACCGAGTCACCCGGCACGGATGTCCTTGGCTCATCCTGGACCGCAGCATGATCGCTGTCGTGAAGTCAGGCAAGCAACTGGAGCGAGAGCAGCAACGCCGCACCGACGACGAGGAGCAGGCCGCCGACCGAGACGACCCGCACCAGCCAGGAGCCGTCCCGCACCAGCTTGGTCCAGCGCAGCAACTGCCGGCGGGTGAACACCAGCAGCCGGCGGGCCCAGTGGAACTCCATGGCCAGGATCGCCAGGCCGCCGAGGATGACGAGCCAACCCGGCCCGGGCAACGGCAACAGCACCACGCCGACGGCGATGACCAGCGTGCCGGCGAGCGCGACCACGATCTTCACACCGAACCGGCCGATGCGGGTCGCGTAGAGCCGCTCACGCCAGCCGAGCACCCGGGCCAGTACCCGGGTTCCAATACCCGTCCCGGAGCCCTGCTCCGGCGCAGCGACACGCCGGAAGTCACCCGGTGGAGAGGCAAGCGGTCCGGAATCAGGCGTAACGCCCGACCCGTCCGCCTCACTGTCGCGCAATTTCCGTTCCCATCACTGGATAACCCGTCACTCCCACGAACCACTGGACGTTACCCGAATGAATTGACGTACGACCCACACGTCACGTCAAGGACCCCGGTCACGCTCTGAAAACCGGACATCGCGCGCACGTTGTTCGGTTGACGGCAAATCGGGCCCAGAAACACTACAGAGTGAGATCGCAGAATCACTACGCGTAACACTGGGAATCGCCTCAACATAAGAGAGGCGGGGCACGGCATGCTCCGCAGCGGTGCCGGGGGGAGTACGACATGAGCGCTATCCGACCATCGACCGTCGAGGTCGAGACATCCCTACGACTCGTCGCGCCCGACGCGACTGCATTGCCGGTGCGAGCCAGCTTGCGATACGACCCGAACGACCCGTACGCGGTCCACGTCCTCTTCCACGCCGAGTCGGCGGGGGGCGAGCCGGTCAGCTGGTCCTTCGCCCGTGAACTGCTGTTCACCGGCCTGGACGAGCCCGCGGGCATCGGCGACGTGCGGGTCTGGCCGTGGAACGGTCCACGCGGCGACTTCGTCGCACTGGCCCTGTCCTCACCGGACGGCAACGCGCTGTTCGAGGTTCCACGCAGCGTGCTGGTGCGCTTCCTGCGCCGGACGTACAGCGTCGTGCCGCGCGGGCACGAGACCGACCATCTGGACGTCGACAACGCGGTGAACCGGCTCCTGGCCGGCCGCTGAGCACTGCCAGCGCTGAGTACTGCCAGCACTGAGCACTACCGGAGCCAAGCACCACCGGACCGCGTCAACCGGGCGCCACACCGACGACCACCCTCCGCGAGCAGCCCGCCAGCTGCCGAGGGTCAGGCCGGAGGGTGGCGCCCGACGTTTACCCAGCGCCCGACGCACCCAGCGGCCCGACACACCCAGCGCCCGATCCTCAGACAGCGCCGTGCGGCGGGGCGCCCGTGCCGGCGAAGCGGACGTTGCCCCACGGGTCGATCTCGAGGAGGCGCGCCGGCACCGGCGCCGCGGGCGCGCACCGCAGCTGGACGTCGCGGTGGCCGGCGCGCAGCAACGCGGCCACCGCGGGCTCGCCGGTCATCCGGCCGCCCCAGTGGTACCGGCCGTCGAGCGGCTGGAAGTGCCCGGTCAGGTGCAGCTCGACGGCGTGGGCGGCGCCGTCGACGAGCAGCTCGGCCTTGACCGGTCGCGGTTCCTCAGGCATGGTACTGATGAGTACCAAGTCCGGCCGGAACCGTCAAGGAGCAGCTCATGTCCGTCGTCGACGAGCGCGAGGCCACCGCCGCGCGGCTGCTGAAGATCTCCGCCGGCAACTCCTACGACCCGGACGTCGACATCGACTGGCGGGCGCCGCTCGACCCGGAGCGCATGTTCGCCCCCGCGCACCGGCTGTCGCTGTTCGGCACGCCCCTGTGGGACGGGCTCACCCCGCAGCAGCGCGTCGAGCTGTCCAAGCACGAGGTGGCCAGCATCGCCAGCATCGGCATCTGGTTCGAGATGCTGCTCATGCGGATGCTGCTGCGCCACATCAGCGACCAGGACCCGCGCACCGGCCACGTGCAGTACGCGCTGACCGAGGTCGGCGACGAATGCCGGCACTCCATCATGTTCGCGCGGATGATCGAGGCGTTCGGCACGCCCGCGTACCGGCCCGCGCCGCTCGAACGCGCCCTCGGCAGGTACCTCGGCGCGACCGCCGGCGGGGTGCAGACGTTCGCCGCGGCGCTCATCGCCGAGGAGATCCTCGACGCCCTGCAGCGCGAGGCGATGGCCGACGACAGCCTCCAGCCACTGGTCCGGATGGTGTCGCGGATCCACGTCGTGGAGGAGGCCCGGCACATCCGGTTCGCCCGCGACGAGCTGGCCCGCCAGGTGCGGAGGTCCGGCCGGATGTCCCTGGCCTACTCGCGGCTCATGATCGGCCGGGCCGCGTGGACCGTCACCCACTCGCTGATCCACCCGGGCGCGTACGCGGCGGTCGGGCTCGACCCGGTCGCGGCACGGGCGGCGGCCTGGCGCAACCCCGCGTTCCGGGAGACGCTGCGCTGGTCGGCGGAGCGGGTCACGGCGTTCCTGCAGGAGCTCGGCCTCGTCGAGGGCCCGGCCAAGCGACTCTGGCGCGGTTCGGCACTGCTCTGAGCGCAGCGCCGGCATTTTCTCAGCGCAGCGCCGGCACTACTGTGAGCGCCATGAAGTGGGTATTGGTGATCGTGGGCGCGCTGCTGGTCCTCTCCGGCGTGGTCTGGACGCTCCAGGGGCTGAACCTGCTCGGCGGCAGCGCCATGAGCGGCAACACGATGTGGGCGGTCATCGGCCCGATCACCGCGATCGTCGGAGCGGTCCTGTTCCTCCGGGGCGTGCGCAAGAGCTGACCCGCACGGGTTGAGAGATCCAGATCACGGGACGATGCGTGCCGGGCGCGCTACTGTCGAGTGAGTCGGTGTGCTGTGTGTCCCCGGGCCTCACCACACTGCCTTCACGGAATACCGTTCGGCTGGAGCCGTGATGCGCCTATCGCCGCGAGGCGACCTGGCACACCGACCTTAACGTCCGCACCACCGCGACAGTGCGAGCTCAGCTCAGCACCGCGTAGACCACGACATTGTCGCGGTAGGAGTGCCGGGCGGCGTCGAACTCGCCGCCGCACGTGATGAGTCGCAGCTCCGCCAGGGGCGTCGGGCCGTAGACCCGGTCGCTGGGAAACTTCGCCTTCGCGTAGTGCTCGCGGGCCGTCACCGTGAAGGTGAGCCACGCGCCGCCGCGCTGCACCTCGACCCGGTCGCCGGTCTTGAGCTCGTGCAGCTTGTAGAACACCGCCGGGCCGGTCCGCGAGTCGACGTGCCCGGCGAGGACCGCGGGTCCCGGGTCGCCAGGGGCGGTGCCGGCGGCGAACCAGCCGGCTTCCGCGTACACCTTGGGGCTCTGCAGTTGCCCTGCCGGGTCGATCGTCAGCGTCTCGAGACTCGTGTCGACCCCGAGCGACGTGATCCGCAGGCGCGTGGGCGGCGCATCGGCACCGTCCTGGGTGCTGGCGGCGAGGGCACCCGGGTCCAGGTCGATGCGGTGCGGGACGATCCAGGTCGACTCGCCGGCGTCGATGTCGACGCGGCGGCCGACGAGCGTCGCCGCGCCGATGTACACCGGCGCGGCGAGGGCGAGGACGCAGACGATCAGGGTCAGGGTCCGCCGCCGGCGACCCACCCGGTAAACCAGACTCAGGCGAAACGCGCGATGCCTGACGACCTGACCGGCGGACCTGACCATGCTTGCAGCTTACGAGGGGGTTACGCCGTCACCCGGCGGCGCGCGCCGCTGCGGCGCCGTAGGAGCACACCACCGGCGGCAAGCAGCACGAGCAGCACGGCACCGAGGACCGAGACGGTCTGCCAGACGCCGAAGCGGTCGTCGTTCGCGGTGCCGCCGCCGCCGGTGTCGACGCCGCCGGCCGGCACGCCGTTGCTGGTCGCGTCGGTGCGCAGCTGGGCGGTGAGGCCGCTCTTGCCGTCCAGGACGATCAGCGAGTAGACGCTGCCGGCCTTGAGCGGCGCGGTGACCGTGGTCGCGGCGGTGGTGACGCTCGGCGCGGTGAGCCGCAGCGTCCACTTGCCCGGGTCGACCAGCTGGTAGTCGGTGGTCGTGGCGAACGCGACGTTACCGGCGATCTTCGCGCCGTTGGCGATCGCCACGTCGAGGACGGGCTGCTTCACCGACGCCTGCACCACGCGGACCTTGGCCTTGCCCGGGTCCGGCAGCGCCAGGTCGTCGGGGATGACCCGCAGGCCGAGGTCGGTGAACTTGCCGACGCCGGCGACCGTGTACGCCTTGCCCTCCACGACCGTGGCCTGCGTGCTCAGCACCGGCGGGCTGTCCGCGGCCGCACCGGGCAGCCGCATCGCGACCGCGTAGGTGCCGGGCGCGAGCGGCAGGTACTTCGACACCACGCCGTAGCCGACCGCGTCGAACTTCTGCGTCGCCATCGACCCGTTGACCGAGCTCAGGTAGACGTCGACGGCGGGCGTGTCGGGCGACAGGTGGGCGAGGCGGACATAGCCGACCCCGGCCGCCGCGGCCGGCAGGGCGCCGACGAGCGACCCGCCGAGTCCGAGCAGCGCCGCGGCGGCGAGCACCCCAGCCCGTCGTAGCCAGGCCGTCCGTCGCAGGGAGGCAGCGATCACGTTGATAGTCCCTTTGCTCGAAGACACGTTCGAGATGCGTCCGAGATGCGCGTGGTTCGCACCCGCGCGAAGGGAAATTGAGTAATCCGCCCGGGCACCATAAGCACTGACCGATGTGCACGATGCCGAATGGCGCGCCGGAACGCAACCACTGGACGGTCTTTTTCCTCTACCGGGCGGTATACCGATCGGTAGCTGTCACTGCGGCGGTGACCGCGACGGGGTTCCTGCAGGGTTCCTGCGGGGTTGCGGCCGGGCTACCGGGGGCTGCCGAAGTCCTGGGTCCAGATCGGGGTCTTGCCCTGGTAGGCGAGGCCGACGCCGAGGTCCTTCAGGCCGCAGTTCAGGATGTTGGCACGGTGCCCGGAGCTGTTCATCCACGCGTTCATGACGTCGGCCGGGGTGCGCTGGCCCTTCGCGATGTTCTCCGCCGCACCGGACCACTTGTAGCCCGCGTTGGTGATGCGGGTGGCGAAGTCGGTGCCGTCCTGCGAGGTGTGCGAGAAGTAGTCCTTGGCGGCCATGTCCTGCGAGTGCTTGCGGGCGGCGGTGGCGAGCTTCGCGTTGTAGGCCAGGGGCTTGCAGCCGGCCTTTGCCCGCTCCGTGTTGACGATCACGAGCACCTGCTGCTCGTACGACGTGTTGCCGGCGGCCGGCGGCGCGGTCGTCTTCGGCTTCGCCGGTGGCGTGGTCGCCGCCTTCGTCGGCGTCGCCGCGGCGGTCGTCGGGGCGGTGCTGGGGTCGGCGGTGGCGCCCTCGACCGGCGAGGACGCGTCCCCCGCGGCCGGGTTACCGGCGTTCGACGGGTCGCCGGTCGTGTCGCCCGCGACGGAGGTGCGGGCGGCGTCGCCGGTGTCGCCGTCGTTGCCGAGCAGCACCGCACCGCCGAACGCGGTGGCGCCGACGACCAGCAGGGCGGCGACGCCGACCCCGACGATCACGGCGAGCCGGGTGCCGCGACGGTGCCGCGGCTCATGACCTTCGGTGCTGGGCTCAGGGTCGTACTCGGGGCCGTACTCCGGGCCGTATTCAGGGCCGTACGCGGACACCAGCTGCCTCCTGAGGCACAGACGACTCAACCGCACCGAAGCCTATGAGTCCGGTGGCCGCCTTTCCCAACCAAGGGCGCCGATTTCACGATGATCTAAGCGAAACTTATGGTCCGGTGTCCGCCGTGTCCTCAGGGTCCGCAGCAGGGTGTAGCAGCGCGGTCACCGCGCGGCGCAGCACGGCCGTCGCGGCGGGGACGTCGAGGTGCAGCTCGTCGCGCAGCATCGACCAGGACGCGAACGTCGTGGCCACCGTGAGCGCGTGCAGGCTCGCCTCCCGCGTGGCGTCACCGCCGACGCCGTCCAGCTCGTCGGCGAAGAGCTTCTCGAGCTCCTCGCGGGCGTTCGTGACATACCAGGTCCGGTTGTGCCGCAGCGCTGCGGAGAACGGCTCCCGCAGCCGGGCCGCGCGGGCCGCCGGTGCGATGAGCTCGAGCAGCCGGGCGCGCTGCTCGCAGTACACCTCGATCCGCTGCGGCAACGGCAGGTCCGGCGGCACGGGGCGGTGCTCGGCGAGCTGCCGCTCCATCAGCCTGGCGCCGGCGGCGGCGAAGAGCCGCTCCATGTCCTTGAAGTTCGTCCACAGCGCCCGCAGTGAGACCCCGGCGCGCTCGGCGATCCGCTCCGCCGTCGGCTTGAGGTCGCCCTCTTCCAGCAGCGCGAGATGGGCATCGACGATGGCCCGGCGGGTGCGCTCGGCCCGCAGTGTGCGCCCGTCGACCCGCCGCTGCCCGACCGCCGCCGTATCACTCATGACGCATCAGCCTACGTGTGTACGGTGAGCTGCGTGGCACTGCGCACCGTGCATGAACTCGACATCGATCTCCCCGTCATCGACCAGGGTGAGCTCGAGCCGGTCAGCGCGCCGTGGGGCGGCAACCTCAACGACGCCCACGTGCAGACCGGCCGCGCCATCCGCACCACCCTCATCGACGCCCGGCTGCGCCGCTCCCACCTGGAGAACCTCGACCTCAATGGGGTCGTGTGGGAGGACGTGACGGTCACCGGCTGCCGCTTCGAGAAGGTCGACTTCTCCGCGGCCCGGCTGACCGGGCTGACCCTCGAACGGGTCCACTTCGTCAACTGCAAGCTCACCTGGGCCCACCTGGCCGAGTCGCGCCTCGGCGACGTGCTCTTCGAGGGGTGCCGGCTGGACGCCGCGACCCTCGACGACATCACGACCGTCGGTCCGACGGGTTTCGTCGGTTGTGTCCTGGTCAACACCGTCTTCCGGGACTGCGTCCTGCCGCAGGCGGCAATGTCCGGATGCCGGCTGCGGCAGATGTCGTTCGAGAGCTGCGACCTGCGCGGCGCCGACCTGCGCGGCAACCAGCTGTCGGAGGTCAGCGGCGTCAGCAGCCTGCGCGGCGTGACCATCGAGCCGGCGCAGCTGCCCGGGCTCACCGACGCGGTGATGCGGGACCTCGGCGTGATCGTCCGCGGGCCGAAGGGTTGACCCGCCAGCGGGGCCGGCGGCGCTGCGGGTAGGCGGGCTCGTCGACGCACGCCGCCGGCGGGTTCCCGCCCGGCAACGCCCCGCCGGTGAGCAGGTCGCGCGGGTCGGCCTCGACGGCACCCTCGACCGTGGCGAAGGCCGCGATCGTGTCCATCCCGGTCGCGACCTGCGCCCAGGACCGGATCGCGGGTGACGGGGCGGCGAGCCGCAGCTCACCACCCCGCTGCCAGGCGAGCGTCGCGACCCGCACGAGCAGGGCCGCACCGGCGGTGTCGCAGACCGTGACCTGGGACACGTCCAGCACCAGCCGCGGCGCCGCGGCGACGAGGCAACCGGCGAGGACCGGTTCGACGGTCTCGACGGTCCCTTCCACAAGCAACCCGTGCAGGGCAAGCACCACGGCGTTCATCGACTTCGACGGTACCGGCACACCCCGGCCCCGGCGCTTCCTTCGGTCGGATGACCCCGCCCGGGCCGTTGGTGCCTCCGGCCGGCCTGAGCAGTCAGGCACGGATCGCGTCGAGGGCCTTCTTCAGGGCCTTCGGCTCGGTCGGGGTCGTCGGCGCGTCCGGGCGCAGCTCCTGCATCCGGGCGCCGATCTCCTGCAGTTGGGTGCGGCTGAGGCCGTCACGGACCTTCGGGAACCACTCCTGCTCCTCCTCGTCGATGTGGTGCGAGACGCTCTCGATGAGGACGGTGACCTTCGCGTCGAAGTGCTCGTCGTCCGGGGTCATCGTGGCGAGCTCCATGCACAGCACGTCGGCGACGTGGTGTTCCTCGTAGGACTCGAGGATGTCGTCGTCGAGGTCCGGCAGGAGACGCCGGACCTCCGGGTACATGACCTCGTTCTCGAGGTACGTGTGCACGGTCAGCTCGGTCAGGATCTCCTTGACGATCCGCGCCTTCGTCGCCGCCGGTCCGTCCTCGGCGCCCTGGAACTCCTTGAACAGCCGCTTGACGGTCTTGTGGTCTTCCTTGAGCACGACTATGGCGTCGGTGGACATCGGATCTCCTCACGAACGGGGCTTGACAGCCATCCGTGTACCCGTGCCCCACCAGCGCAAACGGCGTCACCCCAGGGCGTCAACGATGCGTGCTCAGCACCATTCCCGAGCCGTGGTCGAGCTCGACGGAGACGAGGTGCGGGTGCTCGACGAGGGTCCGGCGGACCCCGTCCTGGCGGACCTTGAACTCCTCGGGCCAGTCCTCGACGGTCCGCATGTCGTCGACGACGAGGATGCCCCGCGGCCGCAGCGCGGCGATCGTCAGGTCCAGCCCTTCGCTCTTGCCGCCCTGGGCGTCGGCGAAGATCAGGTCGAACGCGCCGGCGGCGGTGGCCAGGAAGGTCAGGGCGTCGGCGACCCGCAGGTCCACATAGGACGGCCAGGTCTCCTTCGCCGCGACCGCGGCCCGCTCGGGGTCGAGCTCGATCGAGGTCACGGTCACGTCGGTGCGCTCGCCGAGCCCGCTGACCAGCCAGGCGACGCCGACCCCGGCGCCGGTGCCGAGCTCCAGGATGTTCCCGCCGGGTCGCACGCCCGCCGCGAGGGCCGCCAGCAACTGGCCGACGGGACGCTCGCAGGACATCGGGAAGTCACTGGCCCCGGCGCGGTCGTACGCGGCATCGACAAGGTTCATCCGGCGAGCGTACCGAGTCGCCCCTGTCGAAGTGGCCGCTGTGGCGCGTGCGAAGCTGACCTCCGTGAAGTCACCGCGGATCCTGACGCTCACCGCCCTGCTGACCCTCGCGGCATCGCCGGCCCTCGCCGGCTGCGGCTCCGACACGCCGTCGAGCGACGACGGTGCCGGAAAGGGTAACGGCAGCTCGCAGACCGCCACCAACACGTTCGAGGTCAAGGACGACGTCAGCGTGGTCGAGGTCGACAGCGCCGGCGGCGCGATCACGGTCAAGGTCGGCGCCGGCCCGACGATCAAGGTGACCGAGACGTCGACCTTCAAGGCCGACAAGCCCGGCCGCAAGCAGAGCGTCGACGGTGGTGAGCTGGTCCTGACCTCGACCGGCTGCAAGAGCGGTGACTGCTCGATCGCGTACACGGTGGAGATCCCCTCCACGCTGACCGTGCGCCTGGACAGCGCCGGCGGCACGATCGCGCTGACCGGCCTGACCGGCCTCATCGACGTGTCCACCGACGGCGGCGCGCTGACCGGCGCCGGCCTCGCCCCGCCGGAGCTGACCGCCCGCACCGGCGGCGGCGCCGTCGACCTCGCCGTGACGCAGGCCCCGGACCGGATCGATGTCGACAGCGGCGGCGGCGACGTGAAGCTGACCCTGACGAAGGACGGCTACGCGGTCGCCGCCGAGCTCGACGGTGGCACGCAGACCGGCACCGTGCAGTCCGACGCCGCCTCACTGCACAAGGTCCACGTGGCCACCGGCGGCGGGGACCTGAGCTTCAATCGGTGAGCTGGTCAGTCGGTGCGCTGGTCAGTCGGTGAGTGCTGAGTAGATCAGCTGGCGCAGCTGCGGCCGGATCGGGTGGGTGCTGGACGGCATCAGCTGGGTGTAGAACGCGACCGTGAGCCGCTCGACCGGGTCGACCCAGAAGGCCGTGCTGGCCGCGCCGCCCCAGTAGTACGAGCCGGGCGTGCTCGGCGTCCGGGCCGGCACCGGGTCGCGGACCACGGCGAAGCCGAGCCCGAAGCCGATGCCCTCGAACGTGGTCTCGGCGAACCCACCGGTCTGCAGCCGGTCCAGGTCGACGCCGCCGGGCAGGTGGTTGCGGGTCATGAACCGCACCGTGCGGCTGCTGAGCAGCCGCTCCCCGGCGGCGCCGGCAGTGCCCTCGCGCAGCAGCATCGACGTGAAGCGGTGGTAGTCCGCGGCGGTGCAGATCAGGCCGCCGCCGCCGGAGTGCAGGTCCGGCTCCCGCAGCGCGTGCTGGCCGATCGGGTCGAACCGGACCGCTGCGCCGGCTTGCACCCCGGAACCGGTGGCGGGGCTCGGCACGTACAGCGCGGCGAGGCGTTTCGCGTCGTCGCCGGCGGGGTCGACCCACCAGTGGGTGTCGGTCATGCCGAGCGGTTCGAAGATCCTGGTGCGGAGGAAGTCGCCGAGTGACTGGCCGGACACCACCTCGACGAGCCGGCCGAGCACGTCGGTGGACACGCCGTAGCCCCAGCCGGTGCCGGGCTGGAAGAGCAGCGGCAGCGCCGCCCAGTCGCGGCAGGCCTGGGCCAGGTCGACGCCCGCCTTGGACATGACGTCGTAGCCGGCCTTGCGGTACAGCGCGTCGACGACCGAGGTCTGCAGGAACCCGTACGTGAGGCCCGACGTGTGCGTCAACAGGTGCCAGACCCGGATCGGTTCGGCGGCCGGCACCGTGTAGGGCTGCCCGGCGGAGCCGCGGTCATACACCTGCGGCGCGGCGAACTCGGGCAGCCACCGGCTGATCGGGTCGGTCAGCTCGAAGCGGCCCTCCTCCCAGAGCATCATCGCGGCGACCGACGTGATGGGCTTCGTCATCGAGTAGACGCGCCACAGGGTGTCGGGCTCGACCGGCAGGCCGGCCTCCAGGTCGCGCCGCCCGCACGTCGAGGCGTGCGCGACCCGGCCGTCCCGGCTGATCACGAGCTGCCAGCCGGCGAGCCGGCCGTCCTCGACATACCGGGCGAAGTGGCTGTCCAGCGCGGCCAGCCGTTTCGCGTCGAAGCCGACCTGCCCGGGCGCGACCTCACGTTCGATGCTCACGCCCGGCAGCTTAATGCGCGATCAGGAAACCGCCAGCTGCTCGGCGCCGGCGACGACCTTGTCGACGAACCCGTAGTCGACGGCCTCCTGCGCGGTGAACCAGCGGTCCCGGTCGGAGTCCTCCTCGATCTGCTCATACGTCTGGCCGGTGTGCTCGGAGATGAGCCGCTGCATGGTCTTCTTCGTGAAGAGCATCTGCTCGGCCTGGATCGCGATGTCGGAGGCGGTGCCGCCGATGCCGCCGGACGGCTGGTGCATCATGACCCGCGAGTGCGGCAGGGCGTAGCGCTTGCCCGGGGTGCCGGCGCTGAGCAGGAACTGTCCCATCGACGCGGCCATGCCCATGACGACCGTCGACACGTCGTTGGGCACGAACCGCATCGTGTCGTAGATGGCCAGGCCGGCGCTGATGACCCCGCCCGGTGAGTTGATCCAGAGACTGATGTCCTTCTCGTGGTCCTCGGCGGCGAGCAGGATCAGCTGCCCGCAGATGCGGTTGGCGCTCTCGTCGTTGACCTCGGTGCCGAGGACGATGATGCGCTTGGCGAGCAGTCGGTCGAAAACGGCGCTGTCGAAGGGGATCTGCGTGTCGGCCATGGTCCGACGGTATGCGCGGCGCCGCCGAAAAGCTCGTCCGGTTCGCTCACAGCGTGTTCGCTGTCAGCGTTCTCGCTGGTCAGGGTGAGCGCAATATCGGGCGCAGCGCGTCCAGCACCGACGCGTCCTCGATCGTGGACGGGACCGCCGGGTCATCGCCGCCCGCGATGCCGCGCATGGTCTTGCGCAGGATCTTGCCGGAGCGGGTCTTGGGCAGTGCCGGCACGACCTGCACCCGGCGGAGCGAGGCCACGGCGCCGATGCGCTGCCGTACCAGCGCCACCAGCTCCCGCTCCAGGACGTCGTGGGTGGTGTCGACGCCCGCCTTCAGCACCACGAGACCACGCGGCACCTGGCCTTTGAGGTCGTCGTCGACGCCGATCACGGCGCACTCGGCGACGGCGGGGTGGGCGGCGAGGACCTCCTCCATGGAGCCCGTGGACAGGCGGTGGCCGGCGACGTTGATGACGTCGTCGGTGCGGCCCATCACGTAGAGGTACCCGTCGGCGTCGAACCGGCCGCCGTCGCCGGTGAGATAGACGCCGTCGGGGTAGGTGCCGGTGAACGCGGACAGGTACGACGCGACGAACCGCTCGTCGTCCTGCCACAGCGTCGGCAGGCAGCCGGGCGGCAGCGGCAGGGCGATGACGATCGCGCCGTCGACGTCCGGCGGGGCGGGCGTCCCGTCGGGCTGCAGGATCCGCACGTCGAAGCCCGGCACCGGCACCGACGGCGACCCGGGCCTGGTCGGCATCGGCTCCAGGCCGCGCAGGTTCGCCGCGACGGGCCAGCCGGTCTCGGTCTGCCACCAGTGGTCGACGACGGGGACGCCGAGGATCTGCCCGGCCCACTCGTAGGTCTGCGGGTCGAGGCGTTCCCCGGCGAGGAACAGGGTCCGCAGGGTCGCGGTGTCGTACTTCCGGATGAGCGTGCCGGCCGGGTCCTCCTTGCGGATCGCGCGGATCGCGGTCGGGGCCGTGAACAGCGCCGTCACCCCGTGCTGCTCGACGACCCGGAAGAACGCGCCGGCGTCCGGGGTGCCGACGGGCTTGCCCTCGTACAGCACGGTCGTGGCGCCGACGAGCAGCGGCCCGTAGACGATGTACGAGTGGCCGACGACCCATCCGACGTCCGACGCCGCCCAGAACACGTCCCCGGGTCCGGTCGCGTACACGTTGGCCATCGACCAGGCGAGGGCGACGGCGTGGCCGCCGTTGTCGCGCACGATGCCCTTCGGCCGGCCGGTGGTGCCCGACGTGTAGAGGATGTACAGCGGATCGGTGGCGGCGACCGGGACACACGCCGCCTCGGGCGCACCAGCGAGGGCGTCGTCCCAGGTCAGGTCGCCCGGGCCGAGCTCGCCCGGGGCCTGCCCGCGTTGCAGGATCACGCAGTGCGCGGGCCGGTGCGCGGCCTCGGCGAGCGCCGCGTCCAGCAGCGGCTTGTAGGCCACGACGCGGCTGCCCTCGATCCCGCACGAGGTGGCGACGACGACCTTCGGCCGGGCGTCGTCGATGCGGGCGGCGAGCTCCTTCGGCCCGAACCCGCCGAACACGACGGAGTGCACGGCGCCGAGCCGGGCACAGGCGAGCATCGTGATGATCGCCTCCGGCACCATCGCCATGTAGATGACCACCCGGTCACCCTGGTCGACGCCGAGCCGGCGCAGCGCTCCGGCGCACACGGCGACCTCGTCCCGCAGCTCGCGGAAGGTGTACGTGCGCAGCGTCCCGGTGACCGGACTGTCGTAGATGAGGGCGGTGTCCTCGCCGCGCCCGGCGGCCACGTGCCGGTCGAGGGCGTTGTGGCAGGTGTTGAGCTCGGCGTCGGGGAACCAGCGGTAGAACGGCGGGCGGTCGCGGTCCAGCACCCGCATCGGCATGCGCTCCCAGTCGACCCCGGCCGCGGCGTCGCGCCAGAACCAGTCGGGGTCGCTGAGGCTGCGCTCGTACGTGTCGCGATAGGCGCCCATCCCTGGATGTCTACACCCGCGTGCTCCCGCTCGCCAGGCCTGCCGGCGCGTGGTCCAGGGCGGCCGTGATCGCGGCGACCAGCGCCCGGGCGGCCTCCTCGGTGAGCTCGACCGCGACCCGCGCCGACGGGCCCAGCGCCGGGTCGGCGAAGTCGATGTTGAGGGTGTGCCCGAACGGCGCGTGGTGCGGGTGGTCGACGTAGACCGCGGCGCGGGTGACCGGGAACCAGCCGGCCGGGCCCTTGGCGCTGCCCTCGAGCTCCACGGTCTCGGTGTCGTACGTGCACATGCTCAGACCTCCAGTCGCTTGCCGCCGAGGTGCCGGTCGAAGAACGCGAAGATCCGCTTCCAGCCGTCGACGGCGGCCTGCGGCCGGTAGCCGGGCCGGTCCGGGGCGAAGAACCCGTGGCCGGCGCCCTCGTAGCTGTGCCGCTCGAACTGCTTGCCGTGCTCCGCGAGGATCGCGGCGAGCCGGTCGACCTCCGCGGGTGCCGGGTTGCCGTCGTCGTCGCCGAACAGGCCCAGCACCGGGCAGCTCAGGTCGCCGAGCCGGTCCTTGATCGAGGTCATCTTCAGCCCGCTCGCCGCCGGCGGCGGCTCCAGCGCGAACGCCCCGTAGCAGTCGACGGCGGCGTCGATCACGCCGCTGGGCAGCGCGGCCGAGACCAGCAGCGCCTGCCGCCCGCCGGAGCAGTGCCCGATGACGCCGACCTTGCCGTTATGGCTGGAGGCACCGCGCAGCGCGGCCGCGGCGGTCCGCACGTCGGCGATGATCTGCTCGTCGGGGATGCCGCCCTGGCCGCGCACGAACGCCGACGCGTCGTCCGGGGCGGCACCGGGCGCCTCCCGCCAGAACAGGTTGGGGCAGATCGCCAGGTAGCCGTTGACGGCGAACCGGCGCACCATCTCCTTCGTCGACTCGTCGAAGCCGGGCAGGTGGTGGATCACCACCACGCCGGGGAACGGCCCGGCGCCCAGCGGCACCGCCTGGTAGGCCTGGATCTTCTCGTCGCCGATGTACACCGTCTCGGCGCGGATCGCATCTGACATGATCTCAACGCTACTGCCGGGCACCGGCCGGAGTCGCTGCCGGGGATCACTGCCGGCCGGGTTCCAGGCGGCGCAGGGCCAGGCGGGCCAGGCCGATGAGGGCGGCGATCTGCAGCACCAGGATGAACACCGAGCGCCACCAGGCGCCGGTGGTGTGCTCCCACAGGCTGTCCTTGAACGGGATCATCGACTGCAGGTCGACCGTGGACGCGCCGGCGGCGAGGCCCCAGCGGGTCGGGAAGAGCCAGGCGATCTGCTGCAGGACCGTCTGCCCCTGCAGCTCGAACAGGCCGCCGGACAGCACCAGCTGGGCCATCACGACCACGACGAGCACCGGGGTCGTCTGCTCGGTCGTCTTTGCCAGGGCGCTGACCAGCAGGCCGAACGCCATCGACGCGAGCGCGACCAGCGCGACCGGGATGCTGATCTCCAGCAGCCAGTGCTCCTGGAAGATCAGCGGGTCCTTCGGCGGGTTCTTGCCCAGCAGCGCGAGCCAGGTGAACAGCGCCGTCTGCCCGACGATGATGATCGAGAACACGAAGACCTTCGACGCGAGATACGCCCCGGCGGACAGTCCGACGGCCCGTTCCCGCTTGTAGATGGTCGCCTCGTTGACGATCTCGCGGATCGCGGCGGCGGTGCCGAGGAACGCGGCGCCGACGGCGAGCACGACCAGCAGCCGCTGCGCCTCCAGGCTGAACTTCGTCAGGCCGGGTGCGAGCCCGTTCTCCCCCGGCACGGTGCGGGTCAGCAACGCGAGGGCCAGGGGCAGCCCGACGGTGAACAGGGCGAGGCCGCGGTCGGCGCCGATGACCCAGAACATGCGCAGGCACAGGGTGAGGAACTGCCGGATCGGCGCGGCGGGGTGCAACGCCCGGCTGCGCAGCGAGGCGCCGCCGAGCTTGACCCGCGCCCGCCCGACCGCCCGCGCCGGCTTCCCGCCGGGGCCCGGCTCGGGCGGCGCAGCCGCGACCGGCCCGCCGGGCCGCGACGGACGCCGCTGCTCACCCGTCGGCGAGTCGGACGGATCCACCGCGGGGACCACCGCTGTCGGGTCCGCCACCGCGGCCGGGTCCGCCGGCGCGTCCGCCCCTGCCGTCACGGCGGCCGGCTCCGGCGAGCGGGGCATCGGGACGGTCACGCGCTCGACCGCGGCCGGCTTCGGCAGCGGGGCCTCGGCGATCTCGGCCGTCACGTATCGGGTGTAGAGCTCCGAGCTGCGATAGGTGCGGGTCCAGTGCTCGGCGTTGGTGGTGACCTCGCGGAACACCTCGGCGTAGTCCTCGGCGCCGAAGAAGGACAGCAGGTCGCTGGGCGGCCCGAAATACCCCATCCGGCCGCCGACGGTCAGGACCAGGACCCGGTCGCACAGGTCGAGGTGCATCACGTTGTGGGTCACGACGGCCACCGTGCGGCCCTTGTCTGCCAGGTCGCGCAGCTCCTCCATGACCTCCTTGTCCAGGGCGGGGTCGAGGCCGGAGGTCGGCTCGTCCAGGAACAGCAGCGACGGCTCGGTCAGCAGCTCCAGTGCGACGGAGACGCGCTTGCGCTGACCGCCGGACAGCTTGTCGATGCGCATCTTGGCGCGCTCGGTGAGGTTGAGCGTGCGGAGCACCTCCGCGACGCGGACCCGGCGCTCCTTGCGCGGCACGTCGTCGGCGAAGCGCAGCGCGGCGGCGAACCGCAGCGCCCGGCGCACGGTGAGCTGGCGGTGCAGCACGTCGTCCTGGGGGACCATGCCGATGCGGTAGCGCAGCTCGGCGTAGTCCGCGTAGAGGTCGCGGCCGTCGTAACGCACCGTGCCCTGGGTCGCCGGTCGCAGTCCGGCGACGGCCTTGACCAGCGTCGACTTGCCGCAGCCGGAAGGTCCGATGACGGCCAGGAGGCTGCCCTCGGTCAGCGCGAAGCTGACGTCGTCGAGCAGGATCGCGTCCTTGATCCGCACGGTGAGGTCGTCGGCGATGAGCGACGACGGGCCGGCGTCCTCGAACTCGTGCAGCCGCATCCCGTCGAAGATGAACTCGTGCTTGCCGATCGAGATCATGTCGCCGGGCTGCATCGCCTGGCGGGTGACCTGCTTGCCGTTGTGGAACGTGCCGTTGCGGCTGCCGAGGTCGACGACCTCGTAGCCGGTCGGCGTGCGGCGCAGCTCGGCGTGGTTGCGTGAGCTGCGCAGATCGCCGAGCACGATGTCGTTGTCGGGTCCCCGGCCTAGCCGGATCAGCGCGCCCGCCGTGTGCAGCGCGGCCTCGCGGGGCACGGCGGGCGGATGCCCGACCGGCTGTGCTGCCGACTGCTGCGCTGCCGACTGCTGCGCGGCCGGCTGTTGTGCTGCCGGCTGCTGCGGCACCGGCGGCTGGACCGGGATCTGCTCGGTGATCGTGATGACCTTGAACGTGACGGCGGGACCGTCGGCGGCGCCGAGGTGGACCTCTCCTCCGTCGACGGCGGCGACGAACGCGGCCTTCTCGCCGGCCACGTAGGTGCCGTTGCGGCTGCCCAGGTCGCGCAGGAACCAGCCGTCGTCGTTCCAGATCACCTCGGCGTGCCGGCGGGAGATCAGGGTGCCTTCGACCACCAGGTCGTTGGCGGCGTCGCGGCCGATGGTCACCGTGTCGTCGGGACGCACCAGCGAGCGCGCCTCGCCGGAGGCACCGGCGACGGTCACTTCGAGGACGGTCAGTTCACGGGTCACGGTCTGCTGGTCATTGCTCGCCACGGGCATCATCATGCCGCCCGGATACGACAGAAAACAGCGGGGGCGGACACCGGCCGGGAATTTGTGTATCAGGAACCCGACGGGCCGCCTCTTCTTTGCAGACCACGTGAGGAGGAGCCCATGGCACCAGCGGACGCCCGTTCGGAGCAGTGGCGGTCGCGCCGCGCCCGGCGGCTCGCCGGGCTTGGGTGGGTGCGTCGTGAGGACCGGGCGGACGGCACCCCGGTGCGGTTCGTCGCGGACGAGCTCCTGGTGCTCGACGACCACTTCGCCACCGCTCGTCAGGCGTTCCTGGAGCAGGGCTTCACCGTGCGGGACATCGTGGAGGAGGGGGATGTCCCGGACGGATTCCGGCGGGTGCGGTTGCCTGGCCTGGACGTCGCACGCGCCGCGAGGCGGGTGCGGGTCCAGGCCGAGGCGGCCGGTGACGGCAGGGTCGCCGCCGGACCCAACCACGTGTTCGTGTCGACACCGTTCGAGCACGCCGGGCCGTATGGCCCGCCGCGGCCGGTGGCGCCGGGGAGCCTCACGGTCCGTGACCGTGCGGTGCCGGAGGTCGAGGTGCTCGTGCTGGACACCGGGGTGTGGCTGAACAGCCCGCTGCCCAAGGACCGGTATGTCACCGACGACTTCGAGTCCGACCTGCAGCACGACGACGCCGGCACGGACGACGGGGTCCGCGACGGCGACGTCGGGCACGCCAACTTCGTCGCCGGCGTGCTGCTCACCAGGTCCGAGCACGTCAGGCCGAGGGTGATGAAGATCGTCGACACGCACGGGGTCTGCCGCGAGAGCGATCTGATCGCCGGTCTCGGGCAGGCGTACGACCATCAGATCATCAACCTGTCGCTGGGCGGTTACACGCTCGACGACCGGCCGCCGCTGCTGCTGACGGCGGCCCTCGCGCGGCTGCTCGGCACCGGCGACCGGGTGGTGGTCGCGGCCGCGGGCAACGACGGGCAGCACGACCGGCCGTTCTGGCCGGCGGCCTACGCGGGCACCAGCGTGCCGTGGCGGCGGCGGGTCATCGCCGTCGCGGCACACGACGGCCGGCGGATCAGCGACTGGAGCAACACCGGCACGTGGATCACGCTCGCCGCGCCGGGCGCCGACGTCACGAGCACGTTCGTCCATCACGAGGGGTTCGACGACGGCTGGGCGACGTGGAGCGGGACGTCGTTCGCGGCGCCGTTCGTCGCCGCCGCGATCGCCGACGCGCTGCCCGGGGCCGGTTCGGCCCGGCTGGCGGCGGAGGCGGTCATCGCGGGCGCGGCCCGCAGGTACGGCCGCTACGCGGGACTGGCGTGATCGCGATGCCGCACACAGGGAGCCGCAGGCTTCACACGGGGGTCCACCGGTGCCTTACCAGGGGGAGGGGGGTGACGGGGTGCGGCGCGCAGGTTGCCGCATCCCGTCTCCCGGGGGGCTCGATGATAGCCTTCGAGACCATGGCTGAGCCTGAAAACGCCGAGGTCCTGAGGGCGGCCGCCACCGGCGACCAGAAGGCTTGGGAGTCCATCGTGGACAGATATGCCAACCTTGTCTGGTCGGTCGCGCGCAGCTTCCAGCTCGCCCAGTCCGACGCCTCCGACGTGAGCCAGGCCACCTGGTTGCGCCTGGTCGAGCACATCGACGACGTTCGCGATCCGGACAAGCTCGGCTCATGGCTCGCCACCACCGCCCGGCGGGAGGCCCTGGCGCTGCTGCGCCGTGGCGGGCGGGACGTGCCGGCGGGCGCGGCCACCGACTTCGTCGGCACCCTGGCCGGCAGCCTCGCCAGCTCGGACGAGGAGCCCGACGCCGGCGTCCTGCGCGACGAGCGCGACGCCGCGCTGTGGCACGAGTTCCGCACGCTGTCGGAGCCCTGCCAGCAGTTGCTGCGGGTGCTCATCGCCGACCCCCCGCCGAGCTACGCCGAGGTCTCGGCCGCGCTCGACCTGCCGGTCGGCAGCATCGGACCGACCCGGCAGCGCTGCCTCGGCACGCTGCGACGCAGATTGGGTTCGACATGACGTTCTGGGCAGGGCCGACCCGATGATCGGGGAGGAAGAGGTGCTGAGGGCATTGCGCGACATCGCCGGACGGCGCGACCCGGTGCCGGACAACGTCCTCGCCGCCGCGCGGGCCAGCATCGCCTGGCGCGACCCGGACGCGGCCCTGGCCCAGCTCACCGCCGACTCGGCCGCCTCGCGGCTGGTCGCGGTCCGGGGCGGCGGGTCACCGCGGCTGCTGTCGTTCTTCGGCGGCTCGCTGACGATCGACGTGCAGGCGACGACCCGGGCGGGCGCCGTCGAGATGGTCGGCGAGGTGTCCCCGGCGGTGCCGGCGCGGGTGGTGCTGGAGTCCCCCTCCGGCAGCGTCGAGACCGACGTGGACGGTGAGGGCCGGTTCCGGTTCCAGGGTGTCGTGGCGGGGTCGGTGCGGCTGCGGTGCGAGCCCGTCGAGGGCGCCGCCGTGCACACCGAATGGGTCCTGCTCTAAGAGGGGCAATTCGCCACGAGACGGACACTTCCGGCGGTACCCTGCAAAGCATGCCGATCGATCACGTGCAGATCGTGTCCATCCCGGTGAGCGACCAGGACCGGGCACGCGACTTCTACGTCAACGCGCTGGACTGGGAGCTGGTCAGCGACAACGACTCCGGCGACCGCCGGTGGGTCGAGGTGGCGCCCAAGCACGGCCAGACCGCGTTCACGCTCGTCACCTGGTTCGAGACCATGCCGGCGGGTTCGCTGCGCGGCATCGTGCTGGACACCGACGACATCGAGAAGACCTTCGAGGAGCTGTCGGAGCGGGGCATCATCTTCGACGGACCCATCGAGGAAGGGCCGTTCTCGCGGGTCACGAGCTTCTCCGACCCCGACGGCAACACCTTTGTGCTACACCAGCTCTACCAACCGCGCACGAGGGTACTAAGCTACCCGCCGGCAGGGTCGTAGCGCAGAGGTCGTCGCGCCGGCACAGCACGCTGGAGGACGTCGGTTCGATTCCGACCGGCTCTGCCCCGATCTCACCGCTTGCGCACAGCGGCTAGGCTCTGCCGGTGCCTCGTCTGGACCCCTCCGACGTCGCGGCGTGCCTGCGCGTGCTCGCCGCGCTCAACGACGCGGACGACGACCCGTCAGCGCCGGTGGTGCGCGAGGCGGTCGTCAGTGCGTACAAGAGCCGCAAGAAGCACCAGCGGACGGCCCGGCGCACCGCGACCAGCACCCACGATCTCCGGGTGCTGACCGCTGACGGAGACGCCGGACCGGAAGGCGCCGGGCAGGACGACGCCGCGCTGCTGCGGGCGCGGCGCTGCTACGTCTGCAAGAAGCACTACCGCACGGTCAACCGGGCGTACCCGCTCATGTGCGTGCCGTGCTCGACCGGCAACACGGCCCGCCGCACGGCCCGGTGCGACCTGCGCGGCCGACGCGCGCTCGTCACCGGCGGGCGGATCAAGATCGGCTTCCAGACCGCGCTGAAGCTGCTCCGCGACGGCGCCGACGTCATCGTCACCACCCGCTTCCCGCACGACGCGGCGCGCCGCTTCGCCGCCGAGGCCGACTTCACCGACTGGCAGGACCGGCTCCGGGTGCACGGCGTGGACTTCCTGGACCTGCCCGCGGTCGTCGGGCTCGTCGACGCGGTCACCGCCCGCTGGGGCCACCTCGACATCCTGATCAACAACGCGGCCCAGACCATCTCCCGGCCGTTCGAGTATCACCGCTCGCTGCGGGCCGCCGAGACGGCCGCGCTGGAGGGTGCCGCCGCCGGGACGACGTCGCCGCCGCCGGTGCCGGTGGTGCCCGCGACGCAGGTGCCCGCGCTGCGCTCCACTGTGGATTACTTCCCGCTCGGCGCGGTCGACGAGACCGGCGAGCCGCTCGACCTGCGTCCCGTCAACAGCTGGGTGCTGCACCTGCACGAGGTCAGCCCCCGGGAGTGGATGGAGGTGCAGGTCGTCAACTCGTTCGTGCCGTTCCTGCTCACCGCCCGGCTGCGCCCGCTGCTGCTGGCGTCGCCGCACCCCGACCGCTACGTCGTCAACGTCTCGGCGATGGAGGGCAGCTTCAGCCGCCGCAACAAGACCAGCCGGCACCCGCACACGAACATGGCCAAGGCCGGGCTGAACATGCTGACCCGGACCATCGCGGCCGACTACGCCCGCGACGGCATCCACGTCACCAGCGTCGACACCGGCTGGGTCACCGACGAGCGGCCGCAGGGCACGAAGGAGGCCTTCCACGAGGCCGGTTTCCGGGTGCCGCTCGACGTCGTCGACGGCGCCGCCCGGGTCTACGATCCGATCGTCCGCGGCGTGCACGGCGACCGGATCTCCGGTGTCTTCCTCAAGGACTACCAGGTGGTGCAGTGGTAGACGAAGCTCCCGACATCGCCTGCCCGGTGCTCGCCGTGCCGGCCGTGCCGCAGGCCGACCTGGCCGACCTGTCGCCCCTGCTGCGGCGGCTCGCCGACCCGGAGCCGGTGCGCGGCACCGAGCGCTTCCCGCTCGGCACGCTGCAGCCCGACGGCCGGGTCGACCTGTGCAAGCAGGGGCTCGGCGCGGCCGGCGTGACCCAGGTCCTGGACCGGGTCGTCGGCTCGCCGCACGCGGTGCACCTGCTGCTGGGCACCAACGGGCTCGGCGCCACCGGCACCGCCGCCCTGGCCGAAGGGCTGCCGGACGGGCACCGGGTGGAGACGCTGTACCTCGGCTGCAACGCGATCGACGCCGCCGGCGCGGCACCACTGTTCGAGCGGCTCGCCGCCGACGACCGGGTGCGGGCGCTGTGGCTCAAGCGCAACCCGCTCGGCGACGAGGGCGTGGCCGCGCTCGCGGAGACGCTGCGCCGCAACACCACCATCGACACCGTCGACCTGGTCAACACGGGGCTGACGACCGCCGGCCTGGAGACGCTCGTCGACGCGCTCGCCGCCCGGCCCACCCCGGTGACCCGGGTCTTCCTCGGCGGCAACGGCCTCGGCCCGTCCGCCGGTCCGCTGCTGGCGCGGCTGCTGCGGGAGGCCGGCGTCCGGGGCCTGTTCCTGGCCGCCAACCGCCTCGGCGACGCCGGCGTCGCACCCGTCGTCCAAGCCGTCACCACAGCCGGCAGCACGCTCGGGCTCGGCGGCAACGGCCTCTCCCCCGCCGCGGTCGCCGGGATCGCCGACCGGCTGTCCGTGCTGGACAGTCTCGACCTGAGCCGGCCGCAGTCGCTGCGGGTGCTCGGCGCCGCCGACAACATGGTCGGCGACGAGGGTGCCGCGCTGCTCGCCGCGGCGCTGCCCGGCACCCGGCTGCGCCGGCTCGACCTGCGCCACACCGGCGTCGGCGGCCGGGGCGCCAAGGCGCTCCTCGCGGCGCTGCCCTCCACCGACCTGACCCGCCTCGCGCTCGGCCCGGACGTCCCGCGCCGCGTGAAACGGGCCATCAGCGCGCTGCTCCCGCCGGCGGATGCCGGCACGGGATCCGGCAGCGAGATCGTGAGCGTGTACCGGTGACGACACTGAGCCGCGCGGGCGCCCGGAACTGGGGCCGGATCCGGCGCTGGGCGACGCCCCCGTCGATGATCCGGGCCGCGACCGCCGCCCGCCTCGCCGGCGACTGGCGGGCCGCCTGCGCCGCGGCGAACGTCGACGTCGCGCCCGGGGACTACACGCCGTTCGAGGACGACCTGGCGCACTTCGCGCCCGACCTGCTGCGCTGGCACCTGCCCCGCAAGCCGGGCCGCGGCGACACCCACCTCGACGCCCGGCAGGTCGTGCACCTCGCCGGAGGCGGCGACGGTGACGGCACCGTCAAGGGGCCGGCGCTCTACGTCGGCGGCACCCGTCTCGGCTTCGGCTCCCAGCGGCTGCGGCTCTTCGTCACGGACGAGCCGCTGGACCCCGGCGCGTGGGACGACTGGGAGTGGGACGACGGCCCGCGGCCGTTCCACGCCCTGCACGACTACCGGACCCGCCGGTCCCTGTGGGACGCCCGTGAGTCCGGGGCGCTGCTGGCCGGCTGCGGCTGGACCCACCTGCCGTTCTTCGACCCGGCCGGCAACCCGCTGCCGGAGCGGGCCTGGGGGCTCACCGAGCGGATCCTCAGCCTGCACGACGCCGGGCAGGGCCGCGAGGCGTGGCAGGCGGCCGGCGTCGACGTCTCCGATCCGCCGCTGCCCGCCAGCCGGTGGGACGCGCGGATCCTCCAGCAGCACTGGCAGGGGTTCCTCGCCGACCACGCCGCCGTCGTCGCCGCGGCCCGGGACCGTGGGTCGGAGCGGGTCGGCATCCCGTTCGGCTGGACCAACCTGGTCGAGCTGACCGGGTTCGAGGGCGAGCAGCTGACCGGCACGTGGGTGAGGGTCAGCTACAAGGACCGCGACGCCGACTGGCACCTCGACCCGGCGCCGTTCCAGCGGCCGGTCGACGCCGAGCTGATCCGCGCGGGCGTGCTGCCGGTCTCGTCACTGCACCCGCTCGTGCACGCCGCGTTCTTCCCCGAGGCCGGGCCGCTCGCGCCGCGGGTCCTTCCGGCTCCGGTGGCGGAGGCCCGGCTGCGGTGCCGGGACGGCGCGTGGCATCACGTGCGGATGAGCGGCGGACGCTTCGACATCCCGCACGACGACGAGGAACGCCGCCGCGAACAGGCCTTGTCCGCACTCGGCGGTCAGGTGCACGGCTGTATCGCCGCCGAACGGGCCTGGCGCGAACCGGGTTCGACGCTCCCCCGCGCCCTGCGCGAACTGCGCCGCGACCTCATGCTGCGGGCCCAGCACGGCGACCTGCCCGGCGTCCTGGAGCTGCTCGACGCCGGCGTCGACCCGCACGCCCGTGACCCGCACGGCCGGACGCTGCTGCACCACATCAGCGGGCTGATGGCCGCCCCCGACGACCTGACCCTGTTCCGCCGGCTCGTCGCCGCCGGCCTGGACGTCGAGGCCCGCGACCGGCGGGGCATGACCCCGCTGCAGACGGCGGTGTACGACACCGGCACCGCCCAGCTCGTCCTCGCCCTCCTCGAGGCGGGCGCCGACGCCGGCACCGTCGACGACAACGGCGTCTCCCTCTTCGACACCCTGGACCGCTTCAGCCGCCCGGAGCTCGAGTTCCTGCAACCACCAGGCGAGTGAGCCCGCCGTGTGGCACGGCCGAGTGAGCCGCGAGCTGCGCGGGTGGCACCGGGTGCGCCGGTTCACGGTGCCCCGCTGGATGATCGAGGAGGCCACCCGGCGGCGGCTCGCCGGCGACTGGCGGGGCGCCTGCGACGCGGCCGGCGTCGACGTCGCCCTGGACCTCGCCCGGATCCGGCGGGACCACGGCGCCGCGGTCGCCGCCGCGGTCGAGGACGACGTGCGGCATCTCGCCCCGGATCTGCTGCGCTGGCACCTGATCGGGGCGGCCCCGGCGACGGCGCTGCGGCCGGTCGACGTGCGGCTGGCCGGGTACGGACCGATGGCGCTGCGGATCCGCCCGCGGCACCCCGGCACGCCCAGCCGGCGGCTCGAGCTCGTGTTCACCGAACGCGCCGGCGGCGCGCCACAGGACGTTTCGCCGGACCGGTCGCACGACCAGTCGCAGGGCCTTTCGCAGGACCTCTTGCAGGACCTCTCGCAGGACCGGGAGCGGTGGGACAGCCGGCACGCCGGCGCGCTGCTGGACCGCTGCGGCGGCTACGACGGGCACCTGCCGTTCTTCACCGCGACCGGTGACCGGCTGCCCGAGGCGGCGTGGACCGACCGGGAGCGGGTGATCGCCGCGCAGGACGCCGGCGACTGGGTCCGCGCGTGGAACGTGGCCGGCTTCGACGTCCGGGCGTTGCAGGCGCTGGTCGAGCGGGGGCACTGGATCGAGCGGCACCTGCGCGAGAGCCGGCCGGACCTCGCCCAGGTGCGCGCCGCTGTGGGCGAGATCCGG
The DNA here is from genome assembly GCF_016862795.1 of Dactylosporangium siamense. Classification (GTDB taxonomy): domain Bacteria; phylum Actinomycetota; class Actinomycetes; order Mycobacteriales; family Micromonosporaceae; genus Dactylosporangium; species Dactylosporangium siamense. Next base: position 32,081 of record NZ_BONQ01000154.1, on the reverse strand, counting down.
ACGGGCCGCCGGGACCGGGTGCGGGTCGGGCTCAGCGGCGGGAACGTCCTGGGGTTCACCGCCCAGCTGTCCGTCGACGCGGACCTACGGGTGTCCTACCCAAGTGCCCCGGTGCCACAGCCGGACCTGCCGGTCGTGCGCGCTGAACGGGTGGTGGACTTCGACCTCGTCCGCCTCGGGCTGCTGCCGATGGAGCAGCTGCACCCGCTCGTCGGCGACGCGCTCTTCCCCGGCCTGGCCGGGCTGTTCGAAGGCCCGCCCGACCCGGTCCCCGACCTGGCACCGGTGCGGGTCCGGTGCCAGGGTGTGTGGCACGTGCTCGGCGACGGCCACCACACGGGCGAGGAGATGCGCCGGGAGCTGGCGCTGCGGGCCCTCGGCGGGGCGCCGCTGCGCGGTTGCTTCGCGGCGCGGGCCGGATGGCGCGCCCCCGACGCGTGGACCCCGAAGGTGTTGCGGCTGCGGCGCCGGGACATCGTCCTGCACGCCGTCAACGGCGACGCCCCGGCGATCGCCGCGTGGCTCGACGCGGGCCTCGACCCGCACCTGCGGGACCACCTCGGCCGGACCCTGCTGCACCTGATCGCGTGGCTGCCGGACCCGGAGCCGGTCGTGACCCGCCTGCGGCACGCCGGGCTCGACCCGCGGGCCCGCGACCGGGCCGGGCGGACGCCGACGCAGCACGCCGTCGCCGAGGGCGGCACCCCGCAGGCGATCCGGGCGCTGCGGGAGCTGGCGTCGTGAGCTGGCGCCGGGAGCTCGCGGCAGCGCGGTGGACGCGGCGGCTCGGGGTGCCCGCCTGGATGATCACGGCGGCCACGGCGCGGCGCCTCGCCGGGGACTGGCGCGGCGCCTGCGCGGCGGCGCACGTGGACGTCGAGCTGGACCCGTCGGCGATCGCCCACGGCGACGGCGGCGCGGTCGCGGAGCGGGTCGAGGACGACCTGCGGCACCTGGTGCCGGACCTGCTGCGCTGGCACCTCGACCCGGCGCAGCCCGTCACGCTCCTGAACGTCTACGGCGGGACCCGGGCGCTGTTCGTGCTGCGGCGCGCGCCCGAGCGGCTGGCGCTGCGCTACGGTGCCGTGCCGCCGGACTCGTGGCGGGGGTCGTTGGTGCACAGCCGGGAACGCTGGGACAGCCGGCACACGGGCGCCCTGACCGGGCGGCTCTTCCTCGACGCCGGCGGGTCGCGGCTGCCGCGGGAGGCGTGGGGGCTCGCCGAGCACGTCATCGCTATGCAGGACGCCGGGGACTGGATCGGGGCGTGGCGCCTCGCCGGCTTCGACCTGGAGGCGCTGGTCGGCCGCCGGCCCGAGCTGCGCGGGCCCGGCGCTCCGGCGGCGCGACGGGTGTGGCGGCTGAACCTGACCGGGCTCCGTGCGGCGATCCGGTCGGCGGGTGCCCCCTCGGAGGGGGTGCTGCTGGATCACGTCGACGGGGCGTACACCACCCAGGTCCGGGACACAACGGTCAGTGGTGTCGCCGGTGAGGACGGCGCCGGGGCCGCGTTGCGGTTGCCGGCGGCGCTGGTGGAGCGGCCCGTCGACGCCGACCTGGTGCGGCTCGGGATGCTGCCGGCTTCGGCGCTGCATCCCCTCGTCGGTGCGGCGCTGTTCCCCGCGCTGTCGACGATGCCGCCGGCGCCGGAGCCGGGCGTGGGTCCGGTCCGGGTCCGCCGCGACGGTGTCTGGCGGTTCGCCGAACCCGGCGACCTCGGCTGGCACGACCCCCTGGCGGCGTTGCCGAAGGTGCTGCGGTTGCGCCGTGACACGGTGGTACGGCTGGCGCGGCACGGCGACGCCCCGGCGCTGCTGGCGTGGCTGGCGGCGGGCGGTGATCCGTACTTCCGGGACCCGGAGCGGCGCACGATGCTGCACCTGCTCGCGCACCTGCCGGGCGGGGGCGACACCGCCGAGCTGGTCGAGACGCTGCTGCTGGAGCTCCTGGCGGCGGGGCTGGACCTGGAGGCCCGCGACCGGGCGGGCCTGACGCCGCTGCTGTTCGCGGTCGCCAACGGCGGGGCGGCGACCACCGTCCGGGCGCTCGTCACGATGGGCGCGGATGTGAGCGCCGTCACGTTCGCCGGCGCCGGCTGGGCCGACCTGGCCCGGGCCGCCGGGTGCCTCGAAGACCTGTGGTTCCTGCTGGAGTCCTGACCGTGGGAATGTGGTCGGGAAATGTCGTACGTGGCCGCTACCGTGTCGCCCATGACCGCAGAACCCACGGCGCTGACGCTGCTCGCGGCGGCCGACGAGCTGCTCGCCGCGACCCGTTCGACCCGGGTGGAGCGCCGGGACAACACCCAGCTGGAAGCCCTCGCGCTCGCCGTCTCCGCCAACCTGCCGGTCCTGCTGTGGGGCGAGCCCGGCATCGGCAAGTCCTCGGCGTTGCAGCAGCTGTCCGATCGCCTCCAGGTGCCGATGGAGACGGTCATCGCGAGCATCCACGAGCCGTCGGACTTCGCCGGGCTGCCCGTCGTCGGTGACGACCCCGCGACACAGGGGGTGCCGATGGCGCCGCCGGACTGGGCGGTGCGGCTCGCGAAGCGCGGCTACGGCCTGATCTTCTTCGACGAGCTGTCCTCGGCGCCGCCGGCGGTGCAGGCGGCGCTGCTGCGGGTCGTCCTGGAGCGGCGCGTCGGCAGCCTCGAGCTGCCGCCAGCCGTGCGGGTCGTCGCCGCCGCCAACCCGCCGGCGAGCGCCGCCGACGGCTGGCACCTGAGCCCGCCCCTCGCGAACCGGTTCGTCCACCTGCACTGGACCCACGACCCCGCGGTCGTCGCCCGGGGCCTGGCCGGCACCTGGCCGACCGCCGACATCCCGAGCGTCGACCCGAAGCGGGCGGCGTCGGCGCTCGCCCGGGCGCGGGGCACGCTGTCCGGGTTCCTCACCGCCCGGCCGGGCCTCACCCACCACCTGCCCGCCGACGCCGAGGCCCGCGGCGGGGCGTGGCCGTCGCCGCGCACCTGGGAGATGGCGCTGCGGCTGCTGACGTTCGGCATGGCCAGCGACGCGTCGCGGGCCGCGCTGTCCACGGCGCTGATCGGCGCGATCGGCGACGGGGCCGGCCTGGAGCTGGTCAACTACCTCGACGAGCTCGACCTGCCGGACCCGAACCGGGTCCTGGCCAACCCCGACGCGTTCCAGCTGCCGACCCGCGGCGACCGGCAGCTGGCGTTCCTGACCGCGGTCGTGTCGGCCGTGCAGAGCAACACGACCCGCGAGCGGTGGGAGGCGGGCTGGACGGTGCTGAGCAAGGCCGTCGACGCGGGGGTGCCCGACGTGGCCGCCCGCGCCGCCGCCGACCTGGCCGCGATGCGTGAGAAGACCTGGCCGGTGCCGGCGACCATCGACGCGTTCATCGACATCCTGAGCCTGTCCGGCGCGCTGCGATGACCGCCGTGCCCGAGGTCGCCACGCCTGAGGTCGCCGCGCCCGAGGCCGCCGTGCCTGAAGTGCCCGCGGCGCGGGCGCTGGACCGCACGAAGCTGCTCGCGGCGCGCTACAAGGCGGCGATGCTGCGGCCGTATCTGGCCACGGCGCTGTATGCGCTGTCGGTGGTGCCGAGCCGGCACCTGGCGACGATGGGGGTCGACCGGCGGTGGCGGCTGTATGTGTCGCCCGAGTTCGTCGACGGGCACAGCGTCGAGGAGCTCGCCGGGGTGTGGGTGCACGAGGTGGCGCACCTGCTGCGTGACCACCACGGGCGAGCGGACCGGCTGCCCGCCGCGGACCGCGCCGACCACCTGCGGGTCAACCTCGCCCAGGACTGCGAGATCAACGACGACCTGATCGCGGACCGGCTCACGTTGCCGGCGTCGCGGGTGGAGCCCAAGACGTTCGGGCTGCCCGAGGGGCGGCTGTTCGAGGAGTATCTGGCCGGCGTGCCGCACACCCACGAGCACCTGGTGCAGTGCGGGTCGGGCGCGCACGGCACCCCGGTCGACGGCGAGGTCGGCGACGGGGCCGGGCCCGGCGTCCGCGACGTGGAAGCGGTCGCGATCCGCCGGCAGACCGCCGACGCGATCCGCGCCCACGTGCGGTCCCGCGGCACCGTGCCCGGCGGCTGGCAGCGCTGGGCCGACGAGATCGCCGAGCCCGTCGTGGACTGGCGGCGGCTGCTGACCGGTGCGCTGCGTCAGGCGGTCGCGTGGGCCAGCGGCGCGGTCGACTACACGTATGCGCGGCCCGGACGGCGGACCGGGGCGATGCGCGGGGTGGTGCTGCCGAGCCTGCGGCGGCCGCTGCCGCGGGTCGCGATCGTCGTCGACACGTCCGGCTCGATGGGCGCCGACGACCTGGCCGCCGCGCTGGGCGAGGTGACCGGCGTGCTGCGGACCGTCGGCATCCGGGGCAACCGGGTGACCGTCGTGGCCTGCGACGCCGACGTGCACGCCGTGACCCGGGTGGTGAAGGCGGAGCAGGTGGAGCTCGGCGGTGGCGGCGGCACCGACATGCGGGTCGGGATCGCCGCGGCGCTGCGCTCGCCGGACCGGCCGCAGATCGTGGTCGTCCTCACCGACGGCGGCACCCCGTGGCCCGACGAGCCAACCGCCTGCCGGCTCATCGCCGGGCTGATCGGGGCCAACCCGCCGCTGCCGCCGTCGTGGGTCGAGTCGGTGCACATCACCCCGAGCGGCGACAGCACCCCCAGCAGCCACAGCCACGGCTGATGGCGATGGACGCGTCGACTTTCGGAGACTGTCCGGGGGCGGCGGGGCTGCCTACCGTGAGTCGTATGGCGGAACACGAGCTGGGGCTCTCGCGCGGCGACCGGTGGCTGATCTGGGTCGGCTTCCCCCTGGTGGGGCTCGCCGTCGGGTGGGTGCTGCCGGTGCTGGCGCGGTGGCTGCTGAGCCTGCCGTGGGTGCCGTTCGGCGGGCCGCTGCGGCTCGTCGACGCGCTCGGCGCCGGGTTCGGCCGGGTCGCGCTGGTCGGCGCGGGCCTGCTGCTCGCCCTGGTCTTCGCGTTCGTCGCGATCCACGAGACGCTGCGGGTGACCGTCGCCGACAGCGGGCTGCGGCTGCGGCTCGGTGACACCGACCGCAGCGTGCCGCGGGGCGAGGTCTCGGCGGTGTTCGTCGACGGGCGGCACCTGGTCGTGCTCGACGGGGAGTCGAAGCAGGTGGTGCGGGAGCGGCTGGAAGGGGCCGGCGGTCCACGCGTGGCGGCGGCGTTCCGGGCGCACGGCTACCCGTGGCTGGAGCACGACCCGTATGCGAAGCTGTTCCGCCGCTGGGTCCCGGACCTGCCGGACCTGCCGGGCGCCGTCAACGCGGTCCTCGCCGCGCGGGCGGTCGCGTTGAAGAACAAGAGCGCCACCGACGCCACGGAGCTGCGCGACGAGGTGCAGAAACTGGGCTACACGGTCCGCGACGACGGCACCACGCAGCACTGGCGTCCCCTGGTGCGGTCATGAGCGCCGGCGGCGGCAGGACCTCCGGCAGCAGGGCGCGCAACATCGTCGTCGACGTCAGCGTGTTCGTGCTCTCCGCGCTCACGATGGTGGTCATCGCATCGCTGGCCCTGGACAACGGGACCATCAGCGACGAGCGGCTGCTGCTGTCGACGGCCGTGTCGGTGCCGACGCTGGTGCTGATGTGGTGGCGGCGGCGGTGGCCGGTGCAGGTAGCGCTGCTGCTGCTGATCCCGGCGGCGCTGACCGACTTCGTCGGCGCGGCCACGACGATCGCGGTGTTCACGGTGGCGGTGCACCGGCCGCTGCGGGTGGCGCTCGCCGTCGCCGCCGCGCATTTCGTCGTGCCGATCCCGCTGACGGTGCTGTATCCGGACCCCGACCTGCACTTCGTCGGCATCAACACGGCGGCCGTGATGATCCTCGCGCTCGTGGTCACGTGGGGGGTGACGGTGCGCACCCGGCGGGAGCTGATCGTGTCGCTGCGGGAGCGGGCCGTGCGCGCCGAGGCGGAGGCCGAGCAGCACGCCGATCTGCTGCGCGGGCTGGAACGGGAGCGGATCGCCCGCGAGATGCACGACGTCCTCGCGCACCGGATCTCCCTCATCAGCCTGCACGCCGGCGCCCTGGAGATCCGCCGGGACCTCTCCGGTGAGCAGGTCGCGGCGGCCGGGGGCACCATCCGGGCCAGCGCGCACCAGGCGATGGAGGAGCTGCGGGAGATCCTCGGCGTCCTGCGCACCAGCGACGACGACGGGCTGCGCCCCCGGCAGGACCTCGCCGACCTCGACGAGCTGATCGAGGAGGTCCGCCTCGCCGGCACCCCGGTCCACCTCGACAACCGGATCGCCGGCCGGCTCGACGGCCGGGGCGGCGCCGCCGGGCCGGAGACGCTGCCGGCCGCGGTCAACCGGACCGCGTTCCGGCTGGTGCAGGAGGGCCTGACCAACGCCCGCAAGCACGCCCCGGGCGCCGAGGTCGCCGTCCGCCTCGACCGGACCGACGGCGGCGAGCTGCACGTGTGGCTGCGCAACCCGCTGCCGGCCGAGCCGGTGCGCCCCGCGCTGCCCGGCTCCCGGTCCGGCCTGGTCGGCCTCGCGGAGCGGGTCACCCTGGCCGGCGGCCGGCTGCGGCACGGGCCGCGCCGCACACCACAGCCGGACCACACAGCACAGCCGGGCAGCACGGCGCAGCCGGGCCACACAGCGCAGCCGGGCAGCACGGCGCAACCGGGCCACACAGCGCAGCCGGGCCACACGGCGCATCCGGGCCACACGGCGCAGCCGGGCCACACAGCGCAGCCGGGCCACACAGCGCAGCCGGGCAGCACGGCGCAGCAGCCCGGCGAGGTCGGGTTCCACCTCGAGGCGTGGCTGCCGTGGCGGGCATGATCCGGGTCGTCGTCGTCGACGACGACGCGCTGGTCCGGGCGGGCCTCGCCATGGTCCTCGGCGGCAACCCCGACCTGGAGCTCGTCGGCGAGGCCGGCGACGGCGTGGCGGCCGTCCGGGTCGTGCGCGCCAACCGGCCCGACGTGGTGCTGATGGACATCCGGATGCCGCGGATGGATGGCCTCGCCGCCCTCGAGGCGCTGCGGGCCGAGGGGGTGCCGGCGGCGGTGGTGATGCTCACCACGTTCGACACCGACGAGCACGTGCTGCGGGCGTTGCGCCTCGGAGCGCACGGCTTCCTGCTGAAGGACACCCCGCCGCTGTCGATCCTCGACGCGGTCCGGCGGGTCGCGGCCGGCGAGCAGATGCTGTCGCCGTCCGTGGTGCGGCGCCTCGTCGAGCACGTGGTCCGCGACGACACCGCCGACCGCCGGGCCGCCGCGGACAGCGCCGTGCGGGCCCTGGAGGCGCTCACCCCGGCGGAGCGCAAGGTCGCCGACGCGGTCGCCGAGGGCCGGTCCAACGCGGAGATCAGCGCGGCGCTGCTGATGAGCGTGGCGACCGTGAAGACCTACGTGTCACGGATCCTCGGCAAGCTGGACTGCACCAACCGCGTCCAGGTCGCGATCCTGGTGCACGAGAGCCGCAGCGGATGACGCGCGGGTAGCAGTCCGCCCGGGTAGCGGTCAGCGCGTGTAACCGTCAGCGCGTGTAACGGTCAGCGATGATGCCCGGCCCCGGCGGTTCGGCGGTGGCGAGCAGACCGGTCGCGGTGCGCGCCCCGAAGCCGCGGCGGATGACGCGCAACCCTCAGCGCGTGTAACGGTCAGCGATGAAGCCCGGCCCCGGCGGTTCGGCGGTGGCGGGCAGACCGGTCGCGGTGTGCGCGCCGAAGCCGCGGCGCAGCGAGCGGACCTGCTCCTCCATGGCCGGGACGCTGGTTCGGGCCTGCCGTTCGATCATCCGCTCGGAGAGGCGGCTGTTGACGAAGGTGCGCAGCCAGTAGACGGCGGCGACGCTGCGCGGGACGAAGACCTTGCGGCGGCGGCGTTCGACGGCTGCGACGAACGCCTCGGCGCAGCGCTCCACGGAGGTGGTCGAGCCCAGCGGGGGCGGCAGCTTGCGCAGCGTCTCGCGGAAGGTGGGCATGTCGTCCTGGGCGTCGCGGACGAGATCGGTGTCGATCCACGACGGGTGCGCGGTGCCGACGCGGACGCCGTGGTGGGCGACCTCGAGCCGCAGGGCGTTGCCGAAGTGTTCGACGCCGGCCTTCGAGGCGCAGTAGGGCGCCATCCCGGGCAGCGCGGCGAAGGACGCCGCCGAGGCGACGATGAGCAGGTAGCCACGCGCCGCGATGAGGTGCGGCATGACGGCGGCGGCGGTGCGCATGACGCCGATGAGGTTGACCTCGACGGTGCGCACGAGGGCCTCGACGTCACCGGTGGCCACGGTGCCGCGGCTGGCGACGCCCGCGTTGGCGACGACGGCGTCGATGCGGCCGTGCGCGGCCACGGCCCCCTCGACCGCGGCCGCGAGACCGGCCTGGTCGGTGACGTCACACGCGAACGACACCGCGTCCAGTTCCGCGGCGAGGGCAGTGAGACGTTCGGGCTCGAGGCCGACGAGGACGACCTTGGCGCCGCGGGCCGCGGCGAGCCGGGCGGTGTGTTCCCCGATACCCCGCGCGGCTCCGGTGATGAGCACCACCTTGCCGGACAAGTGCTGCTGCACGTCAGGGCCTCCCGTCGGCGGTACCGTTCAGTACCAGGCAAACTAACACCCACGTACATTCTGGCGAAAGGCCAAGGAATGCGCATGACGAGCACCGCATGACGAACACCCGGACCGGCGCGGAGGTCCGCGAGGCGCTGACCGGTGGGCTGGCCGCGGCGATCGCCGACAAGGGCTACGCGGCGACCACCATCGCCGACGTGGTCATGCACGCGCGGGTGTCGAAGCGCACGTTCTACGAGCACTTCGCCGACAAGGAAACCTGCCTCATGGCCCTGTACGAGCAGGGATGCGGCTACCTGCTCGGCGTCGTGAAGAGCGCCGCGACCGGCGGCGGCACCTGGAAGAGCATGATCAACGACGGGGTGACCGCCTATCTCAACGCGCTGGAGGGCATGCCCGCGGTGACCCGCACGCTGCTGGTGGAGATCCAGGCGGCCGGCCCGAAGGCCTACCGGCTGCGCCAGCAGATGCAGCGGCGGTTCGCCGATACGCTGGTAGAAGTGGTGGACGCGGCCCGCGCCGCAGACCCGGCCATCCCGAAGCTGTCACAGCTGCTGGCGATCGCGCTGGTGGGAGGGGTGCACGAGATGATGCTGCAGGTCTGCGACCCCTACACGGGCGCTGGCGTGTCGTTCACGTCCCTGGCCACGGCGGTCGACGAGCTGGTCTACGCGATCCTCACGAATCCCTGGTCCGCCGGGATGGAATGATCGTGGCGCACGCCGGGTTGCAGCCACAAAGAAGCAACCCAGGACATGAGGAGGCTCCGTTCCGGTGCTCAACCCCAGCGAGCTCTACACGCTCACCGAGGACCTGCCGGCCGTCGACCGGCCGGTGCTCGTGCATGCGCTGACGGGCTTCGTCGACGCCGGCAACGCCAGCCGCCTCGCGCGTGAGCACCTGCTGACGGTCGGCTCGCCGCGCACCCTCGCGACGTTCGACCTCGACCAGCTCTACGACTACCGCAGCCGGCGCCCGGCGATGCTGTTCGTCGAGGACCACTGGGAGCACTACGAGCAGCCGCAGCTGCTGCTGCGGGTGCTGCGCGACGCGACCGGCACCGAGTTCCTGCTGCTGGACGGGCCGGAGCCGGACCTGCAGTGGGAGCGGTTCACGGCGGCGGTGATCGAGCTGATCGAGCGCTTCGACGTGCGGGCGACGGTGGGGCTGACCGCGATCCCGATGGCGGTGCCGCACACCCGCCCGACCGGGGTGACCGCGCACGGCACGAGCCGCGACCTGATCGCCGGGTTCGAGCCGTGGCTGCAGCGGGTCCAGGTGCCCGGCAGCGTGGGCAACCTGCTCGAGTACCGGATCGGCCAGCAGGACCGCGACGCGTTCGGCTTCGCCGTGCACGTGCCGCACTACGTGGCCCAGGCGGAGTTCCCGTCGGCGGCGGAGAAGCTCCTGGGCTGCGTGTCGGAGGCGACCGGGCTGCGGCTGCCGACGGAGGAGCTGCACGCCGCCGCGGAGTCGGTGCGGGCCGAGATCGACGTGCAGATCGCCCAGGCCGACGAGGCGGCGTCGCTGGTGCGGGCCCTCGAGGAGCAGTACGACGCCTACACCCGCGGCCGGGCCGGCAACAACCTCCTCGCCGACTCGCCGTCGCCGCTGCCGACGGCCGACGAGATCGGCGCCGAGCTGGAGCGGTTCCTGGCGGAGCAGACCCGCAACGACGAGAACCCGTAGACCAGGCATGCAGGCACTATCACCGAGCGTGACGAGCCTGGAGATCGACTTGGTCCGCTGGGGTACCGTGGCGTGAGAACGGTCGGCCGGCACCTCAGCACCCCGTCAGAACGAGGTGCATCCCGTCAGAACGCGGTGCCCGTCAGTCGCTCGTACACCTCGACGTAGCGGGCGCGGGTTCGCTCGACGACGTCCGGCGGCACCTCGGGCCCGGGCGCGGTCTTGTCCCAGCCGGCGGCCTGCGACCAGTCCCGCACGGACTGCTTGTCGAAGGAGTACTGCACGCGGCCCGGCGTCCACTGGTCCAGAGGCCAGAACCGGGACGAGTCCGGGGTGAGCACCTCGTCGGCGAGGATCAGGGTGCCGTCGGCGGTGCGGCCGAACTCGAGCTTCGTGTCCGCGACGATGATGCCGCGCTCCGCGGCGACGTCCCGGCCGCGCGCGTAGATCCGCAGCGTCAGGTCCCGCAGCTCCTCGGCGAGGTCCTTGCCGACCTGCTCCTGCACGTCGGCGAAGGTGATGAACTCGTCGTGCACGCCGACGGCCTCCTTCGTCGTCGGGGTGAAGATCGGCTCGTCCAGGCGGTCGGACTCGACCAGGCCGGGCGGGAGGGTGACGCCGCTGACGGCGCCGTCGCGCTGGTACTCCTTCAGGCCCAGCCCGGTGAGGTAGCCGCGGGCGATGCACTCCACCTGGACCACGTCGAGCCGGCGGCAGCGGATGGCCCGGCCGGCGAACTCGGCGGGCACGTCGGTCGCGGACAGCACGTGGTTGGGCACGATGTCGGTGAGCTGCTCGAACCACCACAGCGACAGCCGGGTGAGCACCTCGCCCTTGTCCGGGATCGGGGTGGGCAGCACCACGTCGTAGATCGAGATCCGGTCGGACGCGACCAGGATCAGGTCGTCGCCGTCGAGGTAGACGTCGCGGACCTTGCCGGAGTGCAACAGCTTCACGCCCGCCAGCCTAACGTTTAGACTCCCCTCAATCTCAGGGGTACGGCGACCCCGCCCAGCAGGCAAGGGAGCCCAGCAGCATGCCGTACACCCGCCGCAATGTGATCCAGGCAACCCTCCTCGGCACCGGCGCCGTCATCGTGTCCCCCGCGACCAGAGCGAGCGCGGCCGCGATCACCGCCGACCTGGTCGTCTACGGCGCGACGCCGGGCGGGCTCGCCGCCGCCATCCAGTTCCGCCGCTCCGGTGGCACCGCGGTCGTGGTGGAGGCCGGCACCCACGTCGGCGGGATGACGACCGCCGGGCTCGGTGCCACCGACACCGGCAACACGGCCGCGATCGGCGGCCTGTCGCACGAGTTCTACCGGCGCGTGTACGGCAGGTACAACGGCACCCCGGTCACCGCGACGTCACCGGCCCGGTTCACGTTCGAGCCGCACGTCGCGGCGGCCGTGTTCACCGACCTGCTCACCGAGGCCGGCGTGACCGTCCACGTGGGACGGCCTCTGGCGACGGTCACCAAGGCCGGCAACCGGATCGTGGAACTGTCCACCCAGGACGGTCAGGTGTACCGCGGGCTGATGTACGTCGACGCCAGCTACGAGGGCGACCTCCTCGCGAAGGCCGGGGTGGCGAGCACGGTGGGCCGCGAGGGCAACGCCCAGTACGGCGAGAGCATCAACGGCGTCCAGCTGCGCGACAAGCACCAGTTCACGAAGGCGGTCGACCCGTACGTGACGCCCGGGAACCCGGCCAGCGGCCTGCTGCCGGGCGTGAGTGCGGCCGCCCTGGCGCCGAACGGCACCGCGGACGGGAGGATCCAGGCGTACAACTTCCGCATGTGCCTGACCAAGGCGGCGGACCGGGTGCCGTTCCCCCGGCCGGACGGCTACGACGCGGGCCGCTACGCGCTGCTGCTGCGCTACATCGAGGCCGGCTACACCGGGCCGTTCTTCAACGCCGTCAGCGTCGGCGGCAGCAAGACGGACTCCAACAACGACGGCGCGTTCTCCACCGACGACATCGGCATGAACTCCGCCTACCCGACCGCGTCGTTCGCGGCGCGGGACACGATCGTCGCCGAGCACCGCACGTACCAGCAGGGCCTGATGTGGTTCCTGAGCAACGACACCCGGGTGCCCACCGCCATCCGTGCGGCCACGGCCGCCTGGGGCCTCGCCGCGGACGAGTTCAGCGGGACGGGTTTCTGGCCGCCGCAGCTGTACGTGCGGGAGGCGCGACGGATGGTGTCGGCCTACGTGATGACCGAGCACAACTGCCGGGGCACCGCCACGGTCGCCGACTCCGTCGGCCTGGCCAGCTACACCATGGACTCCCACAACTGCCAGCGCCTGGTTGTCGGCGGTGTGGCGAAGAACGAGGGCGACGTGCAGATCGGCGTGCCCGGGCCGTACCAGGTCAGCTACCGCTCGATCGTGCCGGTCGAGGCGCAGTGCGCCAACCTGCTCGTGCCGGTGTGCCTGTCGGCGAGCCACATCGCGTACGGGTCGATCCGGATGGAGCCGGTGTTCATGGTGCTGGGCCAGTCGGCGGCCGTCGCGGCGCGGCTCGCGCTGACCAACGGCGCGCCGGTGCAGCAGGTCAACGTCGCGACGCTGCAGAGCCAGCTGCGCGCCCTCGGCCAGCGAATTGACATTTCGGGCAATTCGGAAATCATTATTGACAGCCGCAGCTCGACCGGGGTCACGCGGGCCGGGACGTGGCTGTCGAGCACCTCGATCGGCGGGTACTACGGCAGCGACTACGAGCACGACAACAACACCGCCAAGGGCGTCAACCGGCTGCGGTTCACCCCCGCGCTGCCGGCGGCGGGCGCGTGGACGGTGCAGCTGCGGTGGACGGCGCACGCCAACCGGGCCAGCAACGTGCCGGTCGACGTCGTGCACGCGGGCGGGCTGAGCACGCTCGGCGTCGACCAGCGCACGTCCGGCGGGCAGTGGGTGGCGCTGGGCACGTTCCAGTTCACCGCGGGCAGCGCCGGCAGCGTGCTGATCCGCACCGAGCAGACCGACGGCTACGTGATCGCCGACGCGGCCCGGTTCGTGCGGGCCTGAGCACCGGCGCCACGGGCCTGACCACCGGCGCCACGGGCGATGGCGGTCGCGATCAGGACGTCGAGGAGGGCCGGGTAGTCCAGCCCGGCCACCCGGAACATCTGCGGGTACTGGGAGACGGCGGTGAAGCCGGGGAACGTGTTGACCTCGTTGATGACCGGCTCGGTGCCGAAGCGCAGGAAGAAGTCGACCCGCAGCAGTCCCCGGCACTCCAGGGCGCGGAACGTGCGCACCGCCAGGTCCTGCAGCTGCTCGATGATCGCCGGCTCCAGCTTCGCCGGGATGTCGAAGATGGTCGTGGGGTCGAGGTACTTCGCCTCGTAGTCGAAGAACTCGTGCTTGTCCGGGAAGCTGATCTCCAGGGGCGGGCCGACCTGCAGCGAGCCGTCGGGGTGCTCCAGGACGCCGAGGTCGACCTCACGCCCGTGCACCATCTCCTCGACGAGGACCTTCGCGTCGCTGGCGCGGGCCTCGGCGAGGGCGTCGTCGAGCTCGGCCCAGTCGTCGACCTTGGACACGCCGAGGCTGGAACCGGCCCGGGACGGCTTCACGAACACGGGCAGGCCGAGCCGCTCCCGCTCCTGCGGCGACACGGTGCCGGCGCCGCCGCGCAGGACCACGCCGTCGGCGACGGGCAGCCCGTCGGCGACGAGGATCCGCTTGGTGAACTCCTTGTCCATGCCGGCGGCGCTGGCGAACACGCCGCTGCCGACGTAGGGCAGGCGGACCATCTCCAGGACCGACTGGATCGTGCCGTCCTCGCCGTAGGGGCCGTGGATGGCGGGGAACACCACGTCGCACTCGCGCATCGCGCCGATCGCGTCGGCCAGGCTCGCGAGGGCGGGGGCGTCCGTCTCCTTGGTGAGGGCCAGCAGGCCCTCCAGGTCCAGGGCCTCGGGCGAGTCGGCGTCGCGGCCGAAGACCCAGGTGCCACTGGGCGTGATGCGCACCGGCACGACCTCGTAGCGGGCCCGGTCCAGGAACCGCACGATGCTCAGCGCCGACTTGCACGAGACCTCGTGCTCGCCGCTGCGCCCCCCGAAGACGACGGCGACGCGGATGCGACGTTCAGCCATGCGGTAGCTCCCCACTGCTCACATACGTTCGCGGCACCCGGGCGCCGATGCCGGTCAAGATCTCATGCGGGTTGGTCTGCGCCCAGGCCGCCCACTCTTCCACGGTCGGCTCGGCACCGTCGCCCGGCCCGAACAGCACGATCTCGTCACCGAGCGCCACCGGAAGGTCACCGGCGTCGACGACGAACTGGTCCATGGCGACCCGCCCGGCGATCGGGCAGCGCACCCCGCCGATCGCGACCGCGCCGCGGTTGCTGAGCAGGCGGGGCACCCCGTCGGCGTATCCGGCCGGGACCAGGACCACCGTCGTGTCGCGGTCCGTCACGTACTGGTGGAGGTACGACACCCCGGTGCCCGGCGGGACGCGTTTGACGTTGACGGCCCTGGCGCGCAGGGTCATCGCCCGGCGCAGCCCGGCGACGACGCCGTCGATCGGCTCGACTCCGTAGAGCGCGAGCCCGGCCCGGACCAGGTCGTAGTGGGCGGCGGGCACGTCGACGATCCCGGCGGAGTTGGCCAGGTGCCGCAGCTGCGGCTCGAGCCCCGCCTTCGCGGCGACGGCCAGGGCCTCCTCGAAGCGCTCCAGCTGCAGCGCGACCGACGGGTTGCCGGGGTCGTCGGCGGAGGCGAGGTGCGACCAGATCCCGCGGACCCGCACCGTGCCGCGCCGCTCCAGGTCGGCGGCCCGCGCGACAAGCGAAGGCCAGTCGGTCCAAGCGACCCCGTTGCGGGTCAGCCCGGTGTCGACCTTGAGGTGGACGGTGACCCCGGGCGGCATCGCGTCGAGGTGATCCGGCGTGGACACGGACAGGTCCACGCCGTGCCGCGCCGCCCAGGCGAAGTCGTCGTCGGTGCCATACAGCCAGGCGAGCACCGGCGCGTCGATCCCGGCGTCGCGCACTTGCCGGGCCTCGGTGATCGAGGTGACACCGAGCCAGGTGGCCCCGCTGGCCAGGACGGTGCGCGCGACCGGCAGCACGCCGTGACCGAAGGCGTCGGCCTTGACGACCGCCATGGTCGCCGCGCCCTGACCCTTTCCATGCCCAGCGAGACCGGACAGGAGCCGGGTATTGTGCGCCACGGCGTCGAGATCGACGACCGCCTCGGCCACTGGTCCCACGCGCCACCCCCTTGCCCGCCGATCATAGTCAGGGTGGAGCTAGCCCCACCCCGCAGACGGCGGCCAGGGCCGATGTGCCCGCCGGAGCGCGACCCGAGACTTGGACGTATGACCTGGTTCAGAGGTGTGTACCGCGGCGTCGTCCTGCTGGGCGTCGCCGTCGCCGTGCTCGCGCAGTTCCTCGGATCGCTGGTGCTGCTGCTCCCCGGCGTGCTGCTCGGCTGGGTCTTCCTGATCCCGCCGCCGGTGCGGCACGGGCGGCGGCTGACCAACCGGTGGCGGGCGATGTTCGCGGCGTGGACGGGCCGGGAGGTGCCGGCGCCGTACCAGCCGCCGCCCGCGCCGCCGCAGCCGGACGGTGACGGCCTGTACCGCCACGACACCACCCTCTACAAGTCGCCGCGCTTCCCGCGGTTCTTCCGGCGCCTCGACTGGCTGATGAAGGACCCGGCGACGAAACGGGACCTGGTGTGGCAGCTTTGGTTCCCCGTCGTCGTCCTCGCGGTCGTGCCGGTCGGGCTGGTCGTGGCGCCGTGGACGGTCCGGCTGGTCGCCACCTGGTCGGCGTGGATGCTCGCCCCGATGGACCCGGCCCGGGCGGCCCGCAAGGCGAGCCGGGGCGCGCGCACCCAACGGGCGCTGCTGGCCTGGGCGCGGGCCGCGCTGCTGGTCTGCTTCGCCGCGCTCGAGGTGGTGCTGTTCGCGATCAGCATGGCCTGCTTCGCCCTCGGTTTCGGCCTCGGGCTCGTCTTCGTCATCCCCCTCGGCATCTCTCACTACCGGTGGCTGGCGAACCTGCGCCGGCACTTCGCCGGCTGGGGCGGGGTGCGGGTCGACCGTCCGTACACACCGGAGCTGCTGCCGCAGCGCCGCCCGGACGGGATGCTCCAGGTCCGCAACAACCTGTACAAGACCGAGGCGATGGCGTCGTTCAACGCCCGCTGGCAGTGGACATGGCACGACATCGCGTCGTGGCGGGACCTGGCGTGGCTGTGCGTCGACCCGCTCGTCACGGTGGGGCTGCTCGGCCTGCCCGTCGCCGCCGTGGCCTACGGCGCGTTCGGGCTGGCCCTGCCCTGGGTGTGGACGCAGGTGTTCGGGGCCGACTGGTCCGCCTGGTACGGCGCCGCCGACGGCAACCGCACGGCCGGCCTGGTCCTCGGGGTCGCGCTGGTCGCGGCGGGACTCGCGGTCACGGGGCGGCTCGTCACGGTGCACGCGCGGTGGACGGCGCTGCTGCTGCGCCCGACCCGGGAGGCGGCGCTGCGGCTGCGGGTCGAGCAGCTCACCCGCAGCCGCGCGGACGCCGTCGACGCGCAGGCCGCCGAGGTCCGCCGGATCGAACGGGATCTGCACGACGGCGCCCAGGCCCGGCTGATCGCGGTCGGCCTGACCCTCGGCGCGATCGAGCGGCTCATGGACACCGACCCGGCCGCGGCCCGCAAGCTCGTCGCGCAGACGAGGGAGACCGCCGAGGCGGCCCTGCGGGAGCTGCGGGACCTGGTCCGCGGCATCCACCCGCCGGTGCTGTCCGAGCGCGGCCTCGCCGACGCGATCCGCGCGCTCGCGCTGGACCTCGACGACGTCACCGCCAACATCACGGTGACCGGGCGGCTCGACGGCCGGCCGCCCGCGCCGGTCGAGTCGGCCGCCTACTTCGCGGTCAGCGAGCTCATCGCCAACGCGACCCGGCACGGCGGCGCCCGCGCGGTGACCGTCGGGATCGATCACCGGGCGGGGCTGCTGCGGGTCACCGTCACCGACGACGGGGCCGGCGGCGCCGACCCGTCCCGGGGCACCGGCCTGCGCGGCATCGAACGGCGGTTGGGTACCTTCGACGGGACCCTGAGCCTGAGCAGCCCGCCGGGCGGGCCGACCGTCGCGACGCTGGAGCTACCGTGCGTGTTGTCCTCGCCGAAGACCTCTACCTCCTGAGGGACGGCATGGTGCTGCTGCTGCGCAGCCACGGCTTCGACGTCGTCGCCGCCGTGGACACCGGCCCGACGCTGCTCGCGGCGCTGCTCGAACACCGCCCGGACGTGGCGGTCGTCGACGTGCGGCTGCCACCGAGCTTCACCGACGAGGGGCTGCAGGCGGCCCTGGCGGCCCGCCGGGAGGTGCCGGGCCTGCCGGTCCTCGTGCTCTCCCAGCACGTCGAGCAGCTGTACGCGCGGGAGCTCCTGGCCGACGGCACCGGCGCCGTCGGATACCTGCTCAAGGACCGGGTGTTCAACGCCGACCAGTTCGTCGACGCGGTCCGGCGGGTCGCGGCCGGTGGCACGGTGATGGACCCGACGGTCATAGCCAAGCTCGTGGCGCGGCCGAGCGCGACGACCGGCACGCTCACCCCGCGGGAGCGGGAGGTGCTGACGCTGATGGCCGAGGGCCGCTCGAACGCCGCGATCGGCAAGCAGCTGTTCCTCAGCGACAGCGCCGTCGGCAAGCACATCGCGAGCATCTTCGGCAAGCTCGACCTGCCGGTGTCCGACGACGACAACCGGCGGGTCCTAGCGGTGCTCGCCCACCTGCAGGGCAGCTGACACGAACTCGGCGTGGTCGCGGATGTAGTCGGCGGCGTCGTAGTAGTGCGACGCGAAGACCAGCAGCGTCGCGTCCGGCGAGTACCGGTACTGCGTCGCCCACGTCATCGGCGGCAGGTACAGCCCGGTCGCCGGGCTGTCCAGGAGGAACTCCTGCCGGCTCACCCCGTCGTCGGCGACCACGCTGCAGCGGCCCTTGACGCAGATCAGGAACTGGTGGCATTCGCGGTGCGCATGCTGGCCGCGGACCTTCTCGTCCGGCACGTCGAAGACGATGAAGTAGCGCCGCACGGGAAACGGGATGTCCCGCTCGAACTCGCCGACGGACAGGTCGCCGCGCAGGTCCCGGACGTAGTCGAGCCGGTGCACGGTCACCCCGCGCACCTTGGTGCCGTTGACGCGTTCCCCCGTCGGCGTCTCGTGCGGACCATGCTGGGCCGGCACCACCCCGGCGTCGACATACCCGGTGAGCCGGGCCGGGTTGCCCACGACGATGGCGTACGGCGGCACGGACCGGGTCACGACGGCGCCGGCGCCGACCATGGCGTGCCGGCCGATGGTCACGCCGGGCAGGATCGTGGCGTTCGCGCCGATCGACGCGCCGGCCGCGACCGTGGTGCGGGCGAACGCCTCCGGATACCGGCGGCTGCGCGGCATCCGGTCGTTGGTGAACGTGACGTTGGGCCCGACGAACACGTCGTCCTCCAGGGTCACGCCGTCCCACAGCTGGACCCCGCACTTGACCGTGACCCGGTCACCGACGACGACGTCGTTCTCCACGAACACGCCGTCGCAGACGTTGCAGTCGGCGCCGATGCGGGCGCCGGGCAGCACGTGCGCGAACGCCCAGATCCGGGTCCCCGCCCCGACGGCGCCGCTCTCGCACAGGGCGTTCGGGTGGGTGAAGAACGACATCAGCGCTGCCTTCCCTGCAGGACCGCGGTGTGGCCCGCGGTGTGGTTGCCGCCCGTGTACCGCAGCTCGCGCGCCGCCACGGCCAGGGGGCGGCGTTTCGTGTTCTCGTAGCCGCGCCACGCGTAGGAGCCGACGACGCCGAGGCCGAGGGCGTTGATGCCGCCGAAGAACAGCACGACGAGGATCGTGGCGGCGTAGCCGGGCACGTCGAAGAGGCCGGCGAGCCGCGCGGAGAGCACGACCGCGCCGAGGGTCAGCGACACGAGCAGCCCCGTCAGGCCGAACGTCATCAGCACCCGCACCGGCAGGTCGGTGAACGCGAAGACGCTGTCCATGAGGTACGTGACCTTCTTGCGCAGCGTCCAGCCGGACCCGCCGTGGACCCGGGCCCGGCGGGTGTAGGCGACCTGCTTGCGGCGGAACCCGAGCCAGAACAGCAGCGCGACCAGCGACGTGTTGGCCTCCTCGCACTCCAGGAGGCAGTCGCGGAACGCCCGGTTGCAGCCGAAGATGTCGACGCCGCCCGGCGGCATGTCCGGCACCACGAGCCGCCGGTACACCCCCCAGAACGCGCTCGCGGCGAGCCGGCTGCCGAGCGGGTCGGCGCGGCCCTCACGGGTCCCGACGACGACGTCGTGCTCGTCGGCGGCCAGGGTACGGAAGAACTCGAGCGCCAGCTCCGGCGGTTCCTGCAGGTCGGCGGCCATGACGGCGAAGTACCTGCCGGTCGCGTGCTGCAACCCGACCCGGATCGCGGCGAACGAGCCGAAGTTGCGCGACAGCAGCACCAGCGTCGCGGGGAACCGTTGCCGGGGCAGCATCGCCTGCAGCAGGTCCGCGGAGCTGTCGGGGCTGCCGTCGACGACGAACACCGCTTCCAGGCGGTCGTCGAGGGCGTCGTACAGGTCCTCGACGGCGGCGAGCAGGTCGGGGATCGAGCCTTCGTTGCGGTACACCGGAACGATCAGCGAATACACGTCAGGCAGCCCAACTGTTGAGGGCGGCGGCGATCCGGTCCACCTCGGCGGGGGCCAGTGCCGGGTGGCACGGCAGGCTCAGCACTTCGGCGCACAGCCGTTCGGTGACCGGCAGGCCGAGACCGGCGAACCGGCCGCCGTGCACCGGCTGGCGGTGGTCGGGCACCGGGTAGTGCACGTCGTGCGGCACGCCGTGGGCGCGCAGGTGCGCCGACAGCGCGTCCCGGTCGGTGGTGCGCAGCACGTACAGGTGCCCGACGTGCGACGGTGCCGCGACGTCCGGCAGGGTCAGCTTCGGATGCTCGATCGTGGCGGCGTAGCGGGCGGCGACCGCGACCCGGCGGGCGTTCCACCCGTCCAGGTGCGGCAGTTTCGCGCCCAGCACGGCGGCCTGCAGCTCATCCAGGCGGCTGTTCCGGGCCGGGCCGGCGACCTGGTGATACTTGCGGTCCCAGCCGTACTGCCGCAGCCGCCGGACCCGTTGCGCGACGCCCGCGTCGGCGGTGACGACGGCACCGGCGTCGCCGAGCGCGCCGAGGTTCTTCGTCGGGTAGAAGCTGAACGCGGCCGCGTCGCCCCACGCGCCGGCGACGCGCCCGTCGCGAGCTGCGCCGTGCGCCTGCGCGCAGTCCTCGACCAGCTTCGCCCCGTGCGCGTCCGCGACCGTGCGGAGCGCGGCCATGTCGGCGAGCCGGCCGTACAGGTGCGTGACGAGGACCGCGTCGAACGTCTTCCGGTCCAGCAGCGCCGGGTCGAGGGTGGCGGTGTCCTCGTCGACGTCGACGTAGACGGGTTCGGCGCCGAGGGCGAGCACGGCGGTGGTGCCGTAGCCGCCCGCGTTCGCGGCCAGGGCGACCCGGCTGCCGCGGCCGGCGCCGACCGCGGCGAGCGCGAGCTCGATCGCGTCGGTGCCGTTGCCGACGCCGACGGCGTGCCGGACACCGCAGTACGCGGCGAACGCCGCCTCGAAGTCGTCGACCTCCGGGCCGAGGATGTACCAGCCGCTGTCCACGACCCTCCGCACCGCCGCCGCAAGGGCGTCAGCGATGGGGGCGTGCAGCGCAACGAGATCGTTCATGCCACCTCATAGACGGTGAGCTGTCCGGCCGTGAACCGCGGCACCACGAAGGCACCGAGGTCGCCGACGGGTCCGGCGGTCGCGTCGGCGACGAGCCAGCGGACGTGGTACCGGTCGCGCAGCACGCCGATCGTCGCGGGGCCGGGGTCGGTGAACGCGGCGTCGTTGGCGGCGAGCCGCTCGGGGTCCCAGAAGTCGGCGAACCACGGCGGCACCCCGTCCGCGGCGGCGCGTTCGTAGGTGGTGTTGGTGAAGCCCCAGCCTTCGACGAGGACCCGGCGGCCGCTGGCGGCGGCGAGCGCGAACCGCCGGTTGTCGCACCGTTCGCCCGGGGGCCGGACGCCGAAGCAGTGCGCGTTCGTGGCGAGGAGGTCACCGGGTCCGGTGTGCGCGCGCAGCCAGCGGCCGGCGTCCCAGGTGTCGCGGTCGATGGCGCTGGTGCGGCCGTCGGGGCCGACCAGGTCCGCGGCGGGCACGGCGCGCCAGCCGCCGGCGGCGGTGTCGGTGACGACGGCGGCCGTCTGGTCGTAGGCGGTCGGCAGCCCGAACCCGGCGCAGAGCGCGACGAGCATCGCGAGGACGCGGCGGTCCCGGCGGATCAGCCCCGCCACCACGCCGGCCACCCCGACCGTGAACGCGAGCCCGGCAAGGATGAGGTACGGGCGGGCGAGCTCCCACCCGAGCCGCTCCCCGACCGGCTGGACGGTGTCGAACCGGCGCAGGAGCAGCACCGCGGCGACGCCGACGGCCGCGGCCAGGGCGAGGAGCCCGGCCCGCACCCGGGTCATCCGGCCGGCGACGGCGGCCAGCCCGACGACGGACGCCAGGGCGAGGTACGGCCGCGCCGACACGATCAGGTAGGACTGGGAGCCGCCCGGGTGGCCGAACAGCAGCACCCCGGCGAGCCCGCCGGCGCCCACCGCGAGGAGCAGCAGCACCGGCGGGTCCAGGGCCCGGCGGCCGAGGGTGAGCGCGCCGGCCCACATGAACAGCCAGCACAGGACGGTGAGCCCGGCGGCGACCCGGGCGTGCCCGGCGGGCGTGC
This sequence comes from Dactylosporangium siamense, assembly GCF_016862795.1. GTDB lineage: Bacteria > Actinomycetota > Actinomycetes > Mycobacteriales > Micromonosporaceae > Dactylosporangium > Dactylosporangium siamense. Next base: position 10,067 of record NZ_BONQ01000154.1, on the reverse strand, counting down.
CGGGGCCGGTGTAGCCGGTCCAGGTGGCGGCGACGGTGGCGAACCCGTCCATGGTGGCCAGGGGCCGCACGACCAGCCCCTGGTTGGCGCCGCTGTCGTACAGGACGAACTGCGCGGCGACGGTGCACGCGGCGGTGAGCGCGGCCGCGAGCAGCGCCGGGCGGTGCAGGCCGCGGCGGGCGACCAGCCGGACGAGCACGACGAGGACGAGGGCGCCGGTCAGCAGCGGCAGGTACGGCGACTTCGCCCCGGCCAGTCCGGCGAGCAGCAGCGTGAACAGCAGCCAGGGTCCCTTGCCCCCACGGTGCTCGAACCGGTCGAGCAGCACCAGGACGACGGCGGCGAACAGCAGCGCGCCGAACGTCTGCGTCGGGCTGGTCCAGGCGACCAGCCGGAACACGGAGCCGTCCTCGTATGCGCTGAAACCGAACCAGCCGTCGGTGTGCGGCCAGCCGTACGGGTCGGGGGCGAGGACGAACAGCGTCACGACCGCCGCGACGGGCCCGGTCCACCAGCCGCCGGTGAGGCGCCGGGCGAGGACCGCGACGAGCAGCAGCGTGCCGGCGAACATCGGCAGCGGGGTGAGCCGGACCAGCAGCGTCAGCGGGTCGATGCCGGTGACCCAGCTGGTCGCGGCCATCTCCGGGTAGACGAACCAGTGGTAGACCAGCGGCTCGCCGGACACCCACGGCGCCTGCATCGGCAGGTGCTGCTTCGCCTCGGCGATCAGCGCCAGGTGGAACGGGGTGTCGGCGTCGGCCGGGTTGGTGATGGGCCAGTCGAGGCCGTGCGAGCGGAACATCCGGACGCTGCGCAGGACGAACACGCCGACGACGAGCAGCATCGACCAGGACCACAGCGCCGGGGTCCGGACCGGAGCCACCGTGCCCCGCCAGGCCTTTCGCAGGCGGGGCACGAGCAGGGACGCGGCGATCATCCCGGCGGGCCAGGCGAGCACCAGCAGCGGCGCTCCGGCGGCGCGGGCGGCGACGTAGGCGAAGACCTCCATGACGTAGCCGACGGCGGCGCCGGCGACGACGTCGGCGACGAGCCAGCCGGAGCGGCCCAGCAGCGCGCGCCACAGCAGCGTCCCCGGTAGCACGACACCGGCGACGAGCCAGCCGGCGAACGCGAGGGTCGTGGGCAGCGACACCCCGTAGCACCGCAGCGTGAACGCGATCCCGGCGAGCCCGGTGACGAGCGGCAGCAGGCTGAGCAGGCCGGGCAGCCCGCGCCGGGCGCGGCCGGGGGTCACCGGTGGCTCGGCCGGACCTGCGGCGGGGTCACGTGTCGCGTCCAGTGTTGTGCTCACTACCCCGCCCAACGGCGCCGGTGCCGGACGGGTCGCGCCCGATCACCCGTTCGCGGCGCACGCGGCGGCGGTCGCCGGTCCCGGCGGCAGCGGATGCGCGAGGCCGGCCGCGGCGACGGCGCCCAGCACGGCCGCGGCGACCAGGACCGTCGCGGCGAACCGCAGCGGCACCCGCCGCCCGGTGTCCCACGCCGGTGGGGCGAGCAGCGCGCAGCCGGCGACGCCGAGCAGGACGAGGGGCAGCGCGAAGCGGGTCTCGGTGGCCGACGTCATCAGCGAGGCGCAGACGCCCGCGGCGAGCACGGCCAGGGCCCGCGCGCCGGGGGTGCGGCACAGCGCGCCGATCCCCGCGGCGACGATGAGGACGACCGGGACGGCGAGCTCGTAGCGTTCGGCGGTCGCGGCCGTGCTGTACGGCGTCGAGAACGACCAGGCGAGCGCGGCGGCGACCTTCTCCAGGAGGAACAGCACCGAGCCGGGCAGGTTGCCGGCGAGGGCCCCGACGAGCCCGCCGGTGGAGTGGACGGGGTGCCCGGCGACCGCCCCGGCCAGGGACGGGTCGCAGTAGAACTGCTGCGGCGGCCCGCCGGTGGTCACGGTGTCGTAGCGCACCACGTAGGAGGCGTACCCGGCCTGGAACCCGGCGAGCCCCGCGGTGCCCGGCGGCGTCAGGCTCAGTGACAGGCCGCGGGCCAGGTTGACCGCCAGCTGCGGCAGCGACCCGGCCAGGACCCCGGCGGCGAACCAGGCCGCCGGCCACCGCCGGGTCACCGCCAGGAGGCCGCCGAGCACGGCGAGTGGCAGCAGGTAGGCGGGCCGCAGGTTGAGCGTGACACCCGCGGCGACGCCGGCCGCCGGGAGCGCCCACCGGGTCCGGTCCCCCAGCGCCAGCCGGGCGGCGGTCAGGAAGGCGGCGGCGGCCGGCAGGTCCATCAGCGGGAACGGCGCGAACCTCGCCGCGACCAGCCAGGTCAGCACGGCGCACAGCCAGGTCGGCACGGCGCACAGCCACCCGGCGGCCGGGCCGCGGCGGCCGGCGAGCCCGGGCCCGAGACCGGGGAGCAGCACCGCCCCGATGACCGCGACGAGCACGGCGTTCTCCACCAGGACGGCGTACCGGCCGGCGCCGCCGACCAGGTGCTCGGCGAGCGCGGCGGGCGCGTAGACGACCGGGGTCAGCGCGCCGCGGAAGTCCAGGTCGCCCTCGCGGGCCACGCCGGCGTCCGTGAACAGCGCCAGGGAGCCGTTGAAGTAGCGGGCGGCGTCGTAGACGAACCCGCCGGCGGGTCCCTGCGCGACGGTGGCGGTGAACAACGCCGCCGCCGGCCCGAGCCCCGCCCACCTGGTGGTCCGGTGCCGCTGCCGCTCCCGCACCACCATGAGGTTCCTAACGATCGAGGGGAGCGCCGGGGTACGCCGTGCGGTAGCGTGTTCGCCGCTCGCATTCGAACTTCGCGCCGAGGAGCAGGACCGATGGGGATCGCGCAGGACCGGGTCGTGGTCGGCCTCGACAACGGCGGCACCGCCAACAACGCCACGGTGCTCTCCCACGACGGGGCGTTCCTCGTCGACGGCCTCGTCGAGGTGCCCAGCCGGGTCCTCGAAGGGCCGGCGATCGCGGTCGAGGCCCTCGCGGGGGCGTTCGACAACATCCTCGCCGTGACCAAGGTCGACCGGGAGCGGGTCGCCGCCGTCGGCCTCGACACGCCGGGCCCGGCCACCGCCGACGGGGTCATCTCCTCGAAGGGCTCGACGAACTTCTCCCAGCCGGCCTGGTGGGGCTTCGACTTCCGCGGCGCCCTCGAGCAGCGGCTCGGCCTGCCCGTCATCTACAACAACGACGGCAACGCCGCCGCCCTCTACGCCCACCACGTCCACTTCGGCGCCGACGCGAACGAGCGGTCGTCGGTGTCGGCGATCGTCGGCACCGGGCTCGGCGGCGGCGTCATCGAGCAGGGCAACGTCATCAAGGGCGCCGCCGGGATGGCCGGCGAGCTCGGCCACGTCCACATCCCGATGCACGGCCTCCTCGAGGAGGGGCAGCCGCTGCCGTCGTGCGGCTGCGGGTTCCTCGGCGACGTGGAGAGCGTCAGCTCGCTGACCGGCATCGTGCGCAACCTGCTGCCGTACTGGCTGACCCGGTTCCCGGACCACCCGCTGCACCACGCCGACACGATCCGCGCCGCCGCGAAGCAGGTCCGCTCGTTCGCCGAGCAGGGCGACGAGCTGGCGCTGCACATCTTCGACCAGCAGGCGATGGGGCTCGGCCGGCTGTTCACGATCGCCGCGAACTTCACCGACCCGGACTGCTACTTCGTCGGCGGCGGCGTGGTCGAGGCGGCCCCGCACTTCCGTGAGTGGTTCCTGGCGAAGGTCCGCGAATACACGCTGCTGCGCGAGGAGCAGGCCGCGGTCGCCACGTTCGCCCTGGTCCCGGACCGGGACATGGCCGGCGCCCGGGGCGCGGCGATCGCCGCGGCGGCGAGCCTGGAGAGCCGGTAGCTCACACCGGCTCGACCGGCGCCGGGGCGCGGGCGACGTTCTCGCCGACCTGGGCGAGGATGCCGTGGTCGTCGCGCTGCCAGCGGCGGCCGCGGCTGTCGGTGAAGCGCAGCTCGACGTGCATGTCCGCGGACGGGGCGAGCCGGATCGTGCCGTCCTCGTTGATCCGGTCCCGCTCGACGGGCCCGTCGGTGCTCTCCTCGTCGAAGCCGGCGTACACCTCGGGCTGCTCCGCCGGCGGCACGATGCGGACCCGTCGGATCGCGGTCCACGCGGCCGGCGGGTCCCGGAACACGATCTCCAGGTCGTAGACGGGGGTCTGCCCGGCGTTGCGGACCGCGGCGCCGACCACGCCCCGGGTGATGATCTTCTCGAACGTCTCGCGCTCGCTGACCGCCCACGCGCACACCCGCTCGGCGTCGGCGCGCGCCTCGGCGAGCTGATACGCGGCCAGGAGATCACCGGCTGCGGAGACGGCGCGCCGGACGCCCTTGAGCGCCTGGAACGCGAGGAACGCGGCGGCACCGGCGACGAGCACCGCGAGCGCCGCCACCACCAATGCCATCACATCGGACAAATTACCCGTTCCCGGTTGCACGCGGGACTGCGAGAGAGAATCGGACGATGAGCAACCCGGAACTCCTCGAAGGACGGGACGTGCCGCTGGGCCGCCACTCGGTGGTGCGGCGGACCCTGCCGAACAAGACCCGCCGGACGGTCGGCGCGTGGTGCTTCCTCGACCACTTCGGCCCCGAGGAGGTCACCGGGAGGCCGGGCATGCGGGTCCCGCCGCACCCGCACATCGGGCTGCAGACGGTCACCTGGCTGTTCGACGGGGAGATCCGGCACCGCGACAGCCTCGGCTCGGACGAGCTGATCCGCCCCGGCCAGCTCAACATCATGACCTCGGGGCGCGGGATCGCGCACTCGGAGGACTCCCCCGCCGCCAAGCCGCCGCTGCTGCACGGGCTCCAACTCTGGGTGGCGCTGCCGGAGGCCGCGCGGTGGCAGGAGCCGCGCTTCGAGCATCTGGAGGACCTGCCGATCGCGGATGTGGCGGGGGTACGGATCACCGTCGCCGTCGGCTCCCTGGCCGCAGTCACGTCGCCGGCCGCCGTCCACAGCGACCTTGTCGGCGCCGAACTGCGCATCGACGGCGGTACACCCGCCGAAATCGCGATCGATCCGGCCTTTGAGCATGCGGTGGTCGTCACCGACGGCGCCGCGAGGGTCGACGGGGTCGAGGTGACGCCCGGCTCGCTGCTGCACCTGCCCGAGGGGCGCGCGGCGCTGCGTCTGGAAGGATCCGCGCGGTTGTTCCTGATCGGTGGGGTACCGCTCGACGAGGAGCTGGTCATGTGGTGGAACTTCGTCGCGCGCTCGCACGAGGAGATCGTGGCGGCGCGCGAGGAGTGGGAGGCCGGGTCGGCGCGGTTCGGGGTGGTGCCGGGTGGGCAGGAGCCGTTGCCGGCCCCCGCCCTTCCCACGACGCGACTCCTGCCGCGACACCGTTTCTCCTAGCGCGGCCTTCCCTAGAGCAGTCGCCACAGGTGGTCGGCGGTGCCGTTGTCGTCGTACTGCACGACCTGCGCCGAGTTGGCCGTCGACATGCCCGAGACGCCGAGCACCTTCAGGCTGTGCTGGACCTGGATGCGGGACCAGCCGTCACCGTTGTCGATCAGCCGCCACAGGTGGTCCGCGGAGCCGTTGTCCTCGAACTGCTGGACCAGGGCCGAGTTGGCCGTCGACATGTTCTGCACCGCGAGCATCTTGCCGCTGTTCTGGTTCACGATCTTGAACCAGCCGCCGCCGGCGTCGACGAGGCGCCAGTTGTGGTCGGCGGTGCCGTTGTCGTCGAACTGGACCACGTTGGCGCTGTTCGCGGTCGACATGCCGTCGACGCCGAGGACCTTGAGGCTGTTCTTGTTCTGGATCCGCTTCCAGGTGACCGGCGCGGTGCTGCCCTCGACCCGCAGCTCCAGGATGCCGCCGGACACGCCGGCCCTGAGCTGCACCAGGACCCGGATCGCGGTGGTGGTCACGCTGGTGAAGGTGACCCGGTTGAACGTGTTGACCGCCGTGCCGGCCGCCGACGCGCCCGCCACGTTGACCCAGCCACCGCTCGCGTTGCGGTACTGGACCTGCCACGACTGCGGGACCCGGCACTGGCCGGTGCCGGTGTCGTCGAACCAGTACACCGACACCGCGCCGGTGGTGATCGCGCTGGAGTAGGAGAGCTGCGCCCACTCGCTGGTGCCGAGGTGGTTCCAGAACGTGAGCCGCGGGATCGACTGGTCCGCGGAGCTGCTCGGGACCTTGCCGTCGTTGAGGGCAGCGACGGTGTCGCCGGGGTTGCAGTACGACGCGGACGGGGTCGCCGGGATCACCCAGTCGACCGCGTCGGCACCGTCACTGACCCGCGGGAACGTGGTGATCCTGACCCGTTGCGCGCCCATCGGCAGCAGTTGCACGGTCTCGTTGGGCTGGGTGGAGCGGGCCGGGCTCTGCTGCAGGGTCCGCACGACCCCCTCCGCGTCGGCCTGCCAGTTGGGGATCTTCCGCGCCGTGACGCTCAGCGAGACGGGCGCGCCGTCGCGGGTGAACGGGTTCGCCGCCAGGGCACCCGGCTTGCGGGTCACCGTGGCCTGGGGGTTGGCGGGGTCGATGAGCAGGCCGTAGTTCCACGCCGAGTTGGCGTACACCTCGTTGGTCGGCCACGCGTCGGTGCCGCCGATGCGCTGCCAGCGCTCCGCGATCGACAGCGAGAACGTCAGCGGCCCGTTGTCGACGCTGATCGCGTTGCCGTTCTTCGCCCAGGTCCGCACCGTGGTGCGCATCGGCAGGGTGACGGTGACCTTGTCGCCGTTGTTCCAGGTCTGGTCGACGATGACGAAGGAGCCCGCCTCGACGGTGCCTGTGACGACCGTCCCGTTGACCCGCACGACCGCGCCGGTGCTCCACTTGGGGATCCGCAGGTACAGGGGGAACGCCACCGCGCCCGGGGTGCCCATGGTCAGCGTGATCGTGTCGCTGAACGGGTAGTCGGTGTCCTCGGTGACGGTGACCGTGGTGGCGTTGGCGCCGACCTTCGCGGTCACCTGCGAGTTGCCGTACATGGCCGCGCACAGGCCCTTGTCCCAGGTGGCGAACCACAGCTCCTGCGCGTAGTACGGCCAGCCCATGCCGTAGTTGTGCGGGCAGCAGCGGTAGTTGTGGATGCCCAGCATGTAGGCCAGCATCGGGAAGTTGTTCTGGAACTGGCCCTGGGTCAGGGTCGCGTTCGTCAGGCCGATGCTGTTGGCGCAGGTGACGTAGTGGATGCCCTGCTGCGCCGGGTCCAGTGAGGCCGGCAGCAGGTTGAAGGCGAGGTCCTCGCAGCGGTCCAGCCAGACCGAGTCGCCGGTCATCCGGGCGAGCATCTGGTGGCTGTGCATGAACTCGACGATCCCGCAGGTCTCGAAGCCCTGCCGCGGGTCGGCGTAGCCGGGGCGGCAGTTCTCGTCGCCGGCGAACCCGCCGCCGGGGAAGTTGCCGTAGAGGCCCATGACGGTGTCGTAGTCGCGGTAGGTGGCGGCGGGGAACTTCGGGTCGAGGTCGAGCAGCCCGTACTGGGCCGGCTCGCGGAAGCCCTGCGCCAGGTTCACGTTGTGCCAGTTGGGGATGCCGTTGGTGTAGTCGGCGGACCCGGCGTGGATCTTGCGCACCAGGTCGAGGAGCCAGGTCTCGCCGGTGCGGTTGAACAGCCAGTACACGCTGTCGATGTTGTCGCCCCAGCGCAGGGCCGCCCAGCTGCGGTTGAACACGGCGGCCGGCTGCGCGTTCTGGAACTGGAAGTACTTGCGCATGAACGGGTTGACCCGGTTGTCGGGGGTGCCGTTGCGCTCGTTGTACTCCGCGTGTGACCGGATCGCGTCCAGCAGCGGCATGTGCGGCCAGAAGTCGGGGCCGCCCTCCAGGGAGGTGCGCAGCGCGTTCGGGCCGAAGAAGCCGTCGCTGCCCTGGTTGTTGATGATGCCGTCGATCCACTGGCGGGCCAGGGTCAGGATCCGGGTGTTGCCGGTGACGTAGCCGAGGTCGCCGAAGCCGCGCAGCCAGTAGGGCAGCTCCTCCCAGGCACCCTTGGTCTTGTCAACCCAGCCGCAGTTGTTCAGCTGCAGGTAGTCCGACACCTCCGGCATCCGGCCGCAGAGCCCGTCGGCCTCGATGTTGAGCTGTGTGCGAAGCCAGCCGCGCGGCTGGACCGCGCCGGGTGGAAGTTTCAGGAACGCGGTGGCCTTCAACGGGGCGAGATTCGGCCAGTAGTGACCGCCCCGGGCCCCCGGCGTGACGGTTTTCGCCGTCCGCACCGCGGCGCTCGCGGGGCTGGCAACGGTGGTGGACAAGGCGATCGCGCCGCCGGTGAGGGCGACACCGCTCGCGACGAACGTTCTGCGGTCCATGGACCGGACTCCTTTGCTCCTGGCGGGGAACATCGATGCCCGATTATGCGCAGAAACGCGCCTTTGTGAAAGAACTCGTTGGTTTTTGTTTATTTATCGCCGTGCGGTGTGGAATCACTGTGCGGTGTGGAATCACTGTGCGGTGTGCGGTACCAGCGGAGGCCGCCGCCGATCAGCAGCCCGAGCCCACCGCCCAGCGCGGCGGCGACCGCCCACCGGGACCAGCCGGGGCCGGCGAGGCTGCCGTTGCTGAACACGGCCGCGTCGGCGAACCCGGTCATCACGGCCAGGCACGCGCCGGCGATGGCGGTCACGATGTCCGCGGCCGGTCGGCGCAGGGCCTGCAGCACCGCCGCGGCGAGCACGCCCACGCCGGTGAGCAGCGGCCACAGCCTGGCGAGCAACTGCGTGCCGAGGTGCTCCGCCGGTGACGTGGCCAGCCCCGCGCCGGCGACGATCCAGGCCACGACGACCGACCCGGCCACCGCCGCGACCGCCGCGAGCGCCCACCGGGACCTCGGCGCGGCCGCGCCGCCGGCGACACTGCCGACGACACCGATGACGACGGCCGCGATCACGGCGCCCGCCCACCACCAGCCGGTCCGCGGCGGGGCGGCGCGGACGATCGTGCCGCGGACGATGCCGGGGGTGGTGCCGTCGACCTCGAGGGGGACGCTCCAGGCGCGGGCGGGCAGCTCCCGGGCGCGCTCGTCGTGCCAGCGGACGGTGCGCTGCGCGGACACCCGCCGCCAGGCCGGGTCACCGCCACCGGTCGCGCTGCTGCCGGTCGCACTGCTGCGCGCGGCCCGGCCGGTCAGGGATCGGCTGGCGGACCAGGTCGGGGAGCGGCGGTTCTCGGCGACGCCGTCCCGGTCGACGCGCAGGAACGGCTCGCCCTGCAGGCCGAGCACGACGACGGTCCGGTCGGTGGTGCTGCGCAGCTCGAGGCGGGCGCCGCCCTCGACCGCCCGGACGGTCACGCCGGGCACCGACACGGACTCGACGCGCACGACGTAGTCGACGGCGGCGGGCGCGTCGGCGCCGTGGGCCGCGGCCGGGGTCACATAGCCGAGCGCCACGAGCACGCCGAGCAGCACTCCCAGCGACGCCGCGGCGAACAGCCGCGTGCGGGTCATCCGGCTCTGGCGGCGGCGATCGCGGCGACGAGGTCGGCGCGGGCACGGGCGACCCGGGAGCGGATCGTGCCGACGGGGACGTCCTCGATCTCGGCGGCCTCCGCATACGACAGGCCGAGCACCTGGGTGAGCACGAACGCGACCCGCCGCTCCGCCGGCAGCGCCGCGACCAGGTCGGCGGCGGCGTGCAGCCCGGCGTGGTCGGCGCCGGCCAGCTCCTCGGGCTCCGCGGCGACCCGGGCTTCGAGGCGCCGCCCCCGCACCGCCGCGCGGACGTGGTCGGCGCACGCGCGCCGGGCGATCGCCAGGACCCAGGTCCGCCCGGTGGAGCGCCCGGCGAACTCCGGCAGGGCGCGGAACGCCCGCAGATAGGTGTCCTGGGTCACGTCGTCGGCGTGGTGCGGGCCGACCAGCGCGGCGACGAACCGCCACACCTCCGGCTGCGTCGCCCGGACGAACACCGCGGCCGCGGCCCGGTCCCCGCCACGCGCGGCCAGCAGCGCGACCGTGGCCGGATCGCGGCTGGGGTCTGCGGCTGTCCCGTCGGCCTCACCAGTCACGCGGGAAGCGTAGCGCCCGTTCCTGCGAACCGGGTGAGCGCCTCGCCAAGCGTCCCACCCAGTGACCACCGTCTACGTCTGCCGGCGCTCCATGCCTGCCGGCGCGCTACGTCTGCCA